>CAWIGY010000067.1:0-32170 GCA_963835565.1 uncultured delta proteobacterium
ACCTTGCTACCGCCTCATCACAAGCGCGATAGCGTAACCATCAAGACCAAGAAGCACCGCGAATACAAGTCCCGCCAAAATCAAAGCGCTGACATATTTGCGGCGCGCAAACTGAACACTTGCCGCGAACAGTGGCAAAAGGGCTGGTAGCATCACTCTCGCCATAAGTCGCCCCCAACGCTCATCATTCACCAATTTGAGAGCACCAGGAATGTACGCTACCAGAACGGCTGCAATAATCAGCCCAATGAACCACGCGACGGTCAATGAAAGTACAACTAGCGGATGTCTTGGATTTATTGTGTTGGACATATTTCCTCCTAGTTTGCTGATGGAAAGTTGTGGTATTCGACCATTGCCGTGATGGGCGGTGGTCTCTCTGGTGAGCTGTTGATGAATTTGTGTGTAGGTTTACTTGGATGCAAGCGTTCCGATAAGTCCAATGCAGGCTTATCGAGGATCCAACGCGAGATTGATGATCGTCAGTACTTCCCTCACATGCCGTTGAAGTGTGCCCGAAATCGTAGCCATACCGGAGTCCAGCTCCGTGCTTAGTACCGATTGTAGCTCCTCAAGTAACTCACTTTGAGTGGTCCAAGATACGGAATGCATCCGATGATGCAAAGCATCCGCCAACGACGCCGCACCTTCAGTTCTGAGTTGCACAATCAATACGTCCACTGCCTTATAAATGTCGTTAGACTTTGTCACTTTCATAGTTTTCACCAATTACTTGTCAGGCATATGAAACCAATCGAGCCGTACTCTGCCCGGATTCGCCGGAAGAACTTCAATTGCGCCACCAGAATTGTCCGGATAATTGTGGCTTGCTGGAGCGGGACGGGTCGAATATTCGCCTCGAATTCTGCCGCCGGCAACCCAATCCGGCGTTCCGGTGTTCTCCGCTGGAAGACCGTACTTTTTTGCATACTCTGGAGTGATAAGTGGATTGTCGCTAGCCCACTGGCGCCCCTTAACATAATTGCCGCCCCAACCATTCTTAGCATCAGCGAACGTTCCTTGGCGGTAGACAGCTGGTGCACTTTTCGAAGCAGCCTTCACCTCACCCTTCACCGCCGCCGCCGCCCGACTCGCCCCCGACTTTTCAATGGACATCCGGGCCCCCATGACTGAGCTGGCGACTGTCATCGCGGTCATGACGGGTTTGACGGCGAGCCGGCCCGCTTCGTAGTCGCTGCCGGCGTAGACGGCTTTGGCGAAATCGTTTCCGAAGTTGCCGACGTCTTTGACCGTCTGAACCATTCCGTGGGCCGCGCCAACGACGATATTGGCGGCCGCGCCTTCAATGTCTCCTGACATGGCCAGCGCGACATTCGAGCGCACCGAGGCTACGCTCGCTTGTGCCGCCGCCTTGACGTTTTCGACGCCTTGGTCCCACATGCCGTGCATGAATTGGCCGAACGTGAGCCCGTTGGTATCCGCCTCGGTAATGGGATCGCCCGCCGCGTAAGCGTACGGGAACATGCGATTAGGACTGCCCACGGTCTTCTCGGGTGAAAGCAGCGCAGTCGGATCGACCGCGAGAAATACACCGAGCTCGGGTCGATAGGGCCGCGCGTGAAAATCACTGACGCCTGAGCCGCGATCTTCTTCGTTGCCAACGAAACCCCAAGGGTCATTTTGAGTTCCCGTTTGAAACCGAACATGCCCAAACGGATGCAGCGCCGTGCGACTCTGCACGCTTGCTGTTTTTGTTGTGACGGCCAACGGACTTTGTTGCGCGTCGGCTAAATAGAACTCAGCTGCTTCAGGCAGCGACGTAATTTCCACCGCTTGATCGCGAAAGCTCGGAGCTCGTTTGCCGTCGTCTGACGAGCAGGCAAAAATAGCAAATCCTGCCAAAGCGAAAACGCACAGCAATGCCGCAGCCGGCGAGGCACGCAGTGCTAACCTAACCGCACGACTGCGCGATTTCAGTGCACGCGACAAACCGCGCCGTGCGTGTGCCGTCACAACCAACCCCAAAACCAGCGACGACTGTGTGGTGCTAGCACTTTCAGACAATTTCGATCGAAATTGGACCTCATTCCCAGTTATCGGTCACGGCAATCAAGTAGGTGCCGTAATTTCGTCCGAAACCGAAAACTCTCATCCAATGCCAGACGTGGCTCGGTGCACGCTGGGTGCGACTGCCCGCGCCGTACAGTTCGGCTCAACGGATCAGAGGCCTTCTAGGTACTGCTTCAGTTGATGGCGCTCAAGCGGAGTAATGGTCCAGTTCTGTCCGCATACGTCAATCCAATGGTCCGGCGTCATTACGATTGCGGTGGTGACAGGGGCCACGGTCAACGGCTTGAGACGCTCTATGTCCACTTCCGCGCTGAGAAGTGTGATGTCACCTGATGGGGCAGAAATCCGTTTGTGCCTGACTCCGAAGGTAACCACTTCTTGCTTGGGCGCATGCAGCGCGACAGAGTTGCAACTGGAAAGATCGTCCGTATCGGCAACTTTCATCAATGTGAACTTTACCTTATTGCCACCTTTGGCTCCGCTGGGCATAAGCAGTAGCCGGCGACCCTCCTGCAGGTCCAAACTCAATCGCGCATCCTCCGCGGGTTGCCTTGACATTTGCGCTGTTCCAACCTGCTCAAGGCCCGGCGAGTGGGCACTCGAGTCTCCGCCTGTCGAGTCCAAGATTGACGAATTGGCAGGCATCAACGCCGTGTTTTGCGCACCCGGCGCTTTCGGTGAGCCTTGCGCAATGGCTTGCGGCCCACTTGGGCTGCGCGTCAAAGGGTCAACTCCAAACCAGCTTGACAAGGCAATGCGCAAGACCCCACCGTAACCAGCTACACTCACCGATTGACCGCTGATGTCTTCAGACCCGGCTACGAAGTAAAGCGAAGCATTGACGTCAACTGACCAGTAGGGTGATGGAAAGTATGAGACACCACCTGTCGGTCCGATAAGCCACAGATTCGAGGTGACGCCAGCGGAGCCGTTGGACGTCGAACGTTCGTATCCTGCTTCGAGTCCAATATGGGGCCGAACTACGTCATCCGGCGCCGTGTAATACTCGAATCTTGGCAGCAACGACAATTCACTATGGGCTGCCGTCGAGCTGCCGTCCGATTTCGACGTTTCGCGCCGGAGCGAGAGGCGCGCGCCCAGTATCGTCTGGCTGCTCAGCCCGTATTGACCGTCCAAGCCCGCGCCAATGGCAAAAAGCCCCATTGCCGTTGAAGTCTGTCCCACCGAGGTGGTTGTCGATTCGCCTGCGGTCCCACTCGGAACAGAAACGTCCTGGCTTACGTGTCGAATATCCAATACCGGTACTTCGATGCCCAATCCGAATCGTCCGTCTATCGATTGAGCAGCGGCAGGGAGGCTGCCGGTCAGCACTAGACCCATTAGTACGCAAGGCATAACAACGCGCATGGAGCTTTTCCTTTGAACGAACTACGCTCATGATTTCCCCAATTTGAACTCGGGATTCTTATATCCTTGTCGGTTGGTTCGCCCGAGTCGTTGCGCAAAATCGTCATGGCAGCGATCCTCTTCCACTTGGCCGAGCCGCCTTTGCTGACTACTTCTCACTTTGGTCGCATTTCCGTCAATCTCGACGCCGGTTAGGCACTCGGTCCCGAACTCCCATGGGTCGCTAACAAGAATCTGTAGGCGTTTTCCGACAAGCTGTAACATATTCATCGGCTGCTGCTTTGTAAGGCGGCGGACCACAGACCATTTGGAAACTGAGTCGCCCACCAAGGCGGGGCATTCATCTACCGCCTCATCACAAACGCGATAGCGTAACCATCAAGACCAAGAAGCACCGCGAATACAAGTCCCGCCAAAATCAAAGCGCTGACATATTTGCGGCGCGCAAACTGAACACTCGCCGCGAACAGTGGCAAAAGGGCTGGTAGCATCACTCTCGCCATAAGTCGCCCCCAACGCTCATCATTCACCAATTTGAGAGCACCAGGAATGTACGCTACCAGAACGGCTGCAATAATCAGCCCAATGAACCACGCGGCGGTCAATGAAAGTACAACTAGCGGATGTCTTGATTGTACGTTGCTGGACATAATTCCTCGTTAGTTTGCTGACGGGTAAAGTGACAGTATTCGACTGTTACGTTGACAAACCGTGTGTCCCACAGCCGGGCTAATTTGGTACAGAGTGCGATTCTATGCAGCGGCAACAGTCGCAATAAGCACGACGCCACCGCGCCACCAACTTAGATCAAGCGGAGAGGAAGACACTGCTCGTTCGGCTGAAATTGCTGTCAAGTTGCAATTCACGGGTTTTTCCGGCAAAGCCAGAAGTGTGTCGCCACGAAACCGTGGTTGCGCCACAAGGTATTCGCAGCTGGTTCCTTCGAATACAATTACTGTGGCGAGCCGGAGCAGGAGTCTTTTGCCGATATCGCCGTAATCTCCGGTCATGTCCACTCCGATAATTGCAGCGAAGAACGGGCCAGTCCCATGGGCGGTGCCAAATTCCCAAGGGTCGCTTACCGTCAAGACTACGCGCATCCCTTTCAGTTGCTTTTGCACTATTGTGTCCCCTTCATTAGTTCTGCTCTTAGCACTTTCGTCGGAATTTTCCCTGTAGCCGTCCTCTGAGTTCCACCCCCGGGCATATTGTCAAGTGGATCTACTGGCCCTGGAATTGAGAATCGCCCTTCCGGAACCTCCATCGTTACTCTCAACTCCGGTCTTTGCCCCAACGCTAAACGCTGTTGGGCCCTGCGTGCATCTATGCCTACTGAATTTGTAACGTAGTGGGTACCGTCACGCCCCCCTCGCAGCAGCCCAGTCTCTTGAGTCGCCTTTAATTCGGCTCTGGACATTACTCGTTTCACAATCTCAGCTCCACCGAACGCGTCTGATCTTGCCGCCGCCGCCCGACTCGCCCCCGACTTTTCAATGGACATCCGGGCCCCCATGACTGAGCTGGCGACTGTCATCGCGGTCATGACGGGTTTGACGGCGAGCCGGCCCGCTTCGTAGTCGCTGCCGGCGTAGACGGCTTTGGCGAAATCGTTTCCGAAGTTGCCGACGTCTTTGACCGTCTGAACCATTCCGTGGGCCGCGCCAACGACGATATTGGCGGCCGCGCCTTCAATGTCTCCTGACATGGCCAGCGCGACATTCGAGCGCACCGAGGCTACGCTCGCTTGTGCCGCCGCCTTGACGTTTTCGACGCCTTGGTCCCACATGCCGTGCATGAATTGGCCGAACGTGAGCCCGTTGGTATCCGCCTCGGTAATGGGATCGCCCGCCGCGTAAGCGTACGGCGAACATGCGATTAGGACTGCCCACGGTCTTCTCGGGTGAAAGCAGCGCAGTCGGATCGACCGCGAGAAATACACCGAGCTCGGGTCGATAGGGCCGCGCGTGAAAATCACTGACGCCTGAGCCGCGATCTTCTTCGTTGCCAACGAAACCCCAAGGGTCATTTTGAGTTCCCGTTTGAAACCGAACATGCCCAAACGGATGCAGCGCCGTGCGACTCTGCACGCTTGCTGCTTTTGTTGTGACGGCCAACGGACTTTGTTGCGCGTCGGCTAAATAGAACTCAGCTGCTTCAGGCAGCGACGTAATGTCCACCGCTTGATCGCGAAAGCTCGGCGCTCGTTTGCCGTCGTCTGACGAGCAGGCAAAAATAGCAAATCCTGCCAAAGCGAAAACGCACAGCAATGCCGCAGCCGGCGAGGCATGCAGTGCTAACCTAACCGCACGACTGCGCGATTTCAGTGCATGCAACGAGCCGCGCCGTGCGTGTGCCGTCACAACCAACCCCAAATACACCAATAAACCGGACCAAAACCAACGCAATTGTGCCAGATCACGCATGCTCGGGGCAAGGCATGCCTTGCCCCAAATCTGGCTCCAGGGGGCGATGGTGTGATTTCCGATATCATCAATTGAACCACCCGCGTTACCCGTCTTCGTCACGGGCGAAGTTCGCGGACCGACATCAACCGGATCTAGCCGGGCAAGACGTTGGTCACCAAGGTAGGCGTAGCGGACGATATTGCCGCTGCGCTCCTCGACGTCCTTTGTCGATGTACCGAGTCGTTTCAGTCTTGCCATCAGTAGTCGTTTGCTTGATGGCTCGCGAGTCGTCGTGACCATAGACGTACTCTTCAACAGTATTGCCCCGAATTACCTTTGAGAGCCGGCCCTTGGCATCCCAGGAGTAGCTGCGTTCGCCGTCCTGCGTAACCCGCCCTGCCGCATCATACGTCAAGACCTCAGTTCCGTGGTGCGTGAGCGCGTCCGGACCAGCACCGCTTTCGCCGTAGGAATTGGTGACGTTGAGATGCGGATCACCAAAGTCGCTCTTGACGGTCAGAATCTTGGCGACGTCATCGTACTGCCAAGTAGTAGCCCCAGTTCGGTAAGTGGCCGAGGTCAAGCGATAGCGGTCGTCATACTGAAATGAGGCTGTCAGGTCTTCATCGGCGGGTGGCGTTTGGCGTAAATCGGCAATCTCGACGATTCGCGATGCAGCGTCGAGCCCATAGCGCAGGCCTCGTACAACTTGTCCATTGGGATTGGACGCCGACATCGCGACCAGGCGCCGTCGGTTATCGTAGGTGCGCTGCTCGCTCAGTCCATTGCCCAACATGTAACTATCGAGTGCACCGTGGGCAGTCCACTTGATGCTATTCGCAACAGGTCCAACTTGACTGAGCAGCCCCCGTGCATCGTACTCAAGCGAAAGGTACGTCTTGTCCGGAAAACCCCGGCGCGTGACACGCCCGAGCGAATCATAATCATTGAAGGTGTGGTGCTCGGTGCCATCTTCCCAGCGCCGAATCACGTCAACCGTGCGCCCGCGAGCGTCATATCCGTAATATTCGCGGCCAGCCGCATCCTCTACCCAAGCCAGCATGCCTTGCACTTCACCGAGTTCGGGGTGCTCGCTACTGGGTTGATCGTAATGGTATTCGGTTACCTGTTGCTCGTCTTGCCCATTGAGCTGGTGCCATTCATTGAGCGGCCTTCCAAAACCGTCATACGAGAATCGAACGCTGTTTCCGGTTGCATCAACACGCTGGGCAAGGTCGTTCCCGTCCGTATAGGATAGCTGCAAGTGGCCGCCGTTGGGGTCGTCAATCGAGATGCGTCGGGATCGGCCATCATATCCGTAATTGCGCGTGTGACCCAAAGCATCGTCAATCTGAACGACACTTCCAACCGGGTTATACGAGTAAGTACCCGTCGTGATCGCGCGAGTGCCTTCGCGCTCAATGACTGAAACTAGCACGCCCGAGGCCATCTTGGTTGTGCGTAGTCGGCGTGTTCTTGTGAGCAGAGGACTGATCAGTGTCGTTCTCGTCATAATTAGTGACGCTGAGCGGGGCGTAATCAATGCGGGTTTCGGCGCCATCGGGGTAGCGCGTGTACAGCTCGCGCCCAAGAGCATCCCGCAACGTCGAGGTTCCATCGCGCCCATCGTCAATTGACGGCAAATCGGGGCTCGATTCGAGCGTGGGGTACGCAGTGAACGCTACTTGCCCGCGACTATCCAGGCGATGCAGGCCCGAGAGCACCCATTGTCCGGGAGCTGCAGCCTGTTGGAATTCACCACGCTTTCGACCAAAGCCATCCACCTGGCCCACACGAAGCAGCACGCTGTCCTCTCCGCTTCGCACGCGCGAGCGGGTGGTAATCACCGAAGTGGGAGCACCGATGCGATAGTCAAATGCCGTTGTGGGTCGGTCTGGCGAATCGCCTGGGCTGACGATGCTCGTGACTCTTCCGAGCGCATCATAGGCAACTGAAGTAACCGCGCCATTCGGCGTCGTAAACTGCGTAATGGTCCCAAAACGACCATCGTACTGCGCGTGCCATTCGAGCAGAATGGTCGGCATCTGGAAACATGCGCTCGGTGATGACGAATGCGTGACTGTCACCGTCATATTCGTATTCTGAGCGCCCGCCACGTGCATTGATGCTGGCGGTGATATTGCCGTCGCTATCGAATTGATTGGCCTCGTCGTTGGCGAACTGGTCGCCAGATATCCAGCTCTCACTTCGCGTCAAGTCTCCACGAGCTACTTGCCCGAGAGCCAGCCCCTGAAACGCGGTGCCATCATAGTATCGCCGAACCAGCTTGAATCGCTTGCCATTGGCATCCTGCACTTCCTCGCTCGCCAAGTACCCAAGCAACCAGTCATCGGTGTTATTGGCGTAGGTGCGAATCGTGATGGACTTCGTCGTTGCCCCCGAGCTTGTCGCCGTTGACGACTTCGCCCCATTTGGATTCCTTGGTGACGTTTCCGTAGTTGTCTTGTTCCCATTCGGTCAGCGTGATGCGCTCCTGAGACGTGTCTGTGCCTTCGATGTGCTCGACTTGTTCGCTGCTCTTGAAGGCATAGTGGACTACTCGGCCGTCGAGCGCGGTTTCAAGGTTTTTCGTAGTGTAGCTGTCGGTGCTGCGGCTGAAGATGAGCCCATTGGTAGTCGTGCTGTTCACTCGTTAGCGGTTGACCACGCATAACGCGCGTGACGACACCGGTATCAAAGGTGCTGTCGCTCACCAAAGTGGGCGTCGAGCTGTCGCCAGTTTCCGTCTGGATACCGCGACCAAAGCCGGCAAATGTGCGCTCGTTCGGGTCCCAGGTGCCGTTGCGGTAGTCGAAATCGGTCACAATTGCTGGGTCGCCCAGGGCACTTTCGACGCGGACTTCGGAAACTACCGGCATGCCGACGTTCATGCGGGTGGTCCAGGGGTTATTTTCATCGCGGGACCGCGCGGCTCCCAGTGCCGCTGCGGCATAAGAAATGCGCGTCACCTTTCCCAGGCCATTGTCGATGGTTTTGAGCAGCCCCGCGCGACCGTTTGGAAACAATTCGAGATATTGCCAAGCGCTACTCGCCGCGCCGGAAACGTCAATCCAAACGATGTCGGTTGAGCCAGACCCATTCATGTCGGCAAATTCAATCTGAGTCGTCGAAAGCTTGGTCGGCGTGCCGGTGATGCTGCCCTGCGTGCCGAAACGCACCAGCGGAATGTGGCCAGCGCAAAGTCCACTTGGTCAACGCCCACGTGCACCAGGTCGACCCAACCGTCGCCATTGAGGTCGAGCAATTGCCAAGGGCTGGAAACGTCGAAGTCCGGAACGCCCGTGGCCTGTCGAGCGGCCTCGAAAATGCCTCTACCGCGACCGAGATAGTAGATGAGGCTTCCGGACGTCAAATAGCAGAGGTCCTGCACACGGTCGCCGTTGACATCGCAGAGCTGGGTATGGCCGTCACTGAACCGAAGGGTTTGCGTCGCATCCACAACTCCAATGGTTTGCGGTATGGTCCAGTCTTTGCCGTCAGGTTGTAGCCAATGGCCAGTCCAGCAGCAGTCGTGATGACGACGTCTGTGCGCCGGTCGCCGTCCATGTCCGCCAGGCGCACATCCGGATCTTCGAATGTGAAGTTCGGAACGGTTGTGATAGAGACGGCGGTGCCAAAGTGCTGAGCATCGACTCCCGGCAGGTACCGAAAGTCGTCGGTGCCGCTCTTGATAACGAGGTCAATGGCGCCGTCGCCGTCCATATCGGCCAGTTGCACGCCCGTTGACGATAATGAAACCGAGGGACTGTCGCTGGTTGCCCAGTCGCTTGCAGCTTGCCAGGCCGTGCCATCTTGATTGACATAGGAGATGAAGGCGCCCGCCTTGCCCACGAGCAGGTCGGGCAGGCTATCGCCATTGAGGTCGGCCAGCGTCACATCTTTGTCCGACGTTGAGCGACCAGGGGGCGTGGTCATGGCCGTAACTTGACCCGCCGCGGCCAGGCTCACGTCGGTGTACTCAAAGCTCAAGTCCGGCATCGCAGTCACGCCGTCAGCGCCGGTCATGTGGACTTTGACCAAGCGCGAATGGTTATCTGTGTTGTCGTAACTAAGCGCGTAGCTGCGAACCGTGTCTTTGCCGCGCAAGCACATCAATGCGGCTGATGCGTTTGCTCAAGATTTGCTTGATGCCGGCCGAGTAGCGCTCGATGACGTCGGGGCGACTCTCATAAGTGAGTTTGATGGTCAGCGTCGCGCTTTCGCTAACGGCGTTCCAAGTGACTGACTGCAGCAGCCCAGTGCCATCGGTGGTATCCCAGCGTGTATTTGATGCTGTGGCCATGCAGGTCGTCCCGCTCACAGAGTAGCCAAGTCGCGACATTTCCGTTTTCGGATTCCGTGCAGCCGTCGCCTCCAAAGCGATAGGTGTACCCGCTCTTGTCGCGCACCTCCCAGGTACTGCCGTCACTGCTGCGCTGAGCGCGAATGAAACTGCCGCCTTCTTGTTCGGGTCGAAACGTGTTGGGCGAGATTTCCAGCAAGTCCGACGTGACGCTCATGCCCGAGACTTCAAAGGCATCGCTTGAGTCAAAGCGGGGCAGGCCGTTTTCGGTCCTTCTTCTTACCGCCGGCAGACCCCCCAGTTTCCACCCGATCCCAAGCTCGGAAGCGCCGCCGCCCGAATCGTAGTCGATCGACAACTTCGGACCAAAGCCAGCAACGGCCGGTGGTACCACGATGTCGATGCCGTAGGACGATGTTCCCGAGCTGAGCGAAGGCACGAAGTTGCGGCCAAGACCTTCGATGGACGCTGGGCCCTTTGGAAGCGAGATATGCGTCGGGTCAATTCCCCAAGCGTGAGCTGCCACGGCAACAACGCCCAAAATCAAACCAATCCTGCAACTCCAGCGGCAAATCGCTTATTCATGGCATACCTATCCTATGCAGGCTAACGCCCGACGCCAAGATTCGCAAATGCCTAGTTACCAAACAGCTCTCGAGGTCGAGGCTGGCGGAGGGACGACCCGCACCAGCCACATGCGAACTTAGTTATTGATGATGTCCGCAAGACAGCTATCGTCGAGCGACCAGGCGCTAGAAGACTGAAGCGCAATCGACTTGTGGTTGATCTTGAGCACGATGTCGTCGAGTTGCGTCACATCAACATCCAGCATTGGCCGGAGCCAAGTTTCCGCCCAGAATATCGATGGTCCAAGTGGCCCGGGCAACCGATTGCCCAAAAAGCGACGTGTTCGTGACATCACTAAAAGTGTTCACACCGGCTTCGATGACGGCAGCTTGGTCCGTGTCGAGGTTCCACTCGCGCAGTTCATTGGTGTCGCAGGAGCTGCAGAACGCGGCAACCTGATAGAGCGAGCCGAATCTCCGCTTCATTGTCGCCGAGGAAGTCGCCCACCAGCTGCGCCTGAACTTGGCTGATCTTGTCGTTGCACGTTTCCGTGGACCAAAGACCATTGCCTGGCATCAGGTTGGTGCTGAACTGAATGCGCAGTGAGCCATTGGCGTCAAGGGACTGGTTGTTGAGCACGTAGGCGCGGAATTGCTCCCCTTCGCTCAGCGTGGCACCGGTGACCTCATCTTGGCGTGGGCCGGTGATACCAAACAGTTTCCGAATGGATACCGTAGTCGAGTCGGTTGCGGAGAGCCGTAAAGCTCATTGAATTGGTCGAACAGATGTATCTAGGCACGCCTGTAGTCGGACAACGTCGTGTAATTGCGGGCACTCTGCACGGCGACTTCGAACGTGGGAAGATCGTAGTTCATCTCGTATTCGAGCGCGCGACCTGCATCCAGCAGCTGCTTCTGCGCCGCATCGCGCGCATCGAGCAGGCCAAGGGCAGTCTTATTGCGCACTAGTCGATAGGCGGGGTCCATTGACGGGATCACTGCTAATCAGTTGATTGGTCTGAGTGCGGCTGGCGTAAAGCTCCTGGGCTTTCGATAGGCGTTGGCAAGTTTGAGCTTGGATTCGAGAATGCCAATCACAGTTTGCCGTGCTTCAATGACCATCTCAGCTGAGATCGATTTGCTCGCGCTTGATGTTGGCCATGCCGTCGGCATATTCGATGTCCGCATCCGTTTGCTGAACTTTCATGCTCTGCGCTTGAGCAAATTTACTTATTGTCCGCTTCCAGGCCGGCCTTTTCAAGCCCAATACCGTAGTCTGGCCACTGCGCATAACGCGGGCGCGCCAGCGTTGAAGAGACTGCTATTGGACGCCATGCTGCATCATCTGCTGGATGGCGCTGAGCATGTCGATGTCTGAGGTATTGGCGATTGATTTGTGCGTTGGATCTGACGAGAACGACAACTCGTCGTCTCGCATGTTCTTCTTGGTTGCGACGAGATGCACATCGACATCAATCTTGTCCTTTTGGCCTTGTGCGCGCTGAGCGCTGGCCTCGGCTGCGGTCTGGGCCGGCTGAATTTCAAGTTGAATTCGGTCATCGTGCCGCTCGTTGCGCCACATTGGGTCCAGTCAGGCCGTACCCGCTGGTGGGTCCAGGTTGAAGTCTGAGCCGCAGATGTCATGAATTTGTTGGTCAAACGTGTCCTGCGCGTTCTTCATTTGAGTCGCGTTGGCATATTGAGCCTGATCAACTTGCTGTGCGTCCGTCGTGAAAGCTGGTTTCAAGCGGCTGCAAATGCGGAGACGGCTTTGGCAGCAATCGTCAGCTTCTGTTCGAAATTGGTTGCTCCGCTTGCAGTGTCATCTGCTCGGTACACGAACGGAACGTGTCGCTTCGGTGTGCCCAGGTTGTCGCCCGCGTCTTGCGTCATGTCGGTGAAGGCATGGTCGAGCTTGGTGAGGACGCCGGTAATTGAGGCTGCGGCACTTGGCGGAGCAATGGCCCAGCTATCCAGTACACCTATCAATGCAACCGCCTCAAGATAGGTGATGACCGAGTTATATTGTGCTTGTGAGATCTGGGTTTGCGGATCGGTTGTCGTAACGACACTCGCCACTCGCTGTCGCTCCGCGTTCGCATCCACTAGCAGTTGCACGACCCTAGCCAACGCTCGCGCCGCAGGATACGGTTCAATTTCCGAACCGCTCGGAGCGACACTTGCAGTGAGCCCGGCAGCTGTCCACTGCGCGGATGTGAGATCTCCTATATAGGCTGTTGGCGGCGTTTGGGCTGTTGATGCTGGAATATTGCGGAAAAATTCGAGCATGCCCGGTTGCATCATCCACTTGGCAGCCGGCGCTAGAGCGGCGAGCGCCGTATCATAATGCGTCAGTTCGGTTGAAAGTCCCTTACCGTTGGTCACCGAATCGCGAAGAGCCGCTACCATTTCCTCTTGAGCTACGAGAGCGGCCGGGGCAACTAGATTTTGCGCGAGTGCTCCTTGTTCAGCGCCCATAGTAGCGGCACTTCCCAGCGCGTTCCAATACATGGCACAGGCGGCGTACGTTACACAGCCACATGCGCTCTCGTTATTTCCGGTCGAGGGCAGCCCCAACGTGATTTTGCAGTTCTCACTGAGATCGGAGTATTTCGTGCCGACATTTAGAAGGGATGCGCGCAGTGGGTTGTAACAGATGTCTAAGACTGTCGTTGCACTCACGGGGCCGGCGCTACACGGTTCGCTCGGACCTGGGTTGAATACCGAAGCCATCGTTAATGGAAACAGTTGTGAATTCGTCGTAATCGTCGGCATGGTCACCGAATGGGTTTGAAAATTCGGGTCCTGAGCCTCGGGAATGAATTCCAGATGGGTAGCGCCTGTGGTCTGTACCCGTCCCTCAAACAGACCGTATATGGATTCCGTGAATGCGCCGTCGAATACGCCCGTGCTCGGGGCATCCAGGTGCATCACGATACGACGCCCAATCTGTCGATTGAAGTGGTTCTGCGTGCCGCCTGCGGTCGCGTCCAGCAGATGGTCAATGGTCAAATCGACGCTGCCATCACCGCTGAGCGAGCCAAACCCATACGCAACGTCGTCGGTAGTCGCGCCTTGTGGAAAAAGCATCGAATGCTCGGGAGCCACTCGGGCCGAGACGTCGCCGTTGTTCTCGATGATATCCAAGTCAAAACGGGTATCACCGAGGGGGATGGCGTCCCCGGTGTAACGAAGGGCGCCGTGGTATCGACCCGTCAGCCCAACGTGGAGGGGCATCGGGATATCGGTTACACCTAATGTCGAATATATCGTAACGCTGCCTGGAACGTCGCGCGCGACGATATTGCTCGTGTTCACTTTGATGGGCAATGTCGTTTGCTGACTTGAACGTCCCGCGTGCGTTGTCAATGGCCAGATAGGGAGCGTTGATTTGCACGCGATAACGAACCTCGTCCGTGGTGTTCGTGGACACCATCAGATTGATGGTCTTGCCATTGTTGGCGCGTGTAAGCTTCACCGTCAATCGGAGTTATGTCCAGTGTTCCGGCGCTCGTGCTCGGCGGAGGCGGATCTTCATCGGGTTGATTCTCGGTCAAGCATCGCGCTCGGGACGAACAGGTCTTGTCCCCTGAACACGCGCTCGCGCTATTGCAGTCCTGGATACATTCACCGAGGTCGCAGTGAAGCCCCGCTGAGCAATCTGCACTTAGAATGCAGGGCGAGCGGTCACTGATGGGTTTTGGCGGCTGTCCTGCAGCAGCGCTCGTCCCGCCATCTTTCCCTGATAGGTCACCGGCGTCCGCACCGGAAGAATTGCTCCCGTGTTGTCCCGGACCTCCTCCGCAACCAACCGAAATGCCGGCAATTCCAAGAAATATAGACAGACCAAAGCCGCATGAATGTTTCATTGAAATCTCCCGTTTTTCCGTGCCGATGTGTCGTGTGACCGGGTCGAAACAAAATCCACTTGAACGTTTCATGGCAGCACCTTCTGCTCGGTTGATTCACCGTCAGCGGCGCGAGTGCCGCCATTGCTTCCTCCGGGACCACCGGAGCCAGGCAGAAACGTCAGGGCCGTTAGCGACGGCGTCGTGCCGGACACGAAAAGCGGAATCGATGGGCCACCGCCGCCGGGACCGCCTTGCGAGCCTTTCCCGCCATGGCCGCCATTGCCGCCCGCTTGTGACCAAGCCGGGGGAAACAGAAGCGGTTGTAACCGTACCGCACTCATTGACCGTGCCAAGCGCGCCCCGGTTATACCGGGTGCGCCAACGGCACCGTCGCCCCCGTCGAGCCACCTCCGCCTTTGCCCGTTTGCAACGTGGCACGCTCTATCGTGACTTGGCTTTGGTAGACTCCGACGGCGATGGACGCCCCGCCGGCATTGCCAGGTGCTCCCCCAAGTCCGCCGCAGCCACCGGGACCTCCTTGGCCACCACCGCCGACGGGTATGGGCTCGAAAAATGCGCATACGTCGCAGGTAGTAACCGGATTGATACACACCACCGCCTTGCCCACCGGTTCCGCCTTGACCCGCGACTCCCGCGTTACCGGCGGCGCCTTGGTTCGAAGCTTGGTAGCCGCTTGAATCGAGTGTTCCGACACCAACAGTCGCTCCGGGGACTGCGCTTCCGTCACTGCCGTCCAAACCATCGAGAGTTCCGCTCGTGGATACGGGATAACCGGTAGTGCCTGCATTGTTGCGTAGCAATTTGCGGGGTCCGTGCCACCCCCACCACCACCGAAACTGTAGTCGCCAGAGGGGCAATACATGAACTGCGACGGAGTTTGAGCCGCGTTCCACGTCGTCGAGGTGGGTAACGCAAATGAGATGCTCGACGTGACTAATTGATCACACGTAGGAATGGTATTGAGGGCCACGCCACAATTCCTTGTCTTTGCGGCACTGTTGCCTTGCCTTGCGACGACCGTCGATGTTTGTGTGACTGCCGCGGCGGCGGGCTGCTGCGCGCTGGCTCCGTCACCCGCTTGATAGGTACCCCGACGCAGCGTCACTTGAGCTGAATTCGAGATGAATGCTGCAATTGAACTGCCGCCGGCCGTTGTTGCTGAAGCGCACTCGACGTCCACATGATCAAAGACCACCGGCTGCTTGCTGCCAGTAATGACCAAGGCAGGACTCGTTTGCGACACGAGCTGCGCCTGGGAATTCGAATTGCGCACCCAATTCTGCGTGCAATCATACCCGCCGTAAACACGAATGCCTTGCGCATTTACGGTGATACTTTCCTTATAGTCACCAGCGCAAACGTAAACGTCCTTACTTTGTGCTGTGGCAAGCTCGATCCCGTGGTTGAGCGTGGCTACCGGTTTGCCCCAAGAACCGTCGGCCGTGTCGCTACCCGTTGTTGCTACGAAGACGGCTTTCTTCTTGTCGCCGTCGATGCCGTCACAGTTAGAGTCTGTGAAATCGTCGTCCGGATCGTCAACTGCCCCCGGATTGCATCCGCTCCCGGCGTCTGAAGCGGATCTGGTTCCGGCGTCACTCGTATCAGGCTCATCGTCTTCCGGGCTGCTTGGCTCTGCTCCTGAATCCGGTAAATTAGGGTCGTCTGAAATGGTATTGATGTTGCCATTGCCGGCCCGCTTGCCGTCTTTTGATGCGCAGCCTATTATTGTAGTCGCGACGATTCCGCTGAGCGCACCAACCAATCCTAGAGTCCAATATCGAGCTGACATCGAATGCCTCCGCCCCGTTGCCGAGGAATACGGCGAAGGCTTTTTTGCCTTCATCCGCACCAATCGGTCGGGGGCGTTCGGCGGGTGCGTGAAATCGACCGAAGTCGGTTGAATTTCCGGGCGCACCAGTAATTCTTGATCGCTCAATGAGGTATTCAGCATGCATCGCCATGAAAGACGTTCGAAAAGAAGGTCCAGCAGGAACTTGAAGTCAAAGCCACCCGTCACTTCGCCGGCGTCGGGTGCGCTAATTCTGAATTCCGCGGGTTACCTGGAGGCACCTGGCGTCAATGTTATGAACTTCAGCGATGCTTATCCGGAGGGACACCAAAGCGGGGTTACCATCATTCTCAACGGCAGCCGCATTGCAGCGAATGGTGATGTTCGATTGGACCCAGTGCCTGGACAATGGCAACCTATCCCTCGCTTGGAAGAAAGGGTTGTGGACGTCGAGCGCCAAACCATCACTGCTCGGCTCAGCTACCCGGATCCCAGTCGCAATCGGACGGGCTTCAATCCGATTGAGTACCCTGATCTGTGCTTTCAATACCAAGTCAAGGTAATGCCTGACGCGGCGTCATTTCGAATTATGGTGGACTTGAGTGAGTCGTTGCCCGAAGAGTGGCAGGGCAAGGTTGCCTTCAATCTGGAGTTATTTCCGGGTGACTATTTTGGGAAAAGCTGGTTCATGGACGCGACCACGGGGACCTTCCCTCGACAGCTAATCGGCCCTTATACGGCTGACGACCAGCAGCGCGTTCTAAGTCAACCTTTAGCCAAAGGTACCAGACTTTCCGTGGCACCAGAGACTCAAGATAAGCATCTTACCATCGAAGGCATCGGTGTAAACTTGGAGTTGCTCGACGGCACGGTGCAACACAACAATGGGTGGTACATCGTGCGTTCCGAATTGGACGTCAACAAGACAACGCGCGCGCTCGAATGGAAGCTTACTCCACACCCGCAAGCAAACTGGATGTACGGGCCAGTCATTCACGTTTCGCAAGTGGGCTACCACCCCGATCAAAGCAAACTGGCCGTCGTCGAGCTGGATCCCTGGATTCAAACAATCGCGATGGCTTGCTTGGTTCGGATAGACTTTTCAGGGGCCCGCGTGGAGGTCAAACGCGCGCAGCCGAAGACATGGGGGAGATTCTCGCGATACAACTACGTTCAGTTTGACTTTACCGAGGTGTGTGAAGCTGGAATCTACCTAGTAAGTTATGCTGACACAGAATCGAATATCTTTAGAATTGGAACTGATGTTTATTCCAAAGGGGTCTGGCAGCCAACCCTGGAATATTTCTTACCCGTGCAAATGTGTCATATGCGGATCAATGATCGATATCGGGTATGGCATGGCCTGTGCCACATGGACGACGCTCGGATGGCTCCCACTAACACAGTTCATTTTGACGGGTACGCGCAGGGCTCTGACACCCTAACTCGATTCGAATCTTTGCAATTCGTCCCAGGTCTTTGCGTTGGCGGATGGCACGACGCCGGGGATTACGACCTGAGAATCGAGTCGCAAATGGGAACGGTGCGCATGTTGGCACTGGCGTATGAAGCGTTTAGGCCCGATTATGATGCCACCACGATCGACCAGACCAAGCACATTGTGGAAATGCACCGGCCTGACGGTACGCCGGATATGTTGCAGCAAATTGAACATGGTGTTCTTTCGGTTCTCGGTGGTTATCGAAATCTCGGGCGGCTATATCGGGGCATTATCTGCCCCACATTGCGGCAGTATGTTCTATTGGGCGACGCTACAAACAGTACCGACAATTGCATAAGCGAATTCAACGTTGGGGCCTCCTACTTGGAACCGAATCGAGCACCAATTTCGGATGACCGTTGGGTATTTACTGAACAAAACCCGGCAAGGGAATTGAGCGCCGTCGCCGGTTTGGCACTCTGCGCAAGAATTCTCTCAGGGTACAACGCTTCATTGGCTCGCGAATGTGGGCAAGCTGCGGAATCGCTGTACGGCACCAATCGCTCCGCCGACGGAGCAACTGTCATTTGCCCCAGAATCGAAGCCTTGGCGGAGCTGATTCTCTTGACCGAACGTGACGAATACAAGTCGGAACTCGTAGCACTTTTGCCCGACATTGTACGGCACATCGATACCGTGGGGTGGGCGCTGGGTCGCTTGAATGGTATCGTCAATGATCAACTGTTTCACTTGAGTATCAACGGTGCATTGGTGGCGCTGCGGACAAGCATCCGCCGACAATGCGCCGAAACTCCGTTTGGTATACCGTATCATCCAGCGATTTGGGGTTCAGGTTGGGCGATCCAGAGTTTTGGTGTCAGGCAGTTTTATTTGCACGCAGGCTGGCCAGATCTATTTGACACGGACTACCTTCTGAACGCCTTGAATTTCGTGCTGGGAACTCATCCGGGCGCCAACACTTCATCATTTGTGTCCGGGGTAGGAGCCCAGTCCATGACCACAGCATACGGCCTGAATCGCGCGGATTTTAGCTATGTTCCCGGTGGCGTTGTTTCTGGCACTTCGCTAATTGCTCCGGATTTTCCGGAGCTCAAGGACTGGCCCTATCTCTGGCAACAGGGTGAATACATGATTGGGGCTGGCGCCTGTGACTTCATGTTTTTGGCACTCGCCGCCGACAATGTCCTCAACAATGCCCGCAGGTGTGAGCCGGCGGCTTATGAGGCAATGGCTCAATTTCGCCTACAATGAATAGATAAGAGCAGGCGCCCAGCATTGCGAAACCACCGGCAACCAATAACGCTGCCACAAATCCACCGGTCCGATTGAGCATGACTCCGACGAAACTGGAGATTCCGACTCCGGCTAGGTTAGATGCAAAGTTTTGGATTCCACCGATCGAGCCTACTAAAATGGGTGACGGAGCGATGTCGGCCGGCAAAGACCAAATACTCGCGGCAGCGAAGGTTAGACTGCCGTAACACAATGCGAGCAGCGCCAGGGCCCAAGCAGCATTGGGCACGAGTACAGCTAATGCAATGCTGGATGCCGTAGTCATTCCAATTACAATTGGGATTTTGCGCGCCCAAGTGAGCCTCACGCCGCGTCGAACGAGGCTGTCCGACACATAGCCCCCCAGAAACCCGCAAGGTATGGCAAACAGCGCCGGAATAGTTCCGTAAACGCCGAGACTTAGTAGCGTAAAGCCGCGCGCTCTGACCAGATAGGTTGGAAACCATGTGATGAAGAAGTAGATGACAAAACTTAGGCAAAAAAAGCCGAGCATCATGCCCCATACTGTTCGATAGCGGAACAGGTCGCGCCAGCGAAGCGTCGATGGGGCACCCTCGGTTGGAGCCGGATCCGACAGGGAGTGTCGATTGATGATGCCGCGTTCAGCGTCGTTCACCCAAGAATGGCGCTGCGGCTGTCGGTAAAATGCATACCATCCGAAGGCCCAGATCAAGCCCAACATGCCGGTTACGATGAATGACGCGCGCCAGCCCAATAGGTAAATGACGGCTGAGACGATCGGCAATGCCAAGGCTGAGCCAACGCGAGCGCCATTGTCGAAAATACTCGTAGCCAGAGCCCGTTCGCTGCGGGGGAACCACTCCGAGACGACTTTGGCGTTGGTTGGGTAAGCGGGCGCCTCTGCGGCACCTAAGAGCAGCCGCACCCCGAACAACGATGCGAACCCGCTCGACAGGGAGGTGGCGGCTGTGCACAGCGACCAACACAACATGGCCCCTGCGTAAGCGACCCGCGCGCCGAGGCGATCAACTAACCAGCCCGACGGAAGCTGACCGAGCGCATACGTCCAAAAAAAGGCGCCCAACACCGCTCCGATAGCGGAAGGGTCGAACTGTAGCTCCCGTTGGATGGTCGGGATGGCCACGCCCAGACAGGCGCGATCAATGTAGCTGATGGTTGTCCCGAGAAATGCAAGAAAGATGACCAGCCAACGAACTTTGGTCGGGTTTTGCGTCAATCAAAATGCTCCCTCGACCTCGACTCGTCCGATCCCGACCCGCAGTCGCGGCTGATAGCTGGTCGATGAATTTTCCGTCGATGGACTCGAATCTGACGTAAAAAACAGCACTGTTCCCAGGGCAAGACCGGCGGCGCCGACGCCCATCAAAATGGTGGACAGTGTTGCGTTGCGGTTTGCAGTGTCGAGCGCACCTTTGGAAGCGGCGGGGCAGAGATTGTCCACGCACTGTTTGTCTAAATCCTTCTTTTCCGTGAGTGCGATAAATCCAAAGGCGCTGCCGGCTGTCACGGCGGCGCCTCCCAGGACCCACATCACATAGCTGCTGGTTCGATTCGGGCCCGATGCGTGACGCGTACTAATGGCTGAAGGCGGAGCTGCAGCGGGTATCGAGGGCAAGGCGCTGGGCGCGGCAACGGCGGCGGGGCTCGCCTTTGCCGCGTTCGAACCCTGGGTACGGGCGTATTCGGGGTCCTGGCGCAGCGTCAATAAAACAACCTGCTTTTCGCCGGGGCCCAGGGTCACATGTCGCGATTCCTTGATGTAGCCGGGAGCGGTCGCGTCAATGTCATGCTCGCCCGGATCGGTGGGGCGATCCCTGTCATACAGCGCGCTCGATAGCAATTGTCCGTCAATCGTAACCGTCACGGCCTGGTTGGGACCCTGAATTGACACGTTCAAATTAGCAATTCTTGGCTTGGCTGCGTCAAGCACTTTTTGGGCGCGATCGCGCGCTACAAGTACGCTAGCTGGGGGATTTGCGGGCAGCACTTCACGCAATAGCTTTCGCAATGCTTCGGTGCCCTCCACGATGTTGCCCACCTCGATCTGACATTCTCCCAACCGTCCCAGAACAATGGGTGAATGGTGCAATTTATCCGCGCGAGTCAACCTGTCGATGGCTTCTGAACATTGGCCGGCATCAGCCAACTTCAACCCTTCAACCGCGAGCTCTCTAGCGGCCGCAGTGTCAGAGGAGCTTGCTTCGTCTTGTGCCTTTGCTAGGGAGTGAAAAAACCCTGTTGCCAAAGTTGCTGCGACGATGCCAGCCGTCAACTGTCTGCGCAAAAACGTGAAGTGATGCTGGGTAATCGTCTTATTAATCATGGGACTCCCACTTTCAACGCCAAGAACCAATTATCGAGATTGCGCTACACGCCATTTGCACAGGATGGCAGTGGGTAACAATGTGTGCAACGGTGAGTTCTCCTTACGCCGCGGATTCCAATTATACTTCGAACCGCAAGAGCGTGAACGGTTTGCAAATAGCGAGTCAGCAAGTTGTCGTCATTGCTGGGCTCGGCCCGAGAACCGCGTGAGCCTTCCGGTTCCCATCGCGACACGCTAAACTGTAACGGCCAAGCAATCCCCAATGCGTATCGCGCAGCTGGGTTATTTTTGTTGTTCTGGCCGGTGTGAAAGGAGACGGTCCCACCAGCATCGCCGGATGTCTTGCATTCCCACTTCGGGCATCTGAACCAGCGTCACGAGACGATAGCCCGCGAAACCCGGTCTATCTCATCGAGTGGAGGCAATATGCCAAGGAAGTTATTACATGTCATGCCGGGGGTGGGGACCATTGCAACCGCATTATCTCTGGCAGGTTGCAATTATGTTATCGGGCTAGACAAGCTTTCCACGGAAAGCTCCCAGCCGGATGCGGATTCAAATTTGGACAACGGATCAGGCAACACCGCTTGTTCGACGAATCTGGAATGCACTGACCGTGCAACTGCAGCCGCCGTAAACGGTGACGCCGGTGCAACATTAGATGCCGATGCCGGAAGTTCACCTACGACGGTGCCATCGGTATGCGTAAAACCCGAAGGCAGGTGCGTGCAATTGCTCAATGAAGACTGCACGCTTGTGACCGGCGACTACTCGAACGACAAGGCGATTATCATCGGGTCATTGTTCGCCACCCAGGGCGCGACCGCTGCGCAGAATATTCCGCGTCAGCAGAGTGCTGTAATGGCCGTCGAGGAAATCAACCGTCTTGGAGGAATCCCGACCAACGTCGCTGGGATCTCCCGACCGTTGGTGATGGTGTCTTGCAATGCATCCGTGAATGCGATTCGCGCGGCAACACATCTAGTCAGCGATGTGCGCGTCCCCGCGATCGTCGGTCCGAATACCAGCCAAGATACGCTGAATGTCTCCAATCAGGTGACCATTCAGGCCGGCGTTGCGGTGATAAGCCCGACTGCCCAGGCCTTCAGCATTGCCGATCTCAACGACAATGACTTAACCTGGCTAATGATTCCGCTGGACAATCAGCGCGGGCAATTGATGATTCAGCAAATCAATGCCCTGGAAACTAGTTTGGAGACGCAGCGTTCGGAAACTAGCGTTAAGCTGTCAATTATCTACCGGAACGATGTGACCGGAATGGGTACGCAAGCCTC
This sequence comes from uncultured delta proteobacterium, assembly GCA_963835565.1. Taxonomy (GTDB): domain Bacteria; phylum Myxococcota_A; class Polyangia; order Polyangiales; family Polyangiaceae; genus FEN-1139. Next base: position 22,693 of record CAWIGY010000067.1, read on the forward strand.
CCTGAGTGGATTGGTGATTAACGGAAAGTCTTTGAACGATCCGGTGAACGCCGGCAGCGCGACCGGCAATGTCCAAATTGTTCCTTACGATCCGAGTCAGACCAACCAAAACGCGATCGTTACCCAGCAAGTCAACTTCGCTCCGGATATTGTTGTTTTGGCCGGCACTGCCGAAACGGTCACGGAAATAATGACGCCGCTGGAACAGCAGTGGACGGGCGTGAATCGACCGTATTACCTGTTCATTGATCCATCGAAAGGGCCCGACTTGCTCGCTGCTGTCACGGGTAACGACAACTTGCGTCTGCGCGTCCAAGGCACGGGCACCACACCGGGCCCTGACTCGCAAGGCGTGTATACTAGCTTTAGCATCGACTATCACGCTCGCTATGGCAGCACCCCGACGGCATCGGGGTGCGGTCCGTCATACGACACCGTGTATTCAATTGCGTATGCGCTCGCCGCCACTACCAACTTGCCGGTCAGCGGCGCGAACATCGCGGCGGGACTGCGAAAGCTCGCCGGAGGAACGGTCACGATCGATACGGGAAACCAGCTACTGCTCACGGCATTTCAGACTCTCGTTTCCGGCCAGAACATCAACGGCTTTGGCACGTATTGCCCGCTGCAATGGGATGCCAATGGATCGGTGTTGGGAGGCACGATCGAGATATGGTGCATTGGCCTCCCAAGCAACACACCAACATTCGAGAGCTCGGGACTCACGTTTGATACCCAGACTCAAACCGTTTCTGGTACGTACCTGCAGTGCCAGTAGGCGAGGACTGTGACCAATTTCCTACATCAGCCTCAGTAAACAAGGAATTTAGCGTGTCCAGAGTGAGCCAAATTGAGATATTGCAAAGCAGGTTCACCCCGTCTCGGAATTCCGATCGGCAAGTGCTTTCAGCGGTGTCCCGCGTGCGTGCTTGGACTATCACAAGCCTCGCCACGGTTGCGCTCTCAATTACCTTGGTTCACCGGCAAGCGTTGGCAGCGCTAGCGGTGACCGTCACTACCTCCCTCGGCATCTCCAACGTAAAATACGGTTGGCTCGTCTCGAGCCTGGCGGGTGCGTTCCTGATAGGTTCCATGCCAAGCGCACGACTTATTCAACGGATTGGCCCCCAAGTGGGACTTGCTCTCACTGTACTAGCAACTTCCCTGATGATGGGCCTGCACTCAATTGTGGCAAGCTTTGCGGCGCTGCTGTGGTTGCGCGTTGGCATGGGCTTCGCGGTTACAGCCGCCATGCCATCCGCGGCACAAACTGTCCATCACGTTCTGCCTTTCAAAGACCGTCCGCGCGGGATCGGCCTACTTTACTTGGGAAACTCCCTTGGCTCGGCAATCTGTCCGCCGCTGGCAGTGTTCCTTGAGGCGAAGTTTGGTTGGAGGGAGACGGTTTATTGGATTGCGGTCGCGGGCATGGCCTGGGTGCCCTTGTGGATTATGGCTGCGCTCTGCGGCAACAGCGCGGCAAGGTTCACCGCGTCTAACTTGAAAATCAGCCGGATCATAAGAGCCACCTGAGCCTACTAGAATTGGCTCATATCCCGGGCGTTCTTCGGGGCAGTCTCCTGGTCGCCGCTGCAACACCGGTGACCCTCGTGATGTTGCTTGGGGCGGCAAAGTATCTGGTTATCGATCACGGTCTTTCCCAACGGCAGCTCGGCAAATATCTTTGGCTTCCCGCTCTTCTGTTCGGTATCGGTTCAATCTTGTTTGGGGAACTACGCGCGCGTTCCGCGCGAGCGCGGATTACTGTACTTTTTCACTCCGGTTCCGGGTCGGGCCCCGGAAACCCAGATGATAAAAACGCCCGAAGGGCGTAGTGAACGGACGAGCGGGTCACCTATGAAACCCAACGCACGGCGTGCCGGCATTTCAAATAGAAATAGCAAACATGGCGTCACCGGCCGGGAGAAGTCCCGTTAGGATACATGTGTGGTGATAGAATCGGGCCATAGTTCGGTTTCTCATGTCGGTGCTCGTCTGGTCACTTCGCCCCTTGCTTCGATCGCGCGGCTCGCTCGCGATTGAAAATCTCGCCTTGCGACAACAGCTCGCCGCCTAATACTACTGCCCCAGAACTCAGTTTTGCTGGCGCGTGATTTGAGGGCGTAAACTGCAAAGGCATCGGGGCAACCACTGACCGAGTGTCGCAATGATGCCTCGTCGAATCGTGGCGAGCGAATCATCGAAGTGTCGATTAGGCCGCGACATCGAACGTGTCGTTTTCTTGCGTCCTTCGGGCCTTGGGGGGAAAACCTGCGCGCGTTCGGCAACGGCGAATGCGTAGCAGGCAAGGACGATGCTGACGTGGTGCTGCCAGCCTCGATAGGACCGGCCTTCGAAGTGGTCTAAGCCAAACTCGCCCTTCATACCTTCGTAGGTGCGTTCGATGCGCCAACCTGAGTCCGAGTGCCCTGATGCCATCGCGAAATGCCCCGGTGTCGCCGTAGCCGCTGTGCGTCAGACTCACCCCAATCTGGCAGTTCGTCTTCTTGCCTGCCGAGCCAGTCTACTGGCGTTGCACCCCCGGCGACAGATCACCTTGCTTGATGAATCCCGTGTCGTCAAAGATCCACGATTCCATCGACTCTCGTCGAGTCATCGATTCGAGGGCATATCGAACGTCGCAGAGTCTCAGCGCACGGTCGTCCCAACCGGATTCGCCGACAAAGTGCAACAACTTCTCAGTCACCGCTCTGCAAAGTGCCGGTTCCGGGCACACCAACGCCGCGATGGGTTCCACGCTTTTGCGCTCAATATCACTGAAAATCCCTATCGCGTATTGGACCAAATTTCGGGGCAATAGTATAAGGATTTCGGCGAGCTTTGGGAAGCCGCAACGCGTTTGCGAACACTACGGGATACGCTTCTGGCCCAGTGGGGCCTTCGGCGGGGTACGACATCATAATAACCGATGCGGGCTCGTCGCAGAAAGCGGGCTCCCGGCGGCACCAGGAACCTCATTCCTCCTCGCGCGCTGCGGACATTTCTCGACTATTGGCAGATGGGCTTCTAAGCTCGCCCCCATGACCTCGGACCCGATCAAAGTCTACGACGCGCGCTGGCAGGTTTCGGAATTCGATGACGCCGCGGTGCGACGGCTGTTCGAGGCTACCTTTCTTTACGGACAGGACCTGGGCGTCGATCACGTGACCCTATGCCGCGATGCGCGCCTCGGGGCTTCAAGACTGCTCGAGATGGGCGTCCATATCGCTCGACGCATGGGACTTTCTGTTTGGTTGTGCCCAGATCCCGTGAGTACCCCACATAGCTACTTTGTGAGCCTGGTGGCTTCAGAAAGTCACCCAAACACGATGGGGCTCACGATTACCGCGTCGCACAATCCCAAGGACTACATAGGAGTCAAATTCACGGTTCCCGTGGTGCGCGCCATTGGCCTTGACTGTGGCCCCGAGGGTGGATTGACGAAGGTCCGTGAAATCTATCACTCGAATCGCTCGATGGTGCAGCGCCCCGCGGGTCGCCTCACGCTGGTCAACCTGCGCGATGACTATATTGCGTATTCGGCAGAACTTGCAGGCGTCACGCGGGGCTCGCTCGAAGGCTTGCGCGTCGTTCTCGATACCTTTCACGGCTCCGCGGGGACGGAACTGTACCGGGCTCTCGACTGGGCCGGTGTCACGGTGATCCCGAGGCGACTGGTCGCGAACGGCGATTTTCCATCCGGGTCGCCCAACCCTACCAGTCAAGGCAAGATGGACACCGCCATCGAACTGGCAAGAACTGAGAACGCACAGGTCGTACTCGGGGTCGATGGCGATGGAGATCGGCTCGTATTTGGCGATACGCGGGGCATTCTCTCAGCGGGCTTTGCCTTCATTCCAATCCTGGAACAGGGCCTCCGCAGGTGCGGCCCTGCAAGTGAAGTACGGGTGCTCTACGATCCGAAGGTAAGCCCAATAGGGCTCGTGGAATGGGCCAAACGCGGCACCCGTCCGTTGCTGTTTCGCAATGGTCATTCGCAGATCAAGGATTACATGCTCGCGCGAGGCGCGCAGTTCGCCGCCGAAGAGTCGGGGCACTATTACCATGTGCTTTGCCGCTCCGGGCTGAGCATTGCCGCCGAGAATTCACTCTTGGTTATCTTGTGCTTCCTCTCGGCCGTAAAATCCAATCCACATTGCTTGGACGAACTCTTTGCGCTTCAGAGCAGAGTCTTTACGACGGGGGAATTCAATTATCAGTTTGCAGATGACCAGGTACGCGATCGGGCCCTGTCCGCAATCGTCGAAATGCTGTTGGCAAGTGGAGCCAATACGGTCACACACACACCGGATGGAATTGATCTCGAAGGCACCTGCATTGCTTGGGGCGTCACGCTAAGCGGCGTCGATGCGGTACTCGATCCCAATTGGTACAGCGGCTACCTGCGCGTAGCAACCAATGAAAACGCCGTTGTCCGTTCCTACTTCTCCGCAGGTGACCCTAGCCGCGGCCGCGACATTGAAAGCCAAGTGCGAGAATTGCTCGAGCAGCGATTTGCGGGACGCGTCGTGGACTAGTGCATTAGTTGCAGTCTTGAAGTTTTGCAGGCAACGCAACTTGCGACTGGCTTCATTCGCAGTAGCTGGGCGACCAACCCCGTGTGGTGCCAAATCTTGAACGAACTGAAAATCATCTACTTCTGCAGCGGTATCATGCAACCCAGGAATTCCAACCAGTGCTTAATTTAACAACCTGTCCGGCAAAGCGGATCAACTTTAAAGTGGATTGATAGAGACTACCTACGCTTTTGCGTTGCATCACCCTTTGTGCTTTCTCAGGCTCGAGCGGGGTTCGGGAGGGCCCCCAATCGCGAACACTGCGCAAGTGACGATCACGGGATTTAGGGTGGGCGAAAATTAACTTCGATGTTGGTATGCCGCCAAGTCATTGAAGAATGAAATAGTCTGGGACGTAAAACTGTCAGTGTAACGCGTGGTGAAATTGCGCCAATCACATGATGAAACTCTGCGACGAACTCGAAGCCAAACTTCGCCGCGCCGAGGACCGGGCCAGCGCGCGTTTCTGATCGGTCCGCCCCACGATGGCCTTAAGAATTCCTGAGGTCCAAACGACGTGTGGCCACCGATAGTGCCGGCGGGATATTCAAAACGGGCAGTTTGCGCAGCCGGTGCAGGCGATGTTCCCGGCCCCTTTGACGCTTCCGCTGCCGGTCACTCCGGGGCTCGTGTTGGTGGCGCAATAGACGTCCAGGTTGCTCGACACCATCGAGTTGTTGGTAAGTGTGCCGCCGTTAGTGCCGGCAAATACGATGCCGTCGTTGTTCGTCGTGAATGTGTTACGGTAAAGGCAATGCCACTGACACTCGTCGCGACGTAGACAGCCACGTTCGCGCAATTGGTGACCGTGTTGTTACTGAAAGTGTGCGTGGCACCCGTGGTGCTGACCACCGCGCAATAGCCACCGAGCGACCCACCGTCGATGTGGCAGCCGTCCACCGTGTTGGCGGTACCCGCGATCGCGATGAGCCCATTGTAGTCTGCGGTGGTTGTGGGCCAGGTAAATTTAGCGCTGTTGCAGGTTAACTTTTGCGCTGAGCCGAGTGTGTAGGGTAGGGCCTCGCCTGCCACACCCCCTGGGAAGGTGTCCGCCCCAACCAATTGTACCGACCCCGTCGCATACGCGAGTGCATAAGTCAGGGTCTTGTAGGCGCAGCTTCCGACGTCACCGCCGTGGACGCTGTCATCGGTGCCGTTGGCGTGATCTACGTATTGTGTGGCAGCAGCGCTCGCCGGCCTGCAGTTCTTAGAAGTACTGCTAGACGTGATGCCGCCGGTTGCCATACCGCCGGTATTCAAAGCGCCGCCGGTTGCCATGCTGGTGCCTCCGGTGCTCGAAGCGCCACCGGTGAACTTGGTTCCGCCCGTAGCCAGCGACCCTCCGGTGGTCGGAGCGCCACCGGTGAACTTGGTTCCACCCGTAGCCAGCGAGCCGCCATTACTGCTGGTAATGCCACCCGTGCTGTTCGCGCCGCCCGTGGCATTGCTGCCTCCCGCAGCTAAGGTACCGCCAATGCTCGCAGCTCCAGCGGCGTTCGACGTGCCGCCGGTGTTATTGCTGCCGGTCTTGTTCGATGTGCCTCCATTCCCCGAGCCGCCACCGGTGCCGGTACTACCGCCGTTCGTACTGGCCACACAGACGTTACTCAGGCATTCGAGTCCCTGGGCACATGTACTATTGCCGTAACAGGGGCAGCACTCGTTGCCCGTAGGGCAAGTGCTTGTTGCGCCGCCACTGCTGGGGACGACTTGACTCGAGGTGATGGTGCTGCTCGAGCAGCCCAGTGCTAACGTCGGAGCCAAGAACGAAAGCATGAGATGAATTCGAGGCATAAAGTTCCCTCTGTACTCCTAGAGTCTCACGGTCAGCTGCCTCGGACAGAATCAGGCTGCCTACCTGCAAAGACCGGCCGCTCGGTGGTGAAATCGAAAGCGGCGCCAGCCTGCGCAATCGCATCGGCATGAAAAACGGTACTCGGGGGTCTTTGCCGTTCGGGCTTGCAGCCCCCGCATGCTCCGGGGATGATGGGGTATGACCAAGCTCACATGGGTGTTCACGGTCTGATCGCCGGCCTATTCGGTTGCGCGGGCGAGAGTGCCAACTCGAGCCCACCATCGGCGCCTTCCGAACCCGTTAATTTCAAGTTCAACGCGCCGGAAGAAAGCGATGCCCCTGCCAACAAAGAAGATTCCGCGAAGTCCGAAACCAAAAAGGAAGAACCTAAACCGCCCGAAACCAAGAAGCATGTGTTCGAAGAGTCGAGTGTCCCGGCAACAAGTTGTAAGGGCCTCAACAAGAATAAATGTCAGGTGACTCTTGGCTGCGCATGGAGCACGGACAAGACTTGTGTAGCGCAATAATCATGAACGTATTCCCGATGTCCGGGCTTCCCGCAAGCCGGGCCTCAGGCGACCGGCGTTGACTCGAATCAAACTACTAGTACATCAATTCTCTTGAATCGATGTACTAGAAAATCGCGAAGCGATTTTGGGTTTGGGCGAATGCCCAAAAAAATGAGGATAGTAGCGCGATGGCCGCGCAGCGGCCGGGTCCGTAGGACCCATCACTTCAGTGGAATCGCGCTACTAGGGCGACGTGAAGAACGCGCAAAGACAGAATATCAGGCAACGTTACCGGATACCAAGGATAAAAACTTCTCTGCTCAGTGCAATGGGGTCTCAAGACGCAATGAGTCGCAGCAATTCGGGGGCCAAGTTAGGGAGGGAAACTCGGTCGAATCCGATTGCGATTTACGGTCGTTCGACAACACTTCAAATATGCTGATGCGCAGCTGCCAGGTGTCGAAATTTCATCATGCCCTGTTGTCTGCAGGCATGGGGCTCACGGTGGCTGCATGCTCCGGTAGTAGTAGCAGCGGGTCTAGTTCAGCTGGGAGCGGCGGCCTCGGCGGCTCGAATTCGACGGGAGGCTCACAGAATTCAACGGGTGCAAGCTCGTCGGGCGGCGCCACGAAGTCGTTGACCGTGGGTGGGTCAACAGCTGGCGCTAGCACGTCCAACACCAGCACTACTGCAGCTACCGGTGGCAATCAATCGACCAGCGGGGGGACGGGCGCTGGCGGCACACAGGCGGCAGGTGGCTCGAAAGCCGTTGGCGGTTCAACGACAACCGCCGGCACAACGAGTACTGCGGGCGCCTCGAGCACAGGTGGATCCAATACAAATGGAGGAGGCGCATCAAGCACCGGTGGCTCGAAGGCAAACGGCGGCACTGCGAGCAGTGGCGATACGCAGGCGAATGCCGGCACGTCGAGCACCGGCGGGACCAAAGCCAATGGCGGCAACTCCAGCAGTGGCGGCACGCAAGGCGAATGGCGGTACGTCGAGCACCGCCGGTACGTCATCGGGTGGCTCGAGTGGCGGCGGGCCCCAACAATGTGCGGCCCGAGCTGCCATTGATAGCACTAAGTGGAAGCTAGCCTGGTCCGACGAATTCGACAAAGACGGCGCACCCAATTCAGCCAATTGGGGGTTCGAGAAGGGCTTTGTACGCAATCAAGAGCTGCAGTGGTACCAGCCTGACAATGCCACCGTTTCCAAAGGCTGGCTCTTGACGATTGCAGCGCAGAAGCAGCGAGTCACCAACCCCAACTACAATGCAGGCAGCAGCGACTGGAAGCCAGAGTCGGCAGTATGCCGAATACACATCGAGTTCGCTGGTCTCGTCGGCAAGCAGAGCTTTCTGTATGGGCGCTTCGAGATGTGCGGGCAAATTGATACCCGGCAAGGCAGTTGGCCTGCGTTCTGGTCTCGGTAACGGACGCAGTTCGCCGAGTTCGGCGAAGTTGACATCATGGAGTATTACAATAATGGCGTGAAAGCCAACGTCTGCATCCCGTCGGGCAGCAACTGCGATCGGTCAGGCCGCGGATCAATCGCTGAGTTCGCTGGGCGGCCCACTTGGTTGAGCAGTTCCGACTGTGGGCCATGGAATGGGATTCCAAGGTGATCAATCCGTATTTGGACGACAAGCTCGTGTATGCGATTGATCACGAGCACCAATCCGTACACGGGGAACCCAGTTTACATCCTGGTGAACCTGGCGATTGGGGCCAACGGCGGTGATCCATCCAACACCACGTTCCCGATCATGTACCAGGTTGACTACGTGCGCGTCTATCAGAAGCCCTAGGGTACCGGTCACCAACACCGAGCGCGGTAGACCTTGCTGGCCGCAACGTGGAGCCGGGACTGAAGTCGCCTGCCAACCTACGCCGCAATCGGTTGCCCAGTGATCGTGTAATCTACACAAACACCAATCGCAAAAGGGCTTTATGTGTGCCAGTTAGGAGATTTTCTTCAGTGCATGTCGATTCTGGCGACACCTTTGCCCAACCCCCGCGTACTCCGAGCAAACGACAATGTCGCTCGATTAGGGCGACGCTCACGGGTGTACCAAACACCTCGACGGGGAGTTGTGTATGTTCAAATTCATCGATTCGAATTATTTGAAGTATTGCCTTGTAGCAAGCGCTGTATTGCCACTGGCTGGATGCAGCGGCACGGAACAGGGCACTGCGTCTCCCGATGCTCGGCAAATCCCTACAGATCGATTCTAACGCGAAACTTAGTGACGTCAGGGCATTCGGCGGCCTAAGGTCCGTGGAATCGGTGGCTTGTCTTCAGGGGCAATCCAGCGCCAGGCACGCCTGAGTGATACCCCGGCAGGCAGAATTTGCCCAGGAGCCCCACCGGTGCTCGCCCCGGCACCCTGCGCCACCCGTAGCATCGTTTCCAGCGGACGTAGCTCCGCCAGTAGCAGCGCCGCCGCCAATTGTCACATCTCCACCTGACGAGCCCCCTGGGACGGACGCGCTCGCGATTAATCCGAGCGCTGTGGGCTAACCTGATTTGTCCCGCGTCGGAGTCTTGGTCCGCCGCGCGTGCTCGAAACGGCTTGAATTAGGCTCCGGCCCTTG
>CAWIGY010000068.1:0-39349 GCA_963835565.1 uncultured delta proteobacterium
CAAAGGACAATGTCCAAGCGGAGAGTATGTGGCAGGAATTAGTGTAGTGGCAGACATTAGCATTGGTGTGATTGGCGCGTCGCACGCGCTTCATTGCTGCGCTTGGTGAGGCTCGGGCTATGTACCGACGAAGTATTTTCATTAGCAATTTCGTCGAGCGATTGCCGGATGTTATTTGTCGCGTGATCTTTTATCCAGCTGGTGTAAAATTTAGCATGCATTGGCTTGGCTTCCTGATTTTGTTCATCACGGCATGCGGCAGCAACCGCGCGCTGTCTGAACTCGGAACGACCGGCGGAAGGGTCGGAGCCGGAGCGGCAACAGGCAGCGGGGGCGCGACAGTGGGGACCACCAGTGGAACGACAGCCGCGGGAGGTATGTCGGCAATTGGCGGCGTCCCATCTACAGGTGGCTTCACGAACACAAGGTTCGTCGCGAAAATGATCACCGCGGGCGCAAGCTATACCTGCGCGTTGCTGAGTGGCGGCACGGTTCAGTGCTGGGGCGCCAACGATGTTGGGCAGCTCGGCAATGGCACGACCACAGACAGCACTGTGCCCGTGCCGGCTTTGAGCATCGGTAACGCTATCACCGTTGGTGCAGGAGGAACGCACACCTGTTCGGTTCTTGACGGCGGCGCGGTTCAGTGTTGGGGTGACGACTATGGTGGGGCCATAAACGTTGCGACGTACACGTCCATGCCCATAACAGTTTCGGGCATCAGCAACGCTACCGCAATTGTTACTGACGGTAACCACAGCTGCGCATTGCTCAACGACGGCATAGTTCAATGCTGGGGCTGCAGTCCCGATGGCGAGCTCGGCAACGGCATGACTTCTCAAAACGGATACTTCCCCGTCACTAGCATTGACGGAGAGATTGCTTCGCCACCGGTCTCGGGTATCACCAATGCCGTCGCTGTAGCTACGGGCACACAACACACCTGCGCTGTATTAAGCGGCGGCGCGGTTCAGTGTTGGGGATATAACGGCGACGGCGAGCTCGGCAACGGCTCCACAACAAACAGCTCCGTGCCCGTCACGGTCTCCGGCATCACCAACGCTGTCGCTGTCGGCGCTGGTGACTTCCAGACTTGCGCATTGCTCAAGGATGGCACGGTTCAGTGTTGGGGTGGTGGCAACCTTGTGCCAATGGCGGTCTCGGGCATCTCCAACGCCATCATCGTTGCCGCTGGCTACGATCACGTCTGCGTTGTGTTAATTGGCGGCACCGTTCAGTGCTGGGGTGACAACGCCAGCGGCGAGCTCGGTAACGGCTCCACAACAAACAGCTCCGTGCCCGTCACGGTCTCCGGCATCACCAACGCTGTCGCTATTGCCGCCGGCAACTCCCACACCTGCGCGGTGCTGAGCGGTGGCTCGCTTCAGTGCTGGGGTGACAACTACTACGGCGAGTTCGGCAACGGCTCCACGACGAACAGTTCTGTGCCTGTCACGGTGACAGGGTTCTGAACAACACATAGGCGAGAGTCGAAGCCCCCGATTTCTATGCGGATTTAGCAGCCCTTCTGGTCGAGTAGTATACTTGAACGAAGCCGCTGCGCGGCGGTCGTGGCGACCGGAGACGCTGAAATTCCAGCAATCACGCTTAGTTGAGAAAGAAGCGTCATCGCGTAACTAGCCGTACGCGGCCTGACAACTCACGCCGACACTAGCCAGCCCATGATGCCCGGCGTCTCCTGAGCTGGAGAGCATGAAAAACCGGGGGCAACCGCTATTCGGCAAGCTCCCCGCGGAGCCTCGCCTCAAGTTCGGCCATCGATGTTCCACGAGTGGTACCCGGGCATGCGAGCCAACGACGTGGAGCCGGCGCCACTACGCGAAGCGGCGTAGCCCCCGGTTTTTCATGCTCTCCTGGTCTACGGGCACGTGAGCCCGTACGGCTCGTTCGAGCTGAAGATGGACGAGAGGCTCGATCTCGACGAAGCGAAGATGGCATCCTGATTCGTGACTTTGCTCCGCCATAGGGGGTGGATTCTCGCCGCGAAACTGAAGTCACCTCGAAGATCGCGAGGGGCACGAGCAAAAGCCGTGTCAGAACGATAAGTTACGCTCCGTTTGGCCAAAAATCACAGCTTCCCGGTCACTACCCCGACCAGGGGGGCTGCTAAATCCGCACAAAACCGGGGTATTCGGGGGAACATCAAATCGCAGCGCTTGCCGAATAGCGGTTGCCCCCGGTTTTTCATGCTCTCCTACTTGGCCAGGGGGGCTGCTAAATCCCCATAAAAACAGGGCGATTCGGCTCTCGACTGCACGACTCACGCTACGGGAACTGCACCGGAACCGGATTGGAACTATCGGTGGTGGAGTTGTTGCCGAGCTGGCCATCGTTATTGAGGCCCCAGCAATAGGCAGCACCGTTGACCAGAGCGCAGAAATGCATGGCACCCGTAGTGATAGCCGTGACACCCGTGAGGCCCGGGATTAGCGCGGGCACGAAGTTCCTATCCGGGGAGGTCAAGGTGGCGGCGCCAATATTGAAGCCCGCGTGCCCGCCCCAACAATAGACGTTTCCGTTCACCAAAGCACAGCTAAAGTGACCCCCAGCCGCGATGGCCGCGACTCCTGTTGCGAGGCCCTGCACTTGGATCGGCACAGCGCTACCAACGGTGTCACTGCCGAGCTCACCTGCCACATTGCAACCCCAGCAGTAGGCAACGCCATTGACTAGGGCGCATGTGTGCAGATCGCCAACGGCAATGGCCTGAACGCCCGCACCGAGGCCCTGGACCTGAACCGGAACGGAACTATCGATGCTGCTAGAGTTATTGCCGAGCTGGCCGTAATTCTTAAAGCCCCAGCACTCAACCCCGCCGCTTACCACCGCGCAGGTGTGACCAGGGCTCGCTGCAATAGCTTGGACGCCGGAGGTGAGCCCCTGGACTTGGACGGCGTCGGGCACGAAACCGTTCGTCGTGGCGCCGTTGCCAAGCTGGCCGTAGTTGTTGAAGCCCCAGCACTGAACCCCGCCACCAACCAGCGCGCAGGTGGCTGAGCCCGCCGCGATGGCTTGGACGCCGGAGGTGAGCCCCTGGACTTGGACCGGAACTGAGCTCACCGTACTGCTACTACCACCAAGATCGTTGTTGCCCCAGCAATAGGCAGCGCCATTGACCACAGCGCAGGCGTAATCATCAGCCGCGACAATGGCCTGCACACCCGAGCTGAGGCCTTGAGTCTGAACTGGAACTAGGCTATTCGTGGTCGAATTGTTGCCGAGCTGGCCGTAGTTATTGAAGCCCCAGCAATAGCCAGCACCGTTTACCTCCGCACATGTGTAATACAGGCCAGCGGCAATGGCCGCAACGCAGCGGGTGGACCACCTATCAGTTGACAGCGATGGCTGGCAGCTCTTGCAGGCGTCACTGGGATCGGCCGCGCCACTCGAGTAGACCACACCGGCTATGGTGCAAGTGGTCGCGGTTGTTCCACCGGTGTTCAGTTGTCCACCGTTGCCTGACACGCCCCCAGCAGCGGGAATAATCGCAGCAGAACCGTCGAAGCCCGTCTGCCCTCCACAGGCAGATGCCGGAAGACTTGAAACCACAACGAGAAACAGAAAGCGTGACATCTTCACATACGAAATCCTACACATTAGGCTTGCCGTTCAGAGACGCGACTGAAGGCCGTTTAGTAGAAGAGGTACGCTGACCTACATCCGCTATATGACGCATTGAACCCGCAGCTGGGGAGCCCGGACTGAATGTAGCGCGTCGGCGTAACACAAGGACCATAGTACGTATTCCAGGAGGGGTTCGGCAAGTAGTACGAGACATTATTAAAGACAACGGGACTTGAGGCAGGCAAACTCGAGCAATCCCCTGTAAAGTACGCCTCTAGCACACCGAGTTCCGCATAAGTGAACTTCGTTTGCGTATCGAGCGTAGCCCAACCGTACTCGCCTGTGTTCAAGTCTTCGGTGTATATCTCCCACTCGTCCCAGGGTGGATTACTGGCAATTATTTCCATCCACGAGTAAATCGTGTCCCCCTGGGAAACTTGTATCCCTGGCGAGGCCCAGACAAGTCCAGTGGCCCCATCGTAGTAGTAGGCTGATATCGACCAATAATTACCTTCGCCAGGAACTTGAGGATTGGGGCCGCCCCACTCAAGTATGGGTTGAAGAATCTCGTCACTAGTGCTGCCGGGTACTTGAATATTTAAAGACGGGAAAAAAACAATGTACTCACCACTCAGCTGGTTGCTCGGTGGGGCGGGAACAATCACACTTGGTGCAACCAAGGCATTAAACCAGTTGTACCCGTTGTGAGTAGCTTGTACGTATGTGGCTTCTAGCCAGCCGTTGAAAACAAAACTCCAACTGGGAGCCGCTGAATTTGATATAGATGAACTTGATATAGCAGGGTACATGCAGGGTGTGTACTGCGTCACGGTTTTGCCGTCTTACGAATGCACGGTCATTTCATCCCCATCCACGTGAAAGCCGCTGTCAATCGTATGAATACATGAATGGTGAACATAATTGCCAGAGGGCGTTGGAAGGTAGCCAGCGCTCCGCAGTGTAGCGATATCCCAGTTCGTATTTGCAATTGGAGCAGTTGTTGTCTGTGCCCTTGTGTGATTGCTCCAAAACGTTATCAGGATGAGGCCTGCAATTGCCCCACAGTTTAAACACGTTGATTCCCAAATGTTGATCATTTGTTCCGCCCTTTGTTTTGCTCGGCCTGGTGAGGTACGAGCATGTGTCATGCTACCCGGGCACTCTCTTTGTGTCAAGGACAAGACCCGACTTTGAAAAGCAGGTTCAAAGGTCAGGAATATTTTGCACAGCATGTCCGAAAGTATACTTACCGGACAAGGGGGGGTGCTCCTTTTTGGAGGCTGTTTTGTGGGGGCTTGGTTTGGCGGAAAGGGGGGTGTTTTTCGGACGGAACTAGCCCCCATCGTAGTCGGCACAATGCGTTGCTGCGGCGTGGTTATTCGACGCAATTACCCGCAAGTGCCTGTACGTGCAGGCCTAGGATATCAACAGTGTGAGGGGCCATGTTCAGCGTTGACCGGGAGACGCGCGGCGCACACAAGCACGACAAGACGGTACAGATTCGGATGAATCGGAACGGGCCCGGCAATATTTGGGCAACGGGAACCGATGGTCTAACTAGGTAGAGGCTTACATTCCGGAGCGGTCGCGCTTTGTAGCGGAAATGCGCTCGAAAATGCGCCGCGCGACATCAGCGAGCATGTCGATGTCCTGGGCGGGCCGTCGCCCCACTGCTTCAAGCAGGCTGTCGAGCGCACGTTCACGGCTTGTATCCCGTGGACGGAACGTGAACAGCTCCGACAAGTCCAGGTCGAGCGCGGTTGCGATGTCCTCGAGGCGCGCCACCGAGGGCACCGCCGCGCCGCGCTCCAGCCGGCTGATGGTTTCGGTCGCGACCCCAACCCTTTCCGCAAGCTCAGCTTGGGTGAGGCCGGCCGCAAGACGACTCTCGGCCACCTTCTGGCCCAAACGCTTCTCAATGGGGCTCATCGAATTACGTCCAGCAGGCCCATGATGGAGGCTGTTCGTTGACCTAAACAGGACGTAATATGTTGTATACGTAGTAGTTTCAGGATCTAATTAGTCTAGTACAGGGCCGCCTGGCTCCAAACTGCCGCGAAGCACCGAAAAGCAAGCGTGGAAAATGGTGACCACTCCGCCTCTACGTTCCACCCAATGACACCTACTCGACTGCGACCTCCCTCGAGCGCTCGAAAAGGAAACGCACCATGATGAAGTTCAGCAACCATTACGGCCATGGAACGTTCTTGCGCATCGCCGGGATGCTGTCGCCAGTGACACTGGCTGGGGGCATCTGCTTGGTGGAATTGGCCTGCAGCTCGGTTACCGTTACGAATTCGAACGGTTCCGGCGGCACTGGCGCAAGTAACCCAACTGGTCCAATCGGCGGCGCGTCAGGCGCACTCAACTCCACGGGAGGCTCCGCTCAAACCGGTGGTGCTAAGTGTCCTGGTACTGGAGGACCATCAATGGTGGGTCTTCCTCTAGGCTACTGCATTGACAGCACTGAGGTGACGAATGGTCAGTATCAAACCTGGCTCAACACGAACCCGTCCATATCAAGTCAGACATCAGTCTGCACATGGAATACGAGCTTCACACCGAGCAGCGGTTGGCCAACGACAAGCGCGAATCTACCCGTTGTGTACGTGAACTGGTGCGACGCCTACGCATACTGCGCAGGAGTGGGCAAACGTCTCTGCGGAAAGATAGGAGGAGGATCGAACGATGTCGGGAACTACGCGGACGCAGCGCTGAGCCAATGGTATGCAGCGTGCACTTCCGATGGTGCAGACACTTATCCTTACGGGACTAGTTATTCGATAACTGCGTGCAACGACGCGTTAGACAACAACGGCGTTGCGGTGGCAGTCGGCTCGATGACGACTTGCCAGTCGTCGGTTGCTGGCTACACCGGTATCTACGACATGAGCGGAAATGTTTGGGAATGGGAGGACAGTTGCTCCGGAACAACCGGCGCATCGGATGCCTGCTACTTCCGAGGCGGTGCGTTCAGCAGCCTTACGAGCGACTACCTCGCGTGCAGCGGCGGCTTCACCAACAGCCGGATCACCGCCGTCAAGGACGTCGGTTTCCGGTGTTGCGCCCCCTGACAAACACTGGCTCTAGCCTGAACCGACCGCCGCTATACCGCTGTCGTGCACCACAGGAAAGATGCTGAATGACTTGCTCTTTGGGACCGGCTAGCACTTCGCGAATGTTCTCAATTCTGACCTGACAACCAGCGCTAACTGTCATGGGAAGCATTATTTCCGCTCGATTGAGGACCGCTCACGAGAACCAAAGCATCTGGCCGGTGACGGGCTCATACCGGATGGCAGCACAACACAACCGCTTTCTCTAGAGCGAGCTATACTGCGCCATTGTGCGCAAGCAAGTTGAACCGAATATCGAACTCGTGCTTGTCAATCTACGCGCCGAACTCGAACGACTCGTCGCGAAGGAAGTGCAATCCGGCGACATCAGTATCGTGTTTGGTGAACGCACAATTCAAGGGGACTCGGAGTCTCGTGTTTCCTGGGATCAGTTTCGCACTCAGCAATGGGAGGTGTACGACGGTGGCGAACCCTACCCTTTGCATCCCGACGGCCTGAAGCCCATATTTGAACTAGAAGAGGCTAACCGCTCACCCGCGACTGCTGGATCTGGCGCAGCTGTCTCCTACATGTGCTGGCGTGATCCGTCGTACAAGCGCCTGTACTTCCTGGACTTCGTTCCCAAAGAGAACCGACGAGCCGACTATGTGGCCGCAGCTTTGGTGCGCCTTGCGGATTTCTGCTCTGTGGACGAAGGGCTGGAAAATACGCGCGAGGTTCTTCAATGTATCCGTAAGCTGCAGCCCTCCTTGAAGGAACTGTTTAATTCATTGGTCAACGATGAAAACCATTGGCTAACGTGTGAACCGGAAGACCCTAAGTTGATTGAGGCCGTAAGCCACGGACTCGACGCCGTTCGCACTCTGGACGAGAGGCTGGATGGTGTGCGTAATGGTGAACATTGGACGCGGCTTTTGGGGCGCCACGCGGTTGACGAGAAATCGCGTAAGCCCATTTGGGACCTCGATCGGTTGGACAGGATGCGCCATGCGATTTTTGCAATCAGGGAACGGCTCTTTGATGTGATTGAAAGCGACGAAGAAGTCGAGGCGCTTGTTCCCGATGGAGAAGGTGGTGACCGGCGCAAACGCCTTTGCCGCGTTCGCTCACATCGAAGCCGCCATCTGAAGGCGACAGCCTGCAAAAAAATCTAGCGTAAATTCCCTGCGTACGAAGCCCCTTTGTCGAATCCGCAGCAGCAGGCCGTCTCAGTTTGCGTCTGTGCGCTAGAATTGGCCAATCATGCAAGGATTCATGACCCTTCGAGAGGTTGCTGACCGCCTTGGTGAGTCGCTTCACAATGTACGGCATTGGGTGCGCGACGGTTGACTGCCCAGTACACGCCCGGCACGCCACCGTCTGGTCACGCCCGATGACCTCCGGATTTTTCTCCAACGGAATCGGCGCTCGGAGCAAAAGAATTCGAGCGGAAGGGTCGGGCAATGACGCTCAACAATGATATCGCCTGCGCAGCCGCCAATCTTTGCGAGCGGGTCGCCGACAGTTTGGACTCACTTGCGAGCGTTGCCGTGCCTTTGCGCCGGCTCGGACATGCGATCCGACCTGCTGGCAATGGGTCCCCAACTGTTCGAAGCCGCGGAAAACCACTCATTCAACCAAACGCTGAACCCACAGAACTCGACCGGGTCCGCGCTCAGCGCGCCTTACGCCATAGCGGAATACCCTTGAACCAGAATGGTAGTAACAAATGAATCTTGGCACTATTGAAGAATTGCCTTCAGGCAAAGTATCAATTCGTTTGCCTCGGTCCGTGGATCCTAAACGCCGAAGATTGGGGCCGTTTAACTCGCGCGAAGAAGCCAAGGGCGTGGTTAATGCGTCGCTCGCGTTAGCGCAGGAGGGGCAACTGACCATCCCTGAGGGCCAAACTCTCCGAGGATTTCTCGCGGCATTCCTAGACCGCCGCGAGCTTCGTGGCCTGCGCGACACCGGTAACGCACGCAACCTTGCCAAGAACCACATCGAAGGCGCTGCGTTCATCGATTGGCCGCTAACAAGTATCAAGCGCGTTCACATACGAGACTGGCTTGACCATTTGCAGCGCAAACGCTCACCACGACGCAAAGCGCGCCTCGGCTGCCAAACGGTGGTCAACATTCTGAATCTAATGCGCGCCCTTTTTAATGACGCATTGGAGCGGGGTACAATTGAAACTAATCCTGTTCGCGACGTGAAGTTGCATCGCTCGGCCTTTGCTCGTTCGGATGAGCCTTGGACGTATCTTACTGTAATTGAGCAGGCTGCATTACTAGCCGCCGTGCCCATTGAAGAACAACCGCTGGTAGCTTTTGCGATGTGGACTGGCATCCGTAAATCCGAGTTGTGGCAATTGCGTCTTGCGGACGTACACGCAGACGGTGACGCGCCCCACGTTGTAATCCGTTTCAGCCGAAAAGGGTTGCCCACAAAGAACGGAAAGATCCACAAGGTGCCCTTGTTTGGTGCTGCCCTTGATGCAGTCAAGGCGCAACTAGAGGGGCTCAAAGGCAAACCCAATCACAAGGGCGTGCTATTCCCTTCCCCCCGAGGAGAAATTCGAGAAAAGGAGCCCCGCGATTGGAAGCAATGGTTGCAGACAGCTGGCATTGCACGTCGGGTTAGATGGCACGACTTGCGACACACGGCTCTTACATCCCTCTTGTGCGGTTGGCGCGGTGGACACCGTTGGTCAATGGCTGAAGTTCAGGCATTTGTCGGCCATCTCGACGCCGCTTCCACGCGCCGATACGCCCATCTTGCAGACGATGCTCTGCGCGAAACTGTGGCTCTAACGGAGGCCGGGATTCGTGGACCACACGTGGTCCAAAATGGGGCCCAAGTGGTTGAAAGCATTGAAAAGCCTGCAGAATTCCTAAACCGAAGGTCGCGCGTTCGACTCGCGCCGGGGGCGCCTGAAATCATTGAATAAAGTCTTCTTCTTCCCGCGCGCTTCCCGCGGCCCGCGGGAAACTCCGCGGGAGATTCCACAGTAAGTTGACCGACAATCTGTGTGTCTTCGGTGATCGCAACCGATGCTGGTGAAGTGTCCGGTGGCACGTCGTCAATGATCGTTTCGTCGCCGACGGCGACGGCTAAAGGGAGCGAAACCACCTCCCCGCTAACTACATCGAGTTCAATCTTAGCGACCGCATTGGCCATAACTTCAAGGTCGCGGGCGGTGTAGTGCCGTGCTCGTACGCCCTTGCCCGCGTGCCCCGCTAGCATATCGATGATTTCGGACGACACCTCGGCATTAGTCAGCCAGGTCAGGAAACTGCGGCGGGACGCGTGAAAGTCGATATCCGCCAATCCCACTTTGGTGGGTTGCTTGGCGGTTTCCAGGTCATCTCGTAGAAGCTGAGCACTACGGGGCCGCGATGGTTCGCCGTGCTCGTCAGGAAAAATCGGATTAGTCGCCTGGGGCTTATGACCGGCGTATTGGGCCCATCCCTTGGACTTCCAGGCCCGAAGGGATCGAACGGCCAGCGCGTGCAACGGTAGCGTCCGCTTGGCGTATTCGGTTTTGGTATCGCCCAATGTTGCGAACCCTTCACCACCTCGGAGGGCCAAGGCTTTCTTGATTTCAACCCGGGGCGGCTTGGCGTCCAGGTCAACGTCAGCCCAGGTCAGCCCGGCCAATTCGCCGTCACGCATACCGGAGGTTAGGGCTACCGCGTATCGCACCCGACGGTGCCCGGGTACCTTGTCGCACCGGAGGAGGGCTTCCGCTTGGGGTCGGGTTAGGTAAACCCGATCGTTGCCACTCTTGAGTTTGACGGCGGGGAGTCGTACTCCGCGAAAACCCGTATTGCTGGGAATTATTGGCCATTTCACGCCGTGCTAGTTTTGGTCCGTGACCCAGCTTGTTCTCAAATTGATCATCTGGTCGCTTCGAGCCCTGTTGAAATCCAGCGACTCTCTTGTAATTGAGAACCTTGCCCTGCGACAACAGCTTGCTGCCTATGCCCGCTGCCAGAAGCGGGTCCACGTGCAGCCCCACGAGCGAGTCTTTTGGGTAGCCCTTTCAAAAACGTGGGCATCGTGGCGTTCAGCCTTGATTATGGTCAAACCTGCAACCGTAATCGCATGGCATCGGCGCAGCTTCCAACGCTATTGGCGTTGGCGTACCCGCAAGCCCGGACGTCCCCCAATTCCAATGGAACATATAGCCTTGATTCGTCGCATCAGCAGCGATCATCCAGAGTGGGGCGAAGATCGAATTGCCGAAGAATTGGCAATCAAGCTTGGAGTGCACCATTCAACGAGTACAATTCGCAAGTACATGGTGAGCCGACGAAAACCTAGAGACGGCCAAACCTGGCGTACTTTCGTCAAGAATCACGCCAAGCAGATCTATGCTTGCGACTTTCTGACTCAGCATACGGCCTTGTTCACGGTCGTTTACATCTTCGTCGTGATGGAGATTGCTTCGCGCCAAGTTGTGCTCATCAACGCGACGACCAGCCCAAGTCTGGCTTGGGTCAAGCAGCAGATTCGGGAAATCACGCCGTGGGGAAATCTTCCCCGTTTCTTGATCCACGACAACGATGGGATTTTCGGACAATACCGTGATCGCAAGCAGCGCGGTGAGAAAGGCCTCCGCTACCGATGTCACTTGGACCTGTGGCTTCGCGAGGTCATGGGCATTGAAGGCATCCCTATTCCGTATGGTGCGCCGAACGCGTCGCCGTACATTGAACGGTTCAACCGAACGCTGCGCGAGGAAGTGTTGAACCACTTTATCTTCACAACCACGCGAAGTGTCCTTCAAGTCTGTCGCGAGTATGTGAAATACTACAACGGCGCGCGCCCGTCACAGGCACTCCACGCAATTCCGGATCCATATCCGGAATTGAGAAATCCACCGTCGAACGCCGGCACGGTGATCGCGCTGCCAGTGCTCGGTGGCGTGCAGCATGATTATCGCCGCGCAGCATAGTCGTCGAAGCCAAACAGTTGTTCATCTGTGCTCTCGTTCCTGCCAGAGACGCAATGGGCTGCACCATCTAGATTCAAGTTGCGATTGCAAGAGCATGATGGTTGCGACACACACTCGGCACGTGCCCGTCGATCTTGGGCGATGAAGGGGCTTGGGGATCCTTGTCCCGGACCAAATGGATATTCACGGATCACGCTGGACCTTTTGTTGTTTGTGCGGGTTTTGTTTACTGCGGATCAATGGCCGTGCTCGTTTTCAGCCAATCGTAAATTGTGAGCAATATTTGGACCATCTGGAACTTATGGACAGGACGCGCAGACTTCTCACAGCTGGAGCTATTCCAGGTGCGGGTGCTCGAGGTGAGAGAAAGACGGCGATTGGTTCGTGCGGATTTCGCGCCAGTGCCGAATCCGCATTCATCGGGCTGCGCACCGCATGGCGACGACCCGCTGATCCACTGTCGTGGTTTGCAGCCGAGCACCCCCGCCTCGACCAAAGTCACCATCGACAGGCTGAATTGGTGGATGCGGTCCGATGCGTTTCCACTGAACCGTCCCGTGCCTCCGACAAACGGGATCGGCACAACCATTGCACCGATTTGAGAACTCCGACGGACCTGCTCCTCAAGAACTGGACCAGTTGAGATAAAAGCCGGTACCGCGATGAGCAGATCGCGGTGCCGCGGAAGACGTGGGAGCTTCGAGTTATGCGACGATTAAGAATGTGGGCTTGGTTTCCATCCATCCTCTTCTGGGTCACCTCCGCACTGGGCGATGCGCCGTCCCGCGCCGCCCGTGCGATACCTCTCTTTACGATTGGTAAGAGCCAGAATCGGAACCAGGTACAATATGCAATTCACGTGGATGACCGATGCGTGCCAACGCAGGGTTCGCCGATATTTGCCTATTGGCGCATGCTAAATCAGCGATCTTGAATCCGGAACAGGTGATCGCGGAGATGGCTGAATTTGTGGCCGATGGCGATAGGTCGTCGTTCGGTGTCGCGGGGTGAAGCGGACGCGCCGACGTGAATGTGATGTTTTTCGTGGTGCAGGCCGCCACGGCGACGCTGCGTCCAGGTAGTGCGTGACAGCTTGGCACAATGATTCGAGTGTCTTGTGCTTATGATTGCGCGTGACGTTGGCATGTAAGTTCTGCCACAGACGCTCGATGCGATTGTGGTCTGGGCTGTAGGGAGGCAGGAAGTGGAGCTGAATGCGACCCAATTGTCGCAGCGCACGGCGGGCCTCACCACTTGAATGAATTCGATAATTGTCCAAGATGACGTGGATGCGTTTGGCGTTGGGGTAATGCTTTGCTAGTTTTTCCAAGAGCTGAATGAAGAGCGAGGTGTTTTTCTGTGTCTCTCCTGTCCATACAATCGTGCCATCGCGAGCGTCCAGAGCTCCGGCAACGTAGGCTTTCTGGTTTTTGCCGGGCGTGATCACCAGGCGTTGATGACCTCGGGGCGTCCAGTCCAAGCCAATCTTGGGGTTGAGGTGGATATCGGCTTCGTCTTCGTAGACCGCCACTTCATTGGCCGGAAGCTCAGCAATCAAACGTCGAATCTTGGCAAGGCGTCGGCATTGTTGCCGCAGCGACAATGGGCACAGCACGATGGGTTTCGGATTGCCACGGCGTGCACGCATGCGGCGCAGTACCCGTCCCATCACGCAAACGCTGACTTTCACCCCGGTTCGGGCTTGCACCACAAGTACAAGCAACTCGCGGGTCCAAGTGGGACGGGTGTACCCATAGTCCAATGGGCACCCCCAAAGCACTTCGGCAACGACTTGTTGAAATCCGGGAGTAGCTTTGATGTCGCCATTCATGACGCGACGATCCAGAAGGCCCTCACGGTCAGCGGTCTGAAATCGACGCACCCATCGAGAAACCGAGGAAGTAACGCACTGAAGTTCCTGTGCAACCGAACGGAAAGCCGCGCCATGGCGCAGCACTTTCTCTATAGCCAGTGCCCTCGTCAAAAGAGCCGCATCCCCAGACTTCTTAGCCCAACGAATCAAGGAACGAGCGCGTTGTCTTGAGATCCGATCTACAATGGCCAATGTGGGTAGCGTCCTTTCAGCGCAGCTTTTGCAACCGCACTTTGGGGGCGCACCCACGTCTGATTTCAAGCGCCAAGTTTACGATTCAGCAGAAATCCAGCCGGTCCATGATCCGGACCAAGTCCATGTTCCAGAATCGCGACCGGTGATTTAGAGCTCGGACCAAATCAAGTAGCGCCACTGTTGTCACAAGAGATTAGGGCCTATGAAATCGCAACGCAGAGCTCTACGGCCAATAGCTCTGTCGGCGGCAAGCTTCGCCTCGCGCTGCGCGCAATGCCAAATCGATCGATTTTTGTGGAAACATTCCAAGGAAGCAGTGGCGTTTGTCGAGCATTTGCGACACTCGCTATTGGTGGCAAACCAGCGCATCTCTTCGACGTTTACGTCAAATTGAACTGGCGCCTCGGAGTGGACTATTTGCTCCTGAAGGGCACGTCGGTGGATGGCACGCGCGTGCTCAATGAAAAGCTCGGAGTGTAGTCGCTTCCATTTCCAATTCGCCGCGGGAAGGAGTCGCCCACGCTTCGTCGTACCTGGCCCGCATATTGCTACAACAGAGACATGACCGACAAACACGGGACTTCTAAGCGCTCGAAGCAATCGAAATTCGAAGGCGTACTGGAGTCCGCCGCTCGCAAAGTGACGACCTGGACTGGCAGCACCAGCGCTTTTGCGCTCTCGGCATGCGTGGTCGTGGTTTGGGGGCTAACCGGGCCGCTGTTCCACTACTCGGACACCTGGCAATTGGTCATCAACACCGGCACCACGGTGGTCACGTTCTTGATGGTGTTCTTGATTCAGCGCACTCAGAACAAGGATTCTTTGGCGCTCCACCTCAAGCTGAACGAAATCGTGGCCGCACTAAACGGCGCGAGCAATCGCCTGATCGATGTCGAAGCGCTGAGTGAGCGCGAACTGCGCGTCCTACACGCCCACTACGAAATGCTGGCGCGCATGGCTAAGCGCGACATCGATCTGTTGCGTTCACACTCCATCGAAGAGGCCGAACACCGCCACCGCCGCAACGTAAACGCGGCGTGGACGCATTCTCGTCTTGGTGAAGGTGGTTTCCGGTGACGACGAAACCTTATAAGCTGGGCATGTCTCGTTTTGCATTGCGTTTGTGACTGCATTGTCCGAAATTGGCGCCGATGCTCGCCCATTGGATCGCACAGTACGGGTATTGGGCTATCTTGGTCGGTACGTTCTTCGAGGGCGAAACGATCGTGGTGCTGGCCGGATACGCTGCACATCGCGGATATCTGTCTGCCCCAATCGTGGCAGGCGCTGCATTCGCCGGAAGTCTCGCGGGGGATCAGTTCGCCTACCTACTCGGTCATAACTTTCAATCAACCGTCTTGTCGCGACGAAAGTCATGGCTGCGACGCATGACGCAAATCAAGACCTGGTTCGATCGCCATTCAATACTCGTGATGCTAGGATTTCGCTTTGTCTACGGCATAAGGACCATCACACCCTTTGCGATTGGCACCATGAAAGTGCCGGCTCGCATCTTTACTCCGCTGAACGCGCTAGGTGCTCTCGTCTGGGCGCCGCTCTTTACTTGGCTTGGATACGCATTCGGCCAAGTTGCATCGCTCGTGTTCGAGCAGGCACATAAATACGAGCATTTCGTGATGGCGACCATTGCGATCGTTGGAGCTGCCACCGCGATAGCCCATGCCATCCGGCAGCGTGTTCGTGAGCGTCGTAATGGGGTATCGAGCACGCCCGACGATGGGCAATGGCGGCCTAACCGTAGCGCTGCTTGGGATTTGGGAACGAGCAATCTCACACCGACAACAGGCCGGGCCAGTGGCGCATCCAATCACGTCGTTCGGCGAGCTTCTTCCAGCTCGGGTCGTCGCGGCTCCAGCGCGTCGAATCGGCCATCAGACGGGTGATCTGCGCCTCCAGCACCTGCGCCAGCTTGGGCTCGAGGGTGATGAGCAGAACCTCGCTCTCGCAGTATGAGGCGGTGATGTCGAAGTTGGCGCTGCCCACAGCACAACGCTCGGCGTCTACACTGATGACCTTGGCATGCACGTGGGGATGAACGACTCCTGAGATCAGGCGCCCAGCCGGGTACGTCGCGCTTGGCGAATGAGTAGATCTCACAACCTGCCTCGAGCAGCAGGTCGAGGCGTGAGTGCACGAGCTCCGTCGCGACAGCGCGCGCGGCTGCCCACGCCCCCGCGAAAGGCTGCCCTGCGTGCGTCGGGGCGACGTGTCCAGTCAGCACCCGCACGCGAAGCCCACGCAGGCGAGCGCCCAGGAGCGCGTGCTGGAGCTTGAGCACGAACGGAAACCCGTTCACGACGTCCACATGCGAGCGCGCGCTCTCGATGAGCTCCCGGTAGGCCTCCAGCGTGGCGGCGTCGCGCAGCCCGTGGTGGATGATCACGCGCGCCCTGGTCGTGCCGGCAGGCGGCCCAGGCTCGATCTCGAATGAAGCTCCGCCGGCTCGCAGCCAGGCTTCGCAGAACGCGGACTCGAGCGCCGTGACGGCAGGACCTGCAACTCGCGCTCCCGCGTCCAACCACGGCAGCTCGCGCCAGAGGCTACGAGCTGTGATGGGCGCTTCGTCGAAGCCTGTATAGTACTCCTCTGCGAGGTTGCGTCCGCCGAGCAATGCGAGCCTTCCGTCGCTGATGAGAAGCTTTCTGTGGTCTCGCTGCTTGAGGTCAGCAAAGGTCGGGATCTCGTTGACAGGATGGCTTACGCGGAGCTCGACGCCGACGTGTTCAGACAAGCGCGCGAGCAGCGGATTCTCGGTACCGAAGGAACCGTGGCGGCCAAGCAGCGAGTCGACCAGCACGCGGACCCGCACGCCTCGCGCGACGGCGTTGCCCAGCGCGTGAACAATCGATCGGGCCACGGCGTCGTCCGCAGCCATGTACACCTGCAGGTGGAGCGTCCGCCGACTTTCGCGGATGGCCTGAAGGATCCAACGACGCGCGCAGGCGTTGTCGAGTTCGATCTCGATGCGATTGCCCTCGAGTACCGCCGCATCCGCTCGATCGAGCGGAGCGGCTCGGCGCGACCGCGAGGGAGCACACCGGCGACGCTGAAGCCGGCGTCACGCAGCCGCGATGCGACGCGCATGAGACGCACGGGATCGAGCGCCTCGAACACATCGAGCGCGGGGCCTTCGTCGAGCACGGCCCTGGCGTCAACAACGAGTGCATCCAGATTGAGGCGGCGCAAGCGGTCCCGAATGGCACGGATGTTCCGCGTGGGCCGCAAGCGCACCGCCAGCGGTTCTCGGTTGGCCGAGTCGGCGCGTCGCTGCTGCTGCAGCAGCACTTCGTCGTCGAGTTCGGCATCGAAGACGAGGAGCGGTCGCCCGCCAGGTCGAAGCACACGGATTTGTCGCTCGATCTCAGCCACTACGTCCACGGGCGGAGTCTCACCGGTGCGCAGCACGCCGAGTGAGCTCACCGTCGTGCCCCCGGCGAGCTCGACCTCTCCGTCCGGACTGGTCCTGGTCGCCGCGACAATCCTCCCTTCTGACACGAAGGCAACCTGAACGGAGTCGACGGGTGAGAGCGAACCTACGGTCAACTCGTAGCCGATCCGAGTGCGCAACGATCCACCGGCGTCTACGGCGTCGGCCACGTCCAGCGCGCGCGACCGCGAGGTCGTGACGGGGGGCTGGCGTGGCAACAGCAAAACTGGAGTTGGCCACGCGATTCCAGGGATCAGTGCCGCCGGGACGCGCGTGAGCACCGCCAGGTCGAACTCCTGGCGCGTTGCCTGGTCGGTGAGCAACCGGCGCAGCGAAGCGGCGCGTCCGGGCGCGGCCTCCAACGTTGTTCGGATACCTGAAATCTCGGCGACAGATGCAAGCTTCTCGGAGGGCGGCATCGCCGCAGACAGCAACGTCACCTTTAGGCTCGGATCGGCCTGATCGCGCAGGAACGTGGCGAGTGAGGCACGCCCCGCGCGACCGAGCGGCACGCACAGGATTCGCTCGATCGGCTGCGCGGTGGCGTGGTCTGCGGGCCAGAGTACCGGCAGCAGAAGCCGCTTTTGGACATCAGCCACAATGGCCCCGTCACGCAGAGAGCGGGAGCCCATGACGAGCAGATCGATGTCCGCGTCCCCTGCAATCCGGATCAACGTGGCGGCGTCCAGGGGTGAAGTCGCGTCCACGCCGCTGCTGGCGGCTACCGTCATCGCCTGCCGGGACAAGGCCTCGAGCGTGCGCAGGCGTTCCTCGCCGGCGGTGCCGAATGATCGACCCGAGGTAGGCCGGGTGGCGACGACAAGCACGTACTCGAGGTCCCGGGCGACGCCGCGCAGGGCGCTCCAGATCGGGTGAGCGTCGGCGAGCAAGTCCGCGATCAGGAGCGCGCGGCGATACTTCATGTCATGCTCCGACCGAGGGCGAGCGGAGCCACGCGGAAGTTGGACGTAGCAGCGTCGAGCACGTGTGCGTCAATCGTCATGACGCGTCCGTCGCTATCGATCTGGTATCGATTGAACCCCGCGCGCACGTCCGCGCTTGGATGATCAAGGGCCGCCCCGCTGGCGCAAACGACGTCGAGCGTGCCCGAGGGCGTTACCAATCGATCGCGTCGCCGGACGTGAAGGTGCCCGAACAGCAGCAGTCCGTGCGCTATCGGCCTTAGGGTATCCCGCAGGGCTCGTGCATCCAGAAGGCCGCTCTGCCACTGCGCAATGCGACAGTGCGAATCGAAAGGGTCGTGATGGACCAAGACGACCGGCGTGCGTCGCGAGACCTCGGGATGGGCGAGAGCCCGCGCCAGGGCCTGGAGCTGCGCGCGCCCCAGGTAGCCAGTCGAGACGAACGGCGGGCGAGGTACAGCGCTCGAGAGCCCGATCAGCGCCACCGGCCCGCGCAGCTTGACGAAAGGAAAGCGCCCAACGAGGAGATCGACCTCGAGTTCGGGCAGGTCACCCGGGTTATAGCTCGCGAAGTGGTGCGGAAATCGCCTGTCGCGGTGGACCTGCGGCAGGTAGATGTCGTGATTACCGGGCACCACCGTAACCTCGGCCGAGCGCGCCACCTCGTCGAGCAGGCGACGCGCTTCGTTGTACTCACCCTCGAGGGACAGATTGGTGATGTCGCCCGTGACAACGACGTGATCGGCTGCTTGCGCCGCAGCGGCGAGCACAGCGACGAGGTAGTCGCGCCGATACGCCCGGCCCCGCTTGAAGAGGAGATTCGCATACCCCGTGAGGCGCTTGTTGAAAAGCAAGCGCCGCAACTCGATGCCACCCGGTGCGAGCACGTGAATATCCGAGACGTGAGCAATACGGACGGGGGCGGTCATCCGCTCGCAAGATTACCAGCAACGCCGAGGGGCGTCGAGGCGGCGGCCGAAGGCGAAGATACCGAATTCACGCTCAGCGAATGGGTCGCCGCTTCAGCTGCTCCGTCACTGAGGATCGCACGAGCCTTGGCAACCTGCTCCGCGTCGCCCTGTGCGACAACCAGAAACTTGCCGGTTTTGATTTGTGTCTCGTAACGGATGATGCTGTCGTTGGGGATACCGATGCTGGCGAGCCCCGCGCCGAGTACACTTAGCCCGCCAACGACAGCTGCGCCCTCGAGACCGCTCACGATCGAGGCTACGAGCGGACCCAGCACAACGACATGTCCAACGCCAGGTAGCAGAAACATCGCTGGGCTAAAGAGAATGCCGAAGAGTCCGCCCCAGAATGCGCCCGACTTGCCCCATAGCTTCATCCGGTCGCCGGCGTTGTAAAAGCCAATCGCGTGCTCTTCGGTGTGGTAGTCCTTGCCGATTACCGACAGCGATTTCATGTCGAAGCCTGACCTTTGAAGCGTCCGAATCGCCTCGTCCGCTTGTTCGTGAGTGTCATAGATCGCAGCAGCTATTGATTGTTTTGACATTGGAATCTCCTCTTTCTTGTTTATGGCGTGACGGCACGGAAAGCGCGACGTTCGCCATCTAACTGATGAATAACCCGAGAATCGAAACTAAGTTGTTGACTCACATAAGACCGTCTGACTATGTGAGAACCCGATGCAATGGTCGTGCCGGATTCCCATAGTCGGCGAAACCTACGATTGGCGGGAAAAGAATCACACAACCTCCTAGTGTGCAAACCGATGACTGCGAATTCGGCACTGGTGCGGAATCCGCACTACAGGAGCGACTGCGCAGTAGTTTTTCTCGCCTTGTGCGCCCGCATTCAGGAAATCGCTCAAGAAGTTAGTGAGTCCCCTCGACACATTCCAGATGGTCCGAATGTTGCTCACTGCAAGCGAACGCGCCGAACACGCTTGAGTGGCGTAGAGACCAACAAAACCGAAGTGTCGACGAAGGGCAGGACAATATGAGTCTAAACACGGAAATCAATCGAAGTGTGAAATGGTCAATCGCGCTGAGCGCGTTAATGATCGCTGCGGGAATTTTGGCGATGCTCGTACCCAGTGCCTCCGGGCTTGCCGTAACGATATTGCTTGGTTGGCTGCTCGTGCTGAGCGGTACAATCCATCTGGCGTATTCCTGGCACGCCCGGCACGGGGGTGGATTCGTTTTGGGAGTGCTTCTTGCCATCGTCCATGTCGCTGCTGGCAGCTACGTATTGGCGCATCCCGTGGTGGGTCTCAAGTCCCTGACGATCATAGTTGCGGCGTGTTTCTTCATGGGGTCGATACTTGAGTTAGTTCTGTCATTTCGGCTCCGCCCCTTGCAAGGGTCGGGCTGGCTTCTGTTCGATGGGGTCGTCACCTTCTTTCTCGCATTTCTGATCTGGCGGACGTGGCCAATAAGCACCCTGTGGCTTGTCGGCACACTTGTAGGCGTCAACATGCTTTTCAGTGGGTTTGCTCGATTGAACATTTCCTTGGCGGCGCGCCATGTGATGGCACATCGCACGGATGGCTGCCTGTAACCTCCGTCGACACCTGTTTGCCACCGCGGAGACAAGATGGGTCGAATGATGACGGGAGACGGCGCACTCCGTTAGCTCGCGCGGGATCCGCACTAGCACTACTCTGCCACTTTTTTCTTTCCATTCGGAGCGATTTGCGTTCCATAGGGAAGCGCGATGCGCGACCCAGGAGAGAAGTGGGTACGAGAGCTTGAGCGCTGGAGTGCTCCGTACCTCGAGGCGTTCCAGCATAAGGTGAGACAACGATGGGCACCTGTGTATCTTCGGGGCTTGTTACTGCCGGGAGAACGCAAGAGCATTGAACCACTCGTGGACCGGGTTGCTCCGGGTGAGCGGTAGCAGATCCACCACTTCGTGGCTACTTCGACCTGGGACACAGAGCCGATTGAAGTGGTGCACATGGATCGCTGCAACGAGCTGGTCGGCGACCCTCGCGCTCATCTCATCGTGGACGACACCGCGCTACCAAAGAAGGGCAAACCCTCGGTGGGGGTTGCCCATCAGTACTGCGGGGCTCTCGGCAAGAATGCCAACTGCCAGTGCCTGGTATCGCTGACCCTTGCTCGCGATGAGATCCCGGTACCGATAGCGCTGCGCCTCTACTTGCCTGAAGCGTGGGCGTCAGATCCCAAGCGCCGTACGGCGGCCCGAGTTCCGCCCGATGTCTCCTTTCGTCCAAAGTGGCGGATCGCGCTTGACGAAATCGATCGCCTTTTGGAACACAAGGTGCAGTTTGGCGATGTCCTTGCCGATGCGGGCTACGGCTCGTGTGGTGAGTTCCGAGCCGAGTTGTCCGCCAGGAACATTCTGTGGACGGTCGGAGTCTTATCGACGCAGAAGGTCTACCCAACTTCTGTGCGGATTACTGAGGTAAAACGCAAAGGCGCCAGAGGCCCGCGCCCCGCGCACAAAGCACCGAGCGTCCCAAGTCAATCGGTCGAGCAAGTCATCGCCCAACTGGGACCCAACGCAATACGGACCATCACCTGGCGCAGAGGTACCAAGGGGCCCCTATCGGGTCGCTTCGCGCTCACTCGGGTCCGTTCCGCTGATGGCCCAACAATGCCAACAACCAAACTCCACCTTCCCGGTGGTGAGGTTTGGCTCATTGCCGAGTTTCGTACTGACGAGACGAAGTACTACTTCTCCAGTCTTGCTGCCTCAGCACCACGCAAACAAGTCGTATCTGCCGTCAAGGCCCGTTGGTCATGTGAGCAAATGCATCAACAGATGAAGGAGGAACTTGGCCTTGACCACTTCGAGGGGCGCTCTTGGTATGGTTTGCATCATCACGCCCTTCTCTCCATGATCGCGTACGTGTTTCTGCAGCATATTCGGATTCGCGAAAAAAAGTGTTAGGCGCAACCAGCCCGTTGCACCGCTTACCCTTCCAGCTGTGCGACGACTGCTCGTGCGTTGGTTGGTTGCGCCGATTTCCTGCCCTCATTGCGCACGTCTGCTGCGCGCCTGGGTCCCGATATAAAGTGGCAGAGTAGTGCTAGTGCCGAATCCGCATGCATCGGATAGTTGACGCCCGTCTCTTGTGCTATTTCTCAATCGGGCACGAAGCGTGCATCACGAGAACCGCGACACCACGAAAGGCCCACGTGACTAGACGAGGATCTCACGAACCGTCGACTGCACTCACCGCAAAGCGCACGTATTTACGGGCAATAGATCTCACGCGGTGGATAGTGGTTGGTACGGACTTCAGCGAGGCGGCGGACCGAGCGCTCGATCACGCGATCCTGCTCGCAGCTGGGTCGCGTGCGAGTGTCGCGTGCGTTCACGTATTCGAGGACGCACCTGGGCCGTTGGCAACCATTGATGACCCGACACCTCGGCTGCTCGCAGAGATCGCTGATGCCGTGACACGTTCGGGTGCGCAACGCATGGGCGTTCACGTCGAGTTGATAGTGCGCCGGGGTGCACCGTGGGAGAAGCTTCTGAATGTCGCCGCAGACCTAGGGGCGGACCTCATAGTGGTCGGCGCTCAGGGCCGGCGAGGTTTGGTCCACGGTCTCTTCCTCGGCAGCGTCGCGACAAGGGTCGCGGCAACCTCGACGCGTTGCGTGCTCGTTGTGCCGGCAGCTCTAGCCGGCGGCGGCGGAGAGGGTGTCAGTTGACGTGACGAGAAGGGAGGAGTACCCGTTCGTCCACGGAGTCACCACTGCGCTCGTTTCCACCGTTTCGGCTCGATCTCAAGGATGAGCGGCTCTGGAAGGCCGACCAGGAGCTGCGCCTTAGGCGAAAGCCCTTCGCTGTCTTGCGCTACCTCGTTGAACATCCGCGAAGGCTTGTAACTCAGGAGGAGCTCGTCAACGCGGTCTGGGGCAAGACCGCGATAAGTGACAGCGTCCTGCGGTCGCATATTCGGGAGCTTCGCCAAGTGCTGGGCTCTGGGATCATCGAGACGGTTGTTGGACGCGGCTATCGCTTTTTGGTCGACGTACAAGAGAGCGACGCCTCGGAAGTGCCCTACGTCACGGTCCCCGATGCTCCAACATCCGACGCGCTGCTACATTGCTTCGTAGGTCGTGAGGCGGAGTTTGATGTGCTGCAAGAGGCCCTCCAGAAAGCACGCGATGGAAAGCGGCAACTTGTCTTTGTGACCGGCGAGGCTGGCGTCGGCAAGACGACGCTCGTTGACTCGTTTCTCAACCACGCAGCCACTTTGGGAAACGTGTGGTGCACTCAGGGGTCTTGTGTCGAGCACTATGGCAGCGGCGAAGCATATCTGCCCGTGGTCGCCGCGTTAGGTCGCCTGTGCCGCAGCCCTGGTGGTGAACACGTTGTTGACGTGCTGAGCCGCTATGCGCCGCCCTGGTTCACGCAGATGCCGGCTCACGTCATCGGTGATCGCGTAGAAGAACTCCGGTGGCGAGTTGCAGGTGCGACACAAGCGCGAATGCTCCTTGCACTCGCTGAGGCGCTCGAGACCCTAAGCAGGGACAAGCCGGTGGTCTTGGCGCTGGATGATCTCCAGTGGTCGGATCCTTCGACTGTTGAGCTCCTCGCCTTGCTGGGACGCAGACGAGAATCTGCACGCTTATTGGTGGTCGGGACCTACCGGGCCACGGAGCTTGCGAAAAGTCATCCCCTCACCAAGGTCATCGGCGAGCTCATCGCCCATAAGCAGGCCGCAGATATTTCGCTCCATGCTTTCTCGGAAGAGAACGTGGCCGAATACGCCGACAATCGCTTTGTTGGCAACGCTTTCCCCTGCGAGCTGTCGCGCACGATCTACCGGACCACGGGCGGCAACGCGCTTTTCGTGGTGACACTGTTCGATGATCTCGAAGGCCGTCAGATGATTCGCTCGTTTGACGGGCGTTGGGAGCTCGCGACGAGCATCGAGGACGTGGCGTCACGCCGTCCTGACTCCATAAGGCGGTTGCTGGACGTTCAAATCGATCGGTTCAGCGTGACCGAACAACGCGTCGTCGAAGCAGCGAGCGTCGCGGGGAACACGTTTGCCGTGGGGGTCGTCGCACACGCGCTGGACATGCCGGCAGACGAAGTCGAGCCTTGCTGTGAGTCCCTCGCCAACGAGCACCGATTCCTACGATACCTCGGAACCGAAACGTGGTCCGACGGTACCCACCAGTCACGTTATGGCTTTGTGCACGCCCTCTTCCAGCACGCGGCCCTGGCAAGAAACACGTCCGTGCGACTTTGGCATCGCCGCATCGCGCAACGACTCGAAGCTGGTTATCGCGACGACGTTGACGCGATCGCACTGCAGCTCGCCGGACACTTCGATCTGGGGAGCACCTTCGACAAGGCGGCCGAGTACTACGCGCGAGCCGGTGAGCGCGCGCTACGCCGACATGGTAGTCATGAGGCGCTCGGCCACTTCGAGAGAGCGCACGCATTGATCGGTCGGCTTCCGGAAGGACGTGAACGCGACGAGTTCGAGCTGCGAGTTCTTCACGGGCTTCAACCCTGCCTCTTCGCAGCCAGGGTTTTTGCTGCCGACGAGTTCGCCCCAACTTTCATGCGTGCAGCCGAATTGGCTAGGCATCTAAACAAGGGCGAGCATTTTTGCGCCGCCTTGCTTGGACTGCAACGCTGCCGACTGATGAAGGGAGAGCTGCGACAGGTCAGCGAGCATGCCGACGAGATCACGCGCCTCGCGAGCAGCTTGCCCGATACTTCTCTGGGCGAGGCGGCCGCTTGCCTATCGGCGTTCGCGTCTCTTTATCGCGGTCGACTGACCGAAGCCCAGATGCGACTTGCGCAACTATGCTCTGGGTTCGATGCCGGAATAGGCGAGCCAACAGACATCACCATCCTGGCGCAAACGGCCTTCATGTTCGTGACGTGGCTAGTAGGTCGGCCCGACGAAGCTGTCGAGCGGGCACGCCTGGTGGTATCGGCGGCCGAGACATTCGGCGATCCCTTCGCGCTGGCCTTTGCGCTCTATGGTCTTGGACTCTTGAATGCTTGGCGCGGAGATGCGGCCCAAACGCTCGAATGCGGTCAGCGCGCGCTGGATATCGCCACCGAGGGGCACGCCGACCTATTGCAGCACTGGGCGAGATTGCTTGTCGGTTGGGCACACACGAGGCTTGCTCCGAACTCGCATGCGGTGCGCCTCGACGAGCTTCTCGCTCAGCCGAGAAGCCCGGTTTCAAGCGTGCTCTACAAGCTGCCCATTATCGAGGCATGTACGCAAACGGGTCGTGAGGCACTCGCGTTGGAATTAATCTCGGCAGCGATCGATTTCGTGGAGCAAACGGATGACCGTTGCGCAGAGCCCGAGCTCCACCGTCTGCGAGGCGAGCTTCTGAAGTTGACCAATGAGCACGAAGCCGAGCGCTGCTTCGTGAAAGCGATTGCAGTCGCCAAGCATCAAGCCTCCAAGTCCTTCGAGCTGCGGGCAGTCGTAAGCCTGTATCGACTAGTGCGCGGCGTGAAGCAGAGAAAGGCCTTCGAGAATCTTCGTCAGTTGTTCGAGACATTCACCGAAGGGTTCGAGACCGCCGATCTGCTGGAAGCCAAGGCAATCCTCGCGCGGTGAATAGCACTTTTGGCGTGCTCAATTTCGACCCACCTGGGCAATGCCGCGTGAATCACTCCTGCTGATTCGTGACGTACCGCTCGGCCTCTCTTTCCCGGAAGAAGTGTAGCGTTTCGCGGTAAAATTCGAGGGCAATTCTCTCGGCAAACAGGTTCTTGAGCAGTGTGACCGTCAAGTCCTCGCGTTTGCTACCTTCCGATGCCACCAAAGACGATGGACCGTCCAGGTTTTGATCCGTCTCACGTCGGAGCTGATTGACCATCTCGGTTAAGAGGTTGAACAGGTTCGTCTTCCGCTTGTCGCGCCCGCTGGGCAAGTTCCTGCTCGAGTGCCTCGCTTGAGAACCGGGTTGCACACACCGCGCGACCCTTATAACGTAAGACGCATACGGTGTCCGTGGCGACCGACTGGTTGACGATGGCAACGGCCTTTTCTGTATTGCCATCACAGTCTTGGGCTAAGGTTCCTTTCGTCACGTTCTTGCGCGCCAGGTGACGACTCGCCTTTTTGACATCAGAAATGATCACTCCATCGCTGGTCACAGTTGTTCTCTCCAATCCGCTTACGCTTCTCAAGACACCCTAACCCGGACATTGTCTACCACCTCGGTCACTTCCGGCGCGGCCCATGCAGCGGCTACAGCCGCTTCGGCTGCCCGCCAGGAGGAGGCGTCACTTCTAAGTCATACTTCAGCTGCAAATCCGTCTTGTTCATCGTTACTCCCACTTGTTGTGCTTGTCGGTATTGATCACCAAAGTTAGTTGGCTCCAAACTAACAGGGGCCGTCACGTCCTCGGGTCGGGGTCCAAGCGAACTTCGGCGCTTCAGCGCAAGTCGTAACGTGTGAGCTTTTCGTGGAGGGTTCTGAGCCCGATACCGAGCTTGACGGCGGCGAGGCGCCGGTTGCCACCGACGTCCGCCAGCGTGCACTGGATTGTCTGCCGTTCCAGTTCTTTGAGTGATCCCTTTCTTTTAGGCACCGATGAGCGCGGTCGGCTCCGTGTCACTGAGCTCGCGTCGATCCACAAATGGTCCGCCTTGATAATGGGCCCATCAGCGAGGATCATCGCGCGCTCAAGCACATTGCGCAGTTCACGCACGTTCCCTGGCCAGCCTTCGCATTGCAGGCGTGCTTTCACCGCATCGTCAAACTGCGGGGTTGCGGCTCTTTTCGCCGCCGCGGAAAGGTCTGCTACGAGCCGCTCAGCCAGGGGAATGATGTCTTCGCGCCGCTCCCGAAGCGGTGGCATGCGAATGGGAAATACTGCCAAGCGGTGATAGAGGTCCTCGCGGAAAGTCCCTTCTTTCACCATCGCCCGCAGGTCACGATTCGTAGCGGCCACCCACCGGACGTCCACGGTGACGGGGGTTGATCCCCCGAGCCGCTCAAACCGGCGCTCTTCGAGGACTCGCAGTAGCTTTGCCTGCAGATCAAGCTTTAATTCTCCTACCTCGTCCAGGAAGAACGTTCCGCCATTGGCGAGTTCGATTCGTCCACGTCGTAGGGTGTGCGCGCCGGTGAATGCGCCTTTCTCGTGACCAAACAGTTCGCTTTCGAGAAGTTGTTCCGTTAGTACGGCGCAGTTGATCACGACAAACGGTTTGTGCGCGCGCGGGCTCGTCTCATGCAGAAGTCGCGCAGCAACCTCCTTTCCCGTGCCGCTTTCGCCATACAAAAGCACCGTAGCAGACGTTCTCGCGACGCGCGTAAGCGCATCGACGACGGGGCGCATTGTCGGTGCGCCGAAGGTCAGTTTGACCGAAGTCGGGAGCTCAGTTCGCGGCGGCGGTGCAAGCTTCAAGTTGAGCGGCACTCGACAACCATGATCGTCCGTGAAACCGGTGTTAGGAATCTCGGAATTGGATGCCGGAACTCTAAAGGCTTCAAATGCAATTGCTTCCATGAAAAAACTCTCCGGATGGTCGATGCGCTCGAAAGCGGTCGCATCGTTCAAAGTGGGACGCACCTTGACTTTACGTCGACGGCGTGTTGATTGCCGTGGAAACGCCGTGATTTTGGCGTGGAAAGAGCGTGCAATTGTGGGTTCATCGCCAGTCAAGCATTGCAGGTTACGGTGAGAAAGGGGCTAATCACCCTGTGTACCCTAGATCCAAGGGTCTTCGGTCAGCTTCGGACAGCCGACATCGGCACAGCGACATAGACTGCCCAAGAACTGAGGTCGCATCGACATGTGTGGCTAGCTCTGCAAACAACGCGCCGCCGATAACGCAATTCTCGCGAAAGCGATTCTCCACGAGTTCGCGCAGCTGTAATGGCTACATGGTTCCTCCGCCGTATGATCGTTCAGTTTTTCGTAACATTCAAGTCTTGAACTTCCAGCTGGCTTGGGCCAAATCGGTCTCGTGTTGGCCAGCATCATTCGACATCTTCGATCAGTAACTGGCCGAATATTCAGATCGAATTCAAACGGCGATTCGAGAAACGACCCGGCCTCTCCCCGTGTTCACTGGTCTCATTGCGGATGTTGCTCGCTCTCGGACCGACTTGCTGCTGGAGAATGCGCTACTTCGCCAACAGCTCATCGTCGCATCTAGAAAGGTCAAACGTCCTACATTCAAGGCCCATGAGCGTGGCTTCGTTGTCCTGCTTGCGAGCCTTATACCGCATTGGAGGAATGCGCTGCTGCTCGTGAAACCAGATACGGTGCTTCGTTGGCACCGCGAGGGATTTCGTCTTTTCTGGCGTTTGAGATCGCGGAATACCAAGAGCTGCAATTCCCGTAGTTGACCCAGGCATCATTGCACTCATCCGCCACATGGCCGCTGAAAATGTCCTGTGGGGTGCGGAGCGAATACGTGGCGAACTCTTGAAGCTTGGCATCCGGGTCTCAAAGCGCACGATTCAGCGACATATGACCAGGGCCAGACCACCTGAACTCCCTCGCGGACAGAATTGGTGCACGTTCTTGAAAAACCATACTGTTTGGGCCTGCGACTTCTTGCAGACCTACGACGTCTGGTTCCGGCCCATTTTCGCATTCTTCCTGATCGACATCAATTCGAAGCGAGTTGTGCACGTTGGCGTCACTCGCTCCCCAACCGCGGAATGGACAGCTCAACAACTTCGGAACATCACGCCATTCGGTGAGGGACCCCAATTCATCATTCGCGATAATGATAACAAGTTCGGGGCTCAATTTGATCGCGTTGCAAAGGGCGCAGGGATAAAGATATTGCGCACAGCGATTCAGGCGCCCCTGCAGAAGGGCAATGCTTCATACTACACCTCATCAGTACTGATCGGTTTGACGGCGGCGTCAAGGCGACGCTCGCGCAGCTTAGTTCCTTGTTGTTTGGTGGGCGAATTATCCCCGGGGGGCGGGTAGAGGCACTCGTTCTTGTCGTTGTACGGCTGGGCCCGCAGCAGCCCGTTGTCTCGCCATATCTTGACGGTTTGGCGTGTCACCTTCAGCAGCTCGGCCATCTCCGCCAGTGTGAGCAGCCCAGCCGCGCGGAGTCGCTGGTAGCGGCTGCGTAGCCGATAGGCGCGTCGGATCTTGAGGATTGTCCGAGCTTCGAATGCCAATCCGACTCCCGACACCTGCCCACGCTCGTTCAAGGTTTCTGCGATCTGCTTGTCAGTGTGATCGTCGAGGAGGCGGTCAACCTCGTCAACGACTGCTTGGGAATGTTGCCGCAGTTCCCAAGCACGCTTCGGGGTCGGCAGTTGAAAGGTCTTCGTTGCACCTCCCTTGAAGCGGACGTGGATACTGATGCCGTTGCTCCGAAGTAGTGTAACATCTTCTACCAGGAGTCGAATCATGCGTTTTCGATCACGCATTGAGGTTGTGGGCGCTTGCCAGAGCCTGGGGAAGTCGGTGGCCAAGGCGAGCACGCGATCTCGTTGCTGTGTACTGAGTAGCTGGCGATCCGTAGCCCCCAGCCGTTCATGCTCCTGCTGAGCTTCCGCGTGGGCGCGCAGACGATCATTCCATTCGCCTTCGAGAGTGTCTGCCACGAGGCGATTATTTGGATCGACTTGCATGAAACGTTGACGCGCAAGGTCCGCCTCGTATCGCGCGCGTTCGACTTGCTGATAGCGCAATCGGTCTGCCTCCTCGATGCGTGTTGTGAGTTCGTTTTGCACAGCTAGGGCCACCTCGAGCGCAACGGGGGTGACCATTGCGATCAACTCGGCACCGACTGCTTGATCGATATCGGCACCAGGAATGGACTCGCAGATCCGCTCCCCACGTTGAATGCCTGTCACTTGGCAGAGGTAGCAGGGATACAGACGATCACCCCGCTGGTGGTACCGGATGGTCATGCGGCTGCCGCACTTTCCGCAAACTACCATTCCTTGCAGCAGTGCGGGACCCTCGCGCGGAGGGCTTTTCCCACGCTCTGCGCCATGTGACTTCGCGCACTCAAGTAACTGGTGCTGATTGATTTGGTACTCCTCCCAGGTGATGTAGCCCTCGTGTGCGTCCGGTAGGAGTGTGTGCCATTGCTCGCGAGGCAGCGTCTCAACTTTTATGCCACCAGTAGCAAGTTTGTGCGTTCGAGCGCGACCGTAGACGAAAGCGCCAGCGTAGCGAGGATTGTGCAGTAGATGCAACGCGCGCGAGTAGCCGATTTGCGCCCAGACCGTTTCTCCCTTTCGTACACCAAACCGGATACGCCGAGGCATCAGAGCCTTCTCGTTACGCAGTGTTGTTACCGTGGTTCGTGCTGCACCGAAACGTCGGTACGTGGCAAAGAAGTGCCGGATACTTTCTTGCACCTGTACGTCTGGATCTAGTGTCACGCGGCCGCAAGCGTCGTACACGAAGCCAATTGGCAGAGGCGTTAGCAACTCTCCGCGCTTCGCCTTGGCTAGAATGCCCCCGCGAAGACGCGCGCGCAGAATATGCAACTCGGCTTCGCTCATGGTGCCTTTCAGCCCAAGGAGTAATCGATCGTTGAAGTCGCACGGATTGTACACTCCATCCTCGTCCAAGATGAGAGTCCCGGACATTGCGCACAGCTCGAGCAGCCTGTGCCAGTCAGAGCAGTTTCGCGCAAGGCGCGAGACTTCGAGACCCAAGACGATGCCGACTCGTCCCATCCCTACTTCCGCTACCAATCGCTGAAAGCCTTCACGACCGACGCTGCTCGCCCCTGACTGACCTAGATCATCGTCGACTATAACAACGTCTTCGGCGGGCCATCCAAGGGCCACGGCTCGTTGTCGTAGGGCGT
Organism: uncultured delta proteobacterium; assembly: GCA_963835565.1. Taxonomy (GTDB): domain Bacteria; phylum Myxococcota_A; class Polyangia; order Polyangiales; family Polyangiaceae; genus FEN-1139. Next base: position 30,786 of record CAWIGY010000068.1, read on the forward strand.
ACTGTCGCTTGGTACTTTCCTGGTTCTCGAAGACTTGGCGTAGCGTGGACTGTCGAACGTACAGGTACGCTCCGCGTTTCAAATGCGAAGCGGTAACCTTCGAGGCAACTTGTACATCAAAGTTCATCCGATTTCCTCCTGCAATGTGGACATCGCCATCGTCGCAAGTACTTGCGTGATAGCTGGATCGGTGCGCGTTGGATGAGCAGAAGACGGTGCAGTCACAGACTCCTTCACGCTTGTACTGCATGTCTTCCACGCGCTCATCCACGCGACCATGCCTTCTCGCGCCAACAAGGCGAGCCCCAAGCGATCACCGTGAGCTGTGTTGGCAAGTGCCCGTTCGCGCAGCTGCTCGTAACGTAGACTCAGACCGTCGTTCGCTGCCAGACCTGTCTGAGAAGATACTTCAGCGGAGTTTTTTTTTGCGGCGCTGCAGCGCTCGCTCCACGCTGCGCACGTGTACGTCGAGATCGAAGCGCTCATGGATGGCCACCACCAGTTCTGTGGCGCGCAACTCGCGATTGTCTGCCAACCGCTCTTCGAGAAAGTCCACGACCTGATCCGATAGCTTGTGCGCCCTGCGCGGCCCCGGCTTGCGCGAGATGAGACCAGATAAGCCGTGCCCATCGAACGCTGCCTGCGCCTGGTAGAACGTCGGACGGGAGAACCCGAAGGCTGCTGCACTGGTGGCGATCGGCAGGCCGTCCAAGTGCACACGCCGGAGCATCTCGTATTTGACCTGCACCAGATCCCGCGGGTCAAAGAAGTCGTCGCCCACATAGACGTCATCGCGCACGCTCTGCGGCTTGGGATTGAGGCATCCGCGCTGCCGCAGCGCTTCGGTTTTGCGGTCGAGAGGTTTTCGGGGTGGCATGGTCGGTGGTCCGAGTCAGGTGTATGGCTATTTATGCCTAACATACGGGCAGTGTCAAGTGTTCCGTGCTCAGGGTCCACCGAAATAGTGTCGATAAATCGGAGCATTATCAGGGAAACCACCAAGACACCCCCCGACACGCCAATCCATAACGGCGGAATTCCATTTACACTTGCGGCAAAGTTCCCTTGACAGTCCAGCAACACAGCGAACAACAGCGCCGTCTGCCAAGTCATCGCCCAATTCCCTCCACCAAGTTGGCCAATGCCAGCAGATCACCCACCCGAAAAGCGGATCGACCCGCACCTATCACGACCACCGGATCGACCTCTGCCAGGCTCGTCCAGGCCAAAGGAAACGCTACAAGCTGTCCGTCGTCGCCGTGGTAGTAGACCCGCTTCTCGCTCCAGTTATGCCGCAGCGTCACGATCTCCCACACGCGACCATAAAGCGGGTGAAACGGATGCGTCACGCGAAAGGTCTGCGGCGCACCCTTCCCATCATCTGCATTCGACTGTCTCGTCCAATTCGATTTGCGAAAGATTCCTCGGTAGTGCCAGGCGCGAATGCTTGGATCACGTCATCATTTTTGGCGACAGGCATCTCGATCACATGCTCCTTGAATACTGCGCTTTTTTCAATACGTGTCGCCCGCACCAAGGGATCTCTCAACAAGTCCCTGTACCTGGTCCACGGGAAATCTACCGAAAGGGCACTGAGATCACCGCCGCACGCGTGCTCGCTGGTCTTCACCATGACTATCGAGTGGCTGCTTGATGACACGGATCGACGAAGGAGCCAACACAACCACCATGGCCGAACCGTTTTAGACTGCCTAGGCGCAAAAACGCAAGTGAGACTCGCCGTCCACCCTATCGGGCGGTTTTTGTTGGTCTTTACGTCCCGGAAAACCGCGGCCACCCTCTCGAAGTTCCCCCCGCCAATCCGTCCCGGGGCAACCTCGATCCTCCAGCGCTTGGTACCACCGGAAGTGTTCGGCTGGCCACAAGGCTCCGCCTTGGGGCGGGCACTTCTACCTGCGTTTTTTGCGCATAGAAGAGCCTTGTCACGATAAATTGGAGCCCGAGCGTACTCACGCAAGCATGCGTAGACTCAAGTACTGATTATACGATGCGCTGCCTGCGAGTTGGTCCCGGCTTTTCCGCGTCGCAGCGGCAAGAAAGCAAAATATCAAGCAATTATCCTGGTTCACGAAAGATTCGCTCGAAAGAGTGCTCGAAATTGGCTTGCCAATGTGTAACGACCGGGAGTAACAATGAGACCATGATTCGTCTAGTCTCGGGGATGAGGTGCCTAACCTTAGCTAGCTTCCTCTTCTCACTAGTGGCGGGTTGCAGCGGTAACTCGAACAACCCGAGCAACGCCACGGCAACAGGGGGCAACGCCACGGGCGGCCAGGGAGGCGCTACCAACACGACTAGCGGTAGTGGCAGTAACATTGGTGGAGCTTCTTCTGCCGCGGGCAACTCCAGCGCAGGAGGGAGTTCGACGACATCGAGCGCCTCGTCAACCGGTGGAAGCAGTGTGACCGCCGGTGGTGCTTCGGCAACCGGGGGGCATCGAGTTCCACATCACCGGGTGGTGCGTCGAGCACCGGCGGTAGCGCAACGTCCCTAGGCGGAACGTCGAGCAGTGGCGGTAGTTCGAGCGGTGCCGGCACGTCTCCTGGCGGTGCGTCAAGCACGGGCGGTAGCGCGCCGTCACCGGGCGGTGCGTCGAACACCGGTGGCCAATCGAGCACGGGCGGTGGCAACACGAGCGGTGGTACGAGCGCGACCGGCGGGACCTCTTCCGCGGGCGGTAGCACGTCAATTGCGTGGCAGAGCGGCTGCCTGCTCCGCCTCGGCGGACTTCCGGAACTCGCGTCTCCGTCCGTGGGCGATATCGGAGATTTCAACGGGGATGGGCTCCCTGACGTTGCGCTCGGACCAAGCAGCGGGAACACCGTCCGTGTTCTGCTCAACCGTGGCAATGGGGTTTATGCCGACGCGGTAACGTACGTTACGGATGGTTCAGCGGATGCCATTGCCGTCGGTGATCTGGATGGAGACGGCATCTTGGACATCGCGGCACGCAATAGCGGTGATAATGTTACGATCTCGCTTCTCAAAGGCGTCGGCGACGGGACATTCAAACTCAGAACCGCGGTCAGTGCTGGCAGCGACTTCGGAGCGGGCTTTGACAAAAAGAACATCGTGCTCGCTGACGTCTCTGGAGACGGACGGCCCGACATTCTTACCGCGCATTGGGATCAGACGATCTCAATCGCAGTGCAGACAAGCACTGGCTCCTTCGTCAAGCTATCGCCGATCAGCATCGGGCACGAGATAACCCAGTTGGCTGTCGCCGATCTCAACGGCGACAGTGTTCCGGATATTGTAGTAAACGGTATGTCGGGCGGCAAGATAAGCGTCCTAATGGGTACCGGTGGCGGCACCTTTGCCACCCAAGTCGATTACCCACTGTTCACCTCCAGCTCTTCTTGGCAACCGGGCGCGCTTGCGATCGGTGACATCGACAAGGACGGTGATCTGGACGTCGTTGTGGGCAACACGGTGGGCTCGTCCTACGCCATTTACTCAATTCAGGAAATGGCACGCTCTCTTCTCCAGTTGCATACAATGTGTCGGGAACGGTGACCTACGTCAATAACGTCCAATTGATGGATCTCGATGGAGACGGGGATCTCGATCTATTAGTCAACGTAAGTGGTAACGGAGAGCTTTACTACCTCTGGAACAACGGGAGTGGCTCGTTCTCGACGACCACGCTCGATTACGTTGCCAACGCCGGGGTTGACGTTCATGTCGGGGACTCGAACGGCGACGGCATCAAGGATCTGTTCCTGTTCGGGGACAAGTTCTTGACCCTCCTCGGTCGCGGTGGCGGCAAGTTCGACTCGCAGAAGGTCCTCCTGGTGGCGGCCGTGAACCCAGTGAGCATTGCGGTAGGCAATTTCGATGGCGTGGGCGTCATGGATGTTGCCCTGGCCAACGAAGCGTCGAATTCAGACTCGGTCTTTCTGCTCGACGCGAATGCCAATTACACCGTCCCAACGGCGTATACCGTAGGCAATAAGCCGTCGTTCATTCGCGCAGGAGACGTCACCGGTGATGGCAAGACCGATCTCGTGAATCTGAACTACACGGATAACACGATTAACGTTCTCAGGAACGGAGGTTCTGGGAACTTCACGGTTTTGACGGCGTTCAGTGCCCTCATCAACAAGACGTGGTTCGACCTCAAGGATGTCAACGAAGATGGTACCCTGGATATCGTTATGCTGAACTTGACGTCGGGCTGTATGTACCCCGGCACGGGAACCGGCGCGTTTGGAACGTGTTCCTCGTTTGCCGTATCGAACGGTCCCACGATGACTGTGATGGCGCTCGGCGACGTGAACAACGATGGGCACTTGGATGTCGTGGCGGCCGGCGAGACCAGCCTCTACGTGTGGCTCGGAAAAGGCGACGGAACATTTCCGACCCGCAGTCTGCTCGCCAATACGACTTTCACACCCAACTCACTGGCCTTCGGCGACTTGAACGGGGACGGTTCCCTCGATCTCGTCATCACTGAGCACATGAATGCGAGCACCTCCTCCACCGTCTACGTGTGGTTGGGTGACGGCACCGGAGGTCTTATCGCGGGCACTTCCTACTCGATCTCGGGCGTGATCGAGCAAGCCCAGGTTGCGGACATGAATCGCGACGGTATCCCCGATGTGCTGCTGGCCGTCAGTGACACCAACTCGCTGATCGTGATGTTGGGCATTGGCGATGGCACTCTAGCCACGAACTACTTCTCCTACCCGGCGGGGCAACACCCAACCGATCTGGCCATTGCCGATCTCAACAATGACGGCTGGCTCGACGTTGCGGTCAACGGCTACGCCAGTGCCTCGGGGGGCGTGCTCTTTGGAGGTCCTCTCGTCTGTCCCACGAAGTGAGGCAGGCGCACCACGGCCCGTACTTACAAGGAAGCGCGAGTGCGACACCGCCGGTCTCATTTCCCTCATCTTCCTCTCCTTCATAGTGCTGTCGGTCCTCGGTGGAACGCACCACTACCCGTTGTGTGCAATTACTCGATCAAGCGCAAATCAGGCGGCGATCCCGTGGTGTCCGCAAACTTATCGCAAGTCTTCACACCACCTTCCGTTGGTAGTTGAGCAGCCCACCGAGCCGCGAACGGCATCCTATAGGGCCAAGCATCGCGTTGTCTCATTGGCGTAGGTCAGCAGGGTGACGCCGAAGTGTGCAAAAACTCAAACCAGCAGAAATCACGCGATCCCACGTCGGTCGTCGAGAAGCGAGTGATGATGTTGTCGTGTGGGTTGTGCTGTTAGCAGCTGACGCTGGCACCGCTTCGAACTGTGGCCTGGTCAGTACTTCGGCTTGGCTGCTGTCCGCCAAATCGCAGGCTTCGTGCTCATTCCGAGTTTTCGCACTATACGGGATTCTGCGGCAATCAGCATGCTGCTGGACGAACCCTGCCAAAACGCGAGTGATGCCCGTTTGGGGGCGCTGAGCGCTCAGAAGCTGACCACTGCGTAGCCTACGATGACCGTTCGGTGGCTGTTTCAGGACATGCACAGAATCACTTCTGCTGCCCCTAATTTGATTGGTCTGGTGTCAGGGACAGCAAGACAGAAATCGGTGCTTTGGTCGCCCTGCACGCGACTAGGGAATCAACACGACTCGACGCATACTCCATTCCTGCAAGCAACGCCACACGTAGAGATGGGACAAGGCGACTGGGAGCGACTGGGTTTGGCGGGACAATTCGATTCCCAAGTGGATTGATCTGCAGTGCATTGCTGTTTGTTCAACACCGGTCCAGAACAACATGAAGAGCTGGCATCGATCTCACATTGACTGGAGTTCTCAGGTGCCGTGAAATAAAGGCAACGAGTGCAATCTGAGTCGGTTGAGCAAGCGCTTTGGGAAGTACCACCATCGTACTTAGGGGGATCATTAGTGCAGGACACTAGCCCGCTTAAACCGATAAATATTCCAGGCACCACGGCTGAGAACCGAGGCTTTCGATTAATCGCCGCCTTAGCTACCATGGCACATTCCCCAGCTCTTACTATGCCATTTTGACGTCCGCCACGGGACACCCTTCCAGGGCTGCTCCGATTTACCAGCGGGGCAACGGCCGAGTCAGCGACGGTAAACTTCGACAGGTCGATCACGGCATGTGTCGGCAGGAACCCCACCTCTTTAGGCCCTCTTGCTCTCAATCGACGTTGCGCGACTTCAACCAGTCCAGACTGATCCTGCAAGAGAACGGTGCTCGGGTGTCACTCGATTCCAGAGTACGCCCAAGCTCTCGGCACATCGGCACGAGACCGTTCGACCTTACAACAAGGGCCGTCTCCATGAGCATTCCTAACCTGCCCTTTGGCATCCCCTGACGCGCAAACCACGCGAGATATGCCTCCGGCAAGTCCAGTAGGCGTGTGCCTGCGTATTTCCCGAACGGCATCCTTTGACCGAGCAGTTCGATCAACGTTTCTCGATCAGGCAGCACATCCATTTGGTCGGCTTCGGAGCGCATAGTTCACGCAACGCGCAACCGCAAGTCAATTGGCAAGCTGTGCTGGTAACCTGGCACTCCTGCGAAGCGGTGGCAGGCGGAGCAACGGCGTACATTAAACGAAGGCTGGGGGGCACAGTTATTGGCATTGCAGGCGGCGGATAGCAATGGGGTGGCGGCATCTACTCGCCAAAGTGGACCTCAACCACCTACACACTTGCTTACATTGCGCGCAATCGGCATTCACGCGACCATTTGTCCCGCGCAAAGGGCTGCGGCGTTGGTACTGGACAAGCAGTTTGGCCGCACGCACGATAAACCTGTTCCTGACAACCTAGCTGACATCCGGTGATCGCTGCGTTGTAGGTATGGGCTTATCGATCGCCGCTTACTTCGGCGTCTGCGATATGCGGTACGACGCGATCTCGAGAACCTGCTGTTCGAGCGGATGCCGGACTGCGCGTGGAACTGCCGCCGTCTGCGCAAGCCAAAGCCGCACCACAGTTCATTCCATACGACATTTAACGTACTCGAAGGGTTGCGCGAGTGGCTGGAAACTACGCCGAAACATGCACTGCGAAACGACGTAATGGGAGGCGGAAAAGGACGCGTTGGAGTTTATGCTCGAACACCGCATGTATAAGTCGGACAAGACTGGAAACGACAATCAATCACAAATTCACTCATGCTGTCCTACCCATACCGCTGGTATTACAACGTGTTGCGTGGTTTGGAGTACTTCGCCCGCATCCATGCGCCCCGCGATGACCGGTTGCAGGACGCCATAGAGTGTCGTTGAGTAGTCGTCGCCGCGCCGATGGCACATGGCCCGTGCAGCACAAATATCCGGGTAAGATCTTTTTCGACATGGAGAAAGTTGGCGGACCGAGCCGCTGGAATACCCTGCGGGCGCTGCGAGTATTGCAGTGGTGGGAGAGATAAGTCGCCGCGATATCCAAGATGCTCCTGTGGTGAGGAAGGAGTTTCTGGCTTTTGATGGGTCGGACCAAATGCTGAACCAATCTGAGCCGCAAATTGTCGGCTGAGTGAGCGACGGTGAACTTGGGCGACCGATTGCGGCGTGGGTTGGGCAGGATGATGGATTAGGAATTCATCAGCCCCAACGGTGCCCCTGGAAAGTAGCAACACCGGACCGACAAGCCGATTTCCTGGAATAACCCGCAAATCCCGGCACCTCATCGAGAGGGTTGATCTGCTGCATCGAGCGAGTTTGCGAAAGCTTCAATCGAACAGCTATGCCCCGTTGCCTATCAATACCTCGCCAGTCCCCGACGTTACCTGCCACCAGAGCGGCGAATACCAACACAACGATGTTTCCCGTCACACCCGCCATCATGGCATCTACTATCGTGACGGCTCGCTCATTGGCAGAACGGATGTTGCGAAAATGATTTCAATTGTCGGCGGATGTGCGCGGATAAGCGCTGAAATCTGAGCCCCTCGGAACTGCGCAATAGCAAAGACCGGCCGAAATGTGGCATGGTAGGGCGATAAGTGCGGGGCGATCGCACGCCTCAGGAGGAATTAACGCACGTCTTACTTGTTGGTCCTGATCTGGAAGAGAACCTTTCGCTTCGTTACCTTGCCGCAGCACTCACTGACGGTGGACATCAAGCGACGATTGCACGCTTTGACACGATGGAAGACTTTCATCACGTAGTCGAGCAGGCGCGCGGAGCGGACTTGATTGGTCTGAGCCTTTGCTATCAAATTCGTGCCCCCGAATTCCTCTGTTTGGCGCGCAGCCTCAAAGAGCAGGCATCCGAGCGAGTGATTCTTAATGGGCGGGCATTACGCATCCTGCGCAGCCAAGGAGCTGCTCGAACACCATGTCGAGCTCGATCTGATCGTAGTGCACGAGGCGGAGAAGACCTTGGTAGAATTGGCCAATGTGTCCGAGCTCACGCCGGGCGCTCTCGCGGCAATCCCAGGGATCGCGTACCGCGACGCAGAGCAGATCCTACGACGAGCCCGCGCCCAATTCTCACGGATCTCGATGCGCTCCCTTGGCCCGATCGGACAGGCCCGGCGCGGCTGCTAGCTGGGGTTCCGAGCGCTTATATGATGGGTAGTCGCGGTTGTCTCGGCGCCTGCGACTACTGTTGTA
>CAWIGY010000069.1:0-28827 GCA_963835565.1 uncultured delta proteobacterium
ACCTAAGTACTGATCAGATGCGTCGTCCATGGGAGAAAATAACGATGAGGTCGCGCAGCTGTTGATGGCAGCATCACAGACTCCAAAATCGTGCATGTATGCGGCCTGCCCATAGCCGGCGTTTGGATCAGCGCCACTACCCATCGGGGTGACCCACGCCCCGCTAGCGTCCACTATTTCACCTCCCGCCTCGAAATACTGAGCCGCATTCACCATGGCACCCCTATAGAAATTGTTGTACCCATCCCATGTGAGATTGGAGATGGCGATCCAAGAGCCCGCTGCCCAAATCAACCACTGCACTCCGTAGTGGTACGCAACGACTTCAAGTTCATTGGGCTCCCACCCTGGACCCGGGATCTGAGCTGGGAGAGGGGTGCCCTGGGCCAGCGTGTTTCCCGGAATATAAGTGAATGCAGTCCAATTTGTTCCAACCTGGTTGCTTGCACTGCCACAAGCCTCGTTGCCATAGCAACTAGTGTCGTATCCGTCGTTCGTACCGAAGATGACGAAACGTGTAGGACTGCTAACCTGGCTACCGTTGTTGAGGTTTAACGTATCCCCATCCTGCTCCCAGCCTGCTTCGACGGTCTGCGAGCAGTTGCCCCAGGTACAGGTTTGACTGCCAGGTTGCTTGCAGTAGCCTGAATAACAGTTTCCGAACGAGTTGTATCCCGTGCCCGAATACATCCAAATCTGCCCGACGCTGTGATCCTTTAGGGTAGACCACGAATTGTAGAGACCGGGGGCGGGAATAAACGGAGCATTGACCGACAAGGTACTCCAGCCTTCCGTGATTAGTGCGCTCGGTCCACCACCCGTGTATCGCTCTTTCACGTGTGCATAGCCGGGGTCATTTTCCTGGTCGTCGGGGGAATAGCGACTTTTTTTTGCCAAATACGCGTTAAGCCCGCCTGCAGCCAGAATCTGGTCCACGGTAATCCGAACCATCGCCACGCCATTAGGGCCGCACGTTCGTGGTACACCGTTGACATCGGGAGCACCGTTGAATGCCCAGTCCGGAATGGGAACTTTAGCCAGGGCACTTGGTAGCGGGGGTGGAGTGGGCAGTTGCGTGATGGGCTTGCCGACTGCGGCCATTGCTTTGACACTCGGCTGTGCGAACCAGTCGATGCAGTCAATGGTCTGCCCCAATTTCGTTTGAAATGTTCGCCAGACGTCGCTAGCCAGATATCGCGAGTTCAAATAGGCCTGAATCTGCGCCAACTGGGTGGCGCTCACACCGGCGTCCGTAGTCGTGCTTACACCAGCACCAGATGTCGTAGCGGCCTGCTGTGACCACCCGAGCGTTGTCGCCAACGTCAGAATTGGAATGACCGCGACCGCTAACGATGAGCGATGAGCGATACCAGCTTAGCCATGTAAAACCTCCGCCGCCAGATTTGTAATTTAGAATTACGCCCCTGGGACGCGAACTGTCAAGGGGCCGCTGCTGCTTCCGCGAAAACAGCGCTGGCGACGTCGGCCGCGCCATCGCGGACACTTCCGGGTAGGTGAGCGGCCTCAGCGCAACTGCTTGACATTACTACGCAAACAGCCTTGTGACACAAGCCGCGGTTGTACGAGATGACACGAGACGACGCCAGACCCTGATTTTAATCCCTGAATCTGCATTTCTGGGGATTTGACGGCACTTTGACTGCGGGTTTGCGGCTATTCTCCCTGCGCCTGCGCGGTCTTGAGCGCTCGGAGGCGAGGAGCTGAGGTTTTCACGATTGACTCGTGGCTGAGGTATTCGAGCATGGTTAGAGCCTTTTGCTTTCCCTTGCCGTCGCTTTTGGTCCATTCGCCCAACATGAACAGCGCGTCGATGGCCCGATTGTCGTCGTCATCGGTGGAAACCCTGCCCAGGACTGAAATGGCAAATACCCGGAGTGATTCCTCTAGGGTTAAATCGCGTCCCAGTGGGTCCACGGCAATCGGCGGTCCCAGATCCTCGATAATTTGGCTGGCCACTTTTCGCTTGGAGCGAGCGATGATTCGAGCAAGCTCACGAGCCTTGTCTTCGATGCCCACCGGATCAGGGGATATTAATCTGAGTTCGGCAACAATTCGATCGACTGGACTGAGAGTCCTGCTCACTTCCGGCGAGGTAACCACAGGATTGGAGCTGCCCGGATGAGCAGTTTCGGCAACCCGATCCGGAGCCTTTTTCGGCGGGGGCGAAGCAACCGAAGCTGTTCTCGAAGTCCCCTGCTGGACAGCAGCCGGTGGACTTGCCACAGCTCTCGAACGAATTGATTTCACTGGGCGACTTGATGCGCCCACCGGCTCCGGCGCCTTCAGCGTGGATTGGGTCGAGGAAGGAGCTGGAGGCGAAGGGCTTGCGCTAGGTCGGGTCGCTGCTGCAGTAGCAGGAACTTGAGGAGGCTCGGCTGGCTTGGCCGTTGGATGAGACAGTGCAGTTGAAGGCGCTGCCGGTGGTTGCTTTGGGATCCCCGATGCGCTGCTTGCCGCTGGAGCGGTCTTCTGTTCTTTCTCATTGGTTAGGACAAGTACAACTCCCGCAGCGGCCACTGCAGCTGCCACGACTGCAGCAACGGCCCATTTGGGCACGCCGCTGGTGGGAAGCTTGAATTCGTCATTGGGGATTTCACGCGGGGAAGAATCCGGCACCCTATCGAAACGCGTCCCGACTGGGTGGGATTCAAAGGGCTCCGCAGCGACTTCGTCGCTGGAAGAATCCGGCAGCGTATCGAACCGCATCCCGATTGGGCGGGTTTCGAGAGGCTCCGAAGCGACTTCATGGGTGGAGGCAACCTTGACTTTTGACGCCGACTCGACGCGGGGAGCAATCACTCGGCGCGGGGCAGATGGCGAAGTCGGTCGCGCGTCACCAACACCGCGAATGGTTGCTTTGCGAATTGCAGGAGCCGAAGGGACCTCCAGGTGCTGGCGGACTGTTGGCACGGTTGGTTCCTCGGCGGTAGCCTCGGCGATTTCCGCGGTCGGCAATGGCTCCGCCGGGATCAGAGCGACAGAACCTGAGCTGCGTCGATCATCCTGTGATTGACGCTCAACTACATTTGGGGACCGGCAGACCGGTGTACTGCGCTTCCGTCTGCTTTAGCTTGCGCGTGGCCTCCATCTGGTCCCAAAGCAGGCGCACGTAGTTACGCGCATCGCCCACCAGCGGATGATCGAGGTCCGAAAGCATCGTGCTTACGGCGCTACTTACCGTCTCCAAGTAGGCATCATTTTGGGCAGCGTAGCCCATGCCCATTAGCATTTGGCTCGCTAAACCATCGGTAAGGTTCGGGACTAGTCTGGAACCCTCTGTAAGAAACCTCGCTATCTCCGGATTGAAATCCAGACGAGCTAGATCTCGAAATTCCTTTTCATTGCCAGCATTTCGGCGACGTACTGCGCTTGGTCCGTCGAACCATTCACTGGTATTTTAAGTATGTTCATTTTCCGGCAGCGTAGCCCATGTCCATTAGCATCTGGCTCGCTAAACCATCTGTGAGGTTCTGGGACTAGTCTGGAGCCGTCTCTAATGAACCTCGCTATCTCAGGAATGAAGTCCAGACGAGCGACATTTAAATTCCTTTTTCATCGCCAGCATTTCGGCGACGTACTGCGCTTGGTCCGTCGAACCATTCACTGCGAGGATAATTTGCAGTGCATCTCTAGCCTCAACATTACCCGCCGCAAGATTCTTTATGACGCCGAGCAACCGAGCAGTGTTGATGGCGCTGTCGAATTGCGCCCGCTTGTGGATCCATTTTCTTCGGTCGGATTCGCTTCCGCTATCTGGCACGGGAGTCTGGTTCGGCTCGCGACCGTTGGTCATTCTGAGCTGTCCAAATTTGCCGTCAGATCAATTAGGGCAGCGGTCGCCGCGGCCCGGACGGCCTCCGGTACGGACAATGAGTTTGAAAGGCTGAGTAACTTGTCACTCGCTTCGGTCCGACTTCCCGCTCCCAAGAGTGCGATGTGCTTGAGAGCCTCGACGGCGTGCGACGCTTCATCCAATTCTCTGGTGCGCGTAGCGTGAAACAAGGCCTCTGTCAGAGCTTCCCGCTGGGCGTCGGTAGCGGAACTGTTAATAAATCCATTGAGTTCCGCCAAGTCACCTTTTAGAGCCTTCTGCAAGACTTCACGCGCCGTAATTTCCCTGGACTCAACCGGGCTAAGTTCAGATAGAACCCCGGACAGCAACAGGTTCCCCATGTTTTCCATGATGGCCAGCAGTGGGGAGCGAGCCCTGTCGGAAGCCCCTGACACGTATACCAGCCGGTCCGACTGAAAATCGACATCCTTAATCAGACTTCGAAGATTCTCGATCGCATTATTGATGCGCGGCGAATTCGATCCGATTTCCAATTCCTCGACTTCCCTAAATTTTTCATTCAAGACCATGAGACAGCGGGTCGCGTTCGTGACCAGGCCCTGTGCAATTTCCAAGTCTTGATAACATGATTCGAGCAATTCACCACCGCGTTCGAAATTATCCAGACCTGAATGAACCAGCGTTTCCATGGGAACACGCTCTTCAAAGTCATTAATGACCAGCTCCCTCGGGGGAGGCTGCTCTGATTTTCTTCGAACCGGGAGGGCAATGTGATTCGCTGTGTTGCCTGCTCTCGCTGCCGTAGGTACCGAAAAGTCACCGCCCAATTTGCTCATTCGAGCCCGAATCCTTGATTGAATCGCTTCGACGGAATACGCGATCATCTGATCAAGTATTTCGGCAATCGGCACTTCGTACCCGATCAGACCCCCATACACCGCTCTGAGTTCTTGCACATCACTTTCCAACTCGGAAACGAGTTCACCGATGAGCCTGGTACTGGTGAGCATATATTCGGAAGTACCCGCGAATACCGGCTTTGCAGCGCAGATCGCCGCGAGCGCAGCATTGATGTGCTGCTCGGCGTCGACGACGTTACTTGCGGCCTGCCTCGCATTGGCAATGGCATCGTCCAGTATCGTGGCCCGCGTCCCAATCCCGACGCTGCAGCGTCGGGTAATGTCTTCAAGCGTGGTATTTCGATTTGTCTTGGTCGTCCCGGCCATTGGTTACCTTCGCTCATTTGTTCAGCAAGGACACAATACGATCCCACCAGCATTCGATGAAGAGATTCGACACGAACCAGCCGCGGAATTCCCCAACCAGCAGGCAGCACAATCGCAGCGGCGGTTTAGCTCCATTCCGTGGACTATAAAAGTCGGCCAAATGATTTGTCTGAATAAAAATCTTTAGTTATGAGCGGTGGTTGAATACTGAGGGCGACAAAAAGTTCGGTAGATTGTGGGAAAGTACCTCGATATCACGGGAACTTTGGATGGCACCCTATTAGCTAGATGCTCTGGGAGCAAGGGGTTCCTCCTACGGTAAGTTCAATAGGGGCTCCCCGTATTCCGCCAAGGTTTCAGTTATCAGATCTGTTTCGATGGGGGCAGTCCTAACGACTGGTAGGCCTGTACTATTTTGGTGTCTGTTACGGCACGCGCGACCAGGCGGATCGGAGCAACGACGGCAACGAGGCTTTGCTCAAGTATGTTCCCCGTTTGATCTTCGTTGGCGCTTGGGCACAGTCTCAATGATCGTGCATCAAGACGACTGCGGATTGAGCTTGCATGAAGGCGTCCGCGGCTGCACGGGCCGATTCCAGCAGTGGTTTTGGATAGGCGCCATAGCCCACAACACCGAGAAGACAAACTAGCACACCCGCGGCGAGTGATGGCCTAACCACTATCGAATCTTTAAGCTTCGGCTCACTCATATACATCACGCGGACAATTTGAAGATAGTAATACAGAGCCACAATCGCGAGCAGGGCTCCCGCTACGACGAGCCATGAATACCCGGCACGCCAAGCCGCAATGAATACATAAAGCTTTGCCCAGAAGCCCACGACAAAAGGAATGCCCGCCAAGGAAAGCAAGAACAAGAGCATGGACAACGCTAGCCAAGGGGAACGTCGTGCGAGCCCCGCAAACACGTCGATGGATTCATCGTTGGAGCGACCGCTAACAGCTTCGACAATGAGAAACGTGCCGACATTAGTTAGCAGGTAAGCGACAACATAAAATAAGAACATGGCAATGCCAGTGTTGTCCGCAACTAGCAACGCCATCAGAAAGTAGCCGATGTGTCCGATACCAGAATAGGCAAGTAGCCGCTTGGTGGTACGTTGACCAAGGGCCCAAAAATTCCCCATCACTAGGGTTGCCACACAAAGTGTCGTTACCGCAGGTGTCCACAATTCGGTCCGGTATTCCAAGCCCGAAACTAGTATCCTCGCGAGCGCAATTAGCGCAGTGAACTTGGGTGCCGTTGACAAGAACGCAACAAAGGGAGTTGGTGCCGATTGATACGTGTCCGGTACCCACATGTGAAATGGAACCACGCCTAGCTTGAATCCCATTCCTGACAACAGAAGCAGTAATCCAACCTTCAAGAGCGGACTGGGGACTGCGTCCTGGAGCTTAGCAATTGAGCTGTCCCCCACCATACCCATGACCAGCGCCAAACCGAGCAACGCTATCGGCGTGCTTACAACACCTACCAAAAAGAACTTCATCGCACCTTCTGCGGTGAGCATCAATCTGGACTCTTGTCCCTTGCGCTTCTCGATTGCGGCCATTACAAAAAGTGGAATACTGGCAAGTTCGAAGCAGAGAACTAGTAGTATCAGATCAAGTGCCCCGCTAAGCAGAACCATTCCGAGCAGACTGAACAACAGTAGCAAGTTGTATTCACCTTGGCGCCGCGAAGCCATGCGACGCACCCTATCCATTCCGCCCAATGTTACGACCACGCCGGCAACGATGAACCAACGATTCAGGAAAAGCGTCCAAGCGTCTGCGCGATAGCGCCCACCAAATGCTTCACCCGCTACGGGGTTTACGAAGGTCAGTCCGAAAAGGGCGCAAAGCCCTAATAACGTTAGCCACCCGGTGAAGGTCTTGCCGCGAACAGTATCTGTTACAATATCGGCAACGAGTACAATAAGCAGCAACGCGCTCAGCTCAAGCGGTAATGTCAGGACACGAAGGTCCTCAATTGTAATCGTCATAGCACCTTGCGCGGCTTCATTCGTAAATAAGACCCGGGTAGATTGCAACCGTCATCGTGATCACTTGCCTGTAACCGGACGATATTCGGCCAAAGCAAGGCGACCCCGGTCGCCTGGGGAGGTAGACCAACTGCGCGATTGAACAGGGTGCGGCACGTTTTCAATAGTGGCCCGATCAATGAAATCAAGGACCAATCTTGGCCAACAGCCAAATACGACAATGGCGCTGCCCAACAAGAAGAGTGCGCCCAGTTCAGTGCCTTTGGCATCGCGCAAATCGTGGAATTCTTGGCTGGGTCCTTCGCCCCAGAAGATACGACGTACCGCGCGTAACACATATACGGCCGTGACAAATGCTCCAAAAATTGCCGGGAATGCCCACCACTTTTGCGGCCCTTGGAATGCCCCAACGAACACGAGAAACTCCGACACGAACCCGGCGGTTCCAGGCAGACCGAGGCTCGAAAGCCCTGCCAACGTAAAGAACGTCGCAATGACCGGCATCCTAAGTCCGAAACCACCCATCCTCAGCACCGCACGAGTGTGAGCACGCTCGTAGACTAGCCCCACTAGAGCGAAGAAGAGCCCCGTCATGACTCCGTGCGCGAACATTTGGTAGACCGCGCCATTCCAGCCCAGCACTGTACCGGTAGCCGCCCCTAGCATGACTACACCCATATGGCTCACCGACGAATAGGCAATGATATACTTTAGGTCAGTCTGGCTCATCGCTGATAGCGCGCCGTACAGAATGTTAATTATGGCGACGACACCCACGGCCGGAGCCCAGATGTGGGCCCCTTCGGGCAGCATCAACATACCGATGCGCATCACGCCAAAAGCTCCAAGCTTCATGAGCACACCTGCGTGCAACATCGAAACGGCCGTGGGAGCAGATGCATGACCGTCGGGAGACCAGGTGTGAAACGGAAACACCCCAGCCAGCGTACCAAAACCCAGCCATACCAGAGGGAAGCCAATTACTTGCAGAGTACGCGAATAGTGCGTGCGCCCGAGAATACCCATGTCGAATGTGTGTGCGCCGGAGGCTAAGTACATTGCAATAATCACCGCCAAAATGAAGGCTGAGCCTACCAGCAACATCAGAGTAAGTTTCATCGCCGCATATTCGCGTCCGCCCACGTCCAACCACTTCCAAACGAATCGAAACGGCCCAGCCTCAGTTACCGCATGACTACTACCCCAAATGCCGATCAATAAATACATCGGCAATACCGCAATTTCGTAAAAAAGAAAGAATACGAAAAGATCCTGGGCTACGAAAACACCAAACACACCAGCCACCAGCACCAGCAGCATGATGAAGAATTCGCGTTCGCGATTAAGGAGCGTCCAAGTCGCAAGTATACCGGCCACTATAATCAGCCCTGTCAACAACAACAAGGATACGCTCCAACCGTCCGCCGCGAGCCGCACGTGAACTCCAAGAGAGGGGACCAGCGGGTAATCTTCTGTCAGCTGAAATCCACCCTTTGCCACGTCATAGGTGAACGACACGGCAACGCTACCTATCAGGCTTATCAATGCTCCGAACAAGGCTACGCACCGCACCGCCAATCGATGACGATCCCTTACAAGCAGTAGAAATACTGCGGCAATAAACGGCGCTGACACCGTTATGCCTAAAATCGGTACGCTCATGACACCACTCCCCAAGCTATAACGAGCAGGGTGCCTATTACGACAGCCATAATGTAATCAAGCGAATTTCCGGTTTGCACGCGTTGCAGGCGTTTGCTGGTGTTTAGGCCCAGCCAGCCAATTAGATTGATAAGTCCATCCACAATATAACGATCGAACCAACCTACACTTTTGGCTAACGGTAATGCTAGTCCGCGAAATCCGCCGGCAAATGCTCGATCGACATAAGCGGCATTTGCTAGATGCGAAAGGCCCTTCAGAAGCGGTCCACGATCGACCGCTTGTCGATGCCTTCGGTACAACACGACGGCAAGTCCCAGCCCGGATAGGCCCAGTAGCGTAGCAGTTGCGCCGGTACCCCCGAATTGGAAGATGTACTTTTGAGCGACTTTCCCGGCGAAGGCGCGACCGAACCAGCCGACGCTGATCGCACCTGCACTGAGGGCAATAAGCGGTAAAGTCATACTTGAAGGTGACTCATGGGCATGGGTCGCGTGCCCTTTTGCTTCGCCCATAAATGCCAGGACGTAAGTGCGTCCCATGTAGAAGGCCGTCAGGAAAGCCGCCGTCAGCAACAAGCCAAGCGGAACCCAAGCTCTATGCTCGGCCAGGGCCTCGAGTATCGAATCCTTGCTGAAAAACCCGGAAAATCCAGGGAAACCTGCCAGCGCCAAGGCTCCAATCCCGAACGCCGCGGCGGTTATTGGCATTTTTTTTTCTAGCCCCCCCATGGACGAAAGTTCGTTACTGTGCACGGCGTGAATGGCGCTGCCCGCCGCTAGGAACAAGAGCGCTTTGAAGAAGGCGTGAGTTACCAGGTGAAAATAGGCGGAAAATGCGGATCCAGCCCCAATCGCTGCCACCATGTACCCCAATTGGGAGCAGGTCGAATAGGCCAAGACACGTTTGATGTCAGTTTGAACCAGAGCAACGAATGCAGCAAATGCTGCCGTAAATGAGCCCACCCACAACATGACGTCGAGCGTAATTGGTGCTTGTCCAAATAGAGGAAATGCTCGGACCAGGAGATATACGCCAGCGGCGACCATGGTAGCGGCGTGAAGTAGCGCCGAGACTGGTGTGGGACCCTCCATGGCATTTGGAAGCCATACGTGTAGGGGAAATTGAGCGCTCTTACCCATTACAGCCAAGAACAGACCGAGAGTCACCATGGTGGCTGCCCCTGGTTCAAGCGAAGACTCGAACGCAAATCCACCCGACACCAAAAACAGACTGAGCAGGCCAAATAGGAATCCCATGTCGGCCAATTTCGTAATCCAGAATGCTTTGACGGCCGCATATCCGGCGCTCGGCTTCTGGAAATAAAAGCCGATTAGGAGATAGCTAGTCAGTCCAACTAACTCCCACCCGAGAAAGAACTGCAGCAAATTGGGCGCCAGTACCAGCAAGTTCATGCTGAACACGAAAAACGAATGATAAGTAAAATAGCGTCCAAGTGCCGACCGCGACTCGTCTTTCATGTAGCCCAAGGAAAACACCTGCACGCACGCGGCAATTAGCGTAACAATGACTAGCATGCTTGCGGATATTCCGTCAACACGGACACCAAACGAGACAATTTCAGTTCCAGCCTGCTGCAGCCATGTAACGCTCCAAACATGTGGCTGACCGCCAATAGGCTGTGCAAATACATGCGCCGCCGCGGCCAGAGCGATGATTGCCGTGATTACGCTGGCGCCGGCCGCGGGCCACCCAAGTCGGCGAACCGGTGCTAACACTGCGAGCAGAAACGCGGTCAATAGCGGGAGAAGTAGTGCCAATGTTGCAGGCAATAGCAATATCTGATCGTGCATCGAATTGACCTTAGTGTCTCAAATGACTCGCTTCGTCGATGTCCGTGTGTCGCATGGTTCGGTAGAGTAAGATGACCAAGGCCAGGCCCACTACCACCTCGGCAACGGTTAACGACATGACGAACACGGCAAAAACTTGGCCCAGAAGATTCTGCGTGAATCGACTGAACGCCACTAACACGATGTTGACCGAGTTAGCCATGATCTCCACACTTAACAAGATTCCGATGACGTTGCGCCGCGTGAGAGTTCCGTACAGACCCACGCAAAATAGCAACACGCCCACGTACAGGACATTCACCAAGGTCATTGTGATGCCTCCTCACGTGCACGCGTCGCTTGCCGGTAGGTGCCTGCAGGTTCAGGTTCCCCGTGGTCGCGCTTGCGGGCAAGGACGATGGCACCAATTGTCGCTGCCAATAGCAGCACGCCTAACACTTCGAAGGACAAAGCTTGTTCAGTGAATAGGGCGGTCCCCAACTGACGCGTCGAAAGCATTCTGTCGCCACCGTCGAGGAACTCCGTCGTCCCGTGAATCGACCAACACAAAATGGTGAAGAGTCCGGCACATACGAACAGTGCCGGCAGACGGCGCGCATTCACTGTTTCGTTGCTAACTGCAACGCCACTGGACCGTCGTGTCAGCATGATTGCAAATAGCATGAGCGTCACCACTCCGCCGGCGTAGAGCATGACCTGGATACCTGCTAAGAACGGGGCGTCGAGAATGACGAAAACCACTGCGGTGGCGAACAACAGTACGGCGAGCATTAATACGGAGTGCACGAGATTCGTCCCAAACACTACGGAAAATGCGGCCGCCACCAATACTCCGACCACGGCGGCAAGACCTACCAGCTCAAGCATGGACTACCCACTCTCCGCCACAGACGTGGAGCTTTTCGAATCTGGTGACTGCATGTCGGAAAGAAGTGTCGCGTTGGCCCAAGATAATGGCCGAAGCTTTTCGTTTTCATAAAGGCGCTCCATAGTCAGCACTAAGTGCTGGCGGTGAAACTTCGGCTCCTCTGGCATCTTTACCATAACAATTGCATCGGTTGGGCACACCTGCACGCAGAGCTCGCAATAAATGCACGCATTGGAGTCTAGTACGAAATCAGAGGCGTACGCACGCTTCTTGCCGGTAATCGGCGACTCCTTTTTCACGAGATCCACAGTGATGATCTCCGAAGGACAAATGCGTTCACAAGCTTTACAACCCACGCAGAGTTCGTCACCCTCTTCGTCATGTAGTAGCGCAAAACTGGCGCGAAATCTCTCGGGACGCGGCCGACGCACGGTCGGAAACTCGACGGTAGTAGGGCGTCGGAAGACATTTCTTAGACTCGCCACCAGGGACCGCACAGAATCAGTAAAGTAAAACATCAGCCGGCGCCTCTCGTAAAATGGACCCACAAGCCAGCGCTCATCACCAAAATGAGTCCGCCAGGAACCAGATAACGCCAGCAAATCGACATGAGTTGGTCTGAACGAAAACGCACCAGACTCCAACGAACCCAAAAGATCCCAGCGAAGAGGCTCAGCGTCTTTAGTACCATCCAATGCAGACCCGGAGCAAATGGCCCGTCCCATCCACCAAAGAACAGAACCGAAGCTACGGCGGAGATTACGAGCGTGTGCAGGTACTCCGCCAAGTACAAGAAACCAAACCCCATACCGGTATACTCAGTTGATACGCCCGCGATTAGCTCGCTTTCCGCTTCCGGAATGTCGAAGGGGATTCGGTTGGCTTCAGCCAATGAAGCGGGCAAAAAGAATAGAAACGCGAAGAAACCCGGCCCTGGAGGCCAAAATGCGAACCAGCCATGTTTGATCTGGAAGCGGACGATGTCCGACAAGCTCATCGAGCCAGCCAGAATAACGGGTACGAGCGAGGCTAGTACTAGTGGAATCTCATACGACACACCCTGTGCAACGGCACGCATCGCGCCCAGCATTGCGTACTTGTTGTTGCTCGACCAACCGGACATCCACACCGGTATTATGGTCAGACTTCCGAGGGCTAGCAGATAAAGGACCCCTATGTCGAGGTCGGCGGCAATAATATCCGAACTAAATGGAACAACCGCCGCCGTGCCTAGCGCTAACACGACAGTCAACGGCGGCGCAACCACGAACAGAAGTCTATCGGCTTTGGCCGGAATCAGATATTCCTTCTGAATCAGTTTGATGCCGTCAACCACGGGCTGCAACAACCCTATTGGACCGTAAAATGTCGGACCTAACCGACTTTGCAGGCGTCCTGAGAATTTTCGCTCAAACCAAATCGACCAGGCGGTGACGGTCAAGAAAACGTTGGTGATGACAAATGCGTAAAGAAGTCCGCGCAACCACGGGTTCATCGATCGACCTCCCCCATGATCGGATCAACGCTGCCTAACACAGCCACGGCATCACTGACTGAATGTCCTGGTAGTATGTAAGGTAAACAACCCAGCACGTGCAGGCTTGGAGAACGAATCTTTAGGCGATAAGGGCTGGCACCTCGATTGTCGCCACCCGCAATTACATAGATACCCAGTTCACCCCGAGGCGATTCAACCGCTGCGTACGCATGGCCTTGGGTTGCTTTCTCAGCTAGCGGTGTCTTGATGGGTTTGCGCGCCCCGAGCGGCCCTTCGGGAATTCCATCGATGAGCGCACGAACTAACCGAATGCTCTCGCGGATTTCTGCCAATCGCACCGCTGCACGCGCCTCACAGTCTCCGGCCGTTGCTGTTGCAACGCGAACCTCTATTTCGTCGTAGCAGTGATACGGTGCGTCGCGCCGCAAGTCGTGATCGACGCCACCGGCGCGCAGTACTGGTCCCGTAATTCCTAATTCCATTGCCAACGGGCCGTCCACGATTCCGACTCCCCGCGTCCGCTCAATGTAAATGTCATTGGTAAAGAGGAATGTCTCGTATTCGATCAATCTAGATTCAATGGTATCAATCGCCGAGTGCACTTTTGCCGCCCAACCGGCAGGCGCATCGTGCCGATTTCCTCCGATGATATGAGTGTTGTAGTGGAAGCGGCACCCGGTTAGCTCCTCGAACACATCCAGTATTAGTTCGCGCTCCCGAAAGCAGTACATGAAAACGGTTGCGCCACCTCCAAGCGCCCCGCCAAGATCCATGGCAAATGCACCAAGCCACAGCAAATGTGAGGCAATGCGCTGCAGCTCTGCCAGCAATGTCCGAAGATAACGGGCACGCCGTGGCACTTCAACGCCCAATAGTGCTTCGAAGGCCATGACGAGCGACTGCTCGTTCATCATCGGCGACACATAATCGTTCTTATCGAAAATCGGCACGAGCTGTACCATGGTTAGCTTCTCGCAAAGCTTCTCCACGCCGCGATGCAAATATCCGACGAATGGCACCACCTTTACGATTATCTCACCGTCTAGATAAAGCTTGAGCCGAAAAACCCCGTGAGTTGACGGATGCTGCGGGCCCAGGTTCAGCACCATCAGATCGGCTTCAGGATCGTACGTTCCAAGATCCAAATATGGGTTGGCGCGCCGTCGGCCCTGGGCAACGTACGAGGTCATCTCCATGGGTGCACCTTCGTATCGATTGCGTAGTCCTTGCGCAGCGGGTGACCTTGCCAATCTTCCGAAAGCATCAGCCTGCGGAGGTCCGGGTGCCCTTCGAAACGCACGCCCACCAAATCATATTGTTCGCGCTCTTGCCAGTCAGCGCCTGCAAACAGCTGGACCAGGGTGGGGACCGACTTTCCTACCGGCACGCAAAGCTGCCAAGTGGCGAGTTTCGTCCCTTTTCCAACGCTGCGCAGACCGTACACGACACGGATCAACTCGCCTGTCTCCTCAGTATCCTTGGCGGGCGCAGGATAATGGGCCGCAACTACAAAACCAAATATGCGATACTGGTGGTCGTGGCGTAGCGATTTCGCCAATTCAACGTGACGTGCCACGTCAATTACAGGTGGTCCTCCCAGCGCACTCGCTCGGGCCGCGAATCGCTCCATGAGCAGTTCTTGAATTTCTTGTGTATTCTCTGCACCCAGCAATTTCACAATGCGAATCTCCTGGCAATGTGCGCGCTCAGTATTCTAATATTCAGATCTTCTATTCGTCCTCAGACTCACTGGCGGACTCCCGCGCGGCCGTCTCCAGTGCCTGCTCGAGATTGAGCTCATCCCACCACCCGAGCGAGCCGGCCGACGCCGTTTGCTGGCGATCTAAATCGCTGGTGCGTGATGGATCACCCACAATCGGAAGCCTGGGTAGCCGTTGATGCTGAATGGCCTCCGGGCGCGGCTCGCGATTAAAATCACGACCATTCGCGGACGCCCGAATCTTTTCCTGTAGGCGAACCAGTCCGTGCATCATAGCTTCTGGATTTGGCGGGCACCCGGGAACATATACATCGACCGGAATAAAGGTGTCGATGCCCGGAACGACAGAATAAATATCTCGATAAAAATCCCCTGAGATTGCACAGGATCCGACGGCAATTGCCCATTTCGGTTCCGGCATTTGATCCCATAGCTTTTTGACTCGCGGCGCCATCTTCACGGTAATCGTGCCAGCCACCATCATCACATCCGAATGCCTGGGGCTGCCCCTAACGATCGCCCCCATACGGTCCGCATCGACTCGACTGGCAGCCATCGCCATGAACTCGATTCCACAGCAGCTGGTGGCTACTGGGAAGATCCAAAGGGACGCCTCGCTGCCAAATGTCAAAAGCTTATCGACCGTTGTTGTCAACACGTCCAGCCCGGGCACTTTCATCATGAAGTCGTAAACCGGATGGCTAAACGTGCGATAGCTTTCGTCTACTGCCATCGTAGCGCTCCCTTCGATAGGGCAAATACCCAACCGAGCAATAAAATACCGATGAACAAGAACATGTCGACGATGGCCAAAATACCAAGATCCGGCAGAATCAAGGCCCATGTAAACAGGAACACCGCTTCAACGTCGAACAGCACAAACACCAGAGCCACGACGTAGTAGCGCGGATGAAATTTAAGCCATGCCGGACCCTCGGGCTCTTCTCCGCATTCGTAGGTTGTGAGGGTCAGTTTCGTTCGACGCTTCGATGCGACACCAAAAATTATTGCCGCCAACAGTACGCTTGCCGCAAGCACGGCGCTCACGGAAAGGAATACCAATGTCGATATCCATGCTTGATTCAAAGGATCATCCTTGGGTGGTCTAGCGGAGAAGGACTGCTCACAAGCATAGCGCAGGCCCGTTGAGCCAACCGGAGAATGCTCGGCGTTTGTCGCACTTCTGATAGATAGGGCCGGTGCGTTGAGTTGGGGAACAAATCATCTGCGATAATGTTCGTTTAATGTGGGCTTAGACCCACTGAATCAATGCGCGGCTCCGAAACACGGCCACTCGGTTCCCGACCACGGAAGCCCACGATCGCCCTTATGGCCGATTCTTTTATCCCACGAGTTGCAGGAATGTCAACCTCAAAAAGCTCCGTATTTTACACGCAGCAGGTCTTAGTGAGGCGTCGCGCGTTGCCGCGGTACGGGCCCAACAGCAACCCATTATCTCAGATTGCTTCCGGTGTCGGCAGCAAGCATTTCTCCGGTCGAAAAAGATCACATCGAAATTAGCTTATCTAGCGAAACCGTTTGGGTCCCCTGGCTCGTAGAAACAGGCAATCTCGCAATTCCTGTGGTTCTGTCGCCCAATCGTAGATGAGTGCACCAGCGTTGGCCAAAGGACATGGTCGTCTTAGTTGAGACGGTAGGGTTCGCCGACGTGGTTTGCGATCGTTTCGTCGATTGCAAAAGGAGTCATTCATGAATTCCAGTCTTTCACGACGCTATTTTCTTCAGGTACTGGCAGCTGGCGCAGCAGCCTCGGCCGCGACGCTCGAGGCATGCTCCAGCAACAGCGGCGGCGGCGGCGATCCAATTCCATTTGGGGACGTGACAGCCGGAAATGTCCAAGCCATTCAAGTGGGCACGGTCAGTTCAGTCCCGGGAGCCCCCGTTTTCATAGGCCGCGACAACAATGGACTTTATGCGATGACAACCATTTGCACACATGCGGGCTGTGACATGTCCTCTGGAGCAGCAATAACCACGAGCATTTCATGTTACTGCCATGGCAGCCAGTTCGACTTGAACGGCAACGTGCAAAAGGGTCCCGCCGTTAGTCCGCTGACTCACTTCGCGGTCACCGTGTCATCGGATGGAACCGTCACGGTCCACGGCGGCCAAGCGGTAGACCCGTCAACACGTACTCCGGCCAGTTAGATTTCTGGTTTGAGTTCTGGCGGGATGTTTGGCCCTGGGTGAGCATCTCCAGATGAATAGACCAATTAGCCGGTACAATTCACCCAATTGGTCCGCAGAGAATGCGCGTGCCGAGTTGGAAGAGTTTTGGCTCGGATAGCCGATATCACACCTCGTTCAGGACGCCGAGTCGAACCAGTCTCGCGAAACTTCTCAGGTATTTGGCCCGTATAATAGGGGTGATCAGCCCCACTACCGACTAATCGATCGCTTGTCGGAGGATTTGCGGCAATCGCAAGATTTGCGTGGAAGCCAGCCAGGGGAATGTTATTTTTGAAAGCGGGAAGTATGCTCCTCACCAATGACACTGAGTTTGCTGCCATCCGGGTCCTGGTAACGGACACGGATGAGGAATCGCAAGGAAACTTGCAGTCGATCTTGGGATCAACCCGGGATATCACGCTGGCTTACCAGGCCACCAGCGTGCAGGACTCGCTGGATTTCGTGCGAAACTCGCGCCCTAACGTCCTAATGCTGGACCTTGGACTGCCTGATCGAGGAGCTACTCGGATTATCAGGCCAGTACTGCAAGAATATCCGGATGTCGGGGTAATCGTTTTGACGCTACACGACGAAAAGCAGTGCCTGCTCGAATACCTGAACTGGGGAGCTAGGGGTTTTATACTGAAGCCTGCCGTGTCCGAAACGGCACTATCAGCCATTCGAGAGGTGCATCATGGGGGTCGTTTTGTCGACCCGCTGCTTCCGCATTGTCTAGTTTCGCACTACTTCGCAAATCCTGCAGCGTTGCGCGCGCACGACTCTGCTCGGCTGGATGTGCTCACGATCCGGGAAAAGGAAGTTTGCAGGTACCTGGCTTCCGGCTACACGAATGCCGAAGTGGCCGACGTCCTTCGTATCTCAAAGCGGACCGTCGAGACCCATCGGGCCGCCATCATGTCGAAAGTCGGGGTCAAGAGCCGCGCGCAGCTGGTTCATTTCGCCATCGAGCATGGTCTGTGGCCAGAACCCGAATCGGATAGTTCTGCTAGCAACACGGTGCACCTCAGCGTAGCGCCCGGCGAGTAGCAGCATCCGAACCGGGCGAGTGAGCATCGATCAAGCTGAGCAGAAATCGATCGAACCGTTCACGTGTAACGTGGGATCGATGAACGTAAAGCTCGTGGTCACATTCGTGTGACACAGATAGCATTGGCCTAACTGAGGATGGGGCGCTGCAGGCGGAAACCCATGGCAGCTGCTGCAGTTCAAACTTACGGACGGATCATTCCACACGGGCGATACATTGCCTATCGTACCGGGACCATGGCACCAACCGCCCGCGCAAGTAGCGGGTGGGCTGGATGGGCTATTCCACGACGGAATTTGGTTGCCTGCGATTGCAGCTCCCGAAAAAGTGAGTGTTGCTGTGGTCCAAGTGTTGGGATGACCTGAATTAAGATTCGCGGGCACGGTATGACAATCCGAACAAAGCACCGGGCGAAATGACGCCGTAGGAAATGAGACGCTAATACCGGTAAGATGTGCTTGATGCGCGCCAACACCTAGTGATGTGACGTCGGTATTACCAGATAGATCTGTGGGCGGCGCGGGGGATGCGCTGCTGCCGTGACAGCTGCTGCAGGTCAATTGAACATCAATGGTGCCGTTGACATGCAAATCCGGTGCGATGAAATTCAAGATTGCTATCAACAACCATCCCATGGCATCGATAGCAGTCGGTAGGCTGATTAACTTTAGGGTGATTTTGAGCGGATATCGGCTGACTGGCGTCAAAGGGCGGCGGCACCAAGTGGCAACTTCCGCAGGCCGCAGTCGAGTCGCGAGGTGCCTGCCAAATGGGATTGTTGCTAGGCGAATAGAA
Source organism: uncultured delta proteobacterium (assembly GCA_963835565.1). Classification (GTDB taxonomy): domain Bacteria; phylum Myxococcota_A; class Polyangia; order Polyangiales; family Polyangiaceae; genus FEN-1139. The sequence continues at coordinate 18,642 of CAWIGY010000069.1, forward strand.
CTGGTGGCAATACGTGTTGCTGCACTGATGCGTCGATGGATCGTAAGCCGGCGTGCTGTTGCTGCTGGTTGCCAAACCACCGAACGTAATTGTCGCCGGTGGCCCTGCGTCAAAGGGCGCATGGCTATTAATATCAGCAGGAACTACGTGACACGAATTGCAGGCTACTTCATCATGCGTGGCCGAGGCGGTCAAATGATTTTGGTGTGCTCCCACTCCAGCGTGGTCCGACGTCGTGTTGCCTTCCAAGTCTGGCGGTGGGCCGCCATTCGGGTCGGTGCCGTGGCAACTGTTACAGGCCGTGCCCGTGTCGATGTTCCCATTGATATGCAAACTCTTGTTCACGAAGTTTCGATTTGCGTCAATAACCGCAGCATGGCACTTGGAGCAATCCGAATTTTGCGGGTGCGGCGCGGCTGGAGGCAAACCGTGACAACTGCCACAAGCCGCCGTCGAATCGAGAGGTGCCAGCCAATTGGGATTGTTGGTGGGCGAATAGGCCTGATGGCAATACGTGTTGCTGCACTGATGCGTCGATGCATCGTAAACCGGCGTGCTGTTGTTGTTGGTTGCCAAACCACCGAATGTAATTGTCGCCGGCGGCCCCGCGTCAGGGGGCGGATGGTTGCTAGTATCAGGAGGAACTACGTGGCACGAATTGCAGGCTACTTCATCATGCGTGGCGGAAGCCGTCAAATGATTCTGATGGGCTCCCACTCCGGCAAAGTTCGATGTCGTGTTGCCCTCTAAATCCGGCGGAGGTCCGCCGTTCGCGTCGGTACCGTGGCAGCTGTTGCAGGCCAAGTTGGCCGTATCGACCTGCCCATTGATATGTAATTTCTTATTAACAAATTGACGATTCTGGTCGATAACCGAGCCGTGACACTTAAAACAATCTGAATTTTGCGGGTGCGGCGATGCTGGCGGCAGCCCGTGACAACTGCCGCAGGCCGCCGTTGAATCGCGAGGTGCCTGCCAATCGGGGTTGTTGGTGGGCACGATTGACTGGTGGCAATACGTATTGCTGCAACTGGCATTGTTGTAATCATACGTTGGGCTGGAGCCCTTCGCTTTCGCCAAGTCGCCGAACGTGATTTGCGCGCCCGGCCGAACTATCGAAGTGCCCGTTGGAAAAGATGTCGCAGGTTTGGGTACCACGTGACACTCGGTGCACGCAATGGGATCATGACTGGCACTCTCCGTCAAGTGGTTCTGATGGGCCCCGACGCCGCGGAACTTGGGATCACTATCGCCATTCAAGTCGAAGGGGGGAGCGGCCTGCAGAACCCCAGCGTCCGCGTCCACAACTCGATTCGCGTCCCCGTGACAGGCGGTACATGTGTTGAGCTTGAACGGGTGCTTCATCGTGCAATTTGAGACAGCCTGCCACCGACAGACTAGAACTCACCAAAACGACGAGCGCGCGCATACGGAGTTTGGAATGCTTGCGTTCAGTTGACATGGCAATACCTGCACATGGCGTCCTGACGCGCACGCGACGAACGCCAGCCACTGGGGTGAGGATTGCCTCCGGTGCCGCCCACTCGATGACACTGGATGCAATTGGTTGCGGGACCATGGTCGTGACACCCCATGCAAGTCACCGGATCGCGACGTGCGACACGGCCGTGAAAATCAGGTGATCCGGGATCGCGAGACATCCACCCGACGGGATGCGGATTAGGGGCGCCAACACGCAAAGCGCTCACGCCTCGCGCTATATGGCAGCTGTCGCAACTGTCCGAGGTATGGCACCTCAGGCAAGTCCCTGGCCGCGAACGCGCTTCAATCGGGTGCCGCACCAAGAAGTCACCCAAATGTTTGAATTCGCGTTCTATCGAGTCTACTCGTCGTTGTTCGATCGGTAGACCGCGACGTTGATCGTGACAATCAGAACACCAGGTTGCCGAATGGCAGGCCCCACAAATCGGGGATTGTCGTGCCGCGGCGATTCCGTGCCGATCCAACCAAGCAGCGTCATGCCGCAGGAAGGTTTGGGGCACCAGGCGGCTCAATTCCTCGCGAATGTGGCAGGGCGTGCAGAATCCGCGTTCGAAATCCTGCTGGTGACAATCGAGACACACCGACATAGGCGGCGCGCGCACGGAAGTCGCTTTGGGATCGACAACTCCTCCGTGGCAAATGACGCATTGCCCGTGAATCTTCTTTTGAATGAGATGGCGGTCATGAGGGAACAATATCCGTTCCATTCGTTCCGACTTAGCGCGCGCAAACTTCCGGGAGCGATTCATCAATTGGACGCCATTGCTGTGGCAGAATTGGCAGTTGCGAACCCAGGGCGGCGAATTGATGTCCGCTTCTTGCATGCGGCCGTGACAGCTGGAGCAGGTCAGGCAATCGTGCTCGCCGGGGCCGCCGCATTTGGCGGCGAGGTGCGCCATATGCGGAAACCGCGGTGGAGTGGTTTGGCAGGCACTGAACACCCCGGCAAGGGCGCTCACAACCAACAGCAGAACGAAAGTGAGGCGATGCTTCATGGCTCACCTCCCAGGGCGCTACCGAAGGTATAAGCCAGCCGCAGCATGGTCTGAGCATCCAGGGCCGCGTACGGCGAATGGAAAAGCGAGCTGCCCAGCATCGCCTCCCACTGCCTGAGAAATCGCCACGAAGCCGTGGCCACTTGCACACTCGACGTTCGCATCCCGCGGATTGGAACGTCATAGAAATAAGTGTATTGCTCAGCCGTCAAGGTCACGGGGTTCGTTAGACGATACGCGGCGGAGATGCGGGTTCCGTTATATCCATTCTCGGGCGCGACGACTCGAGTATACGCAAATTGAATCAACAGCCGATGCGCGTCATCCGGGTAGATTTTCGCCCCGGCGCGGGTGCGAGAGCCAAGCCCCTCGCCTTGCAGCGATTCGACGAAACTGCCACCGAAGAGCAATATTCTGGGCGTTACGTGAACACGCAGTTCGCCACCCACCTCGTCAAATCGATCCACGGCGAACACTGACAGGACAGATTGCCGCGACATCAGCAGTGTCGGAATCACGCGCCGATACTCGGTAGCAATGTCCCAATCGCGAGCGGGGTGAATGCTGACTCCTAGAAATGCATCTGCCAAGCTGCGGCTATCCAAGTCCATGAGCGCCCGGCCGCTCGCATCAACTGCTGTGCCGGGAAAGAAATGGAGATCCAAGGCCGCATCTCGACGGCCGAGTTCGTGATCTTCCTGTTGCTCGTGCACCGACAACCCAATTCCTCCAAGGCGATTGGCGGAATAACCGACTCGCGCCCCCATCATCCAGTTCCCGGAACGGTCGCTCTTCGGCAATTGATCGGCGGAGGTAACTTGTGAGTCACTGGGCGAGCCTAAATTTTGATAGTTGGGACGAGCATCCCAACGCGGCAGTACCGTCCAACCCGCATACCCCGACAGGTCCAATCCCAACTTAGATCGCCATCCCGCCGAAGCCCCATCCAAATGGGCAAAGCGAGCAGCCCCTTCGGTAACGTATTGGCGACCCAGTTTGACGTACGCCAGCCCAAACCGTTGAGTGACATTTGCGACGGAAACGTCGCCATCGAATGTCCGCTGTTGTCCGTCGGTGCCGACGAGAGTTGCGGAGCCCCACAGCGACAGTTCCATGTCTGCGCTGTTCTTTGCCCACGGCATGCCGGCATCAACGACGCGAAACATCATGTAATCATAGATGGGCAGAGTAGTCTGGGGCGTAATCACGGAACCCGGCGGGTCCAGGCAACAAGGCCCGCTGAAACAGCGGCATATATGTGGAATTGTAGGCTTCCACAGCCAGACTTTCGGCGCTCTTCGTTGAGTAATTTGAGCTGGGTGGGCGCTTGTCTTCGTCCACCGGGACTTGATTGGTGTGGGTGCTCTTTCCCCAGGTTGAATCAGCGTCTGCCGGAGACCCTGCATCAGTGTCTGTCGCAGTCGATGCACTCGGGTGTGGCAGCGCCAATGTTTGAGCTGCCGTCGTCGCAGAGGAGACCCAGTACAGCAACACTGCCGCCACAATCAGGCCGCGGGAATGTTCCCGCATGCGGGCAGTACGCGCACAATTGCGATGCGGCAGATTCATAATCTCGACATCCGGGAATTGAACGTTATTCCGTCACCAGCTGTGCATCCTGGATAATGGCGGGGTACTTATAGCCAGCTCCGAAGTCAACATCAACCCCAAGCTTGCCTTCGAAGAGCAGCGTGTCGCCGAGCTGAGGTTGCGCCTGTGTCGTAATCGTCAAATCGAAATTTCCAGCCTTTTCATTACCCGACCCATCCCGAACATGCACAAAGGTTTTCCCCATAACGCCGGGCACGGATTTGACAACCACTGCGCGTACTCGAACAACTTTGTCCGAGAGGGCCGTGCGGTTTGCAAAAATGTCGGCAACGGTGTGGCCCAAATTACCCTTGGCCTTGGTAACCTTCCCAATTGGAATCGAATCGCTAGAAGCGGGGACCTGCGCATGTGGATTTGTTCCATTAACGTCCGACGGCGGCATCGCTGGATTGGTCGCTCCGTGGGGATTATCGGCCATATCCATGCCCGCATGAGGATTAGCGTTACCCGCCGTTGCGCCGTTTGCCACCGATTGGCCCCTGCCGTCTATTGCACCAAAGTAGATCGTCTCGAAGTTACGCTTGAGCACTGAACTTTGAAAATTGTGCATGGCCTGAGCTTGCACGACCCGAACCGCATCACCCACTTTCAAATCAGGCGATGACGTCACTGCCGCCCAGGTTCCTGGCTGACCGGATGCACCAATGCGAAGATACGTGTAGTGGGGCACCTGGATAACTTCCTGTATGGGGCCTTGCAGGCTGGATACATCATTTGCACCATGTTCCGCTGACGGTGCTGCAGCCGCTAGTTCCGGGATGGATTCGATTTCATGCTTGGTCTTATGTGATTTGGAATTGGCGCGCGTTGCCGCCGCTGCTAATGCACCCACCACCAAAGCCGCAATCAGCAGCCCCACTTGTGTTGATTTTTTCATAGTCGCCATGACATACCGCCTTCGCGTGTGGATCTCTACTTGAAGAGATGGCAAGCTGCGCATTGCGCGGCCTCCGGGAAATGGTCCTTCTTATCCTCGTGACATGTCAAACACTTAGCACGGCCTTGCACCTTAACCGCATGAGTTTCATGGCAACTTCGGCATTTTTCATGGCCGTTCGCTGCGTGGACACCGGGCCTTGACTGGTGGCAATTCTGGCAAGAGGGAAGCTTGTCCGTGTGGGGTTCGTGACACCCTTTACAGTTCGAATGCGTACCGGGCAGGCTGCGAATTGCTTCGGCTTCTGCTGCATGACACTGCTCACAACGACTGTACCAAGCTGCTGGAGGCTGATGCGGATTGTGACATCCGAGGCATCGATGCCCCTTGAATAGTGGTGTCGAGGCGATCGGGGCGTGGCACTCCGAACAGGGTTTCGGCGGTACCGGGGCATGTTGATTGTGGCAACTTTGACAACCGCGGTGCGCCATCGGAACCCAGCGGCTGGTGCCGGCGAGCTGCGCCGAATGGCAAGCGGCACACGCCGGACCACCCCGCGCAGACTTATGTGGCGCATGGCATGTGGTGCACTCGGCGTGCTTGCCGTGAATCTCCGGGATCTGCTGGTGGCAGCTGCGGCAATTGAGCACGGGACTAGCGGGCGGGCCATGGGCTTGGTGGCATTTCAGACAGGTCCCAGAATGGGGTCCCCTTTGGTCGGGCCGGTGACAATTGGTGCAAACGGTCGCCGACATTTGGAATTGATGGGGCTGATGGCACGAACTGCACCGCTTGTGCTGATCTTTAGGTGCCTTGGCCACGGCAGCGCGCTCCTTTTGATGGCAATTGCCACAATGACTGAGTGTCGCCCCCGCATTATGAGGGTCGTGACATGAAGCGCAGACATGGTGCGGCGCGGGCTTCTGAGAAGCGACCGCTGACGCCTGATCGCCGTGACAGCTATTGCAAGCTTTGACCGCCGCTTTGCCCTGATGCGGCTCGTGACACTTGATGCAATCAGGGTGAGCGTGGCCTAGCTTTTCCTTATGGCAATTGCCACAATTGCTGGCTGGCTTTGATTCCGAGTGCCCCTGATGACACGTAAGGCAGTCGGTGTGTCTGGTATCAGTCCAGGCCGCCAACGTCTCGGTTTCCTTGGTGTGACAATTAGCGCAATCAACTCGAGTTACCTTGAAGATATGCGGCTTGTGACAGCTGGAGCAGTTTTCATGGCGACTCGCCAAGGCGCTGGGACCGGTTACTGGCACCTTCTTTTGGTGGCACTGCGCGCATAAGGCAGGGGTCTTCGGACGGGGTCCATGAATCTGATGGCACGATCCGCAATCGGGGTGACCGGCGATCGCGGACTGTTGATGTTGCGTCGTGACGCCCTTGTGACATCGTTCGCAATCCATGCCACGACGCCGATCGCCAGCGTCCGCCCGGTGCGGGTCATGGCAAAGGCGACAGGCATTCACGTTGCCGTGCGTCGCATCAGCACTGATTACGCGACTGCTGATCAGCGAAGGATCCACATTCGAGGAACCCGTGGGTCTGCCGCTATGGCACTTCAAGCAGCCGGTGGCAGGAATCGAGCCATTGGCCGTCGGCGGCGCTTTGTAGTCGTGGCAAGACAGACAAGTGACTCGCGACATACCGCGGTCATGCATGATCAATTGCGAGTGACACTTCTGACACACACCTTCGCGGATGTTGGTAAAATGGGACTTTAGGTCATGGCACTCCCCGCAGACGAGTCGCGGTTGGTTAACCACGTGGGCTAGGTGACCACTGGTTAGCCCGATATTCTTCTTGGATTTCGGATCCAGGTGACAAGTTCGACAACGCGCGAGATCGGATTGTCCGTGAGGCTTCGCCTTGACGTTGCCGCCAAACAACTTGCTGACGGTTATGCTCACTCCGGTCAAGAACTTGGACTTGTGGCAGCCTTGGCATACGAGGTTCTTGTGCGCGCGCTGGCTAACCGCCTTGGAAGTGTCGCTGTGGCAAGAAACACAAAAAGCCGACTCACGCGTTATGTAATGATGGGCCTTGTAGCCACCGACTAAAGCAGAGCCAATTAGAAGCATCAAGAGCAGCCCGAGGCGCGTCGGCGCTTTGCGTAACCTTTCGAGCAGTCGTTGCTTGAATTCGATGGCGACCATCGGGAAACTACTTATGAAGCACCATCAGGTCAGCCTCGCACCGGCGCGGCGCTTCATACCACGACTTTTGCGGCGGAGATGGGATTCATTGCAGGACCTCTTGCGTGGAATCCTCCGACCGTAGTTTGTACGGAGTCGTAGGCCGGCAGGGCAATCCACTTGAAATTGCTTCATTTTGGGCGACTGCGGCCGTCAAATCCTGCAACAATGGACCGTCACCTTGTCACGCGGTTGAATTTCATGTGGAGCCCTATTCTGCGCCCGGGTAAGAAAGCGTTGCTAGCTCTGGTTGTATTTATTCTCGCCTGCTCGGCAGAGCGCGATTCGCTGCCACCTCAATCACACCAGTCAATTACCAGCCCCAGTGCGTCGCGTAGTAATGAGTCAGCAACGACCGAGGAAATCACCCAGGAAATTCGAAAGTCATCGCACGCGGAATTGGATTGCTCCGATTGCCATGCGCCGGCTGAGAAAGACTCGCCTTCACTTGGGGGAGAGGCCCAGCCAATTGGCAAAGCAGATTGTGGACATTGCCACGAGCTGGAACTGAGGGCCTATGAACAGAGCGTGCACGCGCAGTCCTTGCGACAGGGAAAAACCGGCGCGGCAAGTTGCGGCAATTGCCACGGTTCGCATTTCATTCTTCCCGCGAGTGACCCTCGCTCCCAGATATTCAAACGGAACCTCCCAGAAACCTGTGGAGGTTGCCACAAGAACCCCGAGGTTGCAAAAGAACTAGGGATCAAGCGACCCCATGCAGTCCAATTTTATCTTGACAGTCTTCACGGAAAGGCGCTGGTGCAAAACGGTCTCCTGGCAGCTCCGACCTGCACGGACTGTCATAGCTCAAGCCACGAGATTCGGCGCGCCAGTGATCCACTCTCAACCGTGAATCGCAACAATATTCCGCAAACCTGTGGTCGCTGTCACATCGGACCGATGGGCGAGTATGCCCTAGGCATTCACGGCAAGAAGCTGGCAGAGGGCAACCAGAAAGCGCCGGTCTGCAGCGATTGCCATACGGCGCATCAGATAGTGGGCCCCACCGGTAAATTCAAGCTAGCTAGCGACGCGCTGTGCGGAAAATGTCACTTGCCCCGACTTCGCCAATACCTGCAAACCTATCATGGACGTGCCCACGATCTCGGATCCCAATCGGTGGCCGCCTGTTTCGATTGCCATGGAACACATACCATACTTCCTGCATCCGATCCAAACTCTACTCTATCAGTCGGCAACCGCCTGACGACCTGCCAAAAGTGTCACGCCGACGCTACGGCTCAATTCACGAGTTATAGGGCCCACGCTGATTACAGAGATCGGCAACATTATCCAGTGTTGTACTGGGCGTTCGTCATCATGACGGGGCTCATCGTGGGTACGTTCGGACTCTGGGGACTGCACACGCTGTTCTGGATCTCGCGAACATTGGTGGTCTACTTTAAGAATCCGGCTGAATTTCTCGAGAAAAAGCGATATGTGCGGGATGAATGCCAGGGCAAATTATATACGCGGTTCCGTCCAGTTGATCGCTTCTGCCATTTCCTAATCATCATCAGCTTCCTGATCCTGGTGTCCACCGGAATGCCCCTCAAGTTCCACGATTCAGCTTGGGCCAAGGCGATGTTCAATCTACTAGGGGGCGCCCATGTAGCGGCAAGGCTGCATCGTTTCGGCGCGATTCTGAGCCTGACTTACCTGACGATTCACCTGTCAAGTCTAATTGGCCCAGTGAGACGTCGATGGGCTAGTTTCCGCGACGAACGGGGAAAATTTCGAATTCGTTCACTGCTACGATTCATATTTGGGCCTGATTCACCGATGCCCAATTTCGACTGATTTGCGCGATATCCGTGATCACTCACGATGGTTCATTGGCCGCGGTCCTAAACCAAAGTTTGATCGATTCACATATTGGGAGAAATTCGATTACTTCGCCGAACTCTGGGGAAGTGCGTTCATCGGTATCTCCGGTCTTGTGATGTGGTTTCCCGTGCTCGTGAGCCATTTTCTACCAGGGTGGGTGGTCAACTTGGCGCAAATTATACATAGTCAGGAAGCACTGCTTGCCGCTGGCTTCATCTTGACGTTTCACTTCTTCAACAGCCATTTCAGGCTCGAGAAGTTCCCGCTGGATACCGTCATGTTCTCGGGACGCATTACGGAGGCGGAGATGCGGCACGAGCGCGCTCGTCAATTCGAGAGACTCGCGGCCGTTGGACGACTGAAGGAGCTCGAGGTTCGCGACGATTGGGAGAATTGGAAGTACTTCTTCAATACCTTCGGATTGGCGGCACTCGTCATTGGCTTGGTGCTCGTCACCGGAATTTTCATCGGGTTAGCCAAGGCGTGGTTTAATTAGCGACCTAAAAGCCCAGAACTCATTCATCTTGAGTCAACTTTTCAGAATGCAGTTGGCTGGGCCGGGGCCCAGACGACCAACACAACAAAAACGTCGCAACGAACCTGCGGGTCACCAATGAAAACCAGACGCACGGCGTGCCGGCATTTCAAATAGAAATAGCAAACATGGCTTCAGCGGCTAGGAGGAGTCCCGTTGGTCACTTCAGCGGGCGTTGTGAATCAGGGCCCAGAAAATCACAATCACCAGGGACATGCCAACGACCAGGGCCGTCGCCCCAAACGGGGTTAATACCCATTTCCAACTCGACCATTCACCGTTTTCGGTGAGCAGCTCGTCCAGCTTGTTTGCTGCCTTTAGACGCGCGTATTGGCGGCCGCGTTCATGCTGCATCTCCGCTTCGGTGATGCGACCCGAGAAGATGACCGGATCGAGTGGGAACTTCTCCGGCCTGAAATGGCTGTTGAAGAAGTGGAAGGTGAAGATGAACCCCGCAGCGAGCAGAGCCTCGTCGCTGTGGATAATGTGCGCCACGTTGATGATCCAACCAGGAAAGAGGCGACTGATGGAAATGGGAAACCACATGACCAAACCCGACAAACCAATCACCGTAACGCCCCAAAAGACTGCCATGTAATCGAATTTCTCCCAATATGTAAAACGGTCAAAGGTG
>CAWIGY010000070.1:0-5536 GCA_963835565.1 uncultured delta proteobacterium
ACGTTCAAACGCAAGTATTCCTCAGTCAACATTATTTGTAGGAGCCAACAACCTCCACTTTACGCGTTTTGAGGGTGCGGTCTTGGAGTTTATTCCGGGCAATCCTACCCTGAGTTGCACTAATGCCCTTCCGCCGTATCCAACGAATTATGGATACTTCTACAATTTAGAGCTCTGGGTACCCAATGCCCAAAATAACTACAACTATGTGTCGTCACCTAATTGGCGCGCGTACTTTGAGCCCTGGCCAAATATCGCGCCTAAATGGACCAATTGTAATAGATGGGAAGTCAACTTCAATTCAGCAACGCAAAACACGTTGTATTGGCAATGAGAACCGCTCCACGCGGAGCGCAGGCATCATCCACGGAGGCTTTTTCGGAAGCCTAGGTTGGGGTCCCGTTAGCAACGGAACAGAAACCAACGCTAAGCTGATGAGCCAGCGCGGAAGAGGGTGGAAGTTGATAGACTCGGGGTCCTGGCCCCATTCGTGTCAAAACCTACGGTAGCGTGCGGCAGCTGCGTTTTTTCCGCGCCGGCGTGGCAGTCGGTCGTCGAGCATTTCGTTCTCGTCTTTGGGGCGCTGAACTTGCGGTGAGTCGTTGATTTGCGACGGGTTTGGCTGGCGAAGATCCAGCTGATTTATCGCTCACACGGGCACATAACTGCGGTCAAAAAGCACCCCTTTGATCGCACTGCCAAACGCACGGCAGGAGTCCGAGAACGCACTACCGTAGGTTTTGACACGAATGGGGCCAGGACCCCGGATCGGTAGTACAGCAGTGTACCTGCACGTTTCGAGCAAGATGCTCGCACGCGTGAAGCTCCCCCTGGACACGCTTTCGAGTCCTTGCACAGGCTAATCGAGGGATGCACGAACACGCGCTGGGCCCGGTGGCTCGCGCGGGCAACGAAGTCGGTGACATTGCACGCCGGTGGGGCGATGAGCTACGCAAACGCCGCGTCTTGCGTAGCGAAGAGCTCCGTGCCCTTGCCGCCTTCGCCACCTGTCGCACGCCACTTCTGGGTGGACATCTCGACGTATGCCGGGCAGGCGGTTTTGAGCGCCCGGCGTACAACTCATGCCGGAATCGGCACTGCGGCAAGTGCCAGAGTCTGCGCCAAGCGCGCTGGGCAGAGGCGCGACAGACTCGCGTATTGCCCACGCATTACTTTCACGTCGTGTTCACCCTTCCGGCCCCATTGCGGCCGCTCGCGCTTCGTCATCGCGCAGTGATCTTCGACCTGCTATTCGCCACCGCATCGAGAACCCTGCTCGAACTCGGTGCCAACACCGAGCGGCTCGGCGCGCAGCTGGGGATCACCGCCGTATTGCATACTTGGAACCAGAAAATCGAATTTCACCCACACCTGCATTGCATCGTGACCGGTGGTGGACTGACAGCTGACGGAGGCAAATGGAGAAGCGCGCACAAGCGGTTCCTGTTCCCCGTACATGTCATGGGTGCGCTGTTTCGCGGCAAGTTGCTCGCCCTGCTCAGCGAAGCCATCGACGACGGACGAATTCAACTGCGTGGGCAGGATTGCAAAGCCCTGTTCGACAAACTTTATCGTACTCAGTGGGTCGTCTATTGCAAGCGACCCTTTGGCGGCCCTGAACAAGTCATTCGCTACCTCAGCCGCTACGTGCATCGGGTTGGCATCTCGAACCACCGCATCGTTAGCGTCAACGACAACCAGGTTGTTTTCCGAACCAAGAGCGGCAAGCCCGTCACGCTCGACCCGCTCGAATTTCTCCGTCAACTGCTTCAGCATGTCCTGCCCGATCGATTCGTCAAGATCCGCCACTACAGCCTTGAACGTGCACGGGAATTGCTGAGCGATACTCTGTCATCGACCGCTTCCCCCGTCGGTAACCCGCGTTCCTGGATAGAGCTGCTGCTCGAGCTTACGGGACTCGACGTGCGTCTCTGTTCCCGCTGCGGTGCCAATGCGTTGCAGCACCTTCCGCTTGCCGCAAGGCCCAGCCGCAGCCCCAACGCGTTCGATACCTCATGATCCGTATGAGCCCTGAGTTCCGTCTATCGCTTCCAGATCCGCCGAATGCACCGGCGATTGCGGAGCATTGTCTCTGCGCTGCTACCAGACGTCTTGGCCCACGTTGGCACCGCACTTGGGCTGTCGTGCACGACGATCAGCAACGTCCGCCTACGCCGCCAGAGAACTGCCCAAGGGCCACGTGCTCCACACACACCTCGTGGCGCCCTCGACGCGGTACCGGCTGCCGCCCCAAATGCCCATAGGCCCCCCTCGCCGCACAACGGCTTCCTTCAAATCCCTTTGCGCAACGGCTAGAATCGCCACTGCAAGCATGGTAACGATCGCGCATCGGGCCATCGCGCAAAGGGCTCTTACTTTGAGGACATATCTAGCCTCGTGATGCGAACCGAAGGTCGTTGGGCGTGTTCGACCGACGTCACCGGTGCTACCCCTACCGAATCATAGCCAACCACGCCGTGTTTCCTTTGTGACGATTGCGTTTGCTCATTGCACAAAGTGCCACCCTGCCATGCATCTCAGCTCGATAGCCGTACAATTTCATGCAGTTGCTGCTCAGAATTCGGTCACCGTAAAAGGCAAGAAACTGTCCCGCTTGACTTTCACACCCCGGGGAGCATATTTGTTCAACAAATTTGGCGCGGAGGTTCGCATGGCTAAGTCCGTATCGACATTGGTGCTCGTTCCGATTCTGACGTTGGGGACATCGCTCGGGTGGGCACAGCAGGCCGCTACGCCCTCCGACGCAGCTGCAGTCACTGCTACTCCGCCAATGCAACTAGCACCAGAGACGCTGGGGTAAGCGCCACCGAGTTGGTGCGCATTCAGGCGTATCTAGATGCGCGATACCTGGCAACTGACGTCTGGCGAACATTCGAAACGAAGTTGGGGCAGACTATTGACTGCATCGATTGGTCCGCGCAGCCTAGTGTCAAGGCCATGGCTGCCAAGGGCACTCCGATTACGAAAATTCCGACCCCACCCCCATTGCCAAACGGCATGGTGAATGCCTCATCTACTATTCCAGACTGGGGATTCAATGGGGCGCCCGACAAGAATGGCGTACCGCGTACGTGTGCGCCTAAAGGCGTAGCGATGGTTCGTGTGACGGTGGCAGAGATTCTGGCCGCGGGCGGGCTTGATGCGTACTTAGCCCGGCGAACGCATCGCGTTGCACCCCCACCTGGTACTTACAATAGTCCCGGTTATGCACACGAACAGGAGCAATTCACTGGCGGGGGCTTGAACCCAGCAATCACCTTCGGGACAAGCGTCCTGTCGATTAATGATCCGATTCTCCCTGCGCCGACTGCGTCGCCCGGAAACTGGGTAGACTGGTCGAGCCATAGCCTCTCGCAGACTTGGATGGTGTCGGGCAATGGCTGGTATAATCCAGGCTGTGAACCAGGTTTATGTCTCGTTCCCGGTGATAGTGCTTGCACTCAGAGCTGCTACCAGACGGTCGAAGTCGGGTGGGAAAGAGACGCGGATGCTGCCAATGACCCACCAGGCCCCCATTCCTATTTCTTCATTTATACCTCGATCAACGGATACAATATCGATTGCCGGGGGGTCGACGATTGCCGAAATGAATCTGATGACTCAGATGCCGGTACCTCCCCTTTTCATTACTACCCAGGTAACTGGTACACGGATAACGAGGATTTGCCAGATAACCTTCCCGGCAGCAATTGGCAGCAATGGGAACTCCAACCCATCACCTTTAATACTTACAACGGCAGCAACACGGGAAATTGGTGGCTTTGGGTTAACGGAAGCTATATTGGGTGGTTTGACTCCAGTTTTTTTACCGGTACAATGCAGAACACAGCTCAGGATTTTAGGGCTGGTGGCGAAGTCTACGACGACACAAGCACGTGGGTCGTCCCGATGGGCAGCGGGGCCTCGGCAACGGCTGGGGTTGGACAGGCCGCATACATGCATGACTTTATGGCATGCGCAATAAACCAAGGCTGTTCGTTCGATTTTTCCGTTGTTCCGGGGACAGACCGAGGTGCGTACAACAATTCGACATACAATCCAAATCCGACAGGGTGGAACAATGCCTTCTTTTTCGGCGACGCGCCCGCTGACTTCTGGGGCCAGAGCTACAACTACGCATCTCCGCAAAACTGGGCTCAGGCAAACAGTTACGTTGGAGAATGTGGCACTTTTGCCTATATCGACAGTGGGAACCCAATCATGCCCGTCATTGGACTGTCCAAAGACCCTTGGGGTCTAAACGAGGCACATGCAGTACTCTGTGGGATGAACGACTGGGGCGATGCGAATTACCCTAACTGTAGCAGTAGCAACGCCACTATCGTGGCCTTTGGATACAACTACCGTAATGCGAACCAAGGGAATAATCAACTCTGTATGGGCGATTATACCGACTGGGACCCCGGAATGGCTAAGGGTGAGTGTCCATGCAATGATTACGTGGCTGCTGTTGAGCAGGATGAGAGCGGACGCGTCAGTGAGATCCTGTGCTGTCCAGGAACATACTGGAACCCAAACGAAGCAAGCCTGACGCATTCCAATTGTGATGTTCAGACTTTCTATTCAAGCGACTCGATCGCTTTTACCGTCCCGGATAATCAAGGCGACACGAGCCCCGACTGGGATCCGTACTACTACAAGGGACAATGTCCAAGCGGAGAGTATGTGGCCGGAGTCAGTACCGACGTATCGTCATTGGGCGCTCTAAACGCACTTCTCTGTTGCACTAATTGAGCCTCGGACTATGCATCCACGAGGCATTTTCGCTAACAATTTTAGCGAAGGATTTACGAATGTTGCGTGTCGCGTGACTTCGCGTCCCGAGGCGGTACAATTCAGGATGCGTTGGATTCTCTTGCTGATTTTTTGGATCACCGCATGCGGTAGCAATTCCGCGCTGACTGAGAAAGGAACGAGTGGCGGAAGTGTCGGTGTGGATGCGGTAGCCGGCAGCGGTGGAGCGCCTTCGACGGATGGAATGAATTCTAGCGGTGGTGCGACCGCGGGGACCACCACTGGAATGAAAGCCATGGGCGGTACGTCAGCAATGGGCGGGGCCCTTTCCACAGGCGGCTTCACGAACATAAAGCCCGTTGTGACAGCAATCACCGCCGGCGAGGACCATAGCTGCGCATTGCTGAGCGACGGTACCGTTCAGTGCTGGGGTGCTTCGGGCAACGGCACCACGACCAATAGCTTGGTGCCGGTACCGGTCACTGGTATCAGCAATGCCGTTGCTGTGGCAGCCGTTTACTACGACACTTGCGTGTTGCTCAGCGGCGGTACGGTTCAGTGCTGGGGGTACAACAACTACGGCCAGCTTGGCAACGGCAGCACGACATATAGTTCTGTGCCTGTCACGGTCACCGGCATTACGAACGCCACCGCTGTGGCAGTCGTTGAGTACGACACCTGCGTGTTGCTCAGCGGCGGTGCGGTTCAATGTTGGGGTAGCGGCGAACTCGGCAATGGCACCACGACTAATAGCTTAGTGCCGGTACCGGTCACTAATATC
>CAWIGY010000071.1:0-19555 GCA_963835565.1 uncultured delta proteobacterium
CAAAGTTCATCACCAGTGGTGGCGGATACAGATACGCCTCCATCTCATTGCCCATCATCTCACCTCTGTGGTGACCTTCGAAATGCTCCTGCACGAGGCTCGCCACCGGGTCCACCTGGACCAAAACCCCAACGTGGTCGATGTCCCCACGGGTTACCGTAGAACGCCGGAGCGACCGCTCCTGGGTGAGGCTCTTCATGCGACTTGTCCCATGGCTTGTGGCAATGGCAGCAGACCGTCGTTGTTGAGAGCACCATTGCGATCAGAGGTTTTCTCATGTTCATAACAACTCCTAATGGAAGGCTCGGGTGGCCGGCGCCACCTTTCTCTCGTGCGGTTCATCTGGCAAGAGGTGAACCGCTAGCAAAAACAGCGTCAATTTGCTGAATGCGAATAGCTGGCATCGTCGCTTGAGTAGACGACGTCCGGATTTAGTTCCCTACGCCTCTAGCCGAATATGTCTTTACCTAAAAAGTGGTCGTCCAAGGAACCATTGAAGAATTCTAGTGCTTGTTCAATGGGTTAGCGTTTAGGCCCCTGTTCACCATCGCTCACCCAGCCGCTACCTGGCTGCTAAGTTGGAGAAGCCTTGGAGGCTTTATACGCCTCGCCGTCGGGCCGAAGCACATCGCTAAAATCCCCGTAAGCCCCGATTTTGATCCCCCGCGTTCGCCAGGCGCCGCAAAGAGCCTCATTCGTTTGATGGCGCTGGCTTCCTCCGGTTGGTTGCGCTCCCAACCCAGCGCAAACGCATCAATCAATGGCACTCCGACAAAGCCTGCCAACATGCCCGCTTCTGGGCCCGAGAACCGTCGATGATCGTTGCATTGGCGTCCGTCGTCCCTCCACTGCAGAAATTGCTGAATATGACAACTGCCATGTATGGCGCGATGATGTTCATGGCTAGGCTACCAATAGCCTTCTTCACATTCTCGTGACTGAGGTGAACGATGGGGCCCGACAGAGCGAACGCACCGTAAAGCAAAACAGCGACGGCAGTGGGGTAGCCGTCACGAGATCTTGGTCCCGGATCGCCCGATGCGACTAGGCGCGGCACAATTTCGCCGGAGGCAAACAATGCGCCCGCAACGCCACCGGTAACGAGGATCTGCCAGCCGTACCAGTGCCAACCAGTCGGTGCCGCCGCTGGTGGCTCTTTAGGAATTGGTACTGGAACAACCTGCACCGTTGGCTCTACGGAAATTGGTTCTGAAGGAACCTGCACCGCATTGGGGTCAAGGGGCTCGGAATCCAAGCGGGGATCATCGACAACAGTGGGCGCATTTTGCGACAGTGCGAGCGAGCAGGGCATTTCCAATCGATATTGCAGCGGCAACCCCTGCGCCCAAGCAGTCGGAG
The DNA here is from genome assembly GCA_963835565.1 of uncultured delta proteobacterium. Lineage (GTDB taxonomy): Bacteria > Myxococcota_A > Polyangia > Polyangiales > Polyangiaceae > FEN-1139. The sequence goes on from CAWIGY010000071.1 coordinate 1,360, forward strand.
CTAACGCCAGGCTAGAAACGAAGACAGTCATGATAGGCAGCCGCCTGAGCATGGCCACGCGCACAGCACAGACCGTGCCACAAAATTTCGGAAGTGTTCGTCCCAAGCTCAATCCCTGAGTGCCTGACTGTTCTTTCTCCTCGTAAATTCGAGAATCTGCGCTTTATGGATCGCATTCAATACGGCCGGCGTATCAGACAGGTTGATGACGCGCTTGCCGTTGATGAACATCGTGGGACTGAGCTGAGGAAAGCCTAAAGGGGTCGTCCTGCCAACACACGAAGCAATCAACGGGAGTTAGGTGATCCAAAAACCGTCACCCTTCCAACACACGACGCAACACCGCCGAAGTTCACCGTCGTTCACCCAGACGTTAGCCCGTTGCCACGTTGGAGCAGCCTTGGCATCTTTGTTTACATGTTGAAGGTACCCCGATTCGTCGAAGAATGCGAGCGGCAGGTCAAATGAAGTCCGCCGGGGTCAAGCGTTTGCCCCTGAGCATTGCCCTCTACGGCCGCCACATAGGCTTTTGCCACGTCGTCGGCGGCTAGCCCAGGAGCGGGGTCCATGTTTAGTCTTACGAGAGTCTCCTTTACCCACGGAGGGCTCACCACATTCACGCGAACGCCGCGCGTGGCCTCGAGAGCAGCGGCGCGCACGAATCCTTCGAGCCCCGAATTGACGAGCGACACGGCGCCACTGCCCGGCATCGGCTTCTGTGAGAGCACACCGCTCGTCACCGTTACGGAACCATTGTCGCACACATGTCGAAGGCCAGCGCGGATGACTGCAACTTGTCCGAGTAACTTGCTGTTGAACGAAAGCTGAAAATCCTCGTCGCTGAACTCCAGAATTGGCTTGAACACCGCGCGGCCAGCGCACGACACAACCGCGTAAACGCCCTCAATGGCGCTGAAGAACGCACGAAACGTGGACGGCGCTTCAATGTCCAATGCGGGTGTGGTGTGCCTAGAAACGCCGATCACTTCGTGTCGCTTGGAAAGCGCACGAACAACTGCCGCGCCAATGACGCCAGTAGAACCGATAACGATAATTTTCATGGCCATTTCCTTATTATCAGGGAGTAGTCAATTCGGTGAAGCGTAGTGAGTCCGGGAGTCTAAGACAACAGCGGCACGTTTTGGTCAAAAAATCGCCGTGTTCTGGGTTTTTGCCACAATCCAATGCGCAGATGAATTTTATTGTGGGCGGCACGGAAAAGACAAACAATCTTCGGAATCCTTGAAAAGGGCTTGGCGTGTGTACTTACTACCGACATAAGCAAACAATTGGGGCAATGCGGTGCAGGCGCACGGCGAAAGGACGGTTCAGATGATGAACTAACCAAATGCTGTGAATAAGCTGCATGGGAGATGAAGGCAGGCCCTTCGGAGTCGGCTATCCGGAGCAGGCTCCAAACCACTCCAAGCTGCTGCGGTCGAACCGTTCGGCGACTGCCCCCGGTAGACCTCAATTGGAACGGGGACCACTTTGGGCAACGAGTTAGCACTTAGGGTTCACACTGGGCATTCATGGCAAGGTAGAGATGCGTCGAATTTTGTCGAGATTGATTTGAATGTTGAGCTCTCCTGAATACTCGGGCCTCTGGGCCATGGTCTAGTTTGTTTCAGCCGGGGCCGCTTCGGGTTCGGCCGTTTTTTCGCCGCAAATCATCATCGAGCCCGAATCGCCCAGGCCTAGTTTCATTCGCAATTTCTTGAAGTAATTTCCGTCGAAATTGTTAGGCCCTAGGCATTTTGCAGCTCTCTCACAAGCAAATATCGTGTGGGTCATCTTATTAACACAGGTGGTCCGTTCACTAGGTTTTTCCGACTCCACCGAATTTCCTGTTCCCTTGCTGGACTGTTCATTCTTGACAGGCGCTTTCTCACGGTCCGAAGCGGAACGATTGAGCGCAGCTGATTGTATTGTGGCCACCGTTGCAGAACTAACTGGTGCAGGCAGCAAACTCGGTATCTTCAGCGATCCTTCCAACACCCCGACGCGTTGTTCCAATGAGTGGAGTTCGTTCTTTAGCGCAATTATGTTAGTCTTAATCCCATAGTATGCACCGAATACTGCCGACACGGCAGTGCATTGAATTACGATCAGGGTCCACCAAGCTTTGCCATAGTTTTGCATCTGGGATTCTGCCTTTTGCGTCAATACTGGCGACGCATAGTACGGTCCAAACTGCTTTTAGACCGCCACTTTTGCCCATGCTGCCACAAAGAATCAATCGACGGCAAAGCCAGAGTTCTGGCCAAGACAAATTTTTGACATTCGGAAAGGCCTGTTGGTCAATCCCACCGCCGTTTGGGCCATTAGACCGCCTCAAAGTGGCCCAGTACTGCCTGATACAGAATCTAGCGTTTGCTCAATTTAAATGTGCCGACCTGCCTGCATGCGAATTGCGCCCTTGGGGTAAGGGGTCGCGGCGTATAGCAAGACGAAGATTGAATCACAGTTGCCATTCGCCGCGTGGTATTGCTCGATGGCTTGAGCCTGCTTCGCAACCATGAGATTGTGCCAAACCTCTGAATGGGGTCGATTGCGAAGTATCACGTCCGCGTATTGTCGGGGTAGAGCCAACATTTGTCGGTGCACCATTGCTTTGATCCAGACGTCTCCGCCTGGACGCGCCAAAACGATGTCCACTCGCAATTGCCAGGGGACATCGTCCTCAGTAATAGACTCGCCCATGGCTCCGCTCGCAGGAGGTGCGGCGACCCAAATTGCGCAGGCGCCGGCGCAAACGGGTCTTCTCGTAACAACGAGTTTGGTGTCTGGAATTGCCGCAGACGGCGCCTCAATCTATTTCAGCTACCCCGATTGTGGCGGTTTGCTCAGGGAACCGGCGGGCGGTGGACAGATAACCACCATTGTACCAAACGTTACCACTGGATCGGTATCAGTGAATTCTACCCATTCGTGCTTCGTGGCTACGACGGTCCAGGTACTCAGCGGGCCACTATAAATTCGCGGGCCGCAGTATTCCGCAAGACAGAAGAACGCTTGATTCTTACGGCTGTAAGCACTTGGAAAAGGGCTGGTAGTGTCAAGAACCGTCGCAGTGGTGATAGGCAACGGGGAGTTGCATTGTTGTGGGCAGCTATCACGCACTCCCTCGAAATACTGGATCGCACCCTCTCGACGAGGTGCCGTTATTTGCGTGGTGTTCGAGGAATTGGTTCTGGGGTCTGATGTTGCCGCGATCCAGGGGCGGGAATGTGCATCGGGGAAAGTTGTACAGGGGAATGCTCCGTGATCCACCACGCGTTGCTAAAGTGGCGCAGCATTGGAAACGAGTCCGGCGTCGAATACGGTTGGCGCAAAGCCAGCTTTTCCAGCATTTCGCGGCCCGCTGCCTCGTGGACATTGCCTTGGACGCGCCAGGGGAGGAAACTGCCACGCATGGCAAGGCTTACTTCGCGGGGTTTGCACCACTTAAAGTCGTTCCTGGTTTGTTCAATTCTAGTATCGGCGGCTTGCGAAGGTCGCACCGGTCTTGACACATTGGCTGCAAGCGTTGGTGGCACGCCGTCCTCAGGTGGCGCGATAGCTACCGGAGGCATGTACTTGACGGGTGGCAGAAAGGCACGGGTGGCATGATTCATACAGGCGGCATGAAGGCCACGGGTGGCATGAATCCGCCACATTGGACCTTGAATTCTCGGCTGGCTCCGTGTGATACTCCCTTCTAAAGAACGACAAATCAAAATGAGTCGTCGTCAGCGGGAGTCATCACGGGATTCGGCTAAGGGCCGTCAAGGAGCCCTAGTTGAGGCTATGTCTGTTCCATCACAGAAAAGTGACAACAAGCCTGAGAATTCGTCAAACGATGTACTGATTGGTTGCATGCTTCGCGGTACCTACCTTGTAATAGCGGCAATTGAAGAAGGTGGCATGGGCAGATTGTACCGGGCTGAACATCAACGCCTGCGTCAACCGGTAGCCGTAAAGGTGATGGCGCGATGTCTTTCCGCCAATCTCGAAGCACTTGCGCGATTTCGCCGAGAAGCCGAAATTGTTAGTCAGTTAGAGCATCCACACATAGTTCAAATACTCGATTTCGATACAACAGACAGCGGCGAGCCGTACATCGTTATGGAACTGCTTTCGGGTGAAACTCTTGCTCTTCGTCTCGACCAGATTCGAATCCTGCCGCTGCGCGATACTGTTCAAATCGTTGTGCAAATTGCCAGCGGGCTAACGTTGGCGCATCGTGCTGGCGTCGTTCATCGGGATTTAAAGCCCGGCAACGTGTTTCTCCTCTCGATGCAAGACAGCAGCATTTTTGTCAAGCTCTTGGATTTTGGTATCAGCAAGGGCAGCCCCAAGTCGGCACGTGTGACAGGAAAGTACGATGTTCTCGGGACGCCAGAATACATGGCGCCCGAGCAGGCTCTGGATACAGCCAAAGCCGACCATCGAGCTGACCAGTGGTCGTTAGCCTGCATGACTTACGAGATGCTTACCGGACGCATTCCATTCCCCGGCGACTCAACCATTGAGATTCTGACCAAGGTTGTAAGCGAAAGTCCACCACCGTTAACCCACTACTTGCCGAATCTTCCAATTTCGATACAAGATGTTGTCCTGCGGGGCCTTGCCAAAGATCCGTTCCAGCGATATCCCACCATCGCGGACTTTGCCGATCGCTTCGCCCGTGCGGCTCAAGTACTTATTTCCTCCGAGCAATTGCTGATAGCGTCTCAAACGCAACAAATTCCAAATTCCGCGCAGCGAGCACTCACACATGACGCCAACCATCGGCAACGCACAACGAAGCCGTTCCGGCCTGCACCTACTGTTGGCTCGTCTGGTCCCAAACCGGCGGCGGACTGCACCTCAGTTGCCCCCAATCGGCGATTGATTGGCCGAAATCCACCGTCGTCAGCCGACTCGAGTGGTGAAGTTATAACTAGGAAGATTAAGCCAGACCGGTCGCCTTTGCGGGCACCTGCACGCTCCCATGACCGAATCAATGATTCGGCACAAAGTGGATCGCAGAAGACTCGCGGGCCAATTGAGGACGAGCAAGAGGGTCAATGCATTCTGCCTGCTGTTGTAGAAAGAGCGGATTCAGCTGCCCTACCCGAAGCCAAGCAAGGAAATGACATGAAAGCAGCGCAATTGCTTCTGAGTGAAGTCAAAAGAGCGCTAGCCGTAGGCAACGAATTTCTCGCTTTGCATAGTGTTCGCGCAGCATTGCGGTTGATGCGGGACGCACAATCGCCGGAAGTTGCCGCTATAATTTCAAATGCAACTGACGTAATCCTTCCCACTTTGCTTCACGCATTGGGCGGCCAGGATAAAGTTATTTCAATGCGGTATCGACCTTCGACTACGGATAGCTCGATCAATCCAACCCACATGTTCTTAGCTTCAAGGATAGACAGTCCAACGACTATCGAAGAGTTATTGGACGTTTCCCCTCCGTCAAATGCGGAAACGCTCGGCATATTGCTTGACTTTCGCGACAAGGGTTTTCTAGCCGTAGACTGAGCGAGTAATCATTCGTTGACATTGGTGGGAATTCGAATCGGCAGAGTCGGGGACTGGCGCGGTGGTGATGAGCAACGGGGAGTAACTGTCTTGGTAAGGCCCCACAACAACCTCGTGTGGAAACCACCTGCGATTCTGTGATGGGTTCGGTCAAACCGGTGCTAAAGTATTCAAGAAGTCGCCTTCGACTCAAGCCAGCGAGATGCAATCGATTCCTGAAGCTTGCAGGCTTCTTGCTGGCTTGTCGAAAGATGCAAGCACAGGATAGTCTGTAACCGCGCTCGACGAAGCAGCCTGAAACGCCAAGTGAATTCAGAAAGTGGGGAGAAGTCCGGAATATCACGACGAAGAGCACGGCCTGTTCTATTCGCTTCATCGTTTGCGAAAGTTCGAAATTGCGCGTACTGTAACGGGATCCGTTAGCGTCCACCTTGTGTTCGGAAGGGAACAAACATGCGACATGCCCGACTAGAAGTCATGGCTCCCACAATTTTGGCGCTGGCGATCACTGTATTACCCAGCTGCTCGGGATCTGGCAGTAGCACAAACAGCGGGGGCGGGGTTAGCGGGAACGGAGGTAACACTGCCGCAGGTGGCTCATCGGCGTTGGGCGGTACTGTAGCTTCCGGCGGGGTTACTTCTAGCGGGGCAACGGGAGCGGCGGGCGGCGTCAAGAATTCTGGGGGAACTAGTGCCAGCGGTGGTGTAACAAATACGGGAGGCAACAAGCCGAGCGGTGGCTCCTCGATTACCGGCGGCAACAATGCCACGGGTGGCATGTCGGCTTCCGGTGGCACGACCAGCCCTAGCAGCAGTATAGGCACGACTGGTGGAGCTGCAGGCGCGAGCTCATCGTATGCCGGGCTTCACGCGGTCCAGGGGATCAACGGGCGTGCGGGACAAATCGCCGACAAGAACGGGAACGTCGTGGTGCTACACGGGGTAGACGAATCGGGCACAGAAAACTATTGCACCACATGGGGACCACCTCCAATCGTCATCTCTCCGGAGGGAGGTCCATCACCCCTAACGCAGGATAGCCTCACTGCGATGCAACAATGGGGCATCAACACCGTTCGCATTCCGCTCAACGAAGATTGCTGGCTAGGTATCAATGGTGTGGACGCTACAGTCGGAGGGGTCAACTACCAGAATCCAATTCTCAACGCTGTCAATCTCATCACACAGACGAATGGCATGTACGTAATATTGGACCTTCACTGGTCGGCACCGGGCAGTACGCTGCCAACGGGTCAAGGGACCATGCCGGACCTCGATCACACCGTTACCTTTTGGCAACAAGTGGCTGCGGCGTACAAGAATAACGGATCGGTTATGTTCGACCTTTTCAACGAACCCGTGATGTCGGGCTCTGACGACCAGCAATTCAAATGTTGGAAGAATGGCAGCACGACGGCGAGCGGGGGCGATTGCACGATGGTGAACTTCGCCGTAGCTGGCATGCAGCAGTTGCTCACGACGGTACGTCAGGCTGGTGCCAACAATCTCGTAATGCTCGGGGGCATTGGGTACGCTTCCACATTGGACCTATGGCCCACATATGTCCCGACCGACATGCTATCCCCGCCGAACATCGCAGCGAGCTGGCATGTCTACGACGACCAAGGCGGCTGCACCGACGACGGTGCGACAACCGTGTCCACGCTTTGCGGTTCTAATCCGGGGCTTGGGGGCGAGGCCGTGATGAACGCGGGATATCCGATCATCGTCGGAGAGACCGGATACTACTCGTGCTCAGCCGCCGTAGGCCAAGCGTGGTGGCCACTGTTTCTAAGCTGGGCTGATGCGCAGGGGATAGGTTACGTGGCATGGTCCTGGTCAGACGGGAATAATCCACAATTGCTCGCGAATACGACGACTTTTACTCCAGGCGGCATTGGTCCGACGTACAAGCAATATCTCCAGTGTATCGCCGGTAAGACGGTGACCTCAGCCACGAGCTGCACATTCGTCCCAACGACGGGTTGCGAATAGCGGAGCGGTGCCGGGCTACATGTTGCTTCATTCGCTACAAGATCATTCAAGATTTGTTGTCCCCAGCGCCAACATACCCAATGCTCGGTTTTGTTGGGTGCAACCGGCGCCAGATCACGGGAAATGCTTGATGATTGACTGAAACGTCGCCAGTTTTGGGTGCCGCCTAGTCGAGCCACAACATTAACGGGGCACTTGGTCGTGATTATATGGATGCTCCCTTGCGGCTTGTTGCACAAATCGCGACTTAGGCGCTCAGGGGGATCGCCAAGACGCGGAACATTGAGTAGTAGTTCTGGTTGTTCACGCCGAGAAAGACTACACAATGCCCGCAGACATCAAGCTACTTCCTTCATCGCTCGGTCGCAACATTGATCTGACGACGGGCGCCGCGAGCCCGATGGAGATCGAGCAACTCATCCAGACCCATGTGCAGGACCTCCTTAGTTTTGCCAAGGAAACTCCGGGCAGCGACGCAACCTTCATGGCCTTCGAAAAAGGCCTTTTCGCAAGGATTCAAGACCTCGGACGCCTACTGATTGTGCTGTTTCTGACTGTGCATGAGGCTCGCCTGCGGACGCAAGTGGGGCCACGCATCGAGAAGGCTGGCCGACAATTCGTACGCAGGCCAGCGCAGCCACGCAGTCTCAATACGATCTTTGGAGTCGTGCGATACTTTCGCATGTACTTTCGTGGTACTCCCGTGGCGGTAGCGCCGCCCATTTAGCCATACGCCTCGGTTCGAAGTGAGCGAACAGCCTATCGGGTAGTGGAAGTGTCAAAGCGACTGACGAACATGAGCTTCTCGAGATTCAGCAGCGTAGGCTGGCAACGTCGTTAGCCGCTTGTCTTCAACGGGGCCGCCAACCGTGAAGTGGTACAGGCTCTGCCATGCGCGGGACGATATGCCGAATATCTCGTGAACAGCATCGTCGAAGTAGCAGCCGATACCAGTGGCGCGAATGCCTGCGGCCTCTGCTTCTAGGTAAAGCACCTGGCCAATGAGTCCCGCTTCCCAAAAGAGATTTCGATAAAACGCAGCACCATATTGGGACAGACTGTTCTCGTAGTCGGCAATCATTCCCAAGCTAAGGACACCATCTCCCGCAATATCCTGACCGCAGGAAACGGCCGCAGCCAAAGCGCGGCAGTCCTGTGTCTTGAGCAAATACAGCGAAAGTCCGCTGGGGCAAGACGCAGGTCGCTGCCACAGAAAATCAGGGTGCATGGCTTGTCTAAGCGGCTCGAGCTTCTCTGAATCGCGAACGAGGGCGTAAAGGCCAGGGGCCACATCATTTACTCGATGCACGAACAGGGCCAAGTGAATGCGCGGACGCCAAGGGATTGCATCCCAGGGGACTGAGCGATTATTTTGGGTGGGCACTAGTCGAGCGAGCATTTGATAGAATATCGCCGCGGATATTGACGTAGATGCGTCCATGCTGACTGCACTTCTGCGACCAAGAATGACGGTTTCCGTGGTCGAATCGCCAAAACGAATCGGCAATTCGAACAAGTTTGCTTCCGAAGGAAATCCCGAGAAATCTTCGATGCGCAATGGCGTTGGGTGCGAAGTGGCCGCTGACACTTCATCAATTACTTGCCAATTCACTTCATTCGCTGGGCTCAACACATTGGCGCTGCCATGCCAAAGTGACTCAGCCACTCGACATGCGACTGCGTCGGGCAAATTGCGCAATGCAGTACGGTTTGATGGCGGCGGGTATACAATCGCCAATAGCTCTGAAACTTCTCTTTCCGCGCCGATGTAGTCAGAGTCACGGTCGAGTCCGAGTAAACTTGGCAGGCTGTCACAGGGGTCGAGTAGTGCGAGATCCCAGCCGAGCGCGGCGGCCGCAAAACGCAGGGTCCCGAGGGCATGTCCGATATCATGCTGGCAGTATCGAAAGGCGCGTTCGCCATATTTCCAGGATTCCCGCCAGTGAATTGACGATAGACCAACGAAAAATGAGTTATCCGGAAACGCCGTCGTCAGCTCGGTCCAAACCGTGGGTTCAATCTCAGCTCGACGCTCGAGACCATGCTGCTTCGGCGCATAGTGGTATAAACCCGGATGTTCGTGAAGCCCGCTAAGCCCGGGGAGTAAGGCATATCCCTCGGTCGGATGCAGGTTGCCGCTTGAGGGATTAGCGCGAAGCGACCAGGCGTTGTCATGAAACCGCTTCCAAGCGGTCAGCGACAAGGAATAGCGGAAAAATAGGGAGACAGACTCAACTGAAAGCGGAGCCGGCTCCAAGCCATCGGCAACGTACAACTGCCAATAGGGCATTGTTCGTCCAGGCTCGGGCAAGGGAAGCTGAATGAGCGGCGCGCCCAAATAGCGACGAAACGGATCGGGCTGTGTCGCCCAATCCATGTAATCGGATGATGTCGCGAAGCGATGGTAATGGTGTTTGGTTCGCTCGTGGTACTCGAGCACGATTCGTTCGGCACTCAGGTTGCTGTCCCTCGATTTCGCGCCTTGAGACTTGGTACCTGTGACGGACAAGATGGCCATTCCTGCGCGCCTAAATGGACGCCGTTGCGATGCGCCCCTCGTGGAACTTCGAAAGCGAGAGATTGGCTTGGACGACAGCCGTCAGTTTCTCCATGATATCGTCGAGACGAGCGCCTGGAATCGTTTGCCACATTTCGTCATCGGGGAGCCCCGTGTAGACCCGATTGCCAATGCAACCCAGGCTAGTAGTAGTGCGACCGGTTGTCAGCACTTGCGGCAACATAGCGCAGGCTGGACGAATCACCGGTGCCTTTGTATCACGCGCCCCCGCTGCGTGGGCGGCCTCAGATAATAGCATCGAGGCCCGCGCGCCACTGCGAACGAGAACGAGGTCCGGTGGGGCTGGAGACTTTGCGAGTGGCGCATAGGTCGCGAAATTCAACTTGCCTTTACGGACGGCAATGCGGGGCACTTCTTCCATCGTAATGTACTTGAGGCCCGTCATCATGCTCAACATTTGTTCGAGTTCTGCTTGCTGCTGCGGCCCGAGCTCATACGATTCGTCAGTGTAGAAGACCTGTCCTGCAGCCGCCGCCTTCCAGTAGGCGCGTCCAGCAAGCGCTGGAGCGTCAACCCGCAATACTCCAATTGGGGGCTCATCGGTGAATAATACGGCGACCGGTGCCGCCTTGGTACGGGCAGTTCTCCGGTGCGATTTGGCCGATACGCTGAACTTGGAATTGGACACATTAGCGACTTTTCGACGAAGGCGGAAATGAGAGCGAAATACCCGGCTGTTACCGGCACACCTTATGCAGTGACCAACTCAAGGAATCGTACCATGACTAAGCTAATGGCTCTGCTCTTCACATTGACGACGCTTGTGGCGACGGATTGTTACGCGCACCCCAGATACTACGCTGGGCCTGCCTATGGTCCGCGTGCACGTGTTTACGTGGCGCCAACTTCTGGATACGTTACACCGTATTCGTATGGTTACGGTTACGAACGTCCCGGCGTATACGTCGCCCCCCAGCCAGTGTACGTAGCGCCTGGCCCAGTATTTTCCGGACCCAGGCCTGCGTATCGTGAGCCTATGTACGCCTCGAGGATCGCATTCCGCCCGGTGCCTTATCGTATGGCGCCTGGTGCTCGTAGCTGGCGGCGATGATAACCGCAATCGCAGTAGAGGCTTGCTGACGGGCTCTAATCTTTAAACGGCACCTTTGTTTTTCGAGTGACGTCACATGGTTATGCTGCCAACCTCGCTCATTCTTGAGTTATTTCAAAACCGCACGTCTAGTAGCTGAATCAGTTCGCTTAGCTGGGCGTAAGTTCACGGCGCCATAGCAGGATGGTGACATCAAAAATCCAGCAATCCACCGATACCCAACTTCATGCGACCAAAGCTGCGAACGGGACCGAACACCGTTTCGCGGCGCATAAAGAGATAATTATCAGGCAGGACTCCCTTGCCGCCCAATTGGACGCGACTCTCAAAACCAAGCGTCTTTTCGAGCTTCGGCTGGCAGGTGGACTTAAGGCAATCCAATTCAATGGCGGGCTGAACGCGATTGAAGGAAAGCAAATTTACGGGGCCGTTGCTCCACACTCGTGCCTCCCAATTGTAAGCTGGCCAGCGTAACAACTCATAGGTTGGTACCGGTGTCGTTGTCCATGAGACCATCAGCGGCTGTGCGATCAGTGGCATTTCCAGCTGGAACCAGCGAGGATGTGGCGTTGTGTCACTCGCGAGTTGGGCTAGCTCGACTGGGGACACATTGCGCACCGACTGAGCCGTCGCGTTACCAACCCAGGCTACGGATAAGATTGAAATGGCACAGCCAAATCTCGCCGATAACATCGTCGTATCGAAATGTAGCACGCCACATGCCCCGTAACGGGACCCCGGCGTCCCTCAGTGAGAAGAACCGTACTCCCGGGAAATTGGTCGAGGACGGCAGTGTCGAGGGCGGGTGCGGTGACGACTGATACCGGGAAGTGCCTGTTCCCCGAGGATTCCGTAGCCTTTACGCCCCAACCCAGTGGTTGCCGTCCAAATGATGAACAGAATTTCCTGATAAAATGCCTAAATTGGAATACCGCCGTACCGTAGTTGATCTCAATGATGCGCTTGTTCCAACTCAGGCAACAGACGTGGCCAGCGATTCCAGCTCCAAATCGAGGGTCAGGAGCGACATTGAAGGGCCTATCATGGCAAAAATTCTTGTTGTTGAAGATTTTCCTCCAATAGCAACGTTGTTGGTGACACTGCTACGCAGGCGGGGTCATCAGATTTCACGCGAGCAAACCATGGCCGGAGCACTGCGGTTGAAGGGGTTTTTCGACCACGCAGTTCTGGATATTGATCTTCCGGACGGTAACGGGGTAACGCGAAACTTGCCCAAAAATACGATGCGTCAATTGGTGGAAGGTTGCAATGAAGTTCCCGGCGGTACTGCCCAATTTACGGCGACACTACTCGTGGATGGGCGAATCGAGCTTGCGACGGTTGACGGCGGACTGGGTACGGTTCCAATTTGCGTGCTTCACCACGAGCTGAAACACAAGTTCATCGTGAAGAAACCCTGCACTATGCAAGTCCAAATGAGCGAACGAAAGCCTTCGGCTGGCGCGCCGCCGGACACAGGTCGCGGAAACTAGTACCTTCGGCCTCGAATCCTTACCGTGCAGAAAAGCGATCGACCCGATAGGATCGAGGACTGGCGCGGTGGTCTTAGGTGGGCAGTAGCTGTTTCCGGCGGGCTTCGTATGGTGCTCGTGCAGCGGTAAAATTCTGACGTTGAACCACGGGTCCGAACGGGCTGCGAACCGCTGATCCAATGACCACGTACTGCCTTTACGCAGCGTCAACCTGAATTGAGATCCTTCGCGTTCCACCCAGGTGGATGGGTGCCGCACCAACATAAATCCTCAATCGCTGGGCGAAGTGTCCGAAGACCAGAATTGCGTGGTCCAAGTGAACCCCAACCTGTACTCGTTGGTAATGCTTCCTTGAACGCGGCCCCCGCGAACTGCACCGTCCACACTGAGGGAATTCGACAATACCCAGATGGCGCCCAATAGGGCAGAGGTCGCGATGCCGCCGCCGAAAGTCTTCACGATATAGAATTCGCTGACCGGGCGAAATCGTAAAGACAGTGGTCCTTCAAGGATTACGCCGGAATACGAATCAAAGGTGCGCTCGCGTGTGTATTCTATCTGTTGGTTGAAGTGGACCGCCCCGGCACGGCCACGCTCGGAGATGATCACATTGGCATGAGCCCCGAATCTCGTGTCTCCACCGATTTCCGGTATGAGCGGTCCCGCTTCAAGCGCGATACTCGGACCTCGTGCACCTTGGAGCACGCCCGGCGAAGTACGTATTTTAGAAACACGTCCGTGTCCAGCAACCGGTCGCGCTGCTGAGCCTCAACCGGCGTGATCGCCCAGTAATTGCTAAAGTAGACCACCAGCTCAAGTCTGGAACAAGCCCCAGATTGGCAACTGTCGCAGGTACAATGAGGTAGCTGTGCCCCGCCTCACGGTCCCAGTGCAATGGTCCGAGTTCTAGCTCGAATTCACCAGGGGAAGCGACATCTGCGTCCGTGCCATCAAACGGGCGGTATGCATAGACTTTGGGCACAAACAAAAGTGCCGCGAGAACGGTAGCCAGGGCTGCAACGCTCTTGTGCACGAAGTTCTCATCTAATTGTTGAACAACCAACTCGCCGCACCACCCAGGCCTCCAGGACTACTGAAAACGACTTACGTATAGCAGAATTTTGGTTCTGACTACTTGGCCCCCGAATTTCAAGGCTGCCAATCACGGCGATGTTGGTGGAGCCGCGACAATGATTAGTAAACGGGCTCCCCTGCTGTCTGCAACATAGACATTGCCCTTTGCGTCTGCCACGGCATTCCTTGCCCCGTCGGCGGTGTCCGCAGTTGCAACGACCGACGGCTGACCCTGGTCATCAACGCGAGCCACCGTAAGCCGTGCAGCCTTTCCGGCAGCGACGTAAAGCCGCTGGGTGGAATCGACATACTCGATGTTGTCCACCCCGGCTCCGGTGTCTATCTTCCCAAGAACGGCTCCATTGCGTTCACCAGCAGGATATGTACGCTTTCGGTGCACGCAACGAATACGAAGTTCCGAGCTGCATCAACGGCCACACCACGCGGGCCATCAGACCCGCATCCAGAATTCCAATTCGCCCGGATGGTATGAGTCTTGATGTCGATGGCAAGGGTCTCGTTCTTGTCTTCGAGATTTGTATAGAACAACCCTCGTAATTGGTCAACGGCAAATCCTTCCGGCGCACCAGGCGTTTTTATGATAAGTTTCGCCCTTAGAGTATTGGGCTTTGCATCCAGCACCGCGAGCGACTGGTCCCTCGGTGTTGTCACCCATACTTCTTTGGACGATGCGACATAGGAGACGCCATCAATAGAGGCCGGCAGCTTGAGGCATTGACCCAGTTTAAGGGTCTCGGCATTGATCGAGCACACCTCACTCGTTGCGCGGTTGCCCACGTATACAACTCCATCGCCAACCGAAGCGGAGCTTGGTCCCATCACCCGCAGCTTGCCGCGCACCTCACGAGCCTCGGTCTTGAAGCCGTCCACTCGGGTGAACGTGCTGGTAGCTATGTCGAACACGTCAGCACTACCCGTGTCACCGACCGGCACCCAGACACGTCCACGCGACCGATCGCAGGCGAGATAGTCCAAACTGACGGGGCCGCTCGCGCCCGGTAGCGGAAAAGCCTTGATGTCAAGCATGGCTGTCTTAGAAATCGGAGCAACAGTAGCGCTCGCGGTGGGACTCGTGGTGCTCGGCTTGGCTATTGCGGTAGGAGGCTAAACTTCTACAGGGCGATTGCTGGGCGCTGTGTTCGTAGCGCATGCAACGAAGGTGGAACTGAGCGGGAGGAGAAATCGTGGCCGCATGATTCGCACAATCGCACGTCGGAAAGCCATTAGCCAGTAACTCTTTCGGGACAGACTCTGATGTCGCCGACTTGGATGCGTCGTGCTCAACAAGAGTCCAGCTCAATTCCTCGTCCAGTGAGTCCAACCAATGAGAAATGGTTCCTGAAAACCCGGGCGCGAGCAGGAGATCGTGTATTGACAGAGTTTTCGTCTCTGCCAGCCATGGCTACATACTGGGAAGACGCAGCCGACTTGATCTTCAATCCGGCGCTTCATGTACAGTTGAACGTGGATCATATCGTCAGGGATAATCTGTCCAGATTTCCGGTCGAACTTGGTGGCCAACTCGATCCAGATGGAACTCCGCGAGACCTTCAAGAGCCCGAAATGGCGGACGCGGAATACGGCAACGACAAGGACGACGACGACGATGAATACGTAGAGAACATACCGCTCGCAACGCGCAATGCGCTAGAAGGTGCAATGAAGCACAGTATTCGCCTTGCCCAGAGAACGTATCGTGTGGCGGTTCCACAATTTTACCACGGTCGCATTCAACTCCTGCTCCCACTCTTTCTAAGAGATGCTCGAAAGCCTGATCTGGCTCTCACACTCGAAAAACATGGAGACTGGTACCGAGCGGCAACCGTCCTCTATCCAGACTGGGCATACAAGCACGCTCGCCTGCTGAGTCGCCCCAACAGTGAATGGCTCGGGGGGTTTCGAAGCGATTTAGAGATCGATGGGAGAGGGCAGATTGGGTAATCGGAGTTGCCGTTGGAATGCACCAGGGGTGTTTTAACCTTCACTTGATGTGTCATGCCTTGGTGCTTGTGAGCGAGACTTGTGTCAAACAGTTTGACTGAATCTAGCCAGTCCACCAAGTGCGGAGCCAACAGCATGCGAAGATCAAATTTGATCCATTATCAATTTCGAAGCTCAGTAGACCGGCTACAAGTCGAATTCACTCGGCGCACGGTTGTCACACGGCGGAAGCAAGTTTCGGCCATACCCGAGATTCCCCAAAAACCAGGTCAGTGCAGAACCCAGCCCGAGGAATGTTTCCGCCCAAGTATTACAATAATCGAATTTGTCGAATGCTGGCCCACAACCAGCGATAGCCCTTTGATACTTATCGAAGTTCATGAATATCGATCTCGTCGAACTTGGTTGTGTCGCTGAGCTGCCCTACTCGCGTCCTCATGCTTGCTGGATTGCATTCGGGTCACCGATCCGTAGGCGACGTGGCTAACTTTGCCCGTGTTGGGATCGCAACCGCGTCATACCATGTCGCCAGGTTAGCCCAAGCCGGGCTGGTCGAAGTCCGTCCCTTTCGAAACCGCAGGATCGTCAGTCTGACATCAAAGGAGCTTCGACTGCGACTTGGAATCTAGGCGGCCTTCTTCCTAATAGTCTTCAGCCCAGACAAGTTTGCAGTCCTTTGGGCTTCCCATAGGTCCACCGCCATTTGAAGGTTTAACCAAAGCTCCGGCGTAGTACCGAAAACTTTCGAAAGTCGAAGCGCGGTATCGGCGGTCACCCCGCGTTTGCCCTTCACTATAGTATTCAGCCTTTGAAGGGGGATTCCAAGCCGCTTGGCTAGCTCTACTTGGGTAATCCCCATCTCCTCGATGGTGTCCTGAATTAGAACGCCTGGATGCGTTGGTGGTCGGTTCTTGGGAATCATGGCGGTATACTCGGTATTGGGGGTTGGATATTGGCAAGGAAATTATTATGATGTTCAATGTGGCATACTCAATGGTAGTCGATGATCTCGATGTCCTCTGCTTGGCCATTCCAGGTGAAGATGATTCGATACTGATCGTTGATTCGAATGCTCCATTTGCCAGCGAGGTCCCTCGATAGAGGTTCAAGGCGGTTGCTCGGCGGGATTCGAAGGTCTTCAACTACTTTTGCAGCAAGGACGTAATCGATCCTCTTTCGAGCCAGGGCCCAGAGCTTCTCCGGTAATCGAGCCCTCGCCTTCTTGGATGACTTGCCATCGTAGATTTGCTCGGTGGCCTCATCCTTGATGCGCATGATTGAGACCTAGTTTAACGCTTACACGGCAAGCGTGCAACTTGCCAGTCCTATCTACTCGTAATCATTAGTTAGTTCCCCCGGCGAAAAAACGCGTAACTCCGCTGGATGCACGGCACAACCTCAACTTGGCGGCTGAGAAAATCCGGGCTCGACGGGACATCGTTGCTTCAACGAAGTCTGCGCAGGTGGATTTCCGCACTACTGGGCGCAGCTGCGCCGTACCGCAGCTGCGCGTCAGGACATCCAGGAGATTGCTGCGCGATGCTTCGATGCGATGGAAATCACAAGAGAAATCGACCATGATGGCGGATCGATCCGCACGGGCAGTCTCTGGAAGGTACGCCACCTGGGTGACCCCGTCGAAGTCTGACACCTTACGCCGAAACGTTTACGATCCACGAGTCCGCCAGCTCGTTCGAGCCACGGGCAACCCAGACCTGTTTCCTGAGCTGAAGATTCCCCGCTCTACGACCGCAGGATGGCTCCGAGGCGAGTTCAAACCGGCGCTCGGTGCCGAGACAACCTCGCGAACCGAAGTACAGCTGTACGCCGAGGTCGCTAAACTCAAGCGCCGCGTCCAGGTTCTGGCAACTGTCATGCGGTTGCTGCTCGTCCTGGTACGAGTTACAGGTTGCCGCTTGAAGGGTGACCGGCTCCCCGACGGCAAGGCCAAGGCAGAGTTGCTGGGAGCGATCGAAGTAGCCAGAAAGACACTACCGCTGAAGTTGGTCGTACGAGTCCTGGGTCTGTCGGCATCGCGCTACCACGCCTGGCGACAACTGGATGCGACCTGCGGGCTCACTGACCGCCCAAGCTGTCCAAGAATGCATCCTGCACAACTGACAGCGCAGGAGACCGCCACGATCAAGGACATGGTGACTTCAATCGAGTACCGTCACATGCCGACCAGCACTCTTGCCGTGCACGCGCAGCGCGTTGGGAAGGTCTTCGCTTCAGCTTCGACGTGGGCAAGGCTGGTCCGGGCACGCGGTTGGCGCCGCCCTCGCGCGCGGCTCTATCCTCCCAAACCGAAGGTTGGCCTCAGGGCGAGGATGCCAAACGAAATCTGGCACCTGGATGTCACGGTCCTACGGCTGTTGGATGGCACCAAGCTGTATCTGCACGCTGTTCTGGACAATTTTAGCCGACGCATCCTGGCCTGGCATCTAGTTCGGAAGTAGACCGTCAACGACCTGTCTTGTACTGGCCGGAGCCGCCAAGCACTTACGTAGTGAAACGGGGCCGGTATCCGTAATC
>CAWIGY010000072.1:0-8076 GCA_963835565.1 uncultured delta proteobacterium
AGCTGGGCTTTATGCCAAAGCAGGAACAGGAGGCAATCCTATCTTGGTTCCAAGCACTAGCCATGGGAATGTCTGTGAGGTTAGCGTCACCAACAGTTCAAACGTGAAGAACGGTTGGCGGCGTAGCTGTTGGTGTGCAGCTCCAGTCAACTCCGTTGACGGTTCACTAGCTGCGTCGTCGAACATCCTGGAGTTCTAACGACGCAATTGCACAATCTGGGTCCTTGGCCCTGAAAGCAGTATTCCTCATGCGGCGACTCCCTGCTCAAGGATTGCTCCAGCTTGCGAACAGCTAGAGCACGCGGTGTCCCGGTTTAGTTCGACGCGCTTTCTCCGTGCCGCACGTCGTCGCTCAGCGAGTTCATCGGGAACCGTCGTGCCGTAGCCGTAGTAGATCTCGTCGGGCGTCTGGCCGCCGAATGACCGTGGGACGAATAGCGGCGTCACGTTGTGGTCCACCCCCGTCACTTGCGTCGGTTCCGCCTGCCGCGGTTGTCCCCTCGGGTTTGCCTACCGTCAAACTTCCCATCCGGAAGAGCGAGCCTACTGACCTCCAGGCTTTCTGGCCAAATTCTTCCTGGTTCTCTCGCAAATGTGCTTGTCTGGCTGTATTCGAGATCCGAGGCGAGTAATTCTACAGCGTGTGCGACATTTAGCCCTAAAACGCAGCTATTTTTGACTACTTTCCGGATAGTCATCTATTGCTTAAAGGAATGAATATTATTACTTTAGACAAGTAATGACTACGACGCTATGTTGACCGCCGCCAGTTATATCAATGGCCTCGCTGGTCAAGGGCAATTCACGTTCACCACTGGTGAGGCGATCGATGCCTTGCGTAGTTCCGCAGTGGCCGTGCGCGCCGCCCTTCGCAGACTCATTGCGAAGGGCGAGTTAGCAAGCCCTTACAGGGGATTTTACACGATTGTGCCGCCCGAGTATCGGCGACTCGGGTGCTTACCAGCAGATCAGTTCCTGCCCCAATTGATGAAGCACCTCGACCAAACCTATTATGTGGCACTTCTCAGCGCCGCCGAATTGCATAGCGCGGCCCATCAACGCCCGCAGGGGTTGCAGGTCATGGTCCGATCCAATCGGCGTCCAATCGTCTGCGGCAAAGTCCGTGTGCAGTTCTACGCGCGGAACGATCTCGAACAAACCACAATTGTGGAACGAAACACGCCCCGCGGACGGATTCGTGTGGCATCGCCCGAAGCCACCGCCCTCGAACTTGTGGGCTACGCTGATCAATGCGCGGGCCTTGATATTGTAATCTCGGTTCTGGCTGAATTGGTGGATGTGCTCGACAAGCGAAGATTGAAAGTAGCCGCAAAGAACTGTCCCGTCGCCTGGGTGCAACGCCTCGGCTATTTGCTGGACCTCGCCGGCCACGAGAAAATTGCCGAGGCGCTTATTTCTGTCGTTGCGGCACGGGCCCAGGTGGTTGCACCTCTAGTACGCTCCCAACCAATTACCCAAGCGCCACGTTCCGAAAGGTGGAAGCTCGCCATCAACGCGACGGTGGAGCCTCAAGAATGATTCCCAAGGACTTCATAACCGAATGGCGACAGCGTGCTCCTTGGGTCGATGACCGCCAAGTAGAACAAGACTTGGTGATATCGCGGGCATTAGTCAACCTGTTCTCGCAAACGACCGTAGCTGACACACTTGCATTTCGTGGTGGGACGGCATTGTACAAGCTTTACTTTCGGCTTCCGGCTCGCTACTCCGAGGATATCGACCTTGTGCAAGTCAGTTCTGGCCCCATCGGTCCTATTCTCGATGCCATCCACCAATCGCTTGATGGCTGGCTAGGTGAACCGCGTTGGAAGCAAACCGAGGGGCGCGTCACGTTGTATTACCACTTTGAGTCGGAAGAAGTTTCGCCAGTACGCATGCGACTGAAGGTGGAAATGAACACCCGTGAACATTTCTCGGCATTTGGTTACGGCAGGCAGTACCTTGAGGTTAAATCACGCTGGTTCGCAGGAAAGGCAAATATTTGCACTTATCAATTGGACGAACTACTCGGAACCAAGCTTCGAGCGCTCTACCAGCGCAAAAAGGGACGTGATCTCTTCGATCTCGCCTTTGCGCTCCGTCAACGCGACGTGTCCAAGGAGCGCATCGTCGATTCATTCCTGCAATACATGAAGCACGAAGGCGCTCACGTAACCCGGGCACTGTTCGAGCAGAATTTGCTAAACAAGCGGACCGACAAGACATTCAATGCCGACATGACGCTGCTGTTGGCTCACGGGCAGTACTGGCATTTTGACGAGGCATTCGAGCTCGTATGGGGCGAACTAATTAGTCAACTGCCAGGAGATACGTGGAAAGGGGTCTCTACCTGAAACCTGACGAATGTCCTTGCGACCAAGCAAAGCACACCAGTAAAAGGATCCCGACGTCCCCTGACGGGCCATGTAGCCCCAACCCGATCGGCAGGCGCATTTGGCCGGCGAATGGCCGGCACCCATCGCGAATGGCCCGTAGTCCGCGAAAACCCTGACGGACCTGAAATCATTGGGGATGATATTGGATGGGGTAAATTGAACCAGTGATCCGGCTTTGTCCTTATTTGTATGCTGAGTCGTGGTCCGGATGCAGCGAGATGAATCGCATGAACTCCCCTTCGCGGTAGGCGAGTCCTCTAATCTTCTGACTGAGGCGCACGCTGTACACGGTGGATTTCCCGTCAGGCCCCTTTAAGTGATCAATGGTTTCCCAATGAAGTCCCTTTGATGCGTAGACATTCGACCACTCCAGCTTGAGGATCTGAGAGAGGCTACCAGCAACCTGAGCTAGCTCGGCACTTTCGAGTTTCAAGAAAACTTCCAGAAACTGGGGAGAATTAAGATCCAGACGGACGTGATGCGTCGGCTTCTTCGCCATGCGGCCTTATCGTTTCTTCCGGCGATTTGCTTTGGCGACAAGGGCGGCTAGGTCCGTTTCTTTTGCGGGAGTCTTGCTCGCCCACACGAGACCACGTTCAATGCGTGATTTGTGGGGTTCGCTGAGGGTCCAGAGCTGGCTCTCGGGCACGTCAACGACAGGCGTAAGCAGTAATCGGCCATCTTCTAGCTGTTCCAAGCGGAGCAATCTTCCGGCCATCTCTCGGCCAACGCTGATCTGTCCGCTCTGTCCCACACGCTTGAGTTCCGTCTGCATGATTGCATGATAGCATGATTCTGCGGACGCGCCCATTCACCTTGATAGAGTGCACCTGCTCGCCGGTGTCGTGCTTGGTTCGTTCGATAGGAGGCCGTCCACCCGGGCACGGCACTTCGTTCGGTCGGTTTCGCTGGCGACGCCGAAATGAGCCAAAAATTGAGCGAACATGAATCGCGCGGTTCGATGAAGCTCGCCGGACCAGAGTTTGGCAACGTTCCCTCGCCGACGGGCCAGGCGAACGGAGCGGTATAGAGTCGCTAACCCGACTCCCATTGGCGGTCGCAGCCAAGCCTGAGCGGCAATCGCGGTGAATGGCCGGCGAATGGCCGGCACTCGTCGCCAACGGCCGGCAACCGAACCCAACCAACGATCGTAACGTATCGAAATGCTTCCGTTCGCATTCGTTCGCTTCATGTCCCACGTCTTTAGGTTCCGGCGCCGAGAGGCGTGAAGGTTCAAGTCCTTTCTCGTGCACTGAAACGGAATCACAAGGGAATTCCGAATCGTCTATGGAGTCCGCAAGCAGTGTGGGCGCGGTCATAGACGATTGCGTAGACGATACGGGACGGGGGCGTTTGGTCGTGTCACTGACTGGCTCGTTCCAGCGGATGTTGGTTGAAGGGGACACGGAGGGGGCGAAGGTAATAATCGAGGCACTTTCGAGCCTTGCCGGACTCACAAAAAATCGGGATGTGGCGAACGGAACTGGTGAAAACAGAGTTCGAGAAAATTCCCCCGAGGGCGATGAGCACGCACCGACTCCTCCTAATGTCACCAGCATCGGAGCAGCGAAACGCCAATTGCCTACGGCCAGGAAGAAACGCTGCTGAGAGAGTCTGTCCTCGGATTCAGTGTCTACTTTTTCGCCGTGCTAGTCGTTGTGCCTTTCTTCGCGTGTCTCGTTCACGTTTGGCGCTGCGCCAAGGGCGTGATACGTTATCGCGACGCGTTAGGCGGGGAAACTCGTTGAGCCAATGTGGCTTTTGCTCTAGATCGCTAACATCCATGGCCCAGCCGTGCTCGACTGCCATTTCGTTTACGAGTGCATCCAATTCCGGGTCGGGTGGTCTTCGGTGCACGAGCACGAAATTGTAGTTGCCGGGTATTTCCGGCGTTGCATTCGTTGCGATCACAACGACTGTCGAAATGCTAGGTGTTCGCTTTAGTGTATGGTGCCCGTACGCGAACGCATAGTCGTACCGCAATTCTTCCTGAGCCTCTTCGCCCCCTTCGATTGGGGGAGAAAATCGAAATACATAAGCCATTTGTGGTGAATGACGCGAAAAGATAGTGCGATAAGTCACGCGATCGCGATCAACTCGAATCCCAAGTTCCACAAATGCTGCAGCCAAATTGCGTCTATGGAATCTTGTCTCGGATGCGATATAACGTCCTATTCGCTCCAACACGGGAAGCTCAACATTCATCGGATTCGGTGCGGTTCCCTGATGAACGAGTTCACCAAAGTTTTGGAGTAGTTCGTCCCGAAAATAGCTTATCTGATCTGCGAGTTTCTTGTCGCGGTAGGTGGTACTCGAACGCAACTCGTCCCAGTGTCCGGGGCCAACAATTAGCGTGTGACCCGTTGGAGGAATCGGGAACGCTCGATCGCGTACGCGTTGCGGTCCAGGTAACGTAGAACTTAGGAACAGAGCCAAAGTCTCCTCTTCCCCAGACGAACTTTGGATGCGGCCGGCGCAAATCCGGCTTCTTTCTGGGACAAATAATCCAAAAAGTCAGTAGCCGTGTCGAGTTCGTGCAAGACGATGGGTAAGCTGACATCATCCAAGATGTGCACGAAGCTGTCGTATTCGGCGAGGAAAACCTCGAACGGACGAACTACGCCGTTCGGTGGAACCTTAGGACCGTGCAGGAAGAGACTCCCGTGCCCCCCGCGTTCCATAGCACAGCGCTTCCTGGAATTTCGTGCGACGAGCACGAGATGGACGCGGCCGCTCGGGTTAATGGGTAGCGGCAATCGCTGGGTGCACTTGGGGTCGAGATAGACCTCACCAGGACGTGTTTGAAACCACCGCTCTGCCCTCTGGAGCTGTTGAACCGATTTGTCGATCGAGTATCGCTTCCACCGTGTCCAATCGAGCTGAAGGTTACCGGAGTCCGGAAAAGCACTGGATTTATCGGAGAAGACGATGGTCTCGTCGCCGAAAACCACCAAGAGGTCGGCTAGCTCCTTGCCCTTCGCCCTGAAGGGGTTCGGGTAGCACCATAGGGGGAGAAATGCACGCTCGCACAACGCTGCGAGAAGCTGTTCCGAGCGGTTGGTTCCAGAGGATCGGATTATTGGGTAATAGCGTGAACTCTGAGACACAGTCGCTATGGAACGACGAAATCGTCCTTATAGGTAAGTCCACATGCCGCGTATTCCTTCCCCAGGAGGTTTCCAGGCTTGGGCGCAAAGTCCTTTGAATTCTTATTGCAGAAGTAGAGCGCCGATTCGCCCCTGGCGTGCAGAGCTGCGGCCTCAAACAGTACGGCCCCGAGAACCATCTCATCGAATGGCGGCAGCGACTTGACTGGAAAGAGAGACACGGTCTTTGCGACGACGCCCAAACTCGGCTGAATCACGGTCATCTTTGACACGGCGTCATCAACATCACTGATTACAGAAGCCAATGCAGAGGTACGTTCCTGTTTTACTAGTTGTTCGAGCGTCTGGATGGGCCCCATATCAGTGTGCGTGATCTTCCTGGAATTCAGTAGCTTGACGCCGAATTGCTTCAAACGATCCGCAAAACCAAGGTCTTCGTAAACAATCTTGCTCGTAATCGTGCGCTTGGCTTCATTCACGGACACCCATGGAAGATAAAGCCTAATGCCGCCACTGTTTCGAGCAAACAGGTCTGTGGCATCACTCCTACTCAAGGGACGCAGGAGATCGACCAAGAAATTGGTCTCAACAAACACGTGCTTCATTCCTGATCTCCAAGGATATGTATTTCGGTGCCCACAGCCGCAGGGACAAGGTCGTACATCAACGGCGCCGATGCTTGATCCTGAGGCAAGGCGTGATGCCAAGACGCAGAAAGCAATTCAAGCCAAGTCTGAACTCTTTCATCGAGAGTGTTCCCTTCAACTAGACTCAGTACGGCAACCGTCTCGAGTCTATGCTCTACCCGGATTGCCTCGGGACCCATGTCGTCATAGGTATCTCGCAAAACGACGCAATTCGTCGCGTCGAACAGCAAGCCATTTGCGCAATTGCGGGAATACATTGCTGTCCGTAACGCATCCTCGTGTCGCTTGCTCACGGTCGCGTGGGTCTCGACGATCACATTTGGACGCGGGGAGCCGGGCGGGGTCAAGACGAACTTCATTGCCGAAGCATACTACGACAGCCGTGCGCTCGGGTGTCCCGCCGATTCGCTCCGTTATTTGACCTTAGGCTTGGGCTTTCGCCCGGGACGAGGGCGTGCAGTACCGGCGTACAGTTGTCGTGCCCTTCGGAACTCGGCGTAGTGGCGCACTTCTTCGATATCCTCGGGTTCTAACTCACGAATAGTGTTCAGCAGGGACTCGTAATTCTCGTCCGTTGAACGCTGGGCGTGTGCGTTTGGGAGGAAATCCAGAATGGAAGCACCAGAGAAAGTTGCCAACCTTTCCAAATCCGCGAGATCAGGATGATAGGTGGCCGTTTCCCATCTCGAGATCGTGTTGGTGGTCACGCCTAGCGCTGCAGCCAATTTTTCCTGGGATAATCCCTGACCGTTGTCATACGCCACCCGGAGGTCCCGAATGCGCGTCCCGACGTGCTCGAATAGGTTCTTCATTCCTGAGTGATTTTCCTTATTTAGGATATAATTATCCTATTTGCGTTGACAAGGCTTTCGCCTGAACTTACTGTACTGATACGGGACACCTTTTCAACGTTCCGTGGTAGGTCAATATGGAAGCAATTGAAAATATTCACGAAAATGAGCACAAGTTTCCGATCGCGGTAGTATATAACGGCGCGACGAAGCATGAATCGGTGGCTCGCGACGAGAAGATCAAAGAGGTCCTAGCCCGGGCAATTCAGATTTTCCACGTCACCTTCAGCGCCCACCAAAATGTACCCGGCTGCGCTCTCGAGAATCTGACCATCGACAGGATCACGATTGTGCGCACGAAGCTACGTGATGGTGTTGGGGCGCAAGGGGCTCGGTGAGCCCCTGTTGAATCAGTGGGTTGTGTTAGTAGCCTTGTGGTTCGCGGAGCGATTCGCCTTTGATGCGAATGGTGTGACAGCGATGGCGCAGCCTATCGAGCAAGGCTTTCACCATCTTCTTGTTGCCGAGGAAGTCATACCACTGGGGGTAGTCCAGGTTGGTGGTAATGATCGTGGAGCGTTTTGCGTACCGCTCGTGCATGAGTTTGAAGAAGGCGTTGGATTGCTCTGGTTTGAGATTCAGGTAGCCCATTTCGTCAATGACCAAAACATCCACTCGCATCAGCCGATTCAGGAGGCGACGCTGGAGCGGTCCGCCAGGCTGGTGAGATACGTCGAAGAGATCTTGAGCTCAGAGAAGAGCCACGATAGCCGTTGGCCATGGCCTTCAGGAGCAATCGCAAGGCCGGACTCGCCCACGCCGGCTTCGCCGATGAAGTGATATTGGAGGCTCGGACGAAGTCGAGTTTGGTGAGCTCGCGATTGGCGGCGTTTATCGACGGTTGCCCTTCGAAGGGGAAAGTCTCCAGCGCCCAGCGCTCGGGTAGTCTGGAACTGGCGGATGCGATACTCGATGCTTTGCTGTCGGCGGTAGAGGAATTCCTTACGCAGTAGCCGGACCAGAAAGTCTGAATAGGCGGACTGGGACTTGGTGGCCGCTTGTAGTTGTTGATCGACGATCTGACGAATGCGGTTGAGTTTGATGCTGCTTAGCAATTGGTCGAGATCGTCGTTGT
>CAWIGY010000073.1:0-81298 GCA_963835565.1 uncultured delta proteobacterium
GTTGTTGACCAGTCCGCCGCGACTCGAATCGGATTTATGCGGATACCGTTTGAGCTTCCGCCGCTCATTCCGCTGTTCTGGCCGTCAATCGACAGATCATAGACATTGACGTTCGACACGCCGCCATTCGTCTCGCTGCCAATTGACATGCCATGGCCCGAACCAAAGTGATTATGGGCGATGACCAGATCGTGAACCGAAGTGCCGCCTTTGATGGCGATATGGTCGTCTCCCACGCTAATATTGCTGCAAACGACATAGCCGTTACTGGCTGCCTGGCCCGGATCGACTCCATCGGTATTGTGCGCGCTGCTCGGGGTCAGGGCAGTGCCCGCGCTATTGGTCGATTTAGAAGGCGTCTTTATGGTCACGCCCCAGACGACGAACCCGGCAGCGTTCAGCTTGGCGTGGAACATCGGCGAGTTATGAAGCGTGATTCTGTACAGCGTGAAGTGGATCGCTGCGGAGGTTTGGATCAAAGCTGGGCTGGAACCGCCACTGCCGTTCTGATCCCAGAACGACCCGCTGCCACCGATGATCGGCTCACCTCCTTGGCCGTCGATGACGCCATCCCCGACGATGCCGGAGTTCGATCCCCTTGCGGTGATGAGAGCGGTAGCGGAGCCGTAAACGCTTGGATTGCGCGTGCCATACAGGGTTGTTCCCGCGTCAACCCATAATGTGACGCCCGTGGGAATGGTCAACGGTCCCGTGACGAACGCATTGTTAGAACCGCCCGTCGTCAGCTTGACGGCTTGTCCCGAGGCACAGGCGCTGAGCGCGGATTGAATTGTCGATGTGTCTAGACTGCTCTCGCTCGGCTCTGCTCCACCCACCACGTTCTGAGTCGCTTGCAATGTCTGGCAGGCTGTCGGAATGGTTGGTTCCGCCGGAAGATTTGCATCGCCTGCGCCGCAAGCGCCGGTCGGTGCCGCCGGTGCCTTCGCTACTCGCTGCGTTACCGCCGTTGCTAAATCCGCCGGTTGACGCGCCACCTGTGTCTGTCGTTCCAACCGTGTTGGTTCCGCCAGTAGATGCAGTCCCGCCGGCAGCCGTCGAGCCGGCAGTGTCGCCTCCGACTAGCGTAGCTCCTCCGGTGCCCGTCAAGCCGCCGGTGCCAGTTGTTCCCCCGGAATCCGAGCGAATAGTCGCCTGGTTCGAACCGCTACAGGCACCCACCAGAGGCAACATTACCACGAAACCCCGCTGGAAAACTCGAAATGCGTGACGGCTGCCAGTCAAATGCTTCATGATTTATTGCTCCCACGTTGGGCTGTATGCATCGCCAGATTTGCTGTTTGACCGCTATTGTGGCGACGGGATAGCAGCTCGTGGCAGATGACGTGAGGACGCAAATGGCACGTATAGAGAGCTCAAGAATCGCTCGAAGCTAAACAACCTTGGCCCTTTGCGATCGAGGTGCCAACGGGTTGACTATTCCAACAACTTCGATGCCAGACAGAAGCGGCGCGAATGGGTTCAAGCACTTCGGCTGGGGGCCAGTTCTGCCTTAGGCATATCCTGAGTACATGCGACGGCCAGGAATTGCTGTTTACGCAGTCGAGTGGTGAATTACCGATTCCGATGGATTCTTGAGCCCCGCCGAACGAGTCTGAGCGTCCATGAATTCAGCCGATTGTTTACTAAGTTGGTTTGTATCGAATACGCCATGAATTGATTTTTCTGTTCTGGCGGCGAATCGGAGATTTGGGTGTTGGCGCGAGCCGTTGTGTGATCTTTGGAGGAGTATGCACAAGAATAGCGGTGCTTTCCGATTAGCGATTGCTGTTTCGTTGGTGGCATTCCCATCAATGGAAGCTTGTAGCGGATCGGACAATTCGACCGGGCCTTCGGAAGTCGGAGGTGCCTCAAGTTTGGGGGGAGCTGTCGGAACGGGTGGAAATCCGACCGTCGCAGGATCGATATCCACCGGTGGCCTTGTCGGACTCGGTGGAAGCAAAGCGGTCGGCGGCGCCAGCGCGGCCGTTACGGGAGGGGCGAATGCCGTTGGAGGTGCTGCGGCAACGGGCGGAAACTTGGCTGCAGGTGGGACAAAGACTACGGGCGGAACAGCATCGGCGGGCGGAGCCCAGGCTACGGGTGGTTCGAAAGCCATCGGGTGGTACTGCGGCGACCGGCGGCACCACTGCAGCGACCGGTGGGAGCAAGGCTACTGGTGGCGGCACTACTGCGGCGACCGGTGGTAGCAAGGCCACTGGCGGTACTACAGCGGCGACCGGCGGCACCAAGGCAGCAACGGGTGGAGTTCCCGCAACTGGCGGCGCGACGAGCACGTCATGTACCTCTCCACCGGCGGCTCCAGCACTCGTAGGTTGGGGTACAGGTACGACGGGGGGCGGGACCACTACGCCCGTGATCGTCACCACATTGTCGGCGTTAAATAGTCAGGCTTCGGGCAGCACGGCGCGGGTAATCATCGTTCAGGGGCCGGTAACACTTAGTGGCGACGTAACGGTCGGGTCGAATAAGACGATTATTGGCACATGCGGAGCGGTCATTCACGGGCACATCGAAATGGACTCCGTCTCCAACGTCATCTTACGAAACATCACCGTGCAGGGCTACAATTGCACGGACAGCCCGTCGGATTGTTCGTCGGGTGCCGATGCAATTAGCGTTCGGCATCAGACCACGCAGATATGGATAGACCACTGCGATATCTATGATGGGTCGGACGGCAACCTGGACATCACCAACGGGGCCGATCTCGTCACCGTTTCGTGGACGAAGTTCCATTACACGGGGCGCACGGATCCAGCCAACGCATACGGCCACATGTTCTCGAATCTCGTAGGTGGGTCGGATACCAACAGCAGTGAGGACTCGGGCCACCTGAATGTGACATGGCATCATAATTGGTGGGCTACCAACGTAATGGAACGCATGCCTCGGGTGCGGTTTGGGCAGAACCACGTGTTCAACAATCTGTATACGTGCAGTGGCGACCAATCGGCCCTGGCGGCGGGTGTAAATTGTAATATTCGCGAAGAGAACAATGTGTTCATCGGTGTCGCGAATCCAATCGATCTTTCGAATGACAATTCGGCCAGCATCGTTCAATCGACGGGCAACGTGTTTACGAATTGCTCGGGCAGCACATCCGGCGTAGGTGGCAACGCTTTTACACCTTCTTATGCCTACACGCTCGACGCAACGAGCGGACTTGCAAACTACCAGTTCAGAACGGAGCGGGCCCCAAGTAATCATCTCTCATTGCATAGCCAATCAGAGTCCGTGACAACCGCGCAGGGTCGGCAGTTTACTGCCGGCCCTGCTTTATTAACGGGCTAACTGGTAAGACCTCCCAGCCGGTGAATCCTGTTTGCCCGTTCCTATTTGGATTGTCGGCACGCCGTGCATTGGTTTCTTAGTAATCCGTTTAGTCAAGACGTTCTGAGCATACGGGAAAGGTTGTCTGCATTTGCATCAAGTCTCGCGAATAACGGCTCCTCGGGCGGGCGGTGCAGGGGCTCAGAAATCCGTGGTCTCGTTCTCAGTATGTTACGCGAGCCAGTGACGCGCTGTTCGGTGAGCTGTTTCTCGGGGCTTAGTTCGTCTTTGCCAGAGTAATAGTCTGCGAGGATTTTTCGCATGAGGGCTGGCAAAATGACAAGCAAAGGACAAGCTTCCGTATTTTCCCTGGGACTATTGGCTGTTCTCGGATTCGGCTTGGGCGATATCGCCTGTTCCCCCACGGATGTTCTCAGTCCTCCACCTGGCAATGTCGGAATTGGAGGCACTGAGGCCAACGGTGGAAACAGCTCGGGCACGGGTGGATCCGCGGCCGCCGCGGTCAGCTCAATCCATACTGGTGGAATTGCAGCGTCCACGGGTGGTGTGACGTCCACAGCGTCCGGCGGCGCGACTCCGTTGTCTACGGGCGGGGCCATGGCGGTCACAGGAGGCCGAGCAAACACAGGCGGGGCCATGGCGGTCACAGGAGGCCAAGCAAACACAGGCGGGGCCATGGCTGTCACAGGAGGCCAACAAGCAAGCACGGGCGGAACCACTGCGAGCACAGGAGGCCAAGCAAGCACGAGTGGAACCACCGCGAGCACAGGCGGCCAAGCAAGCACGGGTGGAACCACCAGCTCAGCCAGCGGCGGAACGACTGCTGCTGCAACAGGCGGCGCGACGGGTACGGCCGGGAGCACGAGTGGTTCTGTTCTAATGCCCGATGGCGCTTGTGGCACCACCACCGCGGGCACCGCAATCGCGAAGACCGTTGTCTGCGCCGCCGCGGACACGCAACTTTGCGACAAGACTTGTGGGCCAATAAACGTCGGCTACAAGACGGAAACTTGCACGTCGGCAGCCTACGTCGAAGGTTCTTGCCAATTCCCGACCGGCGTAGACTATAGCTGCTTCAAGGTCCCGACGGCTGACTCAGCCAGTTGCCCAACAACCGAGCCGCAGCATGGCCAGCCTTGCAGCATAACGCAATGCTCGACACCGTGCACCGGTACGGCCTGCGAAATCTGCGGAGTTGCCGCTGGTTATCTGGACACTTCGGGCAACCAGAAAACCGGCTATTGCGTTTGCGCTGCAGGCTCGAGCGGAGGTAAGTGGTCTTGTTCCAGCACCACCGCTTGGCCCTGCCCTGCGGGTCAAGGTTGCTGAACTGTCCAAGTGCCGCAGCGACATACAATCATTGTCCGGGCCCCGTATTTCGAGTGCGAATTAATGCATGACAGCACGGATTCTCTGCAGAGTTATCTGTCACACCGGCACGGAAACAAGAGTTTGCATGGTTCACGCCCGGACCCAATAGCGGGTCGAGCCAAGCATAACAGGTGCTACTGGTTTGCGGTGCGATTTCCGTCGCGTCTCCCCGCAGCAAGAATCGGCGCCATTTCGCGCTGCTTTCGCCAAAGTAACAAGCCATTCATTCGAGTCATTGACTGTCTCCGGCGCCGCCCAGGTAGGCGGTTACTTCGCCGAGCGTCGCAGCTAACTCGCACAGTGCGCGCAAGGCGAGAAAGTTATCCGGAGTATGGTTAAGTATGGATCCCAAGTCCGCGAGCGCCTGCGCCAGGGCCTGTGCGTCCGCGGATGCATAGCCAGGATCCTTGAGTCGTCCCGCGCTGTCCAGACCGGCGCGCAACCGCAAGCTACAATGGACCCGCAGAGCGGCGCGCACTCGCTCCCGAGCTGGCTCGTGGGTGATTTGTTTCATCTCAAAATGCCATCGAACAGTCCGCCGAATACCCTCGGTAATGTCCACTTGCGGCTGGTAGCTGGCACGGGTTCGTGCCTTGGAGATATCCGCATACGTTTTTGGAACGTCCCCCAATTGTTCGGGCAAGCGTTGGATGAGCCCACGCTCGGTAAGCTCGTCGATCAGTCTTTCCTGTTCGCTTCGGGGCAACGCCTTTACATCTCCCCGAATCTCCACTTTACCCAATTCTTTGGCAATGAGTAGGATTAGCTCGCGCAATGTCGTGGTATCGGACTCGCCTAGGTTAAATACTTCGTTCCAATCCTGTTGGCCCGAGGCGGCATCGACGACGCCCAAAATGCCATTGACGATGTCGTCGACATACGTGAAATCGCGTTCGAAGCTGCCGTCTCCGTACATCGGAATCGGTTCGTCTCGGTCCAATTTCTCAATGAACATTCGGGTCGCCATATCCGGTCGCCCGCCGGGACCATAGACTGTGAACAATCGCAAACCGGAGACCGGAAAATGGTATAGTTTCGAGTAGCAGGCCGCTTGTACCTCATTTGACTTCTTGGTCGCCGCGTAAGGAGAGATCGGGTGGTCCACGTTCTGAGTTTCCGAAAACGGAAACTCGACGTTGCCACCGTACACTGACGACGATGATGCATAGATGAAATTCGATACGCCAAATTCACGGGCCAGCTCCAACATATTCTGCATCCCGAGCACATTGGACGTCACGTAAAGTGCCGGATCGGCAATAGATGGACGCACGCCAGCCCGTGCTGCAAGATGAACAACAATGTCGAAGCCTTCCGCAGTGAATAGCGTTCTCAGGGTCTCGATGTCGCGGATATCGGCTTGAACTAAGAGAAACCGAGGATTCGGCAAAAGATCAGCAATATTGTCCCACTTCATGACCGGGTCGTAGTAGTCGTTGAATTCATCCACCGCCACGACGCGGTGACCTTGATCGAGCAAACGCCTTGCCAAGTGGGAGCCAATGAAACCAGCTCCGCCGGTGACTAAGTAGCATGCCTCTTGGGATTGAATCGCACCAGGCGACCTCGGGGTTGCCCGATCCGTCGTAGCTACCTGCCGCTCAGCGTCCCAAGCCAAGTTCTCCAACCGATGTGCCGCCCGCATCAGGGCGGACCAATCACATGCATCTGCTGCCGCGATTACTTGACTAAGTAAGTCGTTTATCATCGAGTTTCCTCATCATCGCAACTGGGCCGATGCAACCGTGTTCGCTTACCGCTGGACTCGCGCGGAACCGCCCTGTGCGAAGGCCTTCACTTGCTCCAGGGTAACCATGGTGGTGTCACCGGGAGTCGTGGTGAGCAGGGCGCCGTGGGCCCAACCGAGTTTGAGTGCCTCCTCGGCTGAGTCACCGCTGAGCAACCCGTAGATGAAACCGCTGGCAAAGCCGTCTCCGCCGCCGATGCGATCCAGAACGTCCAGCTCACAGGTGGCCGAAACATAATTCTTTCCGTTGACCCAGGCAACAGCACCCCAATTGTGACGATTGGTCGATTGGACCTCGCGCAGTGTGGTGGCAACGACCTTGATGTGAGAGAATTTCTTCACCACCTGCTCTATCATCGCAAAAAACGCGGTTGGATCGAGCTTGGACTTTGATTCCACGTCTTGGCCAGGCATATCGAGGCCTTTTTGGAGATCCTCTTCGTTGCCCACCAGGACGTCGCAGTTGGCAACAATTCGACCAATGACCTCCGCAGCCTTGCTTTGACCGCCCCAGATGTTCCAGAGCTTTTCGCGGAAGTTCAGATCGAAGCTAACGATGGCTCCTGCCCGCTTAGCGGCTTTCATGCCTTCGATGATGACCTCGCCAGTCGTTTCTGAGAGCGAGGCAAAGATGCCCCCACTGTGAAACCAGCGGATCCCGTTCTTGAAGATGGCGTCCCAATCGAAGTCACCGGGCTTGAGCTGAGCGCCGGCTTCGTTGCTACGATTGTAAAACACCACAGGCGCCCTCACACCGTGACCCCGATCGCTGTAAACCGTGGCCATGTTGGGGCCGTTGACGCCGTTGTGCTTGAAGTGCTTGTAGAACGGGGTAACTCCCATCGCGCGGACCCGTTCATGGATCATGTCGCCAATTGGGTAATCCACCATCGCCGTCGCAATGCCTGTATTCATCCTGAAGCAGTCAGCAAGGTTGGCGGCCACATTGAATTCACCACCACTGACGTGAATCTGGCAACTCGATGCCTTGCGCCAGGGAAACAAGCCGGGATCCAGACGGTGCACCAAGGCACCGACGGATACGAGATCAAGACCGCCTGCGGGGAGAATGGAAAGCCCATTGATCATAGTAAACTATTCTCCTTATCTTAGCCGATAGCCGCCCTTATGCGCTCCTCGCCAACAGTCCCTCCTTGCTTTTTAGCCGATACAGCACTTGACCAGCCTCCTGGACGACCAGAGTGTCGGGATCTTCGCGCCAGCGCTCGATGTTGATCTGGCTGATGTCTCGGTAGTTCAGATTGATCTTCTGGCAGAGTTCCTTCGAGATGCTCGTCGCCAGAGAAACCTGAATTCGCGGCAATTCAACGCCGTTCTCGAAGACGCCAATGCCACGAACATTGGTCGAATGAGCCAAGATGAGCTTAGGTTCGTTCTGAAAGCGGTCCCACTGCTTTACAAAATAATCCCGAACGTGGTACCCAATTCGCTCGATTTCATGGCCATGCATGAAGGAAACAGCCTTAATATGGTTCCCGTGGATCACAAGCTCGCCGCCATCTGCCACTACGGGCTCCAGCTTGTACATGGCCTTGCCGGCCACCCATATTTCTTCGTAGATGGACGGAGTCAGGCCCAGCACGCGCCTGACCGGTTTGTCGAGGTATTTGATGTGCAGTTGCGCCGAGTAGTCTGCCGCCAGTGGCCAGGACTCTTCCGGCACGCCGCCGTACAAGCAGGCTAGTTTGTGATGCTCGTCCACGGTAAAGGCGAAGCAGGTTCGCGGCGTTGGCAAGAACTCGACCACGCGGTTGATGACCCGCCTGGTGGGCGTGTCCTTCACGCCGTTGACGACGGGGTTCGTGATCACTGCGGCAAGCCAATGGAAGGCCTCGACCACATCCAATCCGGCAATTCCGGGGAAAAAGTACTTATTCCCTCCGGCAAACCCCATGCATTCATGGGGCACAACGGGTGAGACAATCAGGATGTGATCGTATTCAACGGCCTTCTTGTTGATGGTGATCGGGATATCGTGAGCAAACAGTCCATTTGTGAGCCTACTCACCTCATCACCGGCAAGCGTCCCCAGCGAGGTCAACTCGTCAAGGTGATGATGCTGGTGATTGAAGAACTGCACCTTGCCGTACTTCTGAGCATGCTCGGATAGCGTGAGCCCCACGTGCTTATAGAGCCGTTCGGGATCCATCGCCGCATGAGTACCCGTTGCCACCAGGTAGTCGACTGCGGCAACCCTGCCCAAGAGCGCATCGCTAATAGCGCGAAAGAACAAATCCACCGGGGCATGGCGCGTGTGGTCGGGAATGAGGACCAGTACGCGCTTACCGTCCAGGGGTAGGTTCGCGAGGGTCTCCTCGCAAATCTCCCGAATCTCCTTTACCGACAATCTGCGCTCGAGAGAACCCTTTCCGAATACCTTGCTCATGGATGGCCTAGCTTCGTGCCTCAAGAGTTGTCAAATATTGGCCCTACTGCTCGTTGCGACTCGTCAACCCACCCACTGAGTGTGAAATTTGCCTTCTTTGTCGACGCGCTGGTAGGTGTGCGCCCCGAAGTAGTCGCGCTGCCCCTGCAGGAGGTTCGCTGGAAGATTAGCCGATCGATAGCCATCGAAATAGGCCAAAGCGCTCATAAAGGCCGGCACCGGGATCCCGTTCACGGCGGCGACGGACACCACCTCGCGCCAGGCAGCCTGGTAACCCGTTACTACGGCGTTGAAGTAGGGATCGAGCAGAAGGTTTGCAAGATTCGGATTCTTGCCAAACGCGTCTTTGATCTGGTGCAAGAACTGCGCCCGAATGATGCAGCCAGCACGCCACAACGACGCAATGGTTCCGTACTGCAGGCCCCAGTGATGCTCTTGATCGGCGGCGCGCAGCAACTGGAAACCTTGCGCGTAGGAGCAGATCTTCGAGGCGAAGAGGGCCTTGCGAATGCTCTCA
Source organism: uncultured delta proteobacterium (assembly GCA_963835565.1). Classification (GTDB taxonomy): domain Bacteria; phylum Myxococcota_A; class Polyangia; order Polyangiales; family Polyangiaceae; genus FEN-1139. The sequence continues at coordinate 9,355 of CAWIGY010000073.1, forward strand.
ACAAAGGCCGGCTTGTGCCCTTGAAATGTCGGGGGTGTTCCGGCGATAACCTTCGACGCGGCGACGCGCTCCTGCTTAATAGCGCTAATGGTGCGAGCAAAGACGGCATCGGCGATCGTGGGCGCAGAGACGCCGAGATCGAGAGCGATTTGGCTAGTCCATTTACCGGTACCTTTCTGTTCGGCGGTGTCCAAGATGACATCCACCATCGGTTTTCCGGTTTCGCTATCCTTCTTTGCGAGGATGTCCGCGGTGATGCAGACGAGGTAACTGCTGAGCTCACCCTGATTCCAATCGGTGAAGACCTGACTCATTTCGTCGGCGTTCATGCCGAGCAGGCGCGCCATGAGCCAATAGGCTTCGCAGATCATCTGCATGTCGGCGTACTCGATGCCGTTGTGGACCATCTTGACGAAATGGCCTGCTCCACCGCTGCCAATCCAGTCACAGCAGGGAATGCCATCCTCCGCCTTGGCCGAAATCGCCTGAAGCACGGGCTTGGCTAGGGGCCAAGCCTCGGGATTGCCACCGGGCATGATCGAGGGCCCGTGTAGCGCGCCTTCCTCACCGCCGCTGACACCGGTGCCAATGTAGAGAATGCCCGAGCCTTCGAGCTCCTTGATGCGGCGGGCGGTGTCAGTAAACAACGTGTTGCCGCCGTCGATCAAGAGATCACCGGACGCGAGGTGGGGTCTTAGATCCGCGATGACGGAGTCTACTGCTTTGCCAGCGGGGACCATCACGAGCACCTGTCGCGGTGTGTCGAGGCTCGCTACGAACTCCGTCAGGCTGCGGGCCGCAACCACCTGTTTGCCCTGGGTGCACTTGCTGAAATTGTCAACCTTCTTGCCGTCGAGATCGAAGCCCGCGACGGAAAACCCACGACTTTCGATATTGAGCGCCAGGTTCTCGCCCATGACGCCTAGGCCAACGATGCCAAAATGCTGCTTAGACATGATTTCCCTCTATACGAACCTATCGCAAACTCAAACTCCACTATACGCCGAGAACCCGCCGTCAACCGGGACCACGATCCCCGTAACGAATTTTGAGGCCTCCGAGAGCAACCACAACGTGGCACCGAGTAAATCCTCCGGTGCTCCAAAGCGGGCCATTGGCGTCGCGCTGAGGATCTTTTGACCTCGTGCCGTCAAATTGCCGGTCTCCTTGTCCGTCAACAGAAACCGATTCTGCTCAGTAAGAAAGAAACCCGGAGCCACAGCATTAACGCGAATTTCAGGCGAGTACTCCTGTGCCAGGTGAACGGCAAGCCACTGGGTGAAATTACTAACAGCGGCCTTCGCCGCCGAATAGGCGGGAATTCGTGTCAAGGGACGCAGCGCGTTCATCGAGGAGATGTTGAGAATGACACCCTGATTCTGCGCCGCCATGGATTTGCCGAAGGCCTGACTCGGCAGCACTGTTCCCAGGAGATTCAGGTTCGAGACGAACTGAAAGGCCTCCGGGGGAATGTCGAAGAAGGACAGCTCAGGGTTGGTCGTAGCCTTGGGGTTGTTGCCCCCGGCGCCGTTAATCAGGCCGTATACTTGACCGTAGTCCCCAATCACCTGTTTCGCGGCAGCGTGTACCTTTTGCACGTCCAGCACGTCGACGGCAATGACTGAGTGACGGCCCTTCGTCCCTTGTAGCGTTGCCAGCACCTGTTCGGCCAGGCCAGGATCGCGATCGAGCAGCACTACGTTGGCGTTGCATGCTGCTACCGCTCGCGCCATCGCGCCGCAAAGCACGCCGCCGCCTCCGGTGATGGCGATGGTCTTACCCGCAAAGTCGTATGCGGAGAGGAGATTGAAGGAGTTCATAATCGATTAGCGACCTCAAAGCGCGAAACTCATTGATATCGAGTCAAGTTTCAAGAGCGAAGTTGTTTGGGCCGGCTGGGAGCAGTCCCATTAGCTTCGAATTCCCAGAAATAGCGGTTCGACGTGGCGCTTGAGGATGTTCTCGGTCACGCAGGGTTCGACGGCTTTGCGGTGAGCTTTGAGCAAGGCCAGGTAACTCTCGCCCTTTTCTGCCGCGACCTTGAAGCTGATGTGCACCAGCTGACGAAGATGAATATTGTAGGACTTGCAGCTTTGAACATGCTGCAACGCCTGGACGTACTCTTCTGCTGAGTATTGGTCAACCGCATCCGGAGTCGGCAGCTGCGCCTTATCAATCTGAATGACCAAGAGATACGGCCTAGCCATCTCATTATAACGCGCGTAACCCTCCCGATAGAGCGCCTTGGCAAAGGCGAGGCCCTCGCCACCCACGCTGGCAAGGCCGATGACCTCCTCGAGCCAGGTGGTGCCTGCCGTCTTCAGATGGATCCCCGCGCCACTCGCCTTAATCGCTCGATGCATGATGGGGTAAAGGGAGAACTTGTCACTGCCCGAGTGAATGCTGAGCTTGAGCCCATCGGGTAGCCTGAACTCGGCCTTGGCAAACTTTAGCACGGCCAAATCAGCTTCGAACTCTTGCGTGAACTCGCCAATGTCGCCTACGTAATCGATCCCTTTCAAGAACTCACCGGAGAACTTTGGGGCAACCGTTATGGCCGGGATCTGTTCACGAGCAAGACCGGCAAGAATGAAGAACAGCTCGGCTGGGGTTTGGGGCGAGTTGGCTTCGTCGAAGGAAACTTCGGTGATGAAGTTCCCCTCGCCCTTTTTCGCGACGATGTGCTGGTAGACTCGGGAAGCCTGCTCGATGGCGTAGAGGTATTTTCCAGCAATCGCTTCGAGCAACGCCTGCGTTACCTTTATTGGCTCTGCGATCCCGGGCAGCCACAGCTCGCCCACGTAATGTCCCATTTCCGCAAGGTAGGCGGCAATTGCGTCACTGCAGGCCGCTTTCCCGATGTAGTCTGCCACGTCAATCGTGTAGAAATCAGCGGCTGCGATGAACTTATCGACGTTGCTGAGCCCAATGTGGTCGGCATCTACGCAATAAGCGCCGGTCCAACCGGCAGCCTTGGTCGCGGCGTCTGCTTCCTGGCGCACGTCAAGGGGCTCGGTGCCAATCAGCGTGTGCTCCCGGTTCGACTTGTTCCACACGGGTGTGATCTCGACGCCGCGATCCTTGGCAACCTGGAAGGCGCGCATCTGCGCGGGCCCCTCCAGGCCGAACCGGTCGCCGATCCCCATCGAATATTTTGCAATGTTCATCGTCATGATTCGCTCTTGATTGCGGGCGCGGACACGGTCTTCCGAGATTCGCTACCCGAAAATTGTCGTAATTAGGCCGCACCAAACCCAAAATAGCCTTGGGCGTTGTAGTAGCTGATGTTTGCAACCATTTGTCCCACGAGCGGCACGTCGTTCGGGATGAGGCCACGCTTCATCTCGCCGCCCAGGATGTTGCAGAGCACGCGCCGGAAATACTCGTGCCTCGGGTACGACAGGAAGCTGCGCGAGTCCGTCAGCATCCCGACGAATTGACTTAAGCACCCCATGTTCGACAGGGCTTCTATCTGCTTGGTCATCCCGTCCAGCTGATCGAGAAACCACCAAGCGGCGCCGAATTGGATCTTGCCAGCCACGGAACCGTCCTGGAAATTGCCCAGCATCGTAGCAAACAGCTCGTTGTCGCGAGGATTGAGGTTGTAGAGGATCGTCCTCGGGAGGCGGTTGTCCGTGTCGAGGCGGTCCAGGAATTTCGCCAGGGGCCGGGCCACCTCGAAGTCGCCAATCGAGTCAAAGCCCGTGTCAGGCCCCAGTACTCGCATCATCCGCGAGTTATTGTTCCGCAGGGCGCCGAGATGTAGCTGCTGGACCCAGCCGCGAGCGTGGTCCATGATGCTAAGCTCGCGCTCGACGGCCGACTTGAACTTGAGTGCCAGCGGTAAACTCAGCGACTCGCCGCGCATCAACTGCTGATAGGCGGCCGCGACCTCTGGCTCGGTGTAGTCTTCCGCGTAAACCGTCTCCAGCCCGTGATCGGAAAGCCGACAGCCCTGTTCATGAAAGAAGGCGTGTCGCTGGTCGAGAGCCATCAGAAACGCCGCGTAGCTGCCCATCTCCTGACCGACGACCTCGCCCAGGCGCGTCGCGTAGGCCGCAAAGGCTTTCGGATTCAGCCACATCCATTGCTTTGTCAGGACGGAACGTGGGAAGCACCCGGGTCTTGAGCTGACTGGATTTTGCTAATTCTTGATGGGCCGCCAAATCGTCAATCGGATCATCGGTGGTGCAGAGCACCTCAACGTTCATCTGCTGCAATAGTCCCTGAGTGGTGTACTCGGGCGTTCGGAGCTTCTCGCCGCACTCGTCCCAAATGCTCTGGGCGGTGTCCGGCCCTAGTACGCGATCCGTGATCCCAAAGGGACGGCGCAGCTCGAGATGCGTCCAGTGAAACAGGGGATTACGCAGGGTCTTCGGGACCGTCTCAGCCCACTTCTGAAATTTCTCGCGGTCCGACGCTTCTCCCGTAATGAAGCGTTCGTCCACGCCGCAGGTGCGCATGGCGCGCCACTTGTAATGATCCCCCGCGAGCCAGATCTGTGTCAGGTTCTCGAAGCTGCGATTATACGCAATGTCCTTGGGCGGCAGGTGGCAATGATAGTCGATAATCGGAAGCTTCTCGGCGTAGCCAAAGAATAGGGCCCGAGCCTCTTCACTCTCCAGAAGGAAATCGTCTGAAATGAAGCTTTGACTCATCGCTTGTATTCTCGTCGTTGGCGGGCTTGCAAAGTTAGACTAGATATCCTGCCGTAGATTTGCCAAGCCCAATGACGGACTCTTGCGGGAACCAACGGTCGTCGCGTTGGGCAACGGAGCCCCGGACGAAAATTTGGGTCACTGAGAGTCCTTCTCATGTCTTGGACGCCCACTTACGGTTCGTGAGGCTCAGGATTCGCCCAATCCAAACCCTGGGCCCGCTAGTAGCGCGATTCCATTGAAATGATGGGTCCTTAGGACCGGCCGCTTCGCGGCCATCGCGCCACTAGCCTCATTTTGGGCATTCGCCCAACCCCAAATTCGCTTCGCGAATTTCTAGTACATCGATTCAATAGAATCGACGTACTAGGTCAATTAATGTTGAGCTGAATCCACTGAAGCCGTACGTCGTTACCGGGTGTGACGCGAAATGGGCCGAGATATGGTGGCCTGCTGGTAGCCCGGGGAACTATCCCCTGCCTCTTATGCCAGTGCGAAGTGGAGTTGACTTGAGATGGCGTTGGACTGGGGACTTTTGGTAGGAGAAAGTGCGCGAAAGGCCTACACGGCTATTACGGTCCTGGTTGCCTCGGGTGCTGCTAGATCGCTCCGCGTCAATGCAGGATGGCACTCCATCGAAGTGGTCCATCGTGGTGCCCGCATTGCATAGTGTAGTTGACGCCACAGCGACTACGCTTTGGTGGGGACTCAAGGTATTCCCCATCGGAACTGATGCGGAATGCACTCAGGGCACGTATCCCTCTGGCGTCGTGGTCGATGTTGGACCGAACAATGCGAGTGCCATGGACACGGGAATCGATACCGTGCAACCAACCGGGAACGGCACACCCACCAAAGACGGAGAAAACGAGGCCTTAAACTATTTGACGGCGCTGCAAGACGGCAACCCCAAGTATATCTTGCTCGCAACGGATGGCGAGCCCTCTTGCAACGCAATGAATGGCAGTGTCGACACGTCCGGCGCAATAACGGCAGCCATAGCGGCGATCACGGCCGCAGCGGCTGCCGGTGTTCACACGTTCGTCGTGGGCGTTGCAACACCCGGAGAAACGGCCGATACCACGCTCAATAACATGGCGATTGCCGGGCTCGAACCGGTGCAGAATCCCAACCCCATAGCCACTCGGTATTACATGGCAAGTACGCAGGACCAACTGGTGACTGCATTCAACACGATCACGGCCGTTGTAAAGACATGCCTTTTCCCTCTGAGCAGCCCGCCCCCGGCACCAGATCACGTGAACGTGTATGTTGATACGACCAAAATCTCCTTTGACGCGACTGATACCAACGGCTGGAATTTCACGGGACCCGACATGCTGACGATCCAGCTCTTTGGCACCGTTTGCGATCTGGTAACCTCCAGCGGCGCCGGTGCCGTTCAAGTGATATTTGGTTGTAAGGGCGACACCGTAATCATTACATAACGGGGTTCCTCCCAGCCGGACCCGCTAACCATACCATGTCAACCCAATACGGCGGGAACCCAACCGGCCCGGGCTCGGAATCGAGGTAACTGTGACGATGCGAAGGACGGCCTGATTATTGAGACTAGTTCCGACGGTTTCTTTTGGCAGGGCCCATCGAACATTGCTTCGTGGGTGGAGCCTGGTGGCCTCTATTTGTCTCTTAAGCCGAAATCTTCGCGTGGGCCCGGATCATCGCCTGACGCGGCTCATTCTCGGCTCACTTTCGTCGACGTTGCCAGTTGCCATGGCAAGCGACCTGGTTTCGGCGGCAGCGAGACCTGGCAGGTCTTTTTATGAGCCTTGAGTCACCAACAACACGTCTTTGCTGATTTGGAAGACCCGCGAGGGATAGCGCGTGAGGAGCCCAATCAGATGACACGAATGACTCTAGTTTCCGTTCTCACTCTACAAACCTTAGGTGCAGCTTGGCTCGGAATGTTGGGGTGTTCTTCTAGCAACTCCCCAGCCACCACGAGCACTGCGGGTGGCACCAACGGCACCGGAGGTAGCACAGCCACGAGCACGACTCCGGGTGGAGGCTCATCGACGGGCGGTGCCTCGGCATCGACTTCTACCAAGGCCGGCACGGGCGGCGCGCAGGCGGGTGGCGTGGGTGGTTCGACGGGCACAGCCGGGAGCACCGGTAGTGGTTCCACATCGGAGCCCGACGGCGCCTGTGGCAACACCACTGCGGGAACTGCAATTGCAAAAGGCGTTGCCTGCGTCGCAGCGGACACGCAACTTTGCGACAAGCTTTGTGGGCCAGATAACGTTGGCTATAAGACGGAAACTTGCTCAGCCGCCGCCTACGTTGAAGGGGCTTGCACATTCCCATCTGGCGTGAACTACAGCTGCTTCAAGGTCCCGACAGCTGACTCAGCCGATTGTCCAACAACCGAGCCACAGCATGGCCAGCCTGCAGCATAGCGCAGTGTTCCACTCCGTGCACCGGCACAGCCTGCGAAATGTGTGGACTTGCTGCTGGGTATCTCGACTCTAGCGGCAACCAGAAAACCGGCTATTGCGTGTGCATCGCGGGTTCGAGCGGTGGTAAGTGGTCCTGCGCCAGTTCAACGGCTTGGCCCTGTCCTGCGGGTCTAGGTTGCTGAGCCAGCACTCTCTCCAACGTACAGCAAGGCCATTTGCCAAAACGACTCCGATGACAAACGAGCACGAGCTTCTTGCCGCAGAGGAGATGTTCACTTTCGCTGTGCGCAGGAACCCTTGGCGCTATCGTCTCGCTGCTGGCCGCACCCGCGTGTAGTTCCAGCAGCGAGATCGCGGGGTACACTTACGTTTGCGGCAATTCATCGGTTCCTGTGGACACGCTCGCAGCTAACACCGCCACGGCCTGCGGTGTCGGCGACTCCAATCTGCCGCCGGAGCCCACGCTGCCAACCAACGTCTGTCAGACGTTAACCGCCAACAAGTCCTTTCCGGACGAGAACAATCTGGACACGCAACGCATTAACGACGCGCTGAGTGCTTGTCCGGGAGGCGTCGTCCAGCTCGTCAGCGATGGCGCGAACAATGCCTTTGTTGCTGGCCATTTGACCGTAACGAGCGCCACTCTGTGGATCGACAGCGGCACCACGCTCTACGCCTCGCGCGATCCGAACGAGTACCCGCCCAACAAATCGTCAACGACCGGCACGGACAGCAACTGCGGCGTTCTGGGAGTAAACGACTCAGCAGCGTGCAGTGACTTTATCACTGTTGGTGGCACCAATCCTGGAATCGTCGGCGACGGTGTTATCGACGGTCAGGGGGGCGAGCCGCTCGTCGGACATGATTACTCCTGGTGGCAGCTGTCCTTTGCGCTTCGCGAAATCGACGGTAGCATCGGAAATCCAACGCTCATCAATGTGGTAAAAGGCACGAACGGCTTTTTACTGTACAGAATTACGCTCCATAATTCGCCCAAATTTCATGTCAAGATCGCAGGTACGCCCACGGACGGGACCTGCACGACAGCAGGTGAAGGCTATACCGTATGGGGCGTCACGATTCTCACGCCTTCGCGTTGGACCAATAGCCAGGGGCTGGTCTTGTCACCGTATCTGGCGCGCAATACGGACGGAGTCGACCCGGGAGAGAACGACGTCGCCAATTGCGGAGTGATTGCCTGTAGCACTATCAGCACCGGCGACGATAATATCGCGATCAAGGGTGGCCACGGGATTGACGGGCTGATTATTGCTCACAATCGCTTCGGAACGGGCCATGGCATGTCTATTGGCAGCGAGACTTATGGTGGTGTTCATAATGTAAGCGTCTACGATCTCACGATCGATGCGGATTCCCGCTGGACCGGTTCTACCGATACGGATACCTCGGATTCCAACGGCATCCGGGTTAAATCCGATGAGAGCCGGGGTGGCATCGTTGATAACGTGACTTTTAGCGATGTCTGCATTCGCGACGTGTCCAATACCATCTTGGTGAGTACCGCGTATAATCCGCTATTTGCTGGGAGTGCCGGAATCAGCGGACCCACCGACCACACCGACTACCCCCAGTTCAAGAGCTTGACGTTCCAGAATATTCATGAAGTGACCTGTATGAGCCTCGTACAACCGGTCGTTACGCTTGAGGGTTTCAATGCGGTCTATCCGGCTGGCCCGATCACGCTCGATAACGTCATCGTGGATAACATAGGTCCCCAGGATGTAGCCGCGGAATTCGCAGATATTAGACTGGGGCCAGGAAACGTAAACTTCACGCCTTCGGGTCTAGGCGTTACGGTGACCAACAATATCACTGCCGGCAGTGCGCCGCGAACCTGCAGTTTTCCCCCGCTTCCCGCACCGGAAATCCCGGCAGGATGGCTTCGGTGAGCCGATGCTGACCAGACACCCACCTTCGATTCTCGAACTTGCTCCACTCTTGCTCGGACTAGGCGCGGGCGCTTGCTCGACCAGCTCGTCCGCTCCTGCTAATGGCACCTGTGTCCTGAGCTCTAACCCGGGACTCGAATGTGGCGTCCCAGTCGCAGGGGACGCTGCTGTAAGCACGGGTCTAGTCGGGTATTCTTGCACGGGCTCGGCGCGGCCGGACGACGATCCGAGCATTGTCGAAGGTGTTCCCCAAGGACTCGTGTGCAGCGACCGCGGTACGCTCGACGATAATACGCAGGGCTATTGCTGCTCATCCACCACTACAACTTGCGCGTACGATCCGGTTGCTTCGTGCGTCGGTTGGAGTTCTCGGCTTGGGGTACCCGCCTATGGCTATCAATGCCGCGGCGCGGATCGTCCTGACGTGTTCAATTCGATGCTTGATTGCGGTCAGGGTGTATGGGAAGGCGATCTCATCGACTACTGCTGTGGCAGATTCGATCACCCGATCAATCCAAACGCAGGGTGTATCACTCCGTACGGCACCTGCAACCTCGGGCTGATTCCATTTATATGCCAAAGCCCGAGCCTACCCACCGAAGAGGATCTTGGGTCCAACAAGAGCAAATCCGATACCAATCCTCTCCTTTGCACCGTTCCAACGCCGGTTGATAACCCAGCGAAGCAATATACTGCTGCTATATCCCGGCAGTGGTTCCGATTGGTGGCTCCTGCGTTCAGGACACCGTTGTTCCAGGATGTGTGCCGGAGTCGGGCAAGTTCATGTTCGGTTTTGCGTGCTACGGCCCTGAGACGCCCGAGGCCGACTATCCACCCATGCATTGTGATGCGCCAGGGGTCCCAGGTACCAGCGCAGAGGGTTATCCGGCAACGTTATACTGCTGCGAGTTCGAATAGCCATTTGCGGGCCGTCCCACCCAGCGATCTTATCTAAAATACGTACAAGGCCTGCCCCATACCGCGATAATTCTTCGGCGTAGCTCCGTCGCCTACGTACTCTACAGTCGTGTACTGGAAAGACCCGCCGAACCTCACGTTGGGCGTCGCATCCCAGAACAAATTGGCATCCGCATATTGGGACTGCTTGGCCACATGAACCAACAAACCGATTTCGGTGCCACCTTGAGGGTAGAGAGCAGCCATATTCTTCGAATACGCCTGAGTATAGTTGGCTGAAATGAATACCCGCCCCGTCGGGGGAAGGTAATACTGAAGGCCGACCATGTAACTTCGCCAATCAATTGTGTGAAGAACGCCCTGCGTATCGAAGGTGACCAGCCCATTATCAATGTTCGCGACATATTCGGGTGGGGGGTTCGCCTGTGCCGGATTGGGCAATGGCGGGAATTGAGCCCCACCATTGGCCGTAATTTGATCGGCAATGCCGGTGCCTGTCACAAATGACGCGGTCAGCGTCAGTCGGTTGCCCCGATCATAAGCGTCTTTTGCCGGAATTATTGGAACAAGCGCATCAACAGATACACCCCATCCCGTGGCCTGTTTGAACGCTGAACTGGTGGCGGCAGGGCCGCGTTGGCTTTGAACTGGCGCATCAATCCGGAGATTCCAATAGACAGTGGCATCGCCCTGGTTCCGACGTTGCCCGGCGTGCTAATGCCTTTCCAATCATTCACGCTCAGTCGCAAACCGGCATTCCCATCAGGAATTCCCGAGTCTCGCTGTGCCGGCCGCAACGCGGCAACGGCAATGTCCGCGCTGACTGGCCCTGAATCGAACGTGTGTGAGAGTCGAAATTGAGTGCTACGCGAGAAAAGTTGATTGGGTAACCCCAGAAACTCGACCGTGCAGGGAAAGAAATAATTCTGCCAACCGAATACATTATAAGTTTGACCTGCCAGTACATCAACATAGTCGTCTTCAAGCTTCATATAGGCGTGCCGAACCCGAAAGGTTGGGCTGTCATAGTAGGCGGCTTCGGAAGTCTGAGGCGGGCTGCTAGGCTGATTGCCAAAGAAGTCGCCCTCAAACACGGCTGTTGGTTTCACCCCATCGACAACGGGCCCTTCGAAACTCAACCCGATTCGGGTATTTCGTATCGAAAATTGCGCGCGCCCTTCGCGTCCCTCATACGTTTCGTGGCGAGCGACCAGCGACGGGCCGATCGCATCGCCGTAACTGCGTGTTGTGTCGTAAATGGCGTCAGCTTCAATGAAGCCGTAAAAGGTCAAGGACATTTTCTTTTCGCCCTTGCCCGCGGTCAAAGTCAACGGTGCTCGCGCGTACCAGGAATCGGCCAGCGGCGGTTCGCCCTGCGTCGTGTTCGCCGCGACCGGGACCGGTGCTAATTGGGCAGCTGTTGGGGTGACGGGATTTGGCGCCAAATTAGTTCGACTGGACCGTAACGCCGGCGACTGGCAAATTGGCTGCACTAGCGGATGCCGCATCCACATTGGTCTGATCTTGCTGCTGGTTCGGCGCGGCCGCAGCTTCTGCGGGGGCTGTGGGCGCTGCTGGTTCGGAACCGGCCGGTTTATCCGGTTGATTTGAGGGGGTAGTCTGCTGCGCAGAGCAAGGCTCGGAGGCGGAAATGATGGCAAATGCGGCAGCTGCTACCGCCGAAGCCCTGTTTGCATGCAAAATTGCGTTGTGCATCGTCCCTCACTAAATCTTGTTACGAAACATGCCGACTACCGCCAACGTAAGACGATTGGGCAACCCGCGTACGGGTCACTTAAATGGTGGCGGGCGGACCAAACCTGCTCGCTCGCCCACATTGAAGACGGTCAGCTTTGTCCCACAGTCACGAGAATCGGTCGCACAACTGCAAGCCTGCGGCATCCGATTGGGTGCTGGCATCGAATGGGTTCAAATTCTACAGTTTGACCGTCTCCATTTTTGGTGCGAGCAAGTGAAACAGCAAAAGTGCCGCTAAATAGGCTGAAGCGCAAGCAGCAAACAGGATAGAATAACCCATTTGAATATCCCCACCCGCCTTATAGGAAGCCAGCATAATGCCTGTGAGCCATTGGAATAAGAGGCCACCGACTGCGCCTGCCATCGCTCCAATTCCCGTGACCGAAGCCACCGCCTTTTTCGGGAACATGTCCGACACCGTTGTGAAAATATTAGCTGACCAGGCCTGATGAGCGGCGGCAGCTACTCCCACCAATATAACTGCGGGCCACAGCGACACATATTTGACAGCCGTAATTGGCACAACGGCAAGTGCAAAAGCAAACATGGCGGTCTTGCGAGCACGATTGACGGGCCATCCGATCTTAATGAAACGCGATGACAGCCATCCTCCGCCAACGCTCCCAATGGTCGTCATCGAGTAAATGATGATGAGGGGCAAGGCAAATTGGGCGATGTTCTTAATGTCAACGTGATACTTGTCCTTCAGATACGAGGGCAGCCAAAATAAATAAAACCACCACACGCAATCAGTGAGAAACTTTCCCCAAAAGAACGCCCAGGTTTGGCGGTAGGCTATTAGCTTTCTCCAAAGGACACGCTCCTGCGTCACTTGCTGCTCATCGGTATCGCTATGAATGTAGTTGTATTCCAATTGACTCAGCGATTTCTTGTTCGCTGGCTTTTGATAGACGACCAACCAGAATCCAAGCCAAATCAGATCGAGCGCGCCGGTCAACAAGAAACCCTATTTGCCAAAAGGGGTGCCTCGGGTCCGACGCAAAGGCATAAATTGCCCAAGGTATGAGGACCGGAGCGAGCAAGGCGCCAACATTTGCACCAGAATTGAAGACACCGGTCGCCAAGGCACGTTCCTTTTTCGGAAACCACTCGGCCACAGTCTTAATCGCCGCGGGAAAGTTTCCGGACTCTCCAAGGCCCAGCCCGACCCGCGCCAATCCAAACCCCAATGATGAGCCTGCCAGGGCGTGACTCATAGACGATAGGCCCCACACGATTACGGACACCGCGTAACCGAGCTTGGTCCCCACTTTATCGATGAACCAACCAAACACCAGCACTCCAAATGCGTAGGCCAACGTGAAGGCCATCACGATATAGCTGTACTCTTGCTCGATGTTCGCGGGATTGTTCCAGTGCAATTCTGTCTCGAGTACGGGCTTCAATATCGAAATGACCTGCCGGTCCATGTAGTTGATGGTTGTCGCAAAGAACAGCAACGCGCACACGACCCAGCGATGGCGTCCAATATTCGTGTGTCGCTGCGGGGGTTGAGTCACGGGTCACCGAAAAAATAACCGAGGTCAACTTATCGAATCAAAACAACGGTACTAGGGGGCCATTGAAATGTGGGAAGCTTGGTAAATCCATGGTAATTCCTTTTGTCAAAGACCCACAATGAAGCCAATCGACGGCTCGAGTACCACGCTCGAAGAAGGAAACGTGTACATCAAATTCATATCTACCTGGACTCCATAGCGGTCTTGGAAAGCGTAGACCAACCCGCCGCCAATCGTGCCGAATTCGAGCCCAAGCTTTTTCCAGGCATCGAGGTCAACCGACGGCAACGACTTGGGGTTGACACTGCCGGCACAGGCGGTTGCACCACAATCGAGTACGGTCATCTTAACCTTGGCGTCAACCTCGGCAAACCCGCCACCCACGTGCATAAACGGGCGCAATTTTTGCGAAAGTGGCTTGGTTCCAAACCAATATTTTAGGCGCGCCTCTAGATGAATGGGCATAAAGCTTGTCCCCTTTGCCGTAACGTCTTGCTGACCGCCGCTGGTAGTTGTTACGCTACGACCGTTGGGGGGGCCACCGCCTAATGCAAAGCCCACGCGAGCCCCTGCAGTGATGTTCGGCGTGTAGGCATGGTCGAAACTCAACAGAATTCGACTGGTTGCCGCTGCGATGCCCGTGCCAACGTTCACGCCTGGATACGGCTCGTTCATGTACGGGTTGGTGCTGCTTCCCCTGTAATAGCAGGTCGTGTACTTATCCACTTGATTGGACTGAGTGCACAGATCGCTGCCCCCTACAAAGGCTAAATCTTGCGCAAAGCTAATGCCCACCCAGTTCTTGCGGTACGAACGCGACGTGGCGCCCCCTTCGGCTGTGACATTGCAGATGCCTTTTATGCAGCGACCTGATTCGCAATCGTCGTCCAGTTGACAGGTAGGTGCTGTCTCACAAGTGCCGTCAATGCACATCAATCCAGCCTTGCATTGGCTCGAGTTGTCGCAACCGTTGCCCCAATCGACGTTGCCGCCCGGATTTTTTGCCGCACAACCTGGAAAATCTGGCGGGCATTCTTCTTTCGCTCCGCAGCGGGCTGGCGGCTCCGTGTCATCGTAGCTGGGGGGTTCTTGAGTGGTGGATTCGACCAGCTTGATCTTTACTGGGTTTGCTTTGGTTCCGAATGTCGCTACATCTTCGCCATTGGCATCTTCACCTAATGCGTAAAGCTCTAAAGTGCCCGCGTTTTCGGTCTCTTTGCAGGGGATCTCAGCCACGTAGGCATTCCCCTTCTTGGTCATGGCGACCGATACCCAAGTCTTGTCCCCGTTTAGCCGGTAGCGCAGGTGAACTTGGCTGGCGTCCTGATCCGTTCTGCACTGAATTGGAATGGGTCTTCGGGTTTCAATTTCGGCGACTTTGAGATTGCAGTTCAAACTCGAACCGGCTGGGATCGCGGGCGTAGCCGCACTTTCGGTAGGTGGTGCCGAGAGCGGGGAAGTGTTGGCGTCGGGCTTTTCCGTAGCCGCAGGACTTCCGGTCTTGCCACCCAGATCCTCGAACATGCGGGCTACCTCGGGAGTGGCCAGAGTCTTGTCAAGTCGAATATCAGGATCGAGGGCCAATGCGCTTATAAAAGCATCCTTAGCTCCAGCCTTATCATTCTTGCCGACGCCCAAAACGATTCCCTGATAAATCCAAGCACGCGCTAATGTCTTGGGAGCACAAGTACTTTCACAGCCCTGAATTGTCGCGGCCAGAAGCTTCTGTGCCGTATCAAAATCAGTGGACAAATAGTGTTGGTTGATTGCCAAATCAATGGTGCGATTGGCTGCCTCATCGCGCGATTGCGCTGATAATGGCAATGCAATAAGCAACACTGCGACAGTCCATGGGAAAGATCGAAATAGGGATGAAAGCACGAAGTCTCTCTCAGAAAGGGTGCACTCCGAGTCTAAACACGCCCGATGGCGGAGCGGCCTTTTTAGCCAATGGGGAGCATCACTTCGGAGCACGGAAATCACAGCGCAACACAACCGCGGCGCGGTTAATGACGTGCGCGGCAGGTCCGCCTGGCTCATCAAAAGGGTCAAGTCCTCCGAAAATAAGATCGGGATATGCCTGAAATATTTAGCCCTTTCTAGAAACTTGCGGGGAACTCTAAGAAAGCGGCCGTTCGGTCGTTTCGACGCGTTGCGAAACAAGAATTGTTCGCCCGTTGCGCCAATTGCCTTCGCTCGGATTGCTTGCAGTCACAAAGGATGAGTTGGCGCAGGGAGTCTGATGAATCCGTGAGCCTTGGGTGGATCTCTAAACGTCTTCCTTATGCGCGAGCCCGAACATCTCATGAGACGTTGTAGGTGACAGAAAATGGCTCGGAGGATCCCCAACGCAAAAGCGGCGCTTTGTTGTCGTGGAGGTGCAAAATGAAATTCCGAACTTTCTTTGACGCGCTATCAGCGAGGCGAACCTGGCTTATCGTGTCACTCGGCGCTGGGCTCTGCGCCACTAGTTGTAGCCCGGGTAACGGAGCAAGAACTAATGCTGGCGCTTCTGGAAGTGGCAGCTTCAATCCCGCTGCAGATACGGGGGGAGCAACCGGCTATGTTCCCGGTTCCGACGCGTCGATACCGGGAAATGTGAACACGGCAATGTGCTCCAAGTACGGAAACTTGGCCTGCCAAATCCAGGACTGCGGAAGTCAGCCCAAGACCACAGTAACCGCCAAGATATACGACCCCGCGGGTAAGAACCCCCTTTACAATGTCGTTGTGTACGTACCTAACGCCGCCATATCAGATATTACCAACGGAGCCACCTGTGACACTTGTGCGACGCCGGTCAGCGGTCAGCCTATCGCAACGGCTCTGACTAATGCCCAGGGTCAGTTTACGATGGAGGACGTTCCGGTGGGTTCGAACGTGCCCATGGTCATCCAAATTGGAAAGTGGCGTCGGCAAATCACTTTGCCCGAAATAAAGGCTTGCCAAGATAACGCTTTTGACGATCCGACCCTATTTCGCTTGCCCCGAAATCAAAGCGAAGGCCACATCCCGAAGATTGCAATCGCAGTAGGAGATGCCGACCGCCTGCAGTGCCTATTTACTCGCATTGGCGTGGACACGGCGGAGTTTACCAATCCTGATGGGAACGGCTCGATTAACATCTACAATCAACCGACGGACCCGGATCAAGGCGGGGGTTACGACAACGGTGCCGTCTACCCACCGGCTGTTCCCTTCTGGGAAGACATCAATCAGATGATGCAATATGACATCGTGATGTTGGCCTGTGCAGGGGTTGATTCAGCAACCAATCCGACGAAGGACAACAATTATATTTCGGCCAATGCGAAGAACGTGATGCTTAAGTACCTCAATAGCGGAGGTCGAACCCTGGGTGAACACTACCATTGGTCATGGATCAGAACATTTTCGACCACGGACAGTCCGCCGGTAGTTTATCCGTCACCTTTTGGCGATGTAGCCACTTGGATTGACCCCATTAGCACCTCGTCTATTGGTACTTCAATCAGCACGACCATCGACACCACTTTGCCCAGGGGTCAGGCCATGGCAGCTTGGCTTCTTGCGGTAAATGCCTCCACCACGCTCGGGTTCTTGACGTTGACCGGGGAAGTGAAGCCAACGGCTGTGGACACCCAACCTCCCACACCGCCGGTGGCGCAGCGTTGGATTTATGAGCCGGTCTCGGGAGACGCAGGTGCCGCTCTGCGGACTCATTACTTCTCGTTTGACACGCCAATCACGGCGGCACCGGATCAACAATGCGGTCGTTTCGTCTACACGGGACTTCACGTGACGACGTCCGATTCATCCAAGGCCGATTCCAAGACGACGTTCCCATCGTGTTGCCAAGTGCGCGACCTGCTGCCGCAAGAGAAGGCGATCGAGTTCATGGTGTTCGACCTGTCATCTTGTGTGCAGCCACCCGGCGCAACGCCAACCGCACCGCCGGTGGGTTAGCGTTGCTCGACGCAACGTGTGGAATGTTACAGGTTCGTGATGATGACGTTGTCGTATTCCGCCGGGGCATTGCCCTTGGCGAACACACCGGCGGTACCACTGTCGTACATGTATTGCGTGCCAGTGCTCTGAGTACACTGAAGGACCTGGGTGTACGCGCCGCCGCCCGTGGGGTCGACGTAGCCGGTGACCGTGATGCCCGCTGCTACCGTTCCGGTAACGGTTAGTTTCAGCCTGAACCAACCCGAACCGCTGGTGGTTACAGCCAACCCGGTACCACTGTTAGTCCCGCTGCTGCAAGTCTCGCCAGTGGAGCTGGTGGGTGAGCGCCTCAGATATACGATACCGTCGCCGCCCAGCGATAGATCATAGTCGTTCGAGCCATTGCTGCGCAGAAAGATGCCAGCGGAATTGGAAGCGCTGGAGCTGCTAAAACTCATCACTCTCATCCGAGCCTCGATGCTCGCGTTGGCGTAAGTGCCTGTGCCAGCCTGCGAAGAGGCATTGCCGGTCGTCTTGTTGGAGTACACCTGCTGATCGCCGGCGGTTTCGGTGGTGTCCGTAGCCACGCTCCACGTGCCGGTCGTTGCAGTCCATTGGGAAGCGGGTCCGCCTACGGCGTACGATTCGAAGTCGTCGCAGAAGGCGGCGCCCGCAGCACAGGATGTTCCGGCATCGCCGATAATGACCGGTGACCCACCCGTCGCGGGCGCGCCCCCGGTGCCAGCGACGGTGCTCGTACCTCCGGTGGCCTTCGTACCTCCAGTGGAACCGCTGACGGTGCCGCCTGTTCCGACCACGCCACCAGTCCCGCCGGCACTCACCATGCCTCCAGTGGCATGAACTCCGCCGGTAGCTGTGGTGCCGCCGCTATGAATTGACGTCACGGAACCGCCCGCGCCCCCCGTATTGGCACTTCCACTTGCCCCACCGTCCAAACCACCGTCGATATCGGGGTAATTGGTCGTCACCTTAGCGCACGCAAACGGGAGCAACGCCAGAGTGAGGATCTGACGGTATGAAAACAACCCCATTCCGAAACCGCAGGACTGCGTGCCGGAACGACAAAAATCACATAGTTTCATTGGATTCATTGCTAAGGCACCGTGGATTTTCCCGAGTAATTATCGAAGACAATTTGAACTTGAGTGGCATCCGCACTGGCGCCGTATAAGGTTATTGGTGGCGCGCCCGACTTCACGCAAACGAGTTCGCGGTAAGTGCCCGGTTTGACTAAAATTCGAGCGGGTGAGGTTCCGCCCGCAGCTGTCGCGGCAACAATGGCCGCTTGCACTGAGGTGTGAGTGCCACTTCCATCGGAAGCTACGGTGTAGGTGGGCGTGAACGTACTGACGTCGCCCAAGCCCGCGGTCGGATCCCAATTGTCCGTCGTGAGAGCGCCGAGGGTCCCGCTGCTTGCCAGATACGCTGAGATAGTCTCATCGGCAGCTTCCTCGGCGGTCAGCAAGGGTCGCGTGGCGGTGCCGGAGTACTCTACACCCGCGTCGGAGGTTGCGGTGCCGCCATCGGCAACGGAACCATTGCCCGCCAAGCTACCCGGACCGCTGTTGTTGTATTCGAAAAGCCGGTTTGCGCTGACGTCGAATGGGCGACTCGAAGTTGAGGATGCCCAAGGGCTGGCAACACGAATATGTACCCCCAGCATCGAATCTCGGATCAGAGCCTGCCCGTTGGGCGATGTCCCAGCGACGTAGGGCGACGTGCTCGACACACCTTCATCCCACGCGCGGCCCAAGTACGTACCATTGGTGGAGACAGCAGTATCTGCGGTGAAATTGCTGCTGATAATCAAGAAACCATAGGGATTGGCGGGCGCGGTACTCGGGGCCACCACCGTGCCGCCGGTAGGCTTGCGATTCATAGACTGCAAAGTACTGTGATCAATCACCGTCGTGGCACGACCAAATATGAAGTCCGTGTCACCCTCAATGTAACTGTCTTTGATATAGACTCGGCTCACGACGTTCGTGGCCGGCGTCTTCAGGTACAGCGTATCCTGATTGCCGAGGATTCGAACGTTTTCGAATACCAGTTTGTCGCCTTGTGTGAGCAGCGCGACCGCCTGCAAACCGGAAGAGCCCACTTCGGCATAGTCGTTCGAAATGGTCAGATTCTTAGCGGCAAATCCCGCTGCCATGACCGCAAAAGTAGCGCTGCCGCTCGTGCCATAAGTGCTGCCGCTCGTCGAGACGCATGGGTTGAACACTAGTGCGCTCGCATCAGAAACATGGCTGCTAGCGTCGTCGGAATTTCCACCGGTTTCGGCATCGGCGGGCTCGGAACCCCCCGTGCCGTCACCCCCATTTTCTGAACCGCCCGTAGCAGCGTTCGTGCCCCCGGTGCCATTGGTGGAACCCCCCTTGTCGGAGTTGCTGCACATGACGAAACACAAAAGCGCTAGCGGCCCCAGCGTAACCCAGGCATACGAACTGCGAATCATGGTGACTTTTGACTTTCCACCCGAGCAAACTTGGAAGGCCTAGCCCGGTCTTCACTCGGGGGGCCGACCTGCGCTTAGTGGAAGACGTTCCTTTCTGACGAAACGGCTCAGCATTCGGTATCTCCACCGAGGTGCCCTATTGGCCTTAGCCCATTTCTGAGCTGTTCAAACATATTCCGTGCGTCCGTATTGTCGGATAGCTACTTTTGGAAACGCCCCCAGTGTCTCAGCCGCGCCCGATTTCGCCGGTACCTGTCGAGGCTTCTCGATGCGGACGAATATCCTTCGTCGGTTGCGAAGCCCTGTTGCAGGGCCTTCGTAATAGTGAGCCGTCGGCTCAAGCGGCACTTTATGACGCGTACGAACGTGACGTGAGAAAGGTATTGGTCCGCATCTTGGGTCCAACGCCTGACGTCGCAGACGCACTGCAAGACACATTTCTTCGCGCATTCAAGGGTGCCACACAGGTCAAAGAAGCCTTAGCTTTGCGCGGCTGGGTGCTGCGAGTTGCGGTATCGGTTGCAATAGACCATTTGCGCCGACGTCAGCGGCTTCGCTGGCTGATATTTTCGAATGATGCCACCATCGACGTGCCGGTTGACAGCGTTACCCCGGAGCTTCGCTCCGCCTTACGCGACACGTATCGCGTGCTGGACAAACTTCCCCGCGAAGAACGAATCGCCTTTGCTTTGCGACATATTGATGAAATGGAACTTGCCGAAATCGCCGATGCCTGCAGCGTCTCACTGGCTACCATCAAGCGCCGCTTGGCGCGAGCGGAAATCCGTTTTCGGACGCTCGCTAGACGTCAACCTGGACTCGTCAACTGGGTTGACGCGGAGGGTTTTCGATGACACTGAAGTTCGACAAATTGAGGTCCCTGGCCAAGGTTGAGGATGCTTGGACGGAATCGACCCATGTTAGCGAAACGGTGCGCCGTCGCCTATTTTCGCGACCGCCGCCCGTACCCTCTCGATCCACTGCGAGAAAGGTGGTTTGGATTGGCGGCACTTGCGCGGCGCTCGGGCTCGCGGCCGCGTTCGCAATCACCGTGCTGCCCAAGAAATCCAGCCTCTCGTTTGCAATTGGCGGCTACGAACGGCGCGGTTCGATTGGCAACTGGATCAATGCATCTGACCATGAAATACTGCCCTTGTCCTTTTCCGACGGTACACAGCTTATTCTGCAACAGGCAGCCCAGGCCCGTGTCACCGAACTTCAGGTCAATGGCGCCCATGTCACCCTTGAGCGCGGCAGGCTGACTGCGTCGGTTGTGCATCAACCAGGCACGCGGTGGGAACTGCAGGCGGGTCCGTTCACGGTATATGTTCGCGGTACTCGTTTCAATCTGCGTTGGTCGCCCGAATCATCCGCGTTTGCGCTCGATCTGGCAGAAGGTAACGTCGATGTCACTGGTCCCGGAATCTCGGGACATCGCTCGGTAAAGACAGGTCAGTCTTTGCGAGTCAATGGGGGCGCGCAAGGCTGGCATGTTGAGGATGCGTCCGCGAACTCGTCAAGCGACCTGGAAAAGGTTGCGGCCCCAGCGGCAGCCGATAATTCCCCAGTCTCGGATATTCGCGATTTACCCGTCGAAAGGGCGACCGCCTCGGCACCCTCATCGAAAGACACGCTCGCCGATTCAACTAATTGGCAGGACTTGGCCGCGGCCGGTAACTACAAGGACGCCTTGTCCCTCGCGCGTAAGTTCGGTTTATCGAAGATCTACGTCACGGGATCCGCGATCGACTTGACAAAGCTCGCCCATGTCGCTCGTTTTGCTGGTGATGCCGAAACGGCCCGTGATTCACTGCGGAGCATACGCGAGCGATTTGCTGGCAGCCCGGAGTCCGCAATGGCCATGTTTGACCTGGGCCGTCTTGCGTTCGACACCAGTGGCCGCTATCTGGAGGCGGCGCATTGGTTTAGCGAATACTTGCGTGAATTTCCCCATGGCACCCTGGAGCGGGAAGCGCGTGGGCGCCTAGTCGAGTCACTGGAGCGCGGCGGGGACCACCAGGGTGCACGAAAAGCCGCCAGCGAATATTTGCTGGATTTCCCGAATGGACCGCATTCCGGCCTGTCGCGGCGGCTGCTGAACCAGTAAAATACCGTTCCCCGACTTGTCGTCTTCCGCTACGCTTGTTCAACTGAGCGGGAAGAATGAAAGTCGATGGGATCGCGAGACAAGGCTTGGGCCGCCTGCTCAGAATAGCATTGACAGGGTCAGTCTGCTTAGCACAGGTTTTGTCTAAGGCGAGTGAGCCGGCAACGATAGTCTTGGTGGCCAACCACGCGGATGCGACAATCATCCCACTTTTGCACGCTGAGCTCAGTAACTTGGGGCTGAATGTGCTGGTAGTCGATCGCGGGGATCATGAACTTTCACCCAGCGAGTTAACGGAAGCCGCGCGCCGAAATCATGCCTTTGCAGCGTTTCGAATCCTGGTGGCACAGGGCAGGGTGGAAGTGTGGTTGGCAGACCGAGTCACGGGCAAGGTTCTGTTGCGAGAAGTGCTGAGAACGCAATCTCCACAATCGGAAACGAGCGAAAGCACGGTCGTAGCGCGAGCGGTGGAGTTATTGCGCGCCAGCCTCTTGGAGCTGGACGTAGGCGAGCGGCCCGAGGGCGAGGTGGCGCCCCCCGCGTCGCTTCCCAGTGCGCTGGCACCACCGACGCCGCATGCAACGCTTTCAAGCGAGTTGGCGCCTTCGAGATTTGCCATCAATACTAGTTTTGTTTTCCTCGGTGCCAGCCTGCGGGCGGGCCTTTCACCGGGTCTGGGTGTTGCCCCACGCTGGCAGCTTACGCCCAACTTTGCCATCGTGGGACGCTTTGCCGCACCCATTGCCGGCCCGGAATATTCTACCGAAGCCGGTCACGCTCAATTGACACCGAGATTGGCAACGGCTTCACTCCGGTGGTCTTCGAACTCGTTTAGTGGAAGATTTCGCGGAGCCATTGAGTCGGGGGTTGGCATGCTTTGGACGCGCACGGTAACCGGTGCTGCCCCGGGTTATTCCGCCGATATCGTAGTTGCAAACGATGTCGACCCCGTGCCCTTCGTCGGGGGTGAGCTGAGTTACAAAGCCAACCGAGACATCGCGCTTGCTATCGGTTTGCTCGGTGGACCCGGGCTCCGACCGACTAAGTACATGTTCGATGATCAAGTCATCGGTCGCTACGGGCGTTGGGTGGGCCTGGCGTCACTGGGCCTGGACGTTGTCTGGAATTGAGCCCAGAATTGACATCCATCGTAACGAAAACCGATTCGAAAACGGGTCCAGATGTCGGGCGAACCATGGCGCGGCTCATTGCTTCCAATATCAAGTGCGGCAGGATCCTGGTTCGGATTGTTGGATTGAGCGGCACGCTGGTCGTCACTTTGCTCGCGTCGAATTGTAGCGACAATACCGAGCGGATCCTATCGAAGCTCCCAACGACATCGAGTGCGGTTGCGTCCGGAGGTGACTCCGCCGGCGGTTCCTCGAGCACTAATACACTGCCCGCGATATTCGCGGTCGGCATGCCCATTGGTTATGCAGCGCAAGGAACTGGAGGAACAACTGGTGGCGGCAGTTTACCCCCCGTCTACGCAACCAATTGGAACGAATTGCAGAACTTGTTGAAAGACGACATTCCACGTGTTGTGGTTATTGACAATATTACTATTGACTGCGCGCAAAATTCACAGGAAGTACGCACCTGTGTATTTGCCTGTGATTCTACGACTGGGGACACAACGACACAGACCTATCGATTTCTTGACTACGTTAGTGCCAACGCGACTACTGATTGCAGCTCCGTCACTAATGGGAGTGCATCGACACCTATCGAAACCAAGACTCGCAATGAATTGACTATTTACGTCGGCTCAAATAAAACGTTGCTCGGAACGGGTCCAAATTCGACGATCATGAATGCCACATTGTATTTGAAATCGACCGTCTCAAACGTCATTATTCAAAATCTCAGAGTTCAGCATGTAAATCCAGATATTCTTGAAGCCGGTGACGCTATCACGATTGACGGCGCCAACCACGTTTGGGTAGATCACTGTTACTTTAAGGATATTAGCGATGGCTTTATCGATGCCGTCAGCCCCGATGATGGCACCACTTTACCGAGCGACATTACCATCTCCTGGAATCATTTCGACGGGCACAATGATTATGCTTGCGCCAAACAGCACAACTACGCCAACACTGTCGAATACGCAACCGTCACGTTTCACCACAATTACTACGACCACACATTGGGGTGCAGCCCCAAGGTCACTGAGGCGACCGCGAAGGTTCATCTGTTCAACAACTATTGGTGGGATGTCCTCTACTACAGCGTCGGCGTGGACAAGGGCGCAGAGGCACTTATCGAATACAATGACTTCAATGATTCGCTAAGACCCTATTGGGGCTTGAATACCTGCATCAGCAAGGGCACTTGTGAAATTAGTGACAATTCCGGATCAAATCAATTTGAAGGCACATCGAAGCCCGCTGACGAAAATAAAGATACCGGCGGCACATTGACGAATCTACCTCCGTACAATCTCGAACCGCCTCAGATCGAAGAAGACGCTGGTGTCGTTGCACAAGAGGTGGACGCTGGCGCGGGCCCAACCCTGTCACCCTGATCGGATGAGCGCGCCATGCCCGTTGGCCAAGCGGACTCTCTTGACGAACCGGTGACCAGCCCCATGTTCGGTGAGCTAGTCGAGAACGACTAGCAATGGGGATTGATGGAAAACATTGGACGAAAAAGGCCTGCTTCGGAATTCCTGACTCGAGTGATGAATCCGGCGGCCCCTGTCTCCGTGCTGCTGGTTCGCGTGTTGGTCGGCGGTGTTTTCCTTTCCGAAGGCGTCCAGAAATTCGTTTTCCCTCACGCGCTCGGAGTTGGACGATTCATCAAGATTGGCATACCCATCCCGACGGTGATGGCACCGTTCGTCGGGGTGGTCGAGATCGTGGCTGGGTTGCTTCTCGTGGTAGGGCTAGTTACTCGTCTTGCGGCGGTACCGTTGATCATCGACATGCTGGTGGCGATTGCGACCACCAAGATCCCACTTTGCATCAAAGACGGATTCTGGGCGATGGCCCATGAGGCACGGACGGATTATTCGATGATATTGGGATCCATCTTTTTGCTCATAGTCGGAAGTGGTCCGATTTCGGTGGATAATTGGTTGAGCGGGAAAGGGTTCAAATCGGATGCCTGAAGAAGCAAGCTCCTCCGCGGTAGCCCTTGCGGGCGACACTTCGCTGGGGGAACTTGCGCTTTTGTTTCTGCGCTTGGGATTTGTTGCTTTTGGTGGACCTGCGGCGCACGTCTCGATGATGGAAAATCGAGATCGTGCGCAAAAGGAGATGGATCTCACCAGAGCGATTTCTCGACTTGTTCGGGGCGGCAAACCTTATCCCGGGTCCAAGCTCCAGTGAGCTTGCGATTTACATCGGCTATGAGAAGGCGGGCCTGCTGGGCCTCTTGGTTGCCGGGACGAGCTTTATCCTTCCGGCTGCGCTGATCACCGGCCTGCTCGGTTGGGCTTATGTTCGCTGGGGGACGCTCCCGCAGGTTAGCGGCGTTCTCTACGGCATCAAGCCTGTGATCATCGTTATCATCGCCCAGGCCCTGTTGAGACTGGCTCCCAAGGCTGCAAAGTCACGCTTACTGGGGGCAGTCGGCGTCCTAGCCCTTGCCGCCAGCGTTTCAGGTTTTGACCCCATCCTCGTGCTTCTCGCTGCTGGACTCTTTGCGGCGATGGCGAAGCGACTATCGAGTGGCCCTCACAGCCGCGCGGCAGGCTTTGCCGTTCTGGGTCCTGTTGCCAGCGTAGCCAGTAGTATTTCGCCAGTGACTCTGCTCGGAGTCTTCCTGTTCTTCCTCAAGACGGGCGCGGTGGTCTTCGGGAGCGGTTACGTCTTGCTGGCCTTCCTTCGCGCGGATTTGGTGGACCATTGGCACTGGCTTACGGAAACACAACTTCTCGACGCAGTAACCGTCGGGCAGATCACGCCGGGGCCCGTGTTCACGACCGCCACGTTCATCGGATACCTATTGGCAGGCGTGCCTGGTGCGGTCGTCGCGACCATCGGCATCTTCTTGCCAGGTTTTCTCCTGGTCGCAGCCAGCCGTCCGCTCCTGGCTCGGGTCAGGCGATCACCGATAGCCGGTGCATTCCTCGATGGCGTAGCCGTGGCGTCCCTGGGGCTAATGGCGTGGGTGACAGTCCAGTTCGGTCATACGGCGCTCATCGATATTCCGACGGTGCTGTTGGCTATTGTTGCTGCGGCACTGATTTTCCGGTGGAAATTGAACACCGCTTGGCTAATTGGGGCAGGGGCAGTCGTCGGGATACTGGTGCAGGAATTCCAATGAACAGCGGGGCACGTGCCACAACGTTCGCTGGACGACCTACGGCGGCGCAGGCTTCTGGTTGCTCACTGACCAGGCGACAGCGGGGCAGAAGAATAAGCCTGCATTTTGGCAATCAAGTTTAACAGCACGATTAGGTCCATTCGCTTCATCGATTGCAAAAGTTCGAAATTGCGCGTACGCTTGCAGGATCCGTTAGCGTCCACCTTGTGTTCGAAAGGGACCAAACATGCGACATGCCCAATTAGAAGTCACGGCTCCTATGATTTTGGCACTAGCAATTGTTGCTCTGCCCAGCTGTTCGGGCTCTGACAGTGGCCCTAACAACGGCGTCGGCGGAAATGGTGTTACGATCACAGCAGGCGGCTCATCAGCATCGGGAGGTGGCACGGCCGGGGCCGGGGGTATAACTGGCTCAGGGGGAGATCAGGGCACTTTGCCGCCGAACGCAACCTGTGCCGTGCCAACTAGTCCGGTCAACACGTCCAGCCCGACGACGGTGGTGGGCAACGGCAACGCCGCGAGTTGTACGGAGGCGGCTTTCAGATCTGCGGTTGCCGGCGGAGGTATCGTGACGTTCAACTGCGGTTCCGCTCCCGTGACCATCACCGTCACCTCCGAGGTCCCGGTTGGCAAGGACACCACCATCGACGGCGCCGGCCAGGTGACGTTGAGTGGCGGGGGGACTTCCCGCATCCTGCACATCACGAGCGCCTGGAACGTCGCCACCCCGCTGCTCACCGTGCAGAACCTGTCGTTCGTCAACGGCTTTACGAGTGACGTCCTAAACACCACCAGCACATCCCAGGGTGGCGGCGCTATTTTCGAGGACGGCGGCTCGCTCACCGTGATCAACTCCACGTTCTCGCACAATCAATGCGCGACCACTGGCGAGGACGTCTCGGGCGGGGCCATCAACGGTCAGGGTGTGGGGACGCTGACCATCGTGGGCAGCGTGTTTTCCGACAATACCGGTTCGAACGGTGGTGCCGTGGGCACACAGGCGGAGAACGTGACCATCGTCAACTCCAACTTCGCCAACAACTCGGCTACCGGTACCGACGGCAATCCCGGCAACGGCGGCGACGGTGGTGCGCTCACCTACGACGGCCAGAACGTGTCGCTCACGCTCTGCGGCGACACCTTTACCGGCAACCAGGCCAATGCCGCGGGTGGCGCTGTGTTCCGCGTCGCTTACAACGACGAAGCGGTCAACATCGACCGCTGCACTTTCGATGGCAACTCGGTTGACTCGAGCAGCGGCAACGCCGCGGGCCTCTACCTCGAGTACGTGACCATCAACATGAGCGGCACGACCATCTCGAACAACACCGGGCACTACGGCGGGGGCATCTGGATTGGCCAGTCAGCTATCGCCAACCTCACCAACGTTACCATCGCGAGCAACACGGCCGCCGGTGGAGGCGGCGTTTGGTTTGCGAACGGCGTGA
Source organism: uncultured delta proteobacterium (assembly GCA_963835565.1). Taxonomy (GTDB): domain Bacteria; phylum Myxococcota_A; class Polyangia; order Polyangiales; family Polyangiaceae; genus FEN-1139. The sequence goes on from CAWIGY010000073.1 coordinate 36,769, forward strand.
CTGGTACCTTCCTCAACGTCACGGTGGCGGGCAACACGGGCGACGGGCTCTTCGGTGGGGACACTGGCGTCAAGCTCCAGAATACCATCGTGGCCAACAATGTTAGCGGGCACGCTAGACGGTACGACCAACTGTGCCGTGCAGCACAGCAGCGGCGGAGCCAATATTCAGTTCCCGGGCAGCGGCACGTTGTGCGCGCCTTCGATCACCGTGGCGGATCCCGGACTCGGCTCGCTCAAGAACAATGGTGGACCGACCGCTACCATGGCGATCGCGGCGGGTAGCCCCGCGATCGGTCTGGGTTCGGGGTGCCCGACGACCGATCAGCGAGGCAACCCGCGCCCCGCGGCCTGTACGCTAGGGGCCTACGAGGCCAACTGATCCGCGGCCCGCGCGGGAATTTCCGGTTTCCCCCGCGCCCAGGCAGATCTCAATGCGACACGATGGTCGCAAATCCATTGCCCGGCATGGCGAACTGCAGCTTAGTGCTGCCGACCTGGACGATCGACGTCTTGGCTGCCCCGGAATTGTACATGACCGTGACGATGCTGCCGTCCGGGTTCTTGAATGCCAGCGCATCAAAGCTGCTGCTGGTTGTCCCAATTACGACAGCCCCCGGATCGACGAACTGGGAGAAGTGGCGAAAGACGTAATAGACTGGAGTCACTATCAACGCCTTCGTCGAGGTGTTCACCGTCAAAAGTGCGTTCTGCGGCCAGGCTCGCGTCGTGTCTATGTTCTTGCCCACCGTGTCCAGCACCATGTTCCAAGCGCTGTATGAGGTCACCCCTGCCTTGATCCAGCTACTGATGTAGCTCCAACTTTCCACGGCATAGGGATAGTCATTCGGTGCCGTGTTCGCGTTGAATGCTGCAATTGCCGGTGGCCCCGCCTGAGCCGACGTAATCCAGGGGTAGTTGCCACATTTGTGTTCCGTCTGCATGATGGGCAAGTTCAACGAGGTAAGTCCTGATACGATGGGGAGCATGTTCCACTGCAGGCCAAAGCCCTTGATGTACTGCATGGCGGTGGAATCGCCGGTTACGGTGGTGACAATGGTGCCGTCCTTGCCGCTGTCATTGTTCGACATAGTGCCGAGGTAGATATTAGCGGTAACGTTTTGGCTTGTGAAGGTTGACGCCAAAATCGGGATGAACGTGTCGTACGTGGATGTGGCCCAGAGGCAGGACGGGTAGTTGTCACTGTAGTTGGGCTCGTTCTGAGGCATAATGGTTTCGATCGTGATGCCCTGAGCAGAGTAGGCTTCTACCCACTTGGCAAGGTAGAGAGCAAACGCATTGAGGGTCTGAGTGTCGCTCTTCATCGTCCCGCCGTCGAACGGGGACGGCACGGTGGCAGGTGTCGTGTACGGAGAGCTCTTCATCCAGGTGGGAGGTGACCAGGGGCTGCCCCAAAAGTGGATGTCCGACTTTATCGCGAGCGCCGCCTTAATGTAAGGGATGAGATATTGCTGATCCTCGGTGATCGAGAAGTTGGCCATGGTGTAGTCGGTGCCGCTCGATATCTCGTCATCGGTGTATCGGGCAATGGCGTAGTCGCTAGACCCAATTGGGACTCTTCCAAAGGCGAATCGGCATCCATTCGTGCCAAAGAGGAGGTTCAGGGCCGTGCTTAGATCGGCCGAGCTGAGCAGAGAGAGATATTTCCATCCGAGCTCGTTGAAGGTTCCGCCAAAACCGTTCCAGGTCTGGTTCGTAGTGCTGCTATTGACGGTTACATCGGCAGTGCCGCTGGTCACCTGCGTCACCGTTCCCGTTTGCCAGCACTTGCTGACGTCTTGAGTGGATGTGCCTTGAGCGGACGTGACCACGGTGGGTCCACTTGACGTGCTACCGCCCGTAGCTGCGGTGCCGCCTGTCGGCGATCCGCCCGTGTTGCCCGCCTTGGTCCCACCGGTATTGCCTGCGTTGGTCCCACCGGTATTGCCTGCGTTGGTCCCACCGGTAGTACCTAGGTTGTTTCCGCCCGTGCCAGTGTTCCCACCGTTATTGCCTGCGTTGGTCCCACCGGTATTGCCCGCCTTGGTCCCACCGGTATTGCCTGGGTTGGTCCCGCCGGTATTGCCTTGGTTGGTCCCGCCGGTATTGCCTGCGGTCCCGCCGATACCGCCTGAGTTGGTGCCACCGGTGTTGCCTTGGTTGGTCCCGCCCATAGTTCCGCCCAGGGTGCCCGCCCCGTCGGTCTGAGCGGCACTGCCACCCCCGGAGCCACCCTGCTCCGAAGTCTGCGAACCCGTAGATGGCGACGAACCACTGCAAGCTGCGACGAAAAACGCGACCCAAATGTTGGTGATCGATACACGTACTTTATTCATTGCCCAATGCCCCAGTCGAAGTGTCCACAAATCCGCGGCAGCACGTTACGCAGCCATCCGATAGTATTAGTGTATGCCCGGGTAAGTCCCATGGTGATCAAATTGGAAGCAGATTCTGCCGAATGGATTCTACCGGATTCGCGGGCCTCATTCCAGTCCTGCCAATATATTCCCTCGTGAGAAGAGATGTCCTCCCCACACCGCCGTGGACATGGTTTATGGACTCACACGTTCGTCGAGGCCCGGCGCGCCGCGACCCGGCGTGCTCGTGCCGCCCAAACCCAATCATCGGAGGCGAAGGACCCATCAAGTACGCAGCCGCCGGGGAAGGGGCCCAGGCTATGGGCACAAAATTGCGGTGTCTACCTGGAGCTGTTTAGTTGCATTGAAGGTGACCGTCTTGATTGGAAATGTCGGAACACGGCTGTTGCACGCTCGTAAAAGCCCAGTCTCCACTTCCCGTACGGCATTGGCATTCCAGTGAAGTGGAGTCCCATTCGCAATCGCGACAACTGTTAATATATGAACCCTCGGGCTGGCGTCGCCGCACGTACAACAAGGGCACTCCTTGCCGTTCTACAGCGTGTATAATGGTACCAGGAGCATCTCTGCACTCACCGCGAAGCATGGCTAGATGAATCTGGGCCTGCTCTAAATTCTCTTCAACGACGAAACGCCTCGTCTTCCATTGCGTGCAATAGTACGTCAGTTGAAAGTTCACGTTGCAAGCGGCCACGGGTATCTTCTTCAAGTGCCTCCGGGTGACATTGTGAACTACCCAATCGAATCCCTCGCGATAAGTGAGCCCCCAGTAATCAGTTTCGAATCGATTGGCCTGACGGCGAAGCCCACCAGACAAGCGATTGAAGTATAGGTACTGATAAGGATGAAGGCTCCGCATGTCGTATAGGGTGACCGAACCAATCCCTATCAGGAAAGTGACCATCGCTAGCCGAATTGCTCGTGGAATTCTCGTTCTGCCGATGAAACTATCAATGGCTAACCCAGCCAGCGTGGCCATCGCGGGCATCAGAAACAGGAAGTGGCGATGCGCGTCATAGATGATGGGGTGCGTAACAACCACACCCATGAATGGAGCCACCACGAACAGAACCAACATGATGACGGCTAATGCACGCGAAACATTGAGGCTGCGAGCCCGAATCGTGGCAAAAACTAGGACGGCGCAAACTATTGCCAACAGGTATATGTCTGGAAGCGTGACCTTGAACCAGATCGGAAGGTAGCTGACCGGTATGTTGTCCGTGCTAATCTCACCTCCGTTGAATCGCATGACCCCGCCCCAAGCGAAGTGCTTGGCAATCGCAGCAGCCTGCAGCGGCCTTACGAACGGGGACACCTGTGCCCATGGCCAAGCAACGAGCATCACGGCCCAAGTCACGGGTAGCACACAAAGCAATCGGCCAAGGGCGAATCCGCCATCACGTGCAACATGTATTTTTACCCCTTGTCGCCTGCGCGCCACCGAGTCGATGATCAAACGTGCGAACGCGGCTAATACGGGGAAACCAAGTAAGAACATACCCCCCGGGCGAAATCCCAGAGCGCATCCACCGCTGAGTCCTGCGCGCCAGGCGTCGCCCCACGTTAGCGGGGACGGTCGCATCGCGATGCGAGTCGTAGCGTACGCCATGAAGGCCGCCGCAGCTGCAAACGGGATGTCTTTGCAATTGAATAGGCCATGGCCCACCCACGTCGGAGTTAGCGCGAGCATCACTCCTGCAAACAGGCCCGCGCGGGGACCGGCGATTCGGTTCGCTGTCATCCACACAGCGACAATGCCCAACACGGCTATGAGCGCTGAAAGGACATGGCGAGTTTCGTAGGGTCCCCATGGCAGCAAGTGGGTCGAGAGCACCAACTGGGCCGGCAAATCGAAGAGCCCGCCGTACAAATGAAGATCGACGTAAGTAAACGAGCTGCGGTCGGTAAACCCGCTCCGATACCACGCGAATATCCGCTTTCCGTACTCGAGCTGCTTGTTCTCATCCCAACTGATGCCCGAATCCAGCGCCAGGCGCACCGCAAGCGGGAATATCAAAAGCAAGATAAGCGTTGATGCAACCCGCCAATAGCCTGCTTTGCGGAGAAAAATTGCGCCTCCGGTAAGCAGAGTGTTGAGATTTTTTGACGATGATTTCATCTTCGGGGCAGCCCGGTTAATCAGGACCGTGCATTCTCTTATACACCTCAAGGCTCTCTTTGCACTTCAGTCCACCGTCGTGCATGAGGTAATATCGGAGGACATGTTGGTCGTAAACCCTGGCAAACGGCTGCAGAGCTCTGCGAACGGCCCAGGCCTTTCGCGGCCACGCCGCTTTCACTTTGCCCGCCTCAACGGCCTCGCTAAGTTCGCGCTGAAAGACGTTCGAGTCCACGTTTTTGTAGATCCGGAAGTATTCCGGGAGAAAATGACAGGTGTATACGACGACCACGATGGCGGTAACGGCCGGCAGCCAGCGCAGGCGCGCCCACCCAATCGCCAGCACCGCACCCGAGAACAGCGCCACGAATGGCCAGGTGCCAATCGCGCGCAGCGCATGCGGCAAGCCCTCCCAAGTTAGCGCAGCGGGGAGGGTGGCAAACATCCCGGCCACGATCGAGGACAGGGCAACCATCACAAGCATCTGCTCGCGTCCGTCGAGACGTGGCCACCGCGGCGCAGTCCGCTGAGTCATTTGGCGAGCACCGAGTAACGTAGTCCAACTAAACCCTGCGACCGCCAAGAATACCGCAAGAATGTCGAGTGGTGAGAGCTGACCGACTAGGTGAGCGGAGTGCCGTAAATTCGGGTCCCCGACGCCGAACAAGTAGGACGGCCGAAGGTGGAGCCAGAGATTGTCAAAAAGTGTCAACAAGAAATACCGCGCGCTCCCCATGTCACCTCGGTGCTCCTTGAGCCAGTCGGGTGCGAAGATACTCACGTTCATCATTCGCTCAGTTCCGATCCCTCGGGCAATCTGGAGCGCGATTGGGGAAAAGGCGACGACGAGCGCAACTGCAAATACGCCAAGACCGATCGCGAATTTGCATCGAGAGATCCCTGGGGCGTTACTGGCCAACAGCGCGAGCCCCCCGTAGGCAAGGATAAGAGGCACCGCGACACGAAGTGGTGGGTATGTGATCATCGAACCGGCCCCACCGACGCCGCAGACGAGGGCCCATCGGATTTTGCCCTGCAACTTCAGGCGTATCATTGCGAGAACCGCAAGAACCAGAAAGCAGGGCGCCAGTGGTTGCTCCCAGGAAATTCTCGAAAACTGGAAAGACCAGGGCGAAACGAGCCCAGCTGTGCATACGAGCCAAGGAAAGGCGGCTGCGCTGGAATTCCCCGTCAACGCTTCCTGCGTAGTGGGAGCAATCCGAAGCAGTGTGCGCCCGATCGCGAACAGGCCAGCGCAACTGAGCACGACCCAAACCGCCGACAGCGATCGAAACGCAGCGATTGACGTGCCAAAAATGCGAGTCCAGCCGACCATTTGAGTCGTCCAGGTGAGGGGAAGCGAGCCACCGCCGAGGCCGTTCGAGATCAACGGCCAGGCTTTTCCATCGGCATCGTGGCCATTTTCAGCCAGGCACATCACTTGTACTGCGTCCCAGGCTTCGTCCATCCAAAAGCCATGCGGCGCCACATCGAGCCCGACGAAGCGAATAACGAGCCAAACCGCACCCACGACCACCAGGCTTGCGACGGACGCACGCCGCAAAGCCCTTGATTCAAGGACGGATATCAAAGGCTTCACGCGAGCCTCACGGGTCGCTAGCCGGTGAAGTATAAGTAGCCTCCCACGATAACAGCGACAACGAATACCGAGGTGAGCACTTCGCGGGCAGACCAACTTGCCTGCGATTCAGCGCGGTGTTCGGCAGTGAGGGTCCCAAATGAAAGGTTCTTGATCTTCTGGTAGTCGGGTTGACTGGTTGCGTAGCTCACGCTCACCATCACTGCGGCCGAGATGAGGGTAATCAAGATGCTGAAATACTGGAAATTGATGTTGTTGATTACCCACAGAAAAGAATGTTCGGCATAGCCATCCTCGAAGCCACTCAATTTCATGGTAACCGGTGTGTCCACCAACATGCGGAACAGGCCCACTACGAACCCCACAATCATGGCCCACAGACAACCCTTGGCGTTCAGCCGCTTCCAGAATACTCCGAAAAAGAAAACGACGAATATGGGAGGTGCCAGATAGCCTTGGACAGATTGAAGATAGTTGTAAAGGCCCGTCGCACCCCTTACGACCGGAATCCAGCACATGGCAATCAGCACCATGATGGTGGTGGCGATACGGCCAGTGCGCACGATCTGGTGCTGACTGGCTTTGGGTCGGAGCTTCTCGTAGATGTCAACGGTGAACAGCGTTGAACAGGCGTTGAACACGCCAGCCAAGGAACCCATCAGCGCCGAAAGCAAGCCAGCCACCACGATCCCACGCACGCCAGCGGGCAGGAGATACTCAACCATGAGCGGAAATGCGGCCTGAGATTGAGCCGTAGCCCGTCCGGTGGCTGGGTCATAAACCTGTTCCAGGCCGGGAATCTTGCCACTCTTGCCCAACGCAAAACAGATAAGCCCGGGGATGATGAATAGATAAACCGGGAACAACTTTAGCACCGCCGCGAAGATGCTGCCGCGGCGCGCAATTTTTTCGTTGGGCGCGCCGAGAGCGCGCTGCACGATGTACTGATCCGTACACCAGTACCAGAGGCCAATCACCGGTGCGCAGATGGCCATCCCGAGCCAGGGGAAGTTCTGATTGAAATACCAGGCCTGGCGCACCGTTTGGCCTGCCGTGTCCTTTTCCCAGATTGGAGCCCAAGTGGATTCAACACCCGGCGGCACCATGGGCTTCCAGAGGTTGAACATCTCCGTGCCGCAAATCTCCTTTAGCTTATGCCAACCGCCTAGAGTGACCAAGCCAAAGATAGTCAGCAGCGCCGAACCAATGATCAAGACCACCACCTGCACCGCGTCATTATAGGCAACGGCGCGCATGCCACCCAAGGCTGTATAAAGGCCGGTCAAAGCGATCACGAGCACAGATCCGATCCAGAAGCTGTCGATGACCGTTGCCCCCAGTTGAATCTGGAGGCTTGGCAAGAGCGTGGCAAAGACTACGCCGCCGGCGAAGATTCCAACGGCGATCTTGGAAACAATGAATGTAACCAACGACACGATGGACAACACGTAGCGCGAACCGGCTGAGAAACGTCGCTCCAAGAACTCCGGCATCGTAAATACCAGCGAGCGCGCATAAAATGGAACGAACACCCACGCGAGCACCAGTAAGCACCACGCATGAAATTCGTAGTGGGCCAGTGCGACTCCATCTTTGGCGCCCGAACCCGCAAGGCCTACGATGTGTTCCGAGCCGATGTTGGAAGCGAAGATCGACGCGCCGATAATCCACCAGCTGAGGTTGCGACCAGCTAGGAAGTAGTCAGCGGCCTCGTCTTTACCCCGTCGTACAACCCACCAACCAACACACGTCAAGATGCTAAAGTAGATAGCGATCATTAACCAATCGATGCCGGCCAAGGCCGAGTGGGTTCCTGCCGTCGCGAGATATGGATTCGGAATGTTCATAGCGAGTTTCCCCGTGTGTCGAAATTGCCTCAGCCGCAATTTCGCGGCGATAATTCACAATCGCTTATACTGCCCAGAGTACCGACAAGACAAGACAATTTACGTTGCCTTGGCGTCACGCCAAACGGCGCCGCGGTCGAAGAGTCCGGTTCTTTGCTTAGAACAGGTACATCGTGCGGAAGCGACCGCCGTATTCCTTGTTCGTATAGGCATGCGGTGGGTTTTCCAGAATGTCGGGGTAGTGAGCGCTCGCGTAGTTGGCAACGAATTTGAAGAGCAGCTTGTCCCAGAATGAGTACTGAACCGCCGCGAACCCCTGGAAGTGACTCGCGTTGTCTGTCTGACCATTGAGACTTGGGGTTAGCGGGTTGGCATTGGGTTGGAGAGTGTTATAGTGTGTCTGGTTTGCTCCAACTCCAAGCATCAAGGGCCCGTAGATGCGCCCGTTCAGGAAGCCACCATAGGTCTTGGTCGTCGTGCTAGCCCCCGGATTAGGCAGATCCTTATTGGTCCAACTATCAACGTACCCGATAGCACCGTTGATGCCGCCTTCGAGGTACGGATTCCAGACGAACTGAACGGCTCCACCAAAGCCGTTGTTTCTCGTGTGCGACTCGTCGTTGTCGGCTTGGGCGTGTGTAACGCCGTACTCCCACCCGGCTTTGACCTTTACGAAGCCGAAGTCCAGGATCGCAACCGGTCGTACTCCTCGGGTGTTTGCCCCGGTGTTTGTAGATCCAATCTGTCCGAGAACCTCGAAGCGGAGATAATCCGTTGGGTAATAGTGTGCAGCATAGTTACCGGCGCCAAACGAGGGGCGATCCCAGTAAGTATCGAGGCCATAGATCCTAGGCGCGGGAAGGTTCTGAAGGTTGGCCCCGGTTCGCTCGAGCGTGTTGTAGTCGAGGCCCATGCCATAGTGGTAGACTTCCCAGCCCTGGAAGCGACCCACGGTGACATCGAACAGGTTCCACTTTCCGGCGCGCGCCCACATATCGTATACGGTGCCGATGCTACCGTTCTGTGCCACCGTCTGCTCGATATTGGCGACAGTCTCGACGTTACCCTGCGCGAACCATCCATCACGCGTGGTATAAGAGGGTGTAATACGAACCAGGCCGACCCCTTGGTTATACCAACGCTTTGAACTCACAGTCGTCGTAGTCTTTCCCGAAACCAAGCGGGAATAGGACGTGTCGTTCCAAACGTATCCCGAAATCGCGACGCGCACTTGGTTGGGGCTCGTCTCCTGCGCCATATACGGGAATTGAAGCCCCGGCATGACGAACCACAGCGAGCCTCCAACCAGGCCACGTATCCTGGGCTCGGGGTAGCCTGAGCCAGGCAGGTTTTCGACTACGATCGGCGTGCCACCGGCGGGCGTGGGCTCGACTTCCGCGTGCGCACCAGGCTGAACTGCAGCTGTGGGAGCCGTGGCAGCCAAAGTTCCCGCTGCCGGAGCAGCGGCGGTCGTCGTTGCCGCAGGCGGCGTTGGTGCCGGGGCTGCCGGGGCGGCAGACGTCTCGCTCGGGGCAGCCGCGCTGGAAGCGGGCGCGGGCGGTGTTGCACCATTGCCCGAGCCCGACGCGTTCGAGCCAGCAGCGTCGCCGGATTGCGCCACGGCTACGTTGCTGAGGCCCACAGCAAAGGCCAGCAAGCAGAGCCCAAATTTTGGCCCGGAAAAGTTCCTTCGAGATCTCATGACTGTTCTCTTCTATTGGAAAGGTGGAATCAGAATCGTTTGGTCCGACTGTTGTTCAGGTCTTAGTCCCCTTGAACCGTGAGTTTGCCCTGGAGCGTATTGCTGTTGGTCACGTCAGCGTTGGGTCCGACATAGATCGTGTAATCGCCCGAGTCAACGGTCCAATGTCCGGTCGCGTCACCCTCCCAGTGCTGGAGATCTTGAATGCGGATCGGGAAGGTTACGCGAAAACGCGATTTGGGTTGCCCGACGGGCATTATGTTGGGGACGCGCTGGAACCGCTTGAGCTCCTTAACCGGACGGTAAGGGTTGGTGGTGGAGAGAGCTTTCGGACCCTGCACGAACAGCATCATGATTTCGTCGCCCGCGACCTTGCCGGTGTTCTCGACATCGGCCGTGACATACACAACGTCGCTCTTCTGAGCGGTCGCGCAGGGGATCTGCAGGTTCGAGTACTTGAACGTGGTGTAGCTCAACCCGTGACCGAGGGGGAAGACCAGCTTCACCTCCGGGTGTGCGTCGTACATGCGGTAACCGAAGAAGTAACCCATGTCGACACTTTCACTGCTGGGGTCAGCACCCCGGAATGGGATCAAGTTATTCATGTCGGTTTCTTGCGGCCAGCTCACGGCCATCTTGCCGCCGAAGTTGCGGTCGCCGAAGAGCAATTGGCCGTAAGCCGCGCCGCCACGCTGGCCTGAATACCCTGCCCAGATGGTGGCCTGGTTCTGGTTGCTATTGGACAGCCACGGCAGGTTCACGATCGAGCCCGACTCGATGATGATGACCGTGGGCTTGTTGAGTGCGAGCACGCTGTTCACGAAGTCGTTCTGCCCCGCGGGTAGGTCCAGGCTCTGCCGATCACCAAGATCCTGGAGGCTATACTCTTCGCCCTCGTCTCCGGCGCTCAGGCCGACGATGGCGACGATGAGATCAGCTCCCGTTACCGAAGCGTCGGTAGCATTGTTGCTATGGGTAACGTTCGCGATCCCGTGGCTCGTGGCAGCGGCGTTGATGCCGTCATAGGGACCGACGGACAGGGCGGGATCGGAGTTGACACGGCTGCTGCCGCGGTCGCCGGTGTTGATGTCAGTGGCAAAATGTTGGGTGCCGCTGTCACCGGGCTGAAGATCCGTGTTCGAGGATACGTTCTTCTGGATGTCTAGCCCGACCACCGCGATGTTGAGATTCTTGTTACTGTCACTGATCGGCAACACGGGCGTGCTACCAGTGCCATTCGTGAGCAGCACCGCGGATCGGATCTCGGTCTCTTCGGCCAGGTCGAGATGCGTCTGCGTCTTCGTGAGCGAGTCGGAGGGATAATTAGTACCGTCGCCCAGGCTAGTGCTCGCCGTGCTAAGCCCCCAAGGACCAGACTTCGGGTCGTTACCGCTACTGGGGTACGCTATCCCGAATCGGAACTTCTGTTCCAAGATGCGGCCCACGGAGTTCTTGATCTGATCTATGGTGAGGCCGTTAGGCGTCCCCACGACGGTGCTCAATTGATTGAAGTGGATCGACCAGGGCACCTCGATGTCGAGCCCGGCAGTAACAGCGCCGATGGTGCCCGATGCCGCATCGGAGGCGTTGACTGAGGCTGATCGTAACCAGGCATGGCCCACCAGTCCGAGATCACGAAGCCACGGAAGCCTAGGTCACCTTTCAGGATGTCGCCCAAGAGGTGCTGGTTCTGCGTGCACTTGATGGTGTTGAGGCTGTTGTATGCGGCCATGACCGAGCCAACGCCGCCCTCGTTTACCACCATGGCAAAGTGCTGCACGTAGGCTTCGCGCAGAGTCTGTTCGTCCATGTTCGCGTTCTGGGTGGCGCGACCATTCTCCACGTTGTTGGCCGCGAAGTGCTTGGCCGTGGCAATCACGTGCTTCTGAATGCCGACGGCGAGCGCCGAAGCCATGCGCCCGATCTGATACATGTCTTCGCCGTACGTCTCTTGGCTGCGACCCCAGTACGGGTGGCGCAAGATGTTCATGCAAGGTGCGAGCAGCATGTTGTTCAATGAGCCCATGACCTCGTCGCCCATGGCCTCGCCGACCTGCATCTCCAAATCGGGATCCCAAGAGGCTGAGCGGGCAGATTCCGTGGGGAACGCCGTTGAGTAATCGTGGCTCGCGTCTTGTCGGTTATTGGGTTGCCGGGCATCGAGATTCACGCCACGGCCCGCGTCGCGGTACTTGAGGCCGCGAAGAACCTGCCCACTCGAGAGGTCAGTCACATCCTGGCTTTGCTCGATGTTGCCGTAGGCAGTGGCGTCGCGGGTCCCCGGATCCGGTACCCCGTACATCTGCGTAAACATGTCGGCGTTACTCATGCTGCTCAGCAGGGGGTCAACCTGAGGGTCTCTCGTCCAAGTGGCGCCCGGACGCGTCGGCTCGCTGGGCATGGTCATGGTGGGGCAATCCTGGGTGTAGACCCCGTTGTCGTCGCCAGCGTCGCCTGCATCGCCAACGGGTAGCTCCTCAATGAGGGTGACGCCGGCATCAGAAGTTCCAGTTCCTCCCACGCTTGCGCCACCACCATTGCTGGCGAGGGTGTGCCAGTCAGGGATCGAAATCGCGTGACCACAACCAACTGCAAGCAATGCGAACAGCACTCTGCTGAGAGCAACTGAACCAAGAGAAAAGCAACGGCGCATGAGTAAAACTCCTTCAGAATGGTAAGACGACGAACGGGAAACGCGGGCAAGAAGTTCGGCAAAGTTCATTAGCGTGGATTGCCGCGACTGGGAACTAGTTTGCACGCTCGAACCGCGAAGTTCGCCGAACATCCGAAACACCTCGCAGCGCTGCAGTTGGCGTGAAACCGTCTCCAGGTCCCGAAATCACCGCAATTGCTGAACACGCCGCGCTTAAGTGCCCTCATCGTCGGGTGGTGATCGCAATTTCTTGAAATGCTCGTAGTGCGACTTCGGTCGGACCACCGCCATCACTTTTTGACGGGCGGCGCATCGCGGCGTTCAACTGTCGATCGCGCCACTTTTAGGCGGTTTCATGCCGGACCACAAGCCAGCGTGTCGTGCGTCTGCCTGTCAGTGCGACGAGGAAATGGTCATTGAAGTGCAACGCTTCGAAGAGGCCGGACTTCGCAAATAATTCAACCGGAATCTCGTTTTCTGCATTGACGCAGAAAACGAGCTCCCGCCTGATCATTACCGGGCCGCCTGGGCATACTGAATCGGCACTCGCGGATGGCTGCGTAACGTACCGCCACGGTTGTACGGATAGTGAGTCGGAGGACTAGGTCAATGAATAGTGTACGAGTATCGATCACCATTATTTAGGCCGCGTTTTTCGTCGCAGCTTGCAGTGGTTCGTCACCATCCTCGGGTCCGGATAGTTCGCAACAGGGTGGGTCCGGGGGCGGCGGTGCCACCCAGACGGGCGGGACGGGCACGATGGGTGGAACCAACGCCGGGACCACGGGCGGGACCAACGCTGGCTAATACCGGTGGGACCAAGGCAGGCACGGGCGGATCGCCGCCGACAGGCGGCGCTCCTAACACGGGTGGCAGCACATCGAGTGGCCCCACCGTGGTGACGTCCGCTCAAGGCTCGTCCGCTCAAGACGTCAGCAAGTGCTGGCAAACGGGCACGGTGACCACGGTCACCAGCGGCACTGTCAATGTAACCGTTAACACTGGTACTACGTATCAGACCTGGAACGGCTTTGGCGGAGCCTTCAATGAGCTCGGATGGAAATCTTCTCTACGCTCAGCAGCGCAGATCTGAGCACGGCCATGAACCTGCTTTTCGGCACGAATGGTTGCCGTTTCGTCTATGGACGGATTCCCATCGGAGCTAGCGACTACGCCATCGCCCGCTACACCGATGACGAGATATCCAGCGGCACTGACTACAACATGACCAGCTTCTCGATCACCGAGGATCAGAAGTATCTCATCCCTTACGTTAAGGCGGCGCTCGCGATCAATCCAAACATCCACTTTTGGGGCAGCCCCTGGACACCTCCCACCTGGATGATCGCGGGGAGCCGCAGCATTGAGGCAGGATCTCATTGCTGTCTCGTGCGAGGCTCCCGTGCGGCATCGCGGTGTCAACACTGTGGATTGTCCGCCCACGCGGTAAGTCGCAGAGTTCAAGCGCAACGCGAGATCGCCCATGTCTGCGTGCCGTAACGACCAGAAGAAATTGGCGAATGCAGACTACGGATTGCGGGAATGTGGGTGCTCCGCCACACCCTTAATGACTCTCTCTCGCTTGAGCCAATGATAATCAAGCGATGCCTTGCCTGCACCCGCGAGCGCGACCCATACCAAGAGCACTAAGTACGTCCACTCAACCAACCCGAAGAGATCGGCCAGCCCATGTACTTCGTGTCGCTTGGCCGTAAGAATCGCCACGAGCATCGAAATAATTAGCGGGACCGCCGCGAAGTCTGCCAACAATCCGACGACAAGCAGCGCCCCGCCCACGAGTTCCACGTAGGCAACCAATGTGGCCTGAAATGCCGGGGCCGGTATTCCCAGTTCAGTGAAGAACCCGGTAACCTTATCCAGATTGTGAACCTTGCCCCAGCCAGTACTCATGAAGAGCACGCCCAACGTCACTCGAGCGAGCAGCGGAGCTAACCAATCGACCTGGCCCAATAGCGTGCGGACGCGACCTTTCGTTTTCAACAACAACGAGTGCATTGACACGATTTATACCCTTTCTCTGTCCCAATCGCTGCATAAGCCAATGACTGCAAATTGTTACACGGCCCGAAACAAAAGTGGGCTTTGACACCCGAATGCGTAGGCTTTTGCCCGCGCCAGCGGGGTAATTTCGAACTTTTTGTGCCGATTTCACTGACGGCGTGGCACAAATATTTTATGTAACGTTTGCAGTTGTGACGGCATAAGTGACACAAGTGCAAACCGGTACAACACCGGAGAGGGAACGAAAGGACGATCCATGAATCCATTGACTCAGAATTTACTTTTCGCGGCTGTGTCCGGCACCCTGCTCGGGGTAACTGGCTGCGCTAATTCGAATCAACCTCCAGCCAATTCCGCAACCCCAATGACAGCGCCCGCCAGCGGCACGACGGTGATGGCTGGAGCAAAACACTCCTGCAAGGGGCAAAATGACTGCAAGGGTCAGGGCGGATGCAAGACCGACAAGCATGCCTGCAAAGGCCAGAATGATTGCAAGAGTCAAGGCGGCTGCAAAGCTGCATGAAGGAAAGGGGCTGGTAGTGAACCGGTTCGGACTTCCCAATCTTGGAATAGGCTTAGGATTGCGAACCGTTCACTACTCCCATATTCTCGAACATCTTCCTAACGTCGAGTGGTTCGAGATCATCAGTGAAAATTACTATGCAGACGGCGGGCAAGCCTCTGCTCTTTCTCGATCGAATCGCTGAGCGTTACCCAATTGTGATGCACGGGGTGTCACTTTCGATAGGTTCGACCGATCCGCTCGATTATAAGTACTTGTGCGAGCTGAAAGCGCTACGCGATCGGGTTGGAGCGCTTTGGGTATCCGATCATCTCTGTTGGACGGGTGTGGCCGGCAAAAATTCGCATGATCTGTTGCCGATGCCCTATACGGAAGAGTCCTTGCGACACGTTGCGATGCGAATTCGGGCCGTACAGGATTATCTGGAGGCACCCCTGATACTCGAAAACCCCTCGACGTACATTGAGTTTTCGAGTTCGACCATGAGCGAGTGGGAATTCCTATCTGCTCTCGCGAAAGAGGCTGACTGCGGGCTGTTACTCGACGTAAACAATGTGCACGTAAGCGCCCATAATCATCAATTTGATCCGCAAGAATATCTGGCCGCCGTCCCTTACGACCGTGTGGTTCAATTTCATGTGGCTGGACATTCCCACCAAGGAGCTCACATTATCGATACACATATTGGGCCCGTGACTAGACCCGTGTGGGACTTATTGGGCGATGCCTACCGACTCGCCGGGGGCGCACCAGTACTTCTCGAGTGGGATGCCGAAATACCGGCCTTCGAAGTTGTACACAACGAAGCTTTGCGTGCTCGCGATTACACGACAATTTCCGAGATGAACCAGCTAAGCGTGGAGGTGGCATGACTCCTAGTGCACCGCTTGCGTGGTCTCTCAACAGCGTGCAGAAATGGTTCATGAACGTGACTACGCACCCCGAGTCGGCGCGGGCGGGAGTTGAGGCGCAGTCTGGGCTTGTGTCAATGCAGGAATTAGAGCGAATAGTAGCTCCGAATGATGCTGAGTCAACGCTCGAACGACTCGCCATCTATCACCACGGCTACACTGCGCGACTCACAGAATGCTTAGAGGACGACTATCCTGCTCTGAAGTTTGCGCTTGGGGCCCAGGTATTCCCCGACATTTGTCGCGCTTACGTCAGTGCGCACCCGTCGTGTGAGCCTAATCTGAACGGTTTTGGCCGCAAGATGCCGACCTTTATTAGAGAGCTTGATCTGGACTCAGGATGCTTTATGTCGGAACTAACGCAGCTCGAATGGGCTCTTGTCGAGTCATTGCATGCTCCAGCGCCGGAGCCGATTTCGGCGCAAACACTGATGTCAATTCCTGAGCACCGATTGCCCAACGTGCGTTTCGCACCGAGTGATTCCTTGCGTGTTTTCGCCTTCGAATATCCAGTAAATGCTTATCTGCAAGCATTTTACGAAGACCGACAGCCGACCATCCCGGGTCCTGAGGCGTCATCGGTAGCCGTAGTGCGCAGTGATTACACGATATGGCGATTTGACTTAAGCAGCTTTCAGTCCACACTCCTTTTGCGTCTCGTAAGGGGTGCGACGCTCGGCGCAGCACTTAACGATATCGAAGCAAGCGCAGCAGAAGTTCAGGCGTGGTTCAGTGAATGGACGAAACATGGCCTATTTGCAAGCTTACGATTCGACGGGAACTAGCCGACGGCCCCTGCGCGGCGTGATAGCGTGGACACAATACATTGCGAATCTCAGGCGGCGGGCGCTACAACTCATCGAAGGCGCCATTTCGGTCTTGGTTACCTCGGCGTGTGCTTGGCCAGCTCCGCATCGATTGCCACCATCGACGCACGACTACCCGGCTTGGAAGTACGAAGTCGTCAGCCAGGGGGATCTCGAACTTGAAGTCGAGGCGAGCTTTGACTCGAACCAGGATTCGTCATTTCGTGTCAACGACGGTGCGATGGACTTCATTAGTGATCTGGAGCTGGCTCGCGCATCAGGTTGGGAGCGAATTGCGCGGAGCGGCTCCGAATGGACCATTATGTGCCTTGCCGGTTGCCGTGTTCGCTACCGCTTTGCCCTTCGGCAAGCCGCTGACCATCTCGCCGATGTCAACACTGCGATTGCGTCGGGCAAAGTGATTTTCTCGCCTCCATCGACCTGGCTGCTACACCCGAAATCGCCAGCTGCTGGTGCTCGATTGGAATTCGAGGTAATTCCCGCAGCGGGATCCCGGTTTATTGCTGCGATGCGACCAACAGGCACCGGCCGTCCCGACACGTACACGGCCGATACCAGCGAAATGGACGAATTGAGTTTCACTGCATTTGGCCCTCTTAAAGTCGCAACTATCCCCGTGGGCAATGCGTCTATCACTGTCGGAATCGCGACTTACCAGCTTGCATTGACCGACCGCGAGGTGGTGGATTGGATTGGTGCATCGGTTAAGGCTGTGGCGGCCTATTATCGGGGCAACTTGCCGGCGCACCGAGTGCTAATACTCGTAATGAATGGGGGCAAAGGGCCGACTCGCGGAGTGACTTTAGGAGGCGGTGGTCCCGCGATTGTCGTGCGCGTGGGCGAGAGCGTGACCCGTGCCAACACTCGCGACGATTGGGTCGTGACACATGAGATGTTACACGTCAATTTTCCAGATTTGGGGCGTGGGCATGCTTGGCTCACCGAAGGGCTGGCCACCTACGTAGAACCGATCGCGCGCGCGAGAGTGGGGTTGCTAGATGTTGCCAAGGTCTGGCACGATTTGATTGAAGGTTTGCCGCAGGGGCTACCTGAGCAAGGGGACCGGGGACTTGAGTTGACACCCACGTGGGGCCGCACGTACTGGGGAGGTGCGCTTTTTTTCTTGAATGCAGATATTATGATTCGCGAGCGCACCAGCAATAATCGGTCACTAGACGACGTTCTGCTGGCAATTGCGCAGCTGGGGGCATCCGTGGAGAGCCACTGGGAAATATCCCAAGTATTGGACGTTGGCGATCGAGCTACGGGGACCCCAGTGCTGCACGAACTTTATAATCAAATGGCCCTCAAGCCCGGAACCGTGGGCCTGGCCCAGCTTTTCGACAGCCTAGGCGTTAGCATTCAGGGGAACTCGATTGCGTTTCGCGATGATGCACCGCTTGCAAAAATCAGAGGTGCAATTACCGCCGCGCGCGTTTCGGAGAAATGATAGCCTTCCATCAGAGAATGCGGGGGCGGTGAAAGTTGTCAACTGAATCGTCCAACGGTTAAAGATCTGCCAATGAACACAGATGAGCTCCGCGCCGCACAGGCACCACTCAAAGCACGATACCGTACCGAGCCCGCAGCAGCCCTTGTGACGCTGACCGCGACCGGAACCTTGGATGCACCGGCTCAAATCTGCCGCGTCGAGACGCACTTGGGACTAGTCGAAGCAGGCCTTCACGTAGCGACAGGCGGCGACGGGACCAAAGCCTGCTCGGGCGATATGCTGCTACAGGCACTGGTCGCCTGCGCTGGTGTCACACTGAGTGCCGTGGCTACGGCCATGGGCATCACCGTGCGAGCCGGTCGCATCTGGGCCGAAGGCGATATTGACTTTCGCGGAACCCTCGGCGTTTCGCGCGACATTCCCGTCGGCTTTCAACGTCTGAGCCTGCATTTAGACATAGATTCGGATGCCCGACCAGAAGCCCACAAGAAACTCCTCGAACTCACGGAGCGATACTGCGTCGTATATCAGACACTCAGACAGCCACCGGTGATTACGACGAATGCTAACGAATAACACCGCGCCTAGGCCTAGTCGGCTTCAAATTGAGTTTGCAGTGTAACAATCTCCAGCGACGGGCATAAGTTTCAGTATGTTCACTGTTATCAAACTAGCGAAGCATTGGCCCGTTTTTCCGCTGTGGATCCCGCGCAAGAGGCGGGCCATTGTTGCCGTTAGCACAATGGTTCTTTCATTTGTTGCGTGCGCTAATCAAAAACCGCTGCCCTCCCAAAAGAATGCGACGCGGCCCACAGTACCCTCAAGTATCATGGCCGCTAATCCAGCTATGCAGATTCCGGGCGGGCCTGCGGCGCGAATTTTCACACACTGTCCATTGCCCGCTCCGGGAACCAAGCCTGCCTGCGACATGACGTAGGACGCGCCGAAACAGTTACTCGCTTTCGAGTTTGTTGGGCTGCGTGTATGCCTGACTCGCGATTTCGTTACAGGCTATACAAGAAAAGATCTCGCCCGGGGTCTGTCAACCGCGCAAGGCGCCACAAGAACTCGATCGCGAATATTCCGCTCGCGCCGAGTAACAATTTAAGGGGCTCGCATCGAAAACACTTCAACCAATTCAGCGGTCCCGACCTTATGGGCACCCGGTGTTTATGCTGTCGTAAACGGTGCAGCCAAGCCATTTACCAGTGATATGACGGCATCGGCGGGCCTGGAAATGGCTGCAGAGGATGCTAATCCAACCAAGCTTGCGATGGAAGTGATGGGAGCCCAGGGCGTCGCTTCGTCTGGAATATTCAATATTCCTGTTGGGGCGAGTTCTGCGGGTCCACTCAATCCCTTCCGCCGGGACGGATTTCCGAAATATTCCGCGATCGAAAACGAGTGTAGATAATTGCGGCACCGATGCTGATGAGTAATACCAAGCCAACCGTAGCGTGCCCCAAAAGTTGGTGAGCGGGCTGCTCATTCGGGCAATGCAGCAATAGGGCAGAATTGCCAGCGATGCCGCCAGTGCAGGCCGTGAGCGTCAAGAAAAGGCGGCCGCGAGCTAGTTGCCGATCCATTGCGACGAACAGCAGAACGGAGGGAAATGAAAGAAGCGTCCCGTAACGCAAGCAGACCCCAGCCTGATACAAAAACGAATGCTGAATCTCGAGGTGAGACGCGGCTTGCTGGGCATAGGCTGGAGCCAATGCAGCAAGAACGAAAGGCAAACTAAATGAGAGGGCGGCCGCCGACCTGAGCGCCCAAGAAGATTTCGGCCGATACAGGGGCGAGAGGAGCGTCTTGGTTGCAAAGGCCAGCATGACCACGTAGATGACCAGCACCAATAGCAGACGCGGCAACGGATAGTCACCTAGGTCACCGCGGCGGAAAAATGCCAATTGCGCCGCCGCGGGTATCAGCGCGACGCTTACACCCAAAGCCAGGCGCAAGGGCGTTTTGCGGCTGCGCAGCCACGCGAGCAGCCCCCGCTCTCGAGATAGCTGAAGCTGAGATTGACTTAATAGACTTACGACATCGATCGCGCCAGCGTTCGCGTTCGAGCTGGAATCAAGTTCAATGGCCGTGTGGAGGTCCATCATTTCCTGGCACACGGCACAGTGTGCCAGATGCTCCAGCGCCGCTTGCGACAGTTTGTCCTGTCGCAACAAATGGCGGCGCGTTTCATCGCAGGTCCAATTCATGGCCCACGCCCCTTATCTATGTCGATGTCATTGGAAATGTTACTGACTGACAGCAACTTTCGTAATGCCGTATAGCCGCGGTGGGCCCGGACGCGTACAGCCCCGGTACTGGCCCCAACTTTTTCGCCGATTTCCTCGAAGGAAAGCTCTTCCACGAAATGCAGCCGCACCACCTCCTGCTGGTCGCTCGGCAATTGCTGAAGGGCGCGCGACAAGTCCCGGCGGATTTCGAAACGTTGCTGCTCCTCGGGCTGACGAGCGTGCTTGATCTCGGCGGTCGCATCGAGCTCCGCTTCCGGCCGACGGCGGGCTCGTCGGAGCTGTTCCCGTGCCAAATTGAAGGCGATGGTCATCAGCCACGGGCGCAATTCACAATCGGTGCGAAAGTCGTTCCGAGCTCGATGTAACTGCAAAAAAGTCTGCTGTACCAGGTCCGCCAACTGGTCCTTACTCGGTCCAAATCTGCGCAGAACACGCCCAAGAATGGGCGCATAGCGTCCAAAGAGCTCGCCAAAAGCCGCGGAATCTCCAGCGCAGTAGGCCAACATGAGCTCTTCATCACTCTTCACGACTCGAGCTTATACCCGAATAGTAGTACTGCCGTAAACTTGCCTGTCACCACGCCCGCAGATCCTGGCTGGGGCCTGCGTTTTGGCTGCGCTTCGGTGCTCTTATGTTGTTGCGGCACTGAGAACTCGAGTGCATCATAGCGCGCCGCCTGAGAGCCGAGAATTGGCTAACTTTAGTCATCGAATAGGCCAGGGTGAGGAGCGTTGGCCCATTGAGTAACCCCATAATCGCGGTATTACAGAGCGGTAGCGCGGCTTGTGCGCTCGTATTTAGGCCAAACGGGGTCGCGTTTAAGCTATACTGTTCGTCGAATTCCTGGGCTCATCGCGACACGGCACTGAGTCACTTGGGACAGAACTTGGATTCATTTTAGCTTAAGGAAATTCTGCACATGGCCAAGCAAGCGAATGATTCGGAACAGTATTCGACCACAAACATCGGCACGGTCTGCGCAGCATTGGTGTTTGGTGCAGCGCTACTGGCGGCTTGCGGCGGATCCGTCGATGACAGTTCTGCAAACGGCAGTAGCTCTTCGTCGGCCACTTCTGTCGGCACGAATTCGTCCGTTTTTGTCGGGGCCACGAACACTGGTGGCGTTGCTAGCAATTTGAGCACGTCAAGCATGGGGGCTGGGACTGGCGGTGTCGGTGGCGGACTTTTCGTTGGAACCGGCGGCTCCGTCAATAATGCAGGCGATGCAGGTTCAAACAACGGAACCGGGTGCACAAACCTTACGGGCGGGCAGACCATAGCCACAGCCGACATCTTGGCGAGGATTGAAAATAACGCTTGCGCAGGCACGAGTTCGGAACTCGAAGTCAATCCGGCGTTGCTCGAGTTTGTCGTCGATGTTAGCGGGTCGATGAACGACACCGTCTATAATGGCAGTAATGGTCAGTCAAAGTGGGCGGTCACTCAGGCGGCCTTGGCCAATGCAATTTTGAACGGATTACCCGATTATACGGGCGTCGGCATATTGTTCTTTCCCAATATGTCTACGGTTCCCAATACCAATACGACGCCTCAAGATGTTACAAATTGCGTAAATACTATAGCGGCAATTCCGGTGGCACCGCTGGGTGCTGCCAGCGCCAATACGGCGCAAAGAGCGCTTATTGCGCAGGGGTTGTCCAATGCCTTGCCGGCAGGAGGCACGCCGACCGAGGACGCGTACGACTATGCTTACAACAGCGGAGTCATTCCGGCGCTGCAAATGTACGGCTTTTACACACCTTTCATTGTGCTCATTACCGACGGGCAACCCACCATCGCGGCTGGATGCGAGGGCACTGGCGCTGAATGTAGCCCTGCTCCTACGGCACCCATCATCGCTGACATCACTGCCGCATTCAATGGCACTCCGACCGTAAAGACGTTCATCATAGGATCACCGGGCAGCGACGCACAGTCATGTACAGGACAAGACGCTCGACCCTGGCTGTCGGCGGCGGCCACCGCGGGCGGCACTCCGCTTACTACGGGTTGTCAGAACAGTGGCCCCAATTATTGTCATTTCGATATGACCCAATCGGTTAACTTTGCTCAAGACTTGGCGGACGCACTCAATGTCATCATGAAAGAGGCGATCCCTTGCAGCGTTCAGATCCCGGCTCCAACCAACGGTCAACCACCCGACCCCAACAACATTAATGTCATTTATGACGAAAATGTCGTCAACGGCACACCGACAGCGCAGTGGCTGATTTATCAAACGTGTGATGTAACCTGCGGTGGGGGTACCGACGATGGTTGGTACATCGACCCGAGCACCGCCGAATTGGTTCTGTGCCCGAACACTTGCAGGACCATCCAGAGTGATAAGTACGCCGTTCTCAACGTACTGCAAGGGTGCAAGTCCAGCATCACCGATAATTGAGCACCACGTAAAACCCACGAGCCACCGTCAAGCAAAGACGGTAGCTCAGCGGCGTTGCGATGCCCCGGTGCAGTTCGCGGCCAACGGCCTCCAAGGGGATCCGAAAAAAAAAGAATTACTTCTTTTTCTTGTGTTCGTCCTTGGGCGCAGGCTTGCGAGTGGCCGGCGGCTGTGATGCCGGACGCGCCGCGGGTGCAGGTGCCGTATGCGCGGATGATCCCGGTTGCGTTGCAGCTGTCGGTGCCGTACGCGCTGCTGGACCCGGTTGTGTCGCAGCTGGCGGTGCCGTACGCGCTTCCGTCCCCGGTTGTGTTCCGGTAGTTTGTGATGGTTTCGCGGGGCCGACTCCAGTTGCTGGATTGTGAACCTCCGAGTGACCCGCTGTAGAGGAAGATTGGCCGTGACCTGTCTCAGTTTTCACGGGCTGGGCTGATCTCGTTTCCGTGCGTGCGGGCGCAGGTTGAATCGGCCCTGATTGAGCGCCGGCTACGTGGTTGTTCGCAGGTTGAGGATGCCACGTAGCGGCACCGGGAGTCGCCTTCCAACCTTCATTGTGCTGTGCTCTCCAAGTTGCAGGAGTGGTCGTTGGACGTGCGCGCCAGGCGGCAGGCGGCTCGTTTCGTCCCCCGTAACCGGTTCCATATTCTCGCCTCCCGGCAGGTCCTGCCCAGTACGACCGATAGTAAACGGGGCGTCCTTCGACGAACACAAAGCGCGGCCCAACATAGACGTATTCCGCACGCTGGGGAACCCAATACCCGCCAACCCATACCCAGTCAGTGCCGTACCAATCCCAATAGCCTTGGACCCAATAATACCCGCCACCCGGAGTTGCTGGTTGGATCTCAGGAACTGGGTCTGGCGGCGGCACCTCGGGATACACGGTTGGTTCTACGGTCACCGCTGCGTTGGCCGAAGCGACTCCTTCCGGTTGCACGACTGCGGGCGGTGCCGCGACGGGCTGAGGTGGTGGCTGCGGCGGTGTCGAGTAAACGACACAAGCCGGGACTAGCGAAATGACAACCAGCTGCAATCCAGCGTTCAATGAGGACAACACACGATGTTTCATAGCAGATCTCCGACATCGGGAATTTCGCGGTCAATGACCAATATCACAGGTGAGCTAACCGCTGCTCCAAAATCTTTAGGCAAAGTGATAAGAGCGTTCCTGGGCTTCTCAGGGAAGGTTATACGAACATTACCGGCAGGAAATTCCCTGGCAATTTACGTGGCTGGGTCGGCGACGGTCCAGGGCTGCCCTTTGCCCTGGAAAAACTGCCATCAGCCGAAGGGCAACCGGCTTTGCGTGTAAGCGGCCGCTTGCTGGTGTCCAAGTGCCGTCACGACCCAATGAAGCGCGAGCGGCGACGTTCCGCTTGTGGGAGTGGACGAATTGCACCGGTTCAGAAGAATGCCACGTTCGCGAGTGTTATGTGGGTTGTCAGCAGGGGTCCCGCCCCGCAATTTCAGATTGACATCGGTCCACACCGAATGTGACTCTCCAGCCGGTTAGCTCCCGTCTTAGTTGGGATTTGAATGAGCGTAGCCATGCAATATTCAAGGGGTCTTCCAGTCGCTTGGGCCTATTCGAAATTGACCATCACGGGTGCCGTTGCGCTAAGCCTGTGCGGTTGTGGCGGAGTGGAGATGGTGCCCAACAATGTGCCTCTCCCATCGCCTTCTGGGCAAGACGTTAGTTTACAATGCCAAACGCAGCCGGATGCTCGCTTGCCCTCGAACGCCATCACGCTTGTGTTCGATTCCGAACTGAAGAATTGGTCTCATGTGGGTGACGCGTTTGCCAAAGAGCAGCCAATCAACGTCCCGGACGTACCAGCACAGACCGTTCGCCCGCGCTGGACCGACCGTCAGCGAAAAGCCTTGCAAGCCGGCGGCTCTAAAGCGGCGCCGATGCTGGTCCCGATTGGCGGTGATTATTGGCGCAAGACCAAGTATCCCATCGTGCCCGAGGCTAGCGGACCTTGGGTCAGCTCGGCGTACGCCCAGGGCTCACCCAAAGATGATCATCGAAACAAAGATAATTCTTACGACCGAGGTGACAAGCCTAAGGGCAATCTATGGAAAAAGTTTGTGATCGACAAGAATTATCTGCGTGTCGCAATCGGCGGCGATAACCACCCCGACGTGGGTGTTGAGTTGTTGGTCGAACCGCCACAAGAAGGCGATTTGAAAGAATGTGGTGAGCCTCCAAACGGACTGAATGTACTGAAGATGCCTTTGCCGGTTTGGGACTTCAAGAGTTACGTGCCGGTGTATGTGTGGCGGGGAGCAAACCAGGAATCCGTGCAGGTCACAGAATTTCCATCGCCCGATATGCCACACTGCCAAATAAAGGGGCTGAGGGCTTTAATCCGAATTTTCCGATCTATCCGAACACCATCACGTCAACGTCGGGCGCATCGAGACAACGGACGCCCCGCTCGATCCTTCGCGCGAACTAACTCGCGCTCCTATTGGGGATTTGCCGATTTCCACGCTCACCCCATGTCGTATCTGGCCCTTGGTGGCACGCAGGGTGTTCATACGATTTGGGGCGTTCCCGGCGGCAGCATTGATGAGTATATTGGACCGACACGGGCCGCGGCCATTGCTCGTGATGTGCCCCCCTGCAACGCCCCGGATATGCCCTATAACGCGCACCATGGCGGTTTTGCCGCACCGGTGATGATCAACGCGACCGAAAATCGTGTTGGAGCTAACTTTCTTGACCTTGCTTCACCCCAAATCGCCGACGTCCATCCCTCGCAAGGCGCCCCGAGTTTCCGCGATTTTCCCAATCACCGTTTGGGCGCGCACCAGCAATATCACATCACGCAGATTCATCGCGCCTACCTGGGGGGCTTGAGGCTCATGACTGCCATGGCCGTTCACAACCAAGGACTAGAATACGGTGTGGGGTGGGTTACCTGTTCAAGCCGCGGGTTACCGACCGTGGATACAACGGCTGATCTTGATGTTGTAAGGGCTCAGGTTCAAGCGATGCGCGAGCTTGCGGCTCTCAATAAAGATTGGATGCAGATCGCTTATACCCCTGAACAAGCGCGCGAGATTATTGCCGAGAACAGGCTGGCGGTAATTCTAGGTGTAGAGGTTGACCAGCTAGGGCAAGTTGACGGTCGCTCCGTTGAGGCTCAAGTCAATGAGCTGGACAACCTTGGCATTCGGCAAGTAATCGCGGTTCATGCAATGGATAACATGTTGGGAGGCACCGCGGTCTTCGAAGATCTCTACAATACGGTGAATGATTGGCTGTACCGTGGTGCTAAGCTTCGCGATACCGTGCAAGAGATCTCGGGTTTCCTCACGAACAAGCCGTTCGGACCTGCCTCATTCTACGAGATCACTTCGGAGACTAGTCCACTGTCAAAATCCGAATCGCCAGATGACGCCGCCAGCGAACGAATTTTGTTTCGCCTGGCGAACCCACGCCGCATCGTTCTAAGCGACGTATTTCCGCATCCAAGCGGCGGTTACACGTACAGTAGAACCATCCTCGGCAACACATTTAGTTATGGGGTCTTACACCCACTCCTCAACACGGACCCCCACTTCAAGTCCGTGCAAGGTCCCTATGACAGGCTTCCGCCTGGACACCGGAACCGGCGTGGCCTTACCGGCCGCGGCCAGGAATTCATGACGTTGCTTATGAAACACGGCCTGCTTGTGGACATCGCGCACATGTCGGACCAAACGCTATTTGACCTTTATGCACTACTCGAGAAGAACGAGTGCCAACAATATCCGTTGATCGTATCGCATGCGCATTTCCGCGGTCTGCCCATTAAAGTTGACTACTCGGACCGCGCCGATGGTCTGGAGAGTTCGACGAGCAATAGTGTGAGAGGAGACTTGCTCTCGTTACAATACCCCATGCGTGACTGCGTGCGCCATCTCACGAATATTGCAAAAAAGACCGGCTGTGATATGTGCGATCCGATTGTTCTTGAACAAGAGAAAAAATCAAAGAAGTGCGATCCGATTGTTCTCGAACAAGCGTGTCGATCCAGGCAGCAGGCGCCTTGGAACGGACCTGGCACGGTCAATCGCGAAAATCTGCCCAGGGAATATGACATCAGCAGCTCCGAGGTATCGAGAGTCCGCCAAAGCCAGGGGGCGATCGGTGTCTTTCTGGGTCAAGGCCCGATGGATGAATCTGCATTACGAGCCGATTCCGATCTGCCAAGTCCGCTCAAAGCGCTCCCATTTGCCAATGATTGCGCCGGATCTTCGAAGAGCTTCGCGGCCGCAATGCTTTTTGCCCAGGCCCGGATGAAGAACAGCGGAGCCATCGGAATTGCCTCGGATTTCATTGTCACCGGTTCTGTTTGGCCGCGTTTTGGCGACGACGCGTGCGGGACGTATCTCGATGCGTCTAGTGGTTCTGAGGCGGCAGCACAGCTGCTCGAAGCGCTAATGGACAAGGGCCAATATCAAATCGACGACCAGCGATTTCCGGTGATGTACTCCAAAGGGGTCAATACTTGCGCTAAAGACAAGCGGGACCGGCAAAGGATTGGCGACGTCGAATGTGGTTTAAATGAGCCGCTCGATCCTTACGTGATGGGGGAGCGCACGTACGACTTCAACGTGGACGGGCTGGCGCATTATGGGCTCGTTCCCGACATGCTCCAAGACACGGCAAACATCCTTGGCGATGAGAGTGTCGTCATGGCCCCGCTCTTCAAATCCGCTGAAGGTTACGTGCGGATGTGGGAACGAGCCCGAGCACTCGCCGGATGTGGCAGCGTTGGCTCGCTTTGCAGTCACCCGCCGACCAAAGAAGACCACGCTGCTTGCGGCGGCGCCTGTCCAACGTCGTGGAATCACGGGGCGCCGCTGCAATCTCTCGCAGACGTGTATGGAACATGTGCGGTGGGCAAAGAGGTTCTCATTCCCATCGCCGATGCCAATGGGAAAATAGTTAACGAGGGCAAGAGCGCTATATACTATCAACGCCGAGCCAATCCGCGAGAACGTGGGGATTTGACGCAGCAAGGCGACTGGGCCGTATTTCCAATTCGAACGAACCCAACTTGGAAGTGCGGCGAAGACGGACAGCTGCAACCCCTGAACTGCCCCAGTGGAGCCAATTACGTTAAAGTGAGAAGGATACTTGACACAACCGTAGGTCGTCTGTGGGAAGCTAATTGCAATTGGCAGCCGCTTCCGCCCGAGGTTGGCAACCGAAGGGTCGTATTTCAGTGCTTAGCCGGGCCGTCGCAAGAGGCCTTGAAGGGGCAGCGTCAATGAAGAACTTTGAAGTAGTCGGGTTAGTTGCGCTGGTAGCAACGCTGATGATGGGGTCGCGGCCAGCGCAGGCCCAGCTCGCGGTCGGTGCCGATGGAAACTTTGCCTTTGGTTCGGACGAAAAGAAATTAGGAGGAGGTTTTGATTTGCGTTTGGGCTATCGGCTGGGGCTTCCCCGCTCGTGGCATTTTCATACCGTCATCATCCAACCGGAAATCATCGCCGGGTATTTGAATCTGCCCGACCTGCTTCCCTCGAGACACTACGAAGCTGGCCCCCCGCGACTTGGTTCGCGGCTCGGGTTCTTGCTGCCGACCGGCTCTTTGCAACTAGATACCGAAATACTCGGTTACTTCCACCTAAGCGGACTCGGACCCCAGGGGTTGGGTTGGTTCGTAGATTACGGTGGAGCCATAGAAGGCAGGGTTGACTGGTTCAGCTTTGGTGGCCACGTGAGCTATCAAAACCTCAGCACTGCTGGCGGATGGGTCCATTGGTGGCAGGTGGGGCCGCACTTCGAGTTTCGTTTTGACTGATGGTGGCGCGTGATGAGCGCGTGCCGCCCCGACCAAGAACAAGGTCAACACGCCCAAGCCGGGGCGGTACTTGGGCGGCTCTCTTCCCTGCCGACCAAGCGTCAGTAAGTGGGCGCCACAGATGACGGTTGATGTCGAGGATCCGCAAATAGTCGCTGTCGAGCTCGATACGATGATGCACCTGTCCACGTCGCCCGCAAAGCGCGATAAGATCGCGCGCGTCGTGCCATAAATCCTCGAGTTCCGGAACCGCGAGACCGCTGAACGGATCACGCAGGCGAGCAATGGCGCTTGGCAACGCTCCGTCACGTCGTCGGCATGCTCGATGAGCTGTTCAATGGCTTGCAGGAATGGCGCGGTCTGGCCCAACAATGCGGGCTCGAGGGCGCCGGGCAAGCGGTCTGCCGCGCGCGCACTTTTGCGCGAGCGTGGTCACGAGCGTATGCAGCGTCACTACTCGACCGTAAACGTGGACGAACAACGGAGCGGCATTGCTCGCGTCATCGACCTTGTGGCGGCGCGTGATGAGCGTGCAATCGCAGGTGGTGCTCCAAGTGGTGCTCCAAACACCGAAGTGGTGCTCCAACGAAAACGGCCAGTGAGAAGTTAGCTTCTAACTGGCCGCAATTGCTTACTTTCTTTGAGCGGGAGAAGGGATTTGAACCCTCGACGTTGACCTTGGCAAAACAAAAAAAGCCGTTCTTTGGCGTTACCACCCGTTCTAAGTGCGCGGAACTACGTTACCAGGTGTTACACCGACGACCCCCGCGTTACTCCCAAGTGGTGCTCCAGGTGGTGCTCCAGATAGTTGGAGCACCACTTGGGGATTTTGCGGCGTTTATGGGCCGCCTTGATCGGCAAATCCCGTGTTTATGGCGAACCACCCTCGCTTTGACCGCGAAGTTGTGAGCCCTTGTCGCGATTACGGCTTTCATACAGGGCAATCTTGTCTGACGATCATCTCTCGATTCGCTCGGCCCTTTCTATGTCCAATTCAGCTCGTTAGTCGGACGAAGTCAGGCACTGCGGTTGCTCGCCCCAGCTGTGGTTGGCGTCCGAGCGACGGATAGCGAACGTTGCTTATCATTAATGATGTGGCCACGGCGGCTTCCTCAACAGCGCCGATTAGCAAGTGGCGACTGGCGTCGAATCGAGCGTAATCGGTCCAGGCGAGGGGACTGACCGTTTCATGGCCCCGCTCGTGGGTCATTAACTTGGCATGTTCAGCTCATTTCGGAGCCCTCGACCTCAGAAGTATCCTGCCATCAGCTTGTCAACCCAACCCGGAACAGCGGCAGTCTAGACGCAATCATAGGCCGGGTAGTAAGGCTTCAGGCATTGAGTCGAGTCGGCGTGGACGCCGAATGACGTGTGGGCTTCGTGTGAGTAGGTGACGATCCATGCGTGCGAAAACTGATCAATGCCTTGCAAGCTGTCCCGGAACTCCAGCAAGAGAACAACTTGAGATTCGACATCTCTTCAGCCCCGGGGCAGCGCCGTTGGTTGTGTCCTTGATTAGAACCCGCACCCGTGCGGGTACCAATCGTGGTCACACGCGGGGAGGGGAGTGCCGGAAACTCGAATTTGCGATCAATCACGCTGATATCGAGAGATTTGCAACGAGCACCAATACCAAATTGCACTTGACCCAGGTTAGTCAAGTCAGCAACCGATCTGGCCATTGAGGTCGTCGCGAACGCCCACCGGGAGAGGATTGCTGATCGCCAGGTTTAGCAATTCTTGGACCAATAGCGTTGAAAGCAATTGCGACCCTACCCCGGTGCACATAAGTTGAGCGATGCCACTGGCCAAATCCAACCGACGGTTCCGCTGACGACGAATATCTGGTAAGGGGCGTTCAACGCAGAGGCATCGAGATGGCCAAGAAACTCCGCTCACCACGCCTTGCACTCGAAGATGGCCTCATGGAGTTGGGCGGCCCCGGGATCCAGTCGCAGTGGATTTGGGTGCAGACGTGTCCGAGAGCTGAATGTGATTGCCGTGCTGCTCGTGGTTCTCGCCTCGCGTCAGGACAAAGAACACTCGTCGCGGCCGCTGTCGCAGCGAAGACATTAATGAATAGCGGGGCTGGCAAACCAACCTTGAGGAACGAATCGGAGAAGATTGTGCAGTCTTTGAACTAACATTGATACGGCTGAAACGCGCCGAGTCAAATATGGTCGATGCCTCCCACTAACAGACCGATTCCCCTGGTTATATGATGTGCTCGAATGTCTGACGGCGAAATGCTCGAACAGGTCGCAAGAGTTTGGTATCGAGGTAAAGGGCAGGAGATCCCGAGGCAAAGAGCCAACCACCGGTCAACGTGGCCGGCTGGGAACCAGGCGACGAGGTCTCGTGGCAGGAGGCATATTTCGGCGTTCGCGAAGACTACTTCGTCATCGAAAGGCGAACTTACGAAGCAGTCGAACTCTATTGCGTGATGCCGGAGTGCGATTGCGGTCGCGTCCGTGTGCGATTCGACGATGTTGAGATGGAGGCGCCGACATTCATGGGTTGGGTGACCATTGACAAGTCCGGTGTCTGCAAATTGGAGCCTGACAAGGGCTCTCAAGAGAATCTCAAGCGTCTCTGGGCCGCATACCAGAAGCGCCATCCTGCGTACCACGAGCGGCACGCCCGACGCTACGCGCGCATGAATGAATTCGGCAGAATCCTGCTTGCTTACCATGCTTCCAAATCGACCGTGAAGGTTAGCCGCAATGAGTCCTGTCCATGCGGATCGGGTAAGAAATACAAGAATTGTTGCTGGCAGAAAACCTTCGTGAGCCCGACAGGTTCAACATGACTTCGCCGGCTGCAGACAACCGCACGCTTTCAAAGACGAAGAAGGCCAAGCCCAGCCAGCTGGCTTTGCGCGCGGCGACTTCACCCGATTTCGGGGGACCAGCACACGAGTATTGGGCAGGCGTCAAGGCGGAGCGCAAAGCCAGCCAGATATGGGCATCTGCCCGATGTGTGACAGTGAACGACTTCAAGAAAGATCCGTTATTTCTCCGTGTCGAACGGGCCGTAGCGGCTATCTTGGCGACGGGCAAGGTGGTAACTCCAATCGACGTGTTGATTCGCATGAAGCTCCTGCGTGCTGCGGAAGTCGAGGACTGGCGTTTCGGTCGCATTCCATATCTTGAACGCGTGGTCCAATGCAACCTAACGAAACTGGGGAAAATTCTTCGTATTCTGCGTATGCATGCCCATGACCTGAAGCTGGTGCCTTCGCAAACCGCCTACGTACGATGGGGCAAGCGCGGGCACGGGGCGCCGCTGCAGTTTTCGAAGACGGGCAACCCGAAGATGGAGCAAGCGTACAGCCGCCACTTCGTGTGGCCTGGCAAAGGGCCGTTCGATCCTCCCTTGTCGAAGTCGCCGACTTCGGGCAATAACGAGCTGCCAAACGATTCAGAGTCCTGATGTTCCTGGCGCAATGGGATTTCCGTGGGTTGGTCGATGAGTGATTGTGGCTTGGGATGCCTCGGCGTGACCGCGACCAAGCCTAACAACGTGTCTCGTTGCAGAGTGTATGACCCGTGAGTTCGTTTGCACTACCGGTAAACCAGATATGCTTCCGGACCTGAACACTCCTGGCGTGACGATTCGGGCATGAAACTGTCCCCAGGAATTATTCCTTCCCCGAGAAATTTGAACCGATCTACAAAATCCAAAACCGACTTGGTTCCAACAACAACTCGAATTTTCCTAGCCTGCGAATTTGGAAATAGTTTTCGCGTTTTCGGCTCCCGACGAGCCATATGGTCGTGTGATCTGAAATAGGCCCTGCAGCGTCTGTGGGGGACGCGGCAGGTCGTAATCCATCGAATTTAATCGCAGATCGAGCGCAGGTGAATCGTAAGTAAAGAATACTGCCCCTGGAGCCAGAAATGCAGCTCGTGCAGTTGCATCACTGGAGTCCCAAGATATTCGACGACGCTGGTGGTGCGATTCCATCGAACCGTGGGCACTTCGGACAGGTCACTCCGTGATTATCGCGCCATTAACCTGATTTTCTTAGTCTTCGCCCAAACCCAAATTTGAGAATCATTGATATGCGCAGCAATAGAGAGTGGCGGAACCCCCTCGGGTAGTCGGTTCCTGGCGTACCTGTGCTGCAAGTGATGCCCGAGAAATCCGCATCCGGAATATCAGTTCCAGTGCAAGAAAACCCATAGGAATCCGCTGCGCAGCCCACCACGCTCGGGTCTTGTTGGCACGTGGCTCCGCTGGTCGGTGTCGTCGCGTTCGTAAAGCAACAGTATTCGTCAAGACCGTTCGTCGTTGTAGGCACGCTACACACGAGCGTACTGTCCGTGGCGTCCGGTGGCTGGCCGCCGATCGCACAACTGTAGCCAAGGGATCCAGACCCGCATCCAGTAACGTTGGGATCGTAGTTGCATGTGGAACTTGCGATGCAACAGTAGTCACCTGCGCCGTTTGTGTTGCAAATGAGGCTCGGATCCCCTTGTTCCGGCTGCGCGGAACTTGTGCACGAATAGCCGGTTCCATTGCCGCTCGTGCAGACCGCGGTGGTTGTCTGGGTGCATGAGCCTCCTCCAACGGCAGTGATCCCGCCGGTATTCACGGAGATGGGACCATATTCGACCATTGCGATATGCCCTCCCGTTGCAGCAGGCGTGCCTGTGTCAATACTGCTTGTACCACCCGTAACAAATCCAATGCCGTAATATACGTTTGGTTGGCCTCCGGTCGCGGACGGGCTACCCGTGTCCACGTCTCCACTGCAGCCGACCATCGCTACCGAAAAAGCCACGGGATACCAGCGCTTGTCCATGATTCCATCCACCTGTCTGCAGCATATTACCGATAAGAAACGGCAACAGACATGAAGAAGGATACACCTATTTGGTGCTTCACGCCTTGAAATATCGGTCGGCGATACCTGGACCGAGTACGGCACCGAAATATGACTCGGCGCTCGAATAGACCGTCAAGAGGGCTGTCGCACATGGGTTTGACGCCTGTCCGCCATCGCAGTACTGGAATCCTACAAAGGAAGGCGCACCTCATGCGACGTTTCGGTGAGAGACCACCCCGAAGGCGTTATCAACATCATCTCGCCAAGGCCGTATGGCAAGACTTGCTCTGACCATGGGCGTCGCGGTTGCTCCATGGCGAACTGCAGGCAGACCGTCATCCCGAGCGCCAGCCGTTCGTTCGCGAAGGCCATGAGGTCTTGCTCCTCCGCAGGCGTTATCCGTCGCTGGTCGAGCGGGTATCCACGGAAATTCCCGGCATGAATGTCTTCGATGGGTCCGTTGCGCCAGGCAGTGTTTACCAATGCATTGGAAAAGACGCGAGTTGGGTGTGACTCGGCGATGCACGCGCGCTTGGTTGACTCGTACGGGATCGGCTGCCTGGATCAATGCGTTCTGCCACATCAGGATCTGCCAGGGCTCCAAACTCGGTGACTTTGAGCTTCGGCCTCTTCTTTGGCATTGGGAGGTAACAAGTGGCGCGTTCAGCAAGTTGCAATAACTGTCGTGGTCAGCGCGAAAAAGGTCAATCCAGTCTGCCAAAGCCGCGGAAGCCTCAATATTGATACGGGCCATCTCGGTGTCACTGACGCGGCTTGTGCCTGTCGAGTAAGCCTCGACCCAGACAGTCTTTTCGTGGTCGACTAGCACGGCGAGGTACGAACCCCAACGCAGTGCCAGGGCAGTAGCCGCCATGCCCTCGCGACCTGCCATCGAACCCAATGGCCGCGCACTTGGATTTGGCTTCGATCGCAAGTACGCCAGTACTTGGTGGAAAAGCGTAGTGTCCGGCGGCCGGACTAGTAGCTCTGGCCCGTCGGGTCCTAGTATCTTTTCGGTAGTCCCCGCGTCGAGTACCAACTCTTCATTGACCCGAACTTTGATGTGGTCGCCGGAGGTCGTCATTTCGCACTACGTCGGAGCGATATCAGTCAGCAGATAAGTTCATGCGGTTCACCTGTCATTTTCCGAGGGCGGTGACGAGCTTGATGTACCGAAAATAACGGCACTTAGCGAGGGGCACGTGGTCTGTAGCGGCGTGCAACTCGCCGGCGTTGTGGGGGTGGTTGTACTTGACGTTCCAGCATCTGATAGGGCCGTCGCGCAAGTGACTGAAGCGGTAGCTGACTTCAAGGCGCTGGTGTAATCAGCCATGCACTGGTTGATTTGCGCGATCGTCGCTGTGCAGGTGGACAACTGAGCCGAAGCGGTCGAGCACTCAGTAGTGCCAGCGTCAGGCGCCGCGGGTTGCTGCATGCACGTGTTGTATGTGATTTGGCAAGTTGCCGTCGGGTCACTGCCTCCTCCCATGAGTGCGGCCACCCTGCCGGCTCCAACGCACCCCAGGCCTTTGAGCGCAGACTCGATGTACGCAAAGATCTCCTCGCATGCCGTAACTGCTTCCGAAGCTGTCAAAGTGTTTGCGACCGTGCTACTCGGTACGTTCGTAATCGGGCCACTTGTCGTGGTGCTCGATGACTTGCTGCTGCTGCAGCCCAGCATGCCCAATGCGGCAATTGCCACCGATGCGCAGCCAATACCAATTAGTCTTCTCATGAGATAGTTCCTCCGTTGGGCTAAAAACGGTAGCAAACTAGTATGGTCCGGGGCCAAAGAAATGGGGATGCTCGCGCGAAACCGCGGCGTTTCGGTCAAAGCGAATTTTGGGACTTTGCTCAAGTTTCGTCGCCATGTGTTCGTGCTGCCGATGACCGAACCGCTTCAGTTTTGCTTAATCGTCTCCACTTCCAGACGTGAGATGCGACTAAAGGTCGGGGGTGTATTGGACTGGCAGTTTGGCCCAAAATCCTTGGCTTCAAACACCGTGCTATAGTTGGCGGATTGTTTCTGTCCTTTGTCGTTCGTAATGGTGACCTCAAGCGTCACTTGACGCGTACCCGTGCGTGCCGGTGAGCAGTAAAAAACGACGTAATATCGGAAGTAATCATTTTCCACGGACTCGGCAATCTGATCGAGGGGGCTAGTTACCGTATTGAACGATGCTGCTCTAAGGGCTTGCGTTTTTCCTAGCCAACTCACATCGGTTTCTGTGGCCCATTTGCCGACGGTCAACAAGAAGTACTGATGTGGCGATTCTTGCACGAATTTTCGCGCATCAGGTTGACTGACACGGCCGGCTAGGTCCGGGTTTTGCGCAATAACAATCAGTGTTCCGCGCTGCAAGGGCTGCTTTTCACTGGCCACGGCGCGGTCGAGCTTTGTGGCCGCGTCCACGATCGCACTGTACAAACTCGTGGAACCATCAAAAGCGAACCGGCTCACGGGTTGTCGGTGCCTAAGTTTCCCAACGAAAGCCGCGAGCCCGTTCAATAGCTGAGTGCGTTGTTCGTCGTCTAGCATCCGACTCATATCTACTAGAAGTGCAACACGCCTCGCCGTAACCGCGCTTGCCGGCAGCAGTCTCAGCTCTACTTGAGCGTTATCGAGAATTACGCCATTTTCGTAAACTCGAAAGTTTTGTGCTGTCAGGTACGTGACCCCACGCCCGTCTTGGTTGACTGCAACATACAACGCCACATTCGCGGGCTTGTGCACGGAGAGAGCCACGGGCCTGATCTCAACACCGCCAGTTCGGAGACAGCCCGACGCTTGCAGCGCCATTAAGAACAGGAACAGTAATTTGGACCTGTGGATTGTGTCCCGCGGTCATCATGTTTCAGGCTAGATCCAAAGGGGGTGTCGAGTAAATCGCCCTGTCACATTGCTGCTCTTTCCTCGTCACGATGCGCTATCGGAACTATTCCGGTCAGTGGTCGGCGACACTTAGCAAATGAGGTGTGTCGAGAAAAGCAGTCAGTGGTCGGACGATTCTTCAAAATGCCTGACAACTATGATGCAAGCGAGGTCGTGGAGATCTCTTGTCATAGTCATTGAGCCGGCCCGGTCGAGCCGTCGGTGCCCCGCCCGTCCACCAATGCTCGCTCGATGGGGCAGATCACACCCTTTCGACGAGGTGCAGTGATTTGCTTGGTGTTCGAGAATTCGGTTACTCGGACAACCACTGTTGCGTTCAGAGGCCGTCACCTTGCCAAGGTACGCTCGATCACCCGCCCAAGTTCACCGTCAGTCAGTAAGCCGCTACCACGGTACCGCCGAGAACGGGTGTAACGGTGATACGTCGCCGCCGAAGCTCGATAGGCTCGATTGCACCCTCTCGACGAGGTTCTGTGATTTGCTGGGTGTTCGTGAAAATGATGTGTCGGCCACCACTGTTGCGTCCAGATGCCGTCGTCCTGCCAACCTACGCCTCGATCACCCGCCGAAGTTCACCGTCGCTCACTCAGCCGCTGCCCGGCTGCCAAGTGGGAGCAGCCTTGGGCAGACGGATAGCGGCTGGATGAGCCATAGCGAACTTCGGTGGTGATTGAAGCATCGTTTGGCAAAGTGATGCGGTTTTGATCACCTAGGCTCTTCTTGAGCAACCGACCTTGCGTCCACTGCGCGTTTGGGCTGCCTCCCAATGATGGTTATCCACAGAAAATTGCAGGCGTTTCTCGCAATTGACGCGAATTTGGCGCAATTGATCAGCGGTCAGCATTAAAGTTGTTTGAGAACGAAATACAAGCAGGTTCTTGAAAGCAAAAGGGAGCGCACTATGACAACGGAAAATATGCAACGGACAGTGCTGGTAACAGGTGCAACAGGCCAACAGGGCGGCGCGGTTGCGCGCCAGTTGCTGGCCAACGGATTCACCGTGCGGGCCTTCACCAGAAAGCCGGAATCGCCGGCGGCGCGTGAGCTGGCCCGGCTGGGGGCGGAAATCGTGGCGGGGGATCTGGATGACGTGGCCGCCGTCGAACGCGCGCTAGCAGGGGCGTGGGGCGCCTTTGCGGTGCAGACGATGATGGAAGCCGGCGTGGCCGGGGAGCAAGCGCAGGGCCGGCGGTTCGCGGAGTTGGCTCACAAGGCCGGCATCCGGCATTTCGTTTATAGCTCGGTCGCGTCGGCGGATAAGCAAACCGGCATCCCGCATTTCGACAGCAAGTGGCAGATCGAGGAAACCGTGCGCAAGCTCGGCTTCCCTTCTTACACCATCCTGCGCCCGGTCTTTTTCATGGATAACTTCACCAGCCCCTGGATGTGGCCCGCGGTGGAGCACGGGAAGCTCGTAGTCGCTATCCAGCCGCAGACCCGCTTGCAGATGATCGCGGTGGATGACATTGGTCGGTTCGGGCTGCTGGCCTTCGCGCGGCATGCGGAGCTGAACGGCGTGGCGATCGACATCGCCGGCGATGAGAAAACCATGCCGAAGGCCGCACAGATCCTGGGCCAGGCCCTTGCCAAGCAGATCGAGTTCGTCTCGTTGCCCGTGGCTGAGGTCCGTAAGATGAGCGAGGATATGGCCATCATGTACGAATGGTTCGACCGCGTCGGCTACAGCATCGATATCCCGGCGTTGGCCAGCCGGTATGGCTTTCAGCCGCTGAGCTTGCAAGCATGGTCGGCCAAGGTGAAATGGCCTCAGCCGGCTCAAGTGTGAGGCTGGGACAATCATTGGCGGCAATTAATCGGGGCGGCCTACAAATGCGAAAGCCGCATCGCTCGGCGTATCCAGCCCAACTATTCGGCAGCAGCTCACCAACCTCGGGTGGTTCCACCCGAGGTTCCAGTGATGGGTTCGGTCAGGTCGAGGCGCATCGTCTCGTGGCTGGGTTGAGACGGTCTTCTTGAGGCATCGGTACGTGGTCAGCGACCGACGCCCACTCGACGGGCTCAATTGCACCCTCTCGACGAGGTGCAGTGATTTGCGGAGTGTTCGTGAAAATGACATGCCGACCACCACTGTTGCGTTCAGAGGCCGACATCCTGCCAAGCTACGCATCGATCACCCGCCGAAGTTCACCGTCGCTCGCTCAGCGGCTGCCCGGCTGCCAAATGGGAGCAGCTTGGGAACTTTGGTCTCTTGACGAATGACCAAAGCCTAGGCATAACCCGGCCTTCTATCAATCGGTTGTCGGAGCGACTATGGCCGCCATGCAGAATGGTGCCACGTGGGCATCGTCACTGAGAATCCGACAAATAGCCCGAGGGCCCGGGGTGAATACTTCGGGCCGCCGGTTGTTCCCATGCTTCAAGAATTCCCCACTTTTTCGTGGGAAATAGACATAAAAATGGTCACCCAAAGCCAGAGGGTGCCAGTATCCTTCGCACCCGCTAAAGTGCGGCCTCATGTACGGCGAGCAGCACCCTTCGCGAGTAGCCCTTCGAGAAGCGCGCGAGACAACCATTGACCAGCTATCGGAGAGTTTCGCGCGGGACGAACTGTCCCTGGATGAATTCGAGCAGCGCGTGGACCAAGCTTACGCAGCAGCGAGCCCCGAAGAGGTTCAGGCACTGCTCAGCGATCTCACGGTAAAGTCGGTCCCCCTGCGTGTGGAGGCCGAGAATGAGCTAGCGGTTGCGCCCGAAGTCGCAATTGTCGCCCAACCCGCACGAGCCGAGCTGCGTCGCAGGGTCGAGCGCCGAGTGGGAATGGCGATATTTGGAAATGTCGAACGGCGCGGACGTTGGACACTCGCGGCCGATTCCGAGGCGCTGGCCGTATTCGGCAACATCGAACTCGATCTGCGCGAGGCGGTCATCCCGGAGGACGTGACTGAACTTCACGTGCGAGCCATTTTCGGCAATATCGAAATCATCGTGCCCCCAAACATTTCGATCGATTGTCACGGCCTCGGCATCTTCGGCAATTTCGAGGGAATGGAACGCGCGCCCGCAGTGGACGACGGCACTCCTGTATTGCGCATCACTGGTAAGGCAATATTCGGAAATGTCGAGATATCGACGGGAGTCCGGGGGCCGCTCGGGCGCGCGCTTTCAGCGTGGAAGTCTGACGTTGAGCCCTCGGCGCTGCCCAAGCGCACACCTCGCCGTCTGCCACCTGGAAAATAGCTCGGCTCGGATTTCGCAACGTTTGGGCCCAAGCATCGCAAAGGCCATGCAAGCCTGGTTTGGCACACCTTGACTTTGTGTCTAACGCGCGACCCTATCTCAATGCCAGTTGTCAGGCCATTCGACGCCCCTGTCATCTGCAAAAGCCCAATATTTTGGCTGACAAAGGAGCACTTTTCAGCCGACAGGGCTTGCCAGATGGCCCGCGCTGCCCGAGGTTGCCCACAATCAAAGGGAGCAACTCATGGCACGACATCTACCTACAATCGCCCGTTACCTGCTTGGCCTCGTGTTCTTCGTCTTTGGTCAAACCGACCCGGCTGAATCGGCAGCGATTATTATTTTGCCGTGACGGCATGAGCTCCGTACTCCGAGCAATCGGCGTTGACAAATCCGAACTAGTTTTCGGCGAATTACTTGCAAATTCCGGCATCTTTCTGCGTCACCAGAAATTTGTTCACAGCGAAATAAGAACTCGACGTCGTGCACTGGCCATCAAGAAACTCGCAAGCCCGCTCTGGTGCCTCCCGGAAGCCCCTTAGGCATCCCACGCGCGGGAAAGTGTCAAGACCCAGACAGAACGTGTCGTCCGTAGACACCAAACAAGCCCAAACCGAAATTTTGTGTTGGCGACGGCGGCACTCATGGAAATAATCCCGAGTGTCCCGATCACCAGGTGAAGCTATGCTGACAATACAGTTTGGGGCACAAGGTTGGACATGACGTGGGTCTATGCGCCTAAGTTTGTTCCACCTAAAGTGGAAAGTGGAACCCCGTTGTTGGCATAATCGTCTCGGACAGAGCCTGGCGCTCGTCACAAAGACCTGCTTCATGGTGGGAGAGCGAACGTGAGAAACGCATTTGAAGTCAAGAACCCGGATTTCGACCTGAGCCCCCACACGGGCATGACCAAGCAGCACTACGTCGCGTGCGCGAAGTACGTGCTGGAACGGGCATTCAAGCACGTCGCCTCGGTCGATACGCCCATCGTATTCCCGCTCGTGCCAGGCAAGACCTATCCTCAGCCAGACGCGCCAGCGTGGCGGCATCGCGCTCATGAGTTCGAGGCGCTGGAGCGCACGTTCACCTTGGCGGGGCCTCTACTGCACATCGACCCTGAGTGCACCATCAGCGGCATCAGGCTGCGCGACTACTACTGCAAACACTTCTACAACGCGTTCACGAAGGGGCATCCGAGTTCTCTGCCCTGGCCAGAAGATCTCCCTGACGCGACATATCAGTTCACGTGCGAGTTCGGAGGTCTGCTCAAGACGCTGCTGCTGCTCCCGAACGTGCTCTGGCCATGGTTCACCAAGAAGCAGAAGGACCAGATGGTGCCGACCATCTCCAAATGGGCGCACCATAGAACCACTCAAAACAACTGGCGGCTCTTCAACGTGATTGCTCTCTCGTTTCTCAAGAAGCATGGTTACTCGATCGACGACGACCTCTTGAAGAACCATCTACTCTGGGTCGCTTCCTATCATTCCGGAGACGGCTGGTATCTGGAGCAGACTTACAACTACTACACTATCAGCTTGTTCATCGTGTACGGGACGATCTGGAACCGGGCGTTTGGCGACGAGCACTACCCGGAGATTGCCGCAATCATCGAGGATTCTGCGCACCAGCTGATGAAGACCTACGCCAACTTCTTTGGCAGAGATGGCTACATCAACATGTGGTCCAGAAGCATCTGCTACCGGACGTGGATCTCCGGGGGGCTCTCGGTCTCTTTCATGCTCAAGAATGAACATCCGCTCGACCCTGGCTGGGCGAGAAGGCTATGCTCGGGGTCGATACTCCAGTTCACCGCGCGAGAGGACTTCTACGAGAACGACGTGCCGAGTCTCGGGTTCTACGGGCACAGAGAGTTCGTGCTTCAGAGCTACAGCTGTCCCGCCAGTCCGTTCATCATGTTCTTGGCGTTCATCTGCCTGGCCCTGCCAGACGACTCACCGTTCTGGACTGCCAGGGAAAGCGACGGCATGTGGGAAGCGCTCGGCAACAGGTCGAAGGTGGCTGTGCTGGAAAGCCCGGGTCTAGTTCTGGTGAACCATGGCAAGACCGGCACGTCCGAGATCGTGCCTGGCAAGACCTACTATGAGGATCAGAACTACTCGAAGCTGTCGTTCAATACCCACTTTCCTTGGGAGGACCACAACCCCGAGGGCGGCACTGCGATGGAGTACAGCTTCCGCAGCCTCGATCCGAGGGACACGCGCCGCGACGACGTCAA
This sequence comes from uncultured delta proteobacterium, assembly GCA_963835565.1. Taxonomy (GTDB): domain Bacteria; phylum Myxococcota_A; class Polyangia; order Polyangiales; family Polyangiaceae; genus FEN-1139. Next base: position 78,427 of record CAWIGY010000073.1, read on the forward strand.
CTTCTACCTCACGGGGCTCGTGATTGGAACCGATGTGAATCGGCTCGCGAAATTCACCACCTCTCAGAGCATGCTGTACAACGGTGTGCGCGACGGCGTGCTCTACCGGCAAGCGATCATGCGAAAGCCGCCCAACAACGGCGTAGGCTACATCATCGATCTGGCAGAGATCACAATCCCTGGCGGCGTCATTCGCGTGGACCGTTGTCGTATGGCGTTTGAGCACGAGCTGACGCTCGGCCACTACGGACTGCCGCACGTAGATGGTCAGAAGGCGATTGTGCGGCAGTGCGCCGACAACGGCAGGGGAGTCGTCACTGCGTCTATTCGCGGCAGGAGGCTAGCGCTCATCACGTACGGCGGTTGGGACAAGGTGACAAGTCTCGTGCACTTAGGGCGAAACGCGGAGGCGGACGAGAGCACAGTCCTGTACGCGTACCGGAGGAGGACCGCGCAGAATCCGGCGATGGAGCTGTTGATCAGCGTGATGCTTCACCGCATGGACGACAGCGAGTGGACCGAGGAAGAACTATCTCCGCTCAATGACGTCAAGATCATGGAAGTCACTCCGACAGGCTCCGTCTTGGGCGCGGTCCTCACGCTGTCGAACGGTGAGAAGTGCAACATCGACTTCAAGGACGTCGACGGACATCGGTCCTGCTAGCTGTCGCGAGTGCCGAAAGGCCCACCAGCTCGGCAGGAAGCAATCTTGGATTGGGGAGAGGCGCCCGGCTCGCGAAGTGACCACACGCACGGTGTGCTTCTGGCCGTGGGGATCGAGCCTCTCGACGAGGTGCCGTGATTTGCGGGTAATCGGCACCCGCTCGCGAGTCAAATACCCCTGAAATCGGACGTAACCCCTTGATCTCCCGACGGTGGACGATTGAGGTGGACGATTCGATTGACTTGTATCTGGACACCTTGGGGGGGTTCGTTGCGGAGAGTCTGTACGGCACTGGTAGACGAGCTGCTGGTGCCGCGACCGTGCAAGTCGAACTAGTGCCACTGTTCTCGAAGCGTGCGGGCGCTCTTGCGCGGATGGCTGGCGAATAGCCGACCATCGCAGGGTGCCTTGCCGAAGATGGCACATTGGCGCTCGACTATACTTGACGGCAAGAGTCGAGTCGGCTGGCAATTTTGCTGCCCAATTCCCATTTTTTCGCCGGGAACTAGCTAGCCATCGAGTTCCGGCCCTGCGTCGGCAATGCCAATGTCCGTGCAATGTTTCTGAGTCGATACAGCAATGGGCGCAGTTCGCGTAGCAGGAAGTATTCCGAAATACCTTCCTAAGAAGACCTTCAACTGAACGACAAAAATGCACATCACTAAGACCCGTCACCTCAACCTGACCAAACCATCTCTACCTGCTTTGGCGTACGAGTAATCCCTCTTTTAGGACAAGTCGCCGTGCGGTTTGTATGGCGTCGTCGTCTTTTACTTTGAATATTTCATCCATTAAACCAAGTTTTAGCACGTCTGGTTTGAAGCCTGCGCCTATTCCTTGGATTTTATGGGGTCCTTTGTCGCACCGCTAAGGACTGGCGAAGCTGCTGGTTCAACTGCTACAGCTTTAAACTCGGGTTTAAGCGGTTTGATGTATTCTGCAATGCCCGTTATCGTTCCGCCTGTGCCAACACCCGCGACTACTATGTCTACTTTGCCGTCTGTGTCCTTCCAGATTTCCGGTCCCGTGGTTTCCCTGTGAACCTTCGGGTTGGCTAAGTTTTTGAATTGTTGTAGAACGAAACTGTTTGGCGTTTTTGCAGCTATTTCCTCAGCTTTTTTGATGGCTCCTACCATGCCTTCCGGTCCTGGTGTAAGTATTAGTTGTGCGCCGTATGCTTTGAGGAGGTTGCGTTCCCCCCGGCTTATTGACGGGGTTTACCGGTTTACCTTCCCTTTTTCCCCATTCTTCATGAATCGTGAAGAACCATTCATACAAGAGGAGGATATGTATGTCATACAACCTTTGGAAAGCTTGATGATCCGAAAGAAATCAAAGAACAAGAATATGCAATTGCTTCGGAAATAAAGTTTGGCCACTTCACTTCCTGCCTTGGAGTGATAGGAAAAGCAGGAGGTTCTCTGTATGCTGTGCATTTGGTAAAGAGCGGAGTGCTATGGAAGGAGATGTATGGGCTAACTTTGTATAAAGGCAAACCAGTTAAACTAGATACCTTTGATACGACCGTAGCCGCTAATGTATTATCAATATTTCCACAGGAACTCGAACAAGTAGTCGTGGTGGGGTTTATAGACGAATGGAGAAATAAAGCAGCCTTTGGCATGGCGAAAGGGAAACGAATGATGCGGAAGCCTTCACCAGGCAGGCAGCAATTTAACAAACTACTCGGAGTATAGGTACCAGAACAAACAGCACTATTCTGGAGTACACGTGGGCTGAAGCGAACTATGCTGCCAAAATAAGCGAGGACGGTCATGATATCGAAATGCTATATTGAATGGCGTGAAATCTTTATCCTTGACAGTCCTTAGTTGACTTGATGCCTTTCCCTGATTTCACGACCTCTCATATCCAATTCGATGATAACTACTACTAATACATTACCTGCCCTCAAGAGGAAAGAGCCTCTGCACACATGACAGCCAAGAAACGGCAGTCGGACACTTCTTTAATATCCCGTCTCTTCGACGAGTTCTTCCGGTTCTCGTTCTACCGGGCGGTCTCTCTCCTGGAGAGGCTCGTCCCGTCAAAGAAGAGGCTGGGCGAGACCCTTGACCCCCGTGAAGAGCCAGTACGCTTTTCGTGAAACCGGGCCTTTCCTTCCCGCCGAGCGACATCTCGAACCTGCGTCAGGATGATGCCCATGGGCCGGTTACCATGGAGGTGCGCTTCATGGGCCTCATTGGC
>CAWIGY010000074.1:0-55891 GCA_963835565.1 uncultured delta proteobacterium
TACCTTGCTGGCGAGTGGGTCACAGCTCGACAGGGGGTAACGGTGCATCCAATTCATGAATCTTGAATTGGATGCAAGTCATCATGAATGGTTCATTGTTGATTTATCAAGGCCATCGCCTTTTGTTGCCGGGGTGTTCACCTTCTTGCCCAAGTCCGAAATAGTGCGTAAATGTAGCTACTTTTGGCGTCGAGTTGGTTTGTCGTGAGCAATGCGGGCAACGATTGTTTGCGTTCGCGCGTGACGCTTCTTTCACGGCGGCATTTCCCAATCGAACAATCATTCATGATCTTGCGATTAAGTCTGCTGCGCTTTTGGATAAAAGTGTTCCATGGTCAAGTGCCCTCCATACGACAACTTCAGTGGCGGATATCGAAAGCAACGCCAACTGAATTGACTCTTGGATGATTTCTTGACGCGCTTTTGAGAAGCGGCGACGACACTTTCTCGAACTATTAAGCAACGCAATGGACGGCATGGCACTTGCGTTGCTCGGTGCACCAACATTAAGTAAGTTGGGAGTACAGACTGTCTGTAGTAGGTGGTATCACATTTGATATCGGTGCGTAGGATGGCAACGCGTCTAGACGTCGTATGTTTGACGAGGAAACAGGCTTCTTAGACCTGCTTTCAGCGAAGCACAAGATAACGGTGGATCCACGAAAGAACAAAACAATGAAAACCAAATGCCGAGATGTTCACCCAAGTCAGATGGAGATAGCCAGCCGGGGTCAGTGCGCAATTATGAATTCGCCGGAAGTCGAATCGAGGCCGAATCGGAATGCCTTCAAGCGCAAGGTCACTTGGGGACGGACGCGAACAATTATTGCGTCGGGGGCTGCGGTGCTGGGCGCGGGTTGTCTTGACCGCCCCATCGAGCCGTCAACGCCCACGACCACGAACGTCGTCGTGCAGAAACAGGCAAACAATGCGATCACTGGCATTGATCTGCTGCTGATGATCGACAACTCTTCGTCAATGGCGGACAAGCAGGCAGTCTTGGCTGCCGCCGTTCCACAGTTGCTGGGCCAATTGGTGGCGCCGAATTGCGTGGATGCGTCGGGCAATCCGGCTACCCCTGCCGTGGCAGCAACTCTGGGCTCTAGCAACCCTTGTTCGGCAGCGGGGGCTGGATATTCGCCTGAGTTCAATCCCGTCAATAATATCCACATTGGCATTGTGACATCCAGTTTGGGTGACCACGGTGCGAACTCAATTTGTGACCCCGGCGCACCTACGCAGTATACGGATGCCAACGGCCAACCCATACTTCAACCGCCCGACGAGAACGACGAGGGACATCTGGTCGGGACGTTGACCCGCGCCCAAACCGCTCCGACTGATATTCTGACTGATCCGCAATCTCAATATGCGACCCTCCCAACGGACTCGTCCTCAAATCCATATGGCTTCTTGGCCTGGGGCAATTCGACACTTCCCACTGACGTCAGCCAGCAGGATTTGACGGATGCCACCAAAATCTTTACGGACATGGTGAGCGCGACGCACGAAGCTGGTTGCGGCTTCGAAGCGCAGTTGGAAGGGTGGTTTCGCTTCTTGATCGATCCTGTGCCGCCTATTTTGCCGTTACAGCCGCCGGATGCCAACAACCAGACCCACCGTACCGGCAGCGACGACACGCTCTTGCTCCAGCGCGCAGCGTTTCTGCGGCCCGATTCGCTCGTCGCAATAATGATGCTAACGGACGAGAATGATTGCTCTGTTCGCGACACGGATGTGGGCTGGGTCAACGATGACGTAAGTGCTTCAATTCCAACCGGTTCGACCCCATGTGCCACCAACCCCAACGACAAATGCTGCTACTCCTGTACGGCAAATCCGCCTGCGGGTTGCCCGTCTAGCTGTCCCAATGGCCAAGCTGCCGGCGTGGATGACGGCACCTATCAGGCCAATATCCGTTGCTGGCAGCAGAAGAGGCGCTTTGGTTATGAGTTTCTATATCCAAAGTCGCGCTACGTAGTCGGTTTGACCAATCCGGTGTTGTGTCCGGATCAAACATTCGGTGACATGGACTGTAACTGTACGTATGCGCAAACAATTGGTGCTTCCTGCAGCGCCGGAAGCCGCCAGATGCCCAATCCACTCTACAGCACTACCGTTGGCACCATGAACAATGGCTCAGCTTTGCAAGGCTATCCGCAATCGATCCCGAGGTCGGACAACTCGGCCATCTTCCTCGCCGCAATTACCGGCGTCCCCTGGCAGGACATTGGCACCACTGATGCCAATGGAAATCTTGTCTATATTCCGGTAACAGATCCGGCCTGGACCAGCGGCACGGCCGGCACTCAACCCGTCAATCCCGGCGCGACGGGAATTTGGGACATGATCTACGGGGACGATAACGCCAAAATCATGCCGCATGACATACATATGGTTGAGTCTATAGTTCCGCGAGCGGCGGGGCAAAACGTCGATGGGGTGACGGGCAGCGTAAACACAATTCCCCCCACGCCGCCGTGGAGTACTCAGTCAATTCCCGGTCCCACGGCTGCTGTCAATGCTGATCCACTCAACGGTCATGAATGGAACACAGCGCTCGAAGACTTGGAGTACGCTTGTGTAGCTCAATTACCGACTCCTAAACCTTGCCCTTGTACGTCAGGCATCGCCGACTACGCTGGTTGCAAGTATTTGAATCCGAATGACTGCTGCGATCTAACGTTCCAGGCCGACGGAACTGGCGGGCAGAACGGCGTACCCAACTACGACAAGCCCCTTTGCGAGAGCCCAGCAGGAGGGGCACCCACGACAACGCAGTACTTCTTCAAGGGCTACCCGGCCCTGCGCGAAATCGCCGTGTTACACGATTACGCCAATTCCAGCTCGCGGCCACGCAGGGTAATTCGATTGTCGCTTCCATTTGTCCGAAGGATTTGACGTCCTCACCCGCTAGCCCAGGTTACGGCTACAACCCCGCCGTTGCGGCCCTCATCAGCCGCCTCAAGGAGAAGCTCAAGGGTTCCTGCCTGCCAAGGCCGCTGACAGTCAATGCGGACGGTACGCTGCCTTGCAGTGTCGTTGAAGTGGTGCCGGGATAAACTAAAGGGCACGGATTGTGACTTAGTATTCACAAGCAGCAACGGAGCGTGCCTAGCTCACAGATGAGACGCGGCCGTATTGGATTCCATGAAACAGAGCAAAATCTGTGACACTGCGGGGCAGCCATCATGCAGCACGATGTGCCTTTGCCAGCTCAATCAGGAGAGCGGCGACAGTAGTAACACCAGCGGAGAAGGAAACTGACCTCCAAGTGTGTCAAAATGCCACGGACGGTACCCAAGACACTAGTGTTCCTCCGGGCTATTGTTACGTAGATCCGGCTAATGGGGCCCGGCTGCCACCCCTGCCGTTGTAGCAAAGTGTCCGGAAACTGAGCGCCGCATCTTGCGTTTCGTGGGCAACTGTCCAAGTTGCAACGGTGGCGTGGCGGTCCCTCTGCCTGGGGCGATTGTATTCACGGCTTGCCAGGGCTCGGCAATTACGGCGACCGTCGCTACCAGTGCGCCCGTTGGGGATGCTGGACCGTAGCCTCGCAAGTAGAACAAAGTGCGGGTGGCGACGGGCTCCTTGAGCTTGTTGCTGCCGGCAGCTCAATAACTCATTCTGGGTAGCCAGTGGTGCCTCTATTATAGTTCGATGATCTCACTCATGAAGAGTTGGGTACCGAGCTGCATGGTGCTCGACTTCGAGTCACAACCCGAGCACAATCCATTGGAGGCTAAGACCTCGGTCGAAGCTCCCCGAGTTGTGAATCGTCCGTCGGTTTCCTCGGGGGCTTCGATTCTGTTCGTGACCAAGTGACGCGCCGATCAGTGCTAATCTTGCCTTGCTGCGGCAGCAAACGATGCTTGGTTGAGCGCTGCCCCATTTGGCCCATGCCCGCAGCCTTCGATCAGGGTAAGGTTTCAATGATGGCTGCTGGCTTCCGACGCAGGTGCGGTTTTTTTGGGGGGGTCTCGTCACACGGTGCGGCGATTACGAGGATATCAAGTCTGACGGTTATCTTGATCTCTGTTGGGTGCTCAAAGGTTGAAAATGTCCAGCTCGGACAGGCAGCGCCGCCGTTTGGCCCGTTTGGAACACCGTATGCGCTGGCCGAGCTGGGTAGTTGCCAAAATCCGACACTCACCGCAGATCTGCTCGAAATATACATTACAACTGACCGAACGGGGGGGATGGGTAATAACGACACTTGGGTCGCCAAGCGCAGCACTATTGATGAGCCATTTAGTACTCCAGTGCCGGTGCCCAATGTGAACTCTGCGAGTGAGGAATCGAGTCCAGCCGTGTCGCTCGATGGCCTCACGTTATGGTTTGGATCCGATCGTCCCGGGGGATCGGGAGCGATGGACATTTGGGTGTCCACTCGCAACGACAGGAGTTCAGACTGGTCAACTCCGACTCCGGTCACCGCGTTGAACTCTACCGGGTATGAGATCCCCAGACCCGTAGGGGATCACGGTCTGCAAATGCCTCTTTCGAGACACGGCTCCTCTGGGAATTATCAAACATACATGGCGACGCGCCCTTCCGTTGACGCTGATTGGCGATCTCCCCAGCCTATCGTGGAGCTGGCACAACCAAGCGTCTTGGTGGTTGACGGGTTTCTCACTGACGACGGCACGATGCTCTTATTAAACGTTGAGCAACCGGGCAATCAGCACAGCGAAATGTTCCGCACGTGGCGGCTGAATGTTAACGAAAGTTTTGCCAGTCCCGTGTCATTAGGCTCGGGTCTCAATTCGACTACGCTTAACCGCGATCCGTGGTTGAGTCCCGACGGGAACCATTTCTTCTTCTCGTCGGACAGAAGTGGCACGATTATGGTGTACGAAGCTGACACCGCTCAGGATCAGTAGGCCAGTCAGAAAGCTCAGGGCGCGTGCAGCAAGATCGAAAGCTTAGTCGGTTCCCTTGTATCCCGACCCATTTCCCGAGCGGCGCGGGCCGCCCTCTGTGAAGTAAAGCTTCGCGTACCCGGCGATCTATTGGTCATTCGGATGTCAATCGTTTCTACGCCCAATATCCGAGGGTCGAAGGCGTGATCGTTCTTGTGCATGTACTTGACGAACTCCAACTTGGTCGCGGAAGGCCCCACAATCAGAATCTCGTCAGCCGTGTCTAGGGCGCGCGCTATTTGGTGAAAGAAGCCGTTTGCTTCGTCGGTTGTGCCATCGTTGCTTGCCGCCTGTTTTGGAATGTCCTGCGAGTCGGGCGCAACAATGGTAGATTCATGGTGAAGTCCCTTTTCCACGCGCAAGATGCGTGCTTCCTTTTCCTCGATCCAGGCGATAGTTTGATGTAAGCTCATGATAGCGGTGTCCTTACTGATGCCTGTATTGGTGACATTCGACCTTTTGTAGCGGTTGGCACGGGGATTCGGCTTGAGACCTGCTTGATCAGCGCGGCATTGTGTCGTGCTGGACCAGGTTCAGAATGGCTCGCGCATGGTCTTTGAGTTCCCTTAATGGCCATTGAAATGTAAACTTGCGGGAATTGTGCCAGGCCTCAATCGCCGCATTATTGGGCAATTCGCAGCACTTGTGCGGGTAATTCCTTGGCATTACACGAATCGCGGAGGCAACTTGCGAACGCGCGCCTCATCGTTGAGGCTCCCGACCGCTCAAGGTTTCGCGCGCTCCCATCGGTACAGTGTCGACAGATCAATGTTCAATATTCCGGCGGCACGTGATTTGTCCCCACCGGTTCGAGTTAGTACCCAGTCAAGATAACGCTGATTCATCTGCTTGAGCGTCCATGGCGCACCCTCTACTGCAGGCCAAGTTTCTCCCGGTGGCTTCTCTTCGAGGAACGTCAGGTCCTGCGGCGTTACTTCTGCTTCGCGACCCAGCACGACGAGTCGTTCGATGGTATTCTCTAGCTCTCGCACATTGCCGGGCCACGACGCCTGAGCAAGGATGTTCATCGCCCCGTCGCTGATGGCGTTTACAGGTGATGCCACGGTCCGTTCTTGCGCCTCGCGCAGGAATTGTTCGACCAACGGCAGAATGTCTTCGCGCCGGTCGCGCAGCGGCGGCACAACCAGGGGGATGACGTTTAGCCGATACCGCAAATCTTCGCGGAAGCGGCCTTCATGGACCAGCACGTTGAGATCGCGGTGAGTGGCTGCGATGATCCGAACATCCACATGTCCGATTCGATCGCTTCCGACCGGCTCGTGTTTCGCCGAATTGAAGCACGCGCAAAAGCTTTGGTTGAAGTGCAATGGGCATGTCGCCAATTTCATCGAGCAACATGGTGCCGCCGTGAGCCTCGAGCAGCAGCCCCCGCCGCGCCTGAGTCGCGCCGGTAAATGCCCCTCGCACATGGCCGAATACTTCACTCTCGAGCAGCAGTTCAGGAATCGCCGACGTATTGACAGCCACGAATGGCTGATTGGCACGAGGACCGCCGGCATGAATGGCGCGGGCCACACGCTCCTTACCCGTGCCGCTCTCTCCAAGAATAAGAACCGCTGCATTGGAGCGAGCTACGAGCGCAATTGACTCCACGAGCTCGCGCATGATTGCGCTTGCTTGAACCAGTTCACCCTTTGCCACGTCCACAACCTGCCGCGGCGGAGGGATCGTCTTACGCAGTGGCTGCGAACCCGTTGTTGCTTGGACAATGAAGCCGAGCAGCTCGCTCACGTTGAAGGGCTTTTCGACATATTGAAAAGCCCCGTGCTTGACGGCTTCAATCGCCTCTGGAATTGAGATGACGCCCGTCCCGACGATTACAGGCAATTGTGGTTGAAGACCCTTGATCTGCTCAAGCAGTTCAAATTCGCTGTTGCCCGCTATTTGTACATCGCAGATGACGATGCTGCAGGCGTGATGTTGAACGATTTCGAGCGCCTTGTCGCCGCTCGGTGCGATTTCGCACACGTAACCTTCCTGAGTGAGTCTTTCGCTCAGCAAGCGCGCCGAACGGAGATTGTCGTCGGCAATTAGCACTCGAATCTTATTGAGCACGGGTTGAACGCTATCTCGCTCGCAGTTTAGTCTCGTTAGCTGCAAGGGGACAGCAGCTTCGGTCAATTCTGGCAATATCATTCAAGTTGTCCTTGCATTATGTGCAGTTACGTCCTGCTTTGCCGTCGGCATTGGAATGGGTGACCTGTCGTGCGCGAATGCGGACGCAAGTCCGGCAGTGATCCGATGCTCCTATAACGCGTAGCTGAATTCGCGCAGCCGCTTGCAACATGACCGTCACATGTCCATGTCTCCCATGCCACCGTGCATCCCTGCGCCTGCGGAAGCCGAATCTGATTGCGGGTGCTGTACGATCATGGCTTCGGTCGTGAGCATCAAGGCCGCAACCGAAGCGGCGTTGACCAAGGCAGTACGCGCGACTTTTGTTGGATCAATCACTCCGGCCTTGATGAGGTCCTCAAAGACACCAGTAGCCGCGTTGAAACCGAAGGCAATATCCTTGTGTTCCTGCACCGTGTTCAACACAACGCCGCCTTCGTACCCACCGTTGTTGGCAATTTGGCGCAGTGGCTCCTCGAGTTGGGTAATAGCAATTCGACGGGACTATTGTCCTTTTCTAGCGCGGCGATAACTTCGGGGCCACTGCCAAAACTAAACTTGGCCAAAGTCATCATACAGGTCATACAGGTTAACGTAGAGCCAACCATCGACGTAGACGATTTTGCCGGGTTGGAACCCCTGAAACCGGACGAGCATTCTAAGCATGGCGTTCAGTGAAATGAGAACAAACCCAAAGCGAACAACCACAAGCTCAGGTGACGAAATACTTAGGCCAGCTCGAATGCTCCTCAATTCACGCGGCGCCGCCCGTTGCGGCCAATCCGTCAAGGCAAGTAGAATTGGACATTCTCGCTCAGATTTGGCGCACTGCCCGCCTGGCCGCCAACGGTGCCAATTGTCGTCTGGGCTGAAGCTTTGGTATTTCTGTTGGTCTCCTCCCGCGTGCCGATCACAACTGCGCTAGTCCTCGTCGCTACCGTGGTGCGGTTATTAGTTCCCTGGCAGTGATACGACTTGACCCGCAAACAGTACGGGCCCACTTCGCTCACGAACGAATAGCAAGAACGGTCGATCAAAAGTTATGACCGGTGGCGGGGAACCCGCTCCAGCAATGTCGATTGAATATTCAATGACTGCTGTTGCTGCAGCGGCTTCCGTCCCCTGTTCGGAAACATCGATGTAAACCTGCTGAAGCACATTATTTACGTACAGCACCGTGTCCTGAGTAACGCCCGAGAGATCGCACTCGGCTTCGTCGAAGAGCTGGTTGATGCCGAGATCTTCAAGTGCCGACAGCCAGGATACGGAGTTACCGGACAGCTTGAACTTGGGCAATATGACGCCCATCGCCATGGGTTGGGCTACGGCATCAAAATTGGATAACCACGCCGCGCTCAGGTTTGACTTTACCGTGCCGAATTGACCAGCATTCGGCAAAATTGCAGTGAGCACAAGCGAACCGCCGTAATACGAAATGTCCACAGCTTGCCACCCCGTGCCCGCGGCGAAGTTGACCGACAACGTGCCCTGCATGAAATCGGTACTGGTATTGCCGCTGATACCATAAAAAGTACCAGGTTGAGTGTATTGAGGATTAAAGTCGGCTTGCCAAGCCGCATACATGTAAAGGGCATTCACGAGGACGAGTCGGGTTCGTTGGTCTAACGCCCCGCTCGGTATTAGATTCTGAATCAGGCATTGGGTTTCATTGGCAACCCAATTATTGATGATGTTACGGACCCCATCGGGGTCAGTGGTAAAGTTGACTTGCTCGATGCCGGCATTGTAATTGACGGCTAGATTGTCCAAAAACGGCTGTTTAATTGCCATACCGGCTTGTACGAAGACATCATTGGCTAAATTCAGTTCAATCTTCTTTTCACCGTCGCTCGTTTGCACGGGGGCTCGGACATAGCCACGCACTCGTTGCTCCAGTTGATTGGTGGCTGCTTGAACCTCGTTTAATGAAACATCGGGGTAAAGGACGGCTTTGATTTCATCGGCTGTGGCCCCTTGGGCACCGTCTGCTGTCATCGTGAGCGCTAAGAATCCACTGATGGGTGACACAGCAAAGTTGCTGGTTGCCGGCGCCAGATCTTGGAAAATCTTCACACCAAAATCGTTTAGGTCGGTCACTAGTGCCGATTGGGCATTCGCAGACACGACCGGAGCCAGATCGTAGGCCAGTGTTGACCTTTCGATGACTGAAGTCTCAGCCCCAGCGTCTGCTGGCGGTGAGCCGCCTAATCCGGCGCAGGCGCTGGCGCCACCCGTGCTTGAGTTGCTTGCCGACAAACCCCCCGAAGCGGTGGTTGCACTAAAGCCTCCGGCTGCGCCTGCGCTGCCGCTGAGCGACGACGCACCCCCGCTAGTCGAAGGTACACCACCCGAGCCAGTGTCTTCGGTAGATACTATGAATTCGCAGGCGCTAACAACGCCGCATACACTGACCAAGATTACGGTGGTTAGCCGGCTGGCGTTCATACTCTCTTGAAAGCTAAATATTTTGGCCATAGTCAGCCCTTCCTGACTGTAGGGTAAAGCTGCAAGAATCCAACAAGGGTAAGCTTGACCGCCGGCGCCTGTCAAAGCCAAGGCTGTGCTTACCGAAAACCCAATCCGCACGCGAATTACGCGGCCTCCCGCACGTCGCTATAGTGAAAAACGGAGGTGAAATTACACTGGCCACGCGACCGAGCCGAAACGACGTGAAAGCACATGTCGTAATTTGCGTGGCCCCCAAGTGGGATGTGCCTCGCACGATTCGACAATGGCAACCACTAGGTCTTCACCCGTTGCCAGCGGTGTGCTGCGCGGACGTCGGCTTTGCTCCTCAAGACCATCGTACCCATGCCGTTTGAATCGGCTGATCCACTTGTGACCCGTCTGACGAGTGACGTATGATTGTGCTCAAGGGCTAGTTTGTGCTGCGGGAGAACCCGGCGTTAATTTAATCTGCTTATAGGTGAACGTGGGTCCAGACGGGTTGCGGACGGTTGAGACCGTGGCGGCTCGGCTGGCTGTTGCCGGATGGGGCAAATTAACGCACCGGGGTAATTTGCCCCAAAAGGGCGTTCTAAAATGCCGGGATCGGCCTCTGCCAGCAGGCACAGGCAATGCAAGCTGGTTCTGTCATGGTCGCTCTGATCCGTTTTGTTCGCGGTGCAGCTGCTGCTGTTCATCACATCGCAATGCGCTCAAGTGCGCTCATTCTTATGACAGCGTGGGCCGGCAGCTTCGTGCCCAGTGTTGCGCTGGCCAGAGGCGGAGGTCACGGGGGCGGAGGCCATTCGGGCGGCGGACATTTCAGCGGCGGACACTTCAGCGGCGGACACCCGGGAGGCAGTCACTTCGGCGGCGGCAACTTCGGAGGCAGTCACTCCGCAAGTGGACATGTTGGGAGCAATCCCGTCTTGCGGGGCAATAGTGGTAGCCTTCTTTCAAATGGCCATATCTCAATTAGTGGCCGTTCGGGAGGCAGCGGTAATTGGGGCGCGGGTAATTTTCGGAACTATTACTTGGGCAGACGTAATACCTTTGGACGCGCGTACCTTGGACGCAGTCATGTGAGTGTCGCGCCACATTGGGGGCGAGGCTATTGGGGTTGGAGCGGCGGCACATGGCTATGGGTTGACGGCGATTGGTGGGTCACCCCCGAGTACCCCGATTGGATTTGGATCGGTCCTGAATCGATGTGGGACGGAACAAAATGGGTTCTCCAACCGGGTTATTGGGTAATGGCCAACGCCCCAATTGCCCCACGTTGACTGAGTCTGAGCGGTTTAAGTACTGGGTCAGGTTTCCACATCCGCGTAAAGGCCTGGCTATCTGGGGGTCGGGCGATAACGATAATAGTGCTTCCCCTCGGGTCCAGGGCTTGGCTAGACTCCGCTTTCGTTTGGCACATACCGTTCGGTAAGGGGTTTCCATGTCTAACAATGGTGGGAGTCAGCCACAGACTCAGAACAGGACTACGACTTTCGAAGAGGCTTGGCCCCAAAAGATACGCGACCGCGAGATCAGCCGCCTGCGCGACAAGCATTCGCCCCGCGTGGGATTTGGGCTATCCGGCGGGGGCATTCGTAGCGCTACCTTCTCACTAGGCGTATTCATGCATCTGGCTACGAAGCGGAGCCTAGAGTGTGTCGATTATCTGTCGACCGTGTCCGGGGGAGGTTACTTTGGAGGGTTTCTGGGAGCCTTGTATCGGCGCGTGCCCGACGGACAAGACAGAGACTTGGAAGTTGCGAAAGAGCTGCAAAACACCTCATTAATGCTGCGCACTCTGCGTGACAATGGTCGCTACATCGCGCCCAACGGCGGAGGTGATTTGCTTTTGGCTGGAGCCACGCTCATTCGCAACTGGGTGGCCGTGCTGCTTGTTATAATACTAACGAGCCTCGCCGGCGCCCTGGGGATCCACCTCCTTTACGATCTAGTTACCCGTGTTAGCTTGCCTTCGTTGGTCAGGGCGTACGGTAACCCGTCGATACGCGATCACTTGCTACATCGCGTCACTGAAACGTCGCTGCTGGCCATCGTGCCGCTGCTCCTGGCGGTAGGTTTTGCGATTGCGTATTGGCTGCGCAACTGGTGGGTCATTGTTGGGGGCCTGCTGCTCGCAAGGCTGCTGCTCGCTCTTCTTTGCGCATGCTGTCTTGTTCCCACGGCAACATCGTGGCTGCGTCATGCGCTGTCGGCTGCAATGACAGCGGTCGCCTTCGCTCTCTTACTTAGGATTTTGGTATGGGCAGCCATTCGGGTTAACTCGAAAAGGGCCGGTACCGCCCTGTCGGTCAAGCAGGGGCGGCTCAGTCTGGTGACATGGGTTAAGGCTTTTGCCGCCCTATCGGTCAAGCAGCAGCTGAACGGGCTTGTGACAAGGGTGAAGAGCAATTGGAGCGCAACCAGAACCGGGGTAACCTTTCCGGACCAGCAAGAGCGTAAGCAATCCTCACATATCGAGAGTAAGCTCAATAATTGGCTGACCCGGTGTCTGAAGTTCTGGCTCGTCGTTGCGTTGCTCCTATGGGTGCTAACCCTTGCCGATATGGCTGGGCGCTGCGCCTACGGTGTTGCCCGCAACGATTGGACACATTGGGTTACCGCCTACGGCTCGCTGTTCGGCGCGAGTTCGGCGGCATCGATTGCCGTGCGCAAATGGGGAACGGCCCTGCTTGAGCGATTGGGCAAATCCGTCAAGATCTCACAGCGCATGATTGCCGGACTCGTTGCCAGCTTGCTCGCGGTCGTGCTTACCGTGACCATGAGCGCAATCGCCCATGGCGCATCGATTGGATTTGCCCAAGGCCGACAGGCAATATCGCTCAGGTTGGAGTTGGTCTGGTTCTTGGTCACATTGCTGCTGACGGTTGCAGTGGGCCAAATCTACAAGTTCGTCGTGGCTTCCTCGCTGCATCCCTTGTACATGGCGCGACTGGTGCGTTCGTACCTGGGTGTGTCAAACCCTAGGCGCATCCATTCCCAGAGCGCTGGAGTCACCGATCCAATTGCTGGTGATGACCTGTCCCTCGACGAATATTATCCGCCGGTGCCAGCGGGTCCACTGCATCTCATCAATGTGACGGTCAATGAGACCTGCGATGGGCGCTCCAAGATGCAACAGCAGGATCGCAAGGGCGTAGGTTTAGCGATTGGACCAGCAGGACTACATCTTGGCGTGAGGCACCACGCCTTATTTGTTGCAGATACCCCGTTTACGAAAGTCAGCTGTGTTGGTCCAGTCGCTAGCGATCCGGCGGTCGCAGCAACCGATCATGACGGTCGGCTAGAGCCCCTACCGTTTCGTGTATTTTCCTCCCACAAGAAGGGTCAAAAGGACCATGCTCTTATCATCGATCCCATGACGATTGGCGCATGGATTGCCATTTCCGGGGCTGCGTTCTCGACGGCCCTCGGTTATCGCACGAGTTTGAGCCTGAGCTTTCTGGCTGGATTGATGAATGTTCGACTGGGTTATTGGTGGGACTCGGGGACGGGTGACGCTCGCCTTTGGGCGGGTTTGGCCCATTGGGCATTTCCCGCGCAGACACAGTTGTTTGCGGAGCTGACGGCGCGTTTCACGGGCACTGCTGGAAGATTCTGGTACCTGACCGACGGTGGGCATTTCGAGAACATGGGTGGGTATGAGCTGATCCGTCGTCGTCTCGAGAAAATCGTGATCGTAGATGCCGAAGCCGATCCCGACTATACTTTTGAAGGGTTGGTGGGGCTCGTACGTAAGGCGCGCATCGATTTTGGTGCCAATATCGAATTTTGCGACGACCCAGCGTTGCAGGAGATATTTCGTGATCCCAATAAGCTGGGGATTGGCACCCTTGACGCGCTCCGTCCCGATCAGGGGAACCATGGACACTCGCTCGTTCACGCTGCCATCGCACGCATCACCTACGATGACGAGTCCGGTTCCGCGTCTGTGACCCGTTGGCTACTTTACATCAAGGCCAGCTTGGTTGGGAGCGAGCCACCGGATGTGCTGGCGTATCGGCACGAGCATGGCGAGTTTCCCCACGAAACGACGGCAGATCAATTCTTCGACGAAGCGCAATGGGAGTCATACCGTGCGTTGGGTCAGACGATTGCACGGGGCTTGTCCGGCAGTTCACAAGCGGTTGTCGCAACTTCGAACGAGGCGAAGGATCTGACTAAGCTGCTTGAGCTGTTTGGGTGATCGGTCTGATGACGCGGGGTTAGATGTTCGAGGGCCAGGTCCCGCTGGTTTTTGAACAATGTAAGGACGTCTCCGACTAGGCTTGAAAGCAGTCAAACCTGGCCCCTTAGCTTGGCCTTGCCCGTGTGATATCTTCAAGGATTTCGCCAATGACAAGTTTATGGTAAGCCCCGTGGAATAAAGGAGTCATTCCGTGGCCATAACAGACAACCCAGCATTCACGAGCGTTCGGCAATTCCTTTCCGCGGTCTGCGGTCATGTCGTGCCGCACCTTCGGTCCGCGGCCGAGTTTTGTGTCGCGTTTCCTCCCGAATTGATTATGGACCGCATCGAGGATGTGGAGGTGCGCGCGAACATTCTGTACGCGACTGCTGGGACGCGCATGGAGGTGGCACGCCGGACATCGAAAACTTCTGCGGGTGAGCAGTTGAAGATTGCTCTCGCTGAAAAACTCGTCGCGCCCGAAGTCGTCCTTGAGCTATTGAGTCCAGATCACCGGGCGCAATACTTGGACGGACCGGATCTCTGGGCATTTGTCGTTGAGAAGAGATTCTGGGCAACGCACGACAAGCCGAGTGAGGTGAAGGCAGCAAAGGAGATGGTTGCTTTGATCCTTGAAACCGCGCTCAAAGTCGAGCTGGTCAGTCCAGAGGAAATTGTTCGGGAGATTGGCTTCCAATCGTTTTTCGAGAAGGAGTCAAAGCAGAGGTTGGTCGATTCCTTCGAGGCCTTTGCGAATGCGGAACCTGGAAAAGGGTTTGACGTTCTCCTGGATCGCTATATGCCGATTGTCATGGTCGAGGTCATTGCACTCGACATGATTTGGGATCGTGTGATTCATCCGTTGATTGCGGTGCGGCACGGACTCGCGCTTGACAGCAACATGTTCGAGCTGATGAATATGCGGGCGAGTCGCATCGACCCATCGACGCCCGCTCGGTAGTCAGTGCATCGGCACCATCTTCGTCTCCAGTCTCATCGCCGCCAGCTAGCACCGGGGGTCTATTGAAAAGAGAAGCAACCAGTCCGGTGACAGGGAGCAGCACACGTCCGAGCGTTCCAGTGGGCACGCACGTTTCATCAGTTCCTGCCGCGTCACGCATCAGTAGCGGACCGCAAACGAATCAGGAAAGTGAGTACAGAGACCCAAAAGGCGATGAGGCATCCGATCTGGAAGACGCGGATGCCGACGACATGATTGTTGGGGACGACGATATCATCGCAGCCAGCGAGACGTCAGATTCAGCTAAAGCCAACCATTCGACGCATCGATGGACGGGCGATGCAGAGACAACGCAGATTTCCAAAACCGTCGCTTCATTAGCG
Organism: uncultured delta proteobacterium; assembly: GCA_963835565.1. Taxonomy (GTDB): domain Bacteria; phylum Myxococcota_A; class Polyangia; order Polyangiales; family Polyangiaceae; genus FEN-1139. The sequence continues at coordinate 15,037 of CAWIGY010000074.1, forward strand.
TCGGGTGCACTGAGCGAGCATGACGAGGATGCGGTTGATAAAGATGATCAACCGCCAAAGAACTCGAAGCCATCGAGCCCCGATCATTCGGTGGGGGTCGCGAAACCGTTTGCCGCGCCACGAACGCCGGCGAGTACGCCACCCTCAGTTTCACCACCAATTCTACAGGTACCCCGTCCGAGATCGGATAAGCGTCAGCATCCGACAGGTGACGACAAACGTTGAGTTGGTCGTCGAATTGGCGAGCTTGTCGGATCCGGATGTCCGAGCGGCATTGCGAGATGAACCCACAATAGATTACGCGAGCCATTCCATCCACCCGCAACCGAACAGGCGCCGGTGCATTTAATCCGGACAGCTCACTCATTCGAGCGGGCGGTGCTAATCGATCGGACCCGCCATCATCCTCAAAAGCGAGCATGACGCCGATGAGCAGCAAGACCGCGGTGTACGATATATTAAGATCAGCGGACGGCGGCTTGAAGCTCCCGAATATTGATCCGTCAACGTGTGGGATTCGCAATCTCATGATGGCGGCGCTTGAGGAAATTGATCCAAGCTCATACCGTGGCGCGCGGCAGCGATTTGGTGAGGCGAATCGGCTCGACCTCGGTAACATTCTCTGCAGCGAAATCGATAAACGAAGCACACAGAGTTTCGGCCCGCCTTCGTCAGATCCTGGGAGACATTGGATGTGCCACGAAGATCGGATCTTCACCGTCTCCTTCTCCAATACGACCGCCGCCGCTCCCGACTTCCAAGGCTCCTCAATCGAATCCGGGTTCGTCGGAGCAGAGAATCAGTCAAGTTCCACAAGTCGAAAAAAAGGGATAAGACAAAATCTGGGAAGAGCTGCGCGTAAGATCCTTTGGTTTTTGCTCGGCGTGCTTAGCCTCATATCGGGGGCTGCAATTCTGCTTTGGCCAGTCGGCATGGCTGGGATTTACGGATTGCCTCGGGGACGCTTCGTCCTTCAGCTTATCGGCGCTCGAGACGTGGTGATCGGCGCGGGTTTATTGGCTTCCTTTAGCATACGCTGGTTCTTGTGGTCGCGCAGCCTGAGTGAAGCCATAGACGCTGTGTTGATTGGTATCGAGGGCATTCGCACCGGTCAATATTGGAGCGCCGTCTGGCGCATTACGATTGCCTTGTTGACATCGGGACTGGCCTGGACGCTCGCCCGCACTATTCCGAAAGACAGGCGCAACAGTCCTAGCGAAATGGCCGAAGGCACCTCGCGATGGATACAGGTTCTGCTTTTTGACTTTGACTCCAACCAAGACTGTTTACGCCAGCGGTTCGCCGTCCCAGTAGTCGAGGGTTTGGCCTTCATGCACCAGGACGCGGGCCCACGGAGCCATCCATTCGCCTGCCGTCGCGGCGACTTTCTTCGAATCGGGGTAACCAACAACGTCTGCAAGAGCCATGGTTGAGACACACAAGTACACGAGCAGGGCATCCGAGTCGTTGATGATTTGGTGGGCATGATCGGGGCCCGGCGGATACGCGAGCCAATCACCCGCGCGTACAGGGATTTTTTCCGCGCCGATACGCGCGGTACCCTGACCGGCAACGATGTACACCGCTTCTTCAATTCCCGAATGATAATGAAACGGAAATGAGACGCTGCCTGGCGCAATTTCGGTCAATATCGCGCCGAGCCCCTTGCTGCCAGCGGGGGCACCCAATCGCCTGAGTTTCAACTGGTGCTTGCCCTTTGACATTTCGCGGGGCGCAATTTCATCGGCATTGATGACATTCGGATGGCGTTGTGTGGGGGACATCAGTAATGAGCGCCTAACTTCGGGGGAGCTGCGTGGGCTGGCGACAACCAGTTGTGCTTCAAGGAAAGCATAGGACCTGACAAGGCTGTACTTCGCTGCCACCTGTGGCCCCGTAACCTCACACTACGATGACTGCAACCTTCGGCGCCGCAGGCAGCAAGCCCCCGGAATTTCCGGGCCATAGCCAGGTGCGAGCAGTGTAGCCACTCCGATGTCCAATGGGCCTTACAATCGCTTCATCGTTCCTTCCCCGTTCCAAGGTTCGTCCAGAGGGCGAAACGTCATCATGCTGTCTCGAATCTCGATCCACACGCGAACTGACACGCCCGTCGGCTCGGAAACAATGATCGTTGCACTCTCATCCTCCGCTTCTTGAATCTGATAAGTGCGTGCTATCTGTAGTCCAGGTCCTTGGGCGGTTAGCTGGTTACCATTGATGGTCACGCGCAACTGCCCTAACTGGGTATTGATTAGGTCCAACAATGGGGACTCTAATGCCACAGAGGGACGATAGCTTTGAAGCAACCAGATACCTTGCAGACGCTGGTTCGCCTGCTGAACGTCGTTGACACGCGGTGGATTGCTCGCGCAGGAACCAGCGGCCATTGGGACGAGCCCAAGTAAAGCAATCACGAGTACCAAGCATTTTATGGCAATCACGACAGAAGCATGAAGCCTTTTGCGCAGTTCCGCCACGATCGGAGCTTTATTCAAATCATCGGATCATGACGAACTTTATCCTTTAGACGCGCAATCTTCAGGCGGTCTCACTGCAACGGGGGACACTCTCGTGGTCTATGGATCGGATCGATTCAAGTCTGGGACTTCCGCCACGCTTTCCAATCACTCGTTACAAGCTTGCTCATCCGTTTGGCGCTTTCTGGCAGCCACTTTTGGGGTCTTCGTTGCAGATCTTGCAAAATACTTGCTTGAGCGCCCTGAGCACCAAGATGAATGTTGCCGGTTTCGTAGCCCATGGAATACAGCAGCTTGTACTTCGTCACGGGCTTCGGGCAAATCCGCCAGTTCGATCCGACTACAATCTGGAGCCAATCGGCGCACGATCCATGACTCAAGCACACTGAAAATGGGGTCGGGTATTCGAACGGCAGAATCAGTAATGGTCTGGTAATAGATTTCAGAGGGTCCTGAGCCGTTTGACGCCCAGAAGGCATGCGGAAGGTGCTATTGCTTTTGCTTCGCGTGCGATTTTGCCGCCTCGCCAATTGGCCAGGGAAACCCATCGCTGTCGGCCCAGACTTCCAAGCCCCGCGATTCGATGAACTATTTGGTGTTCGAGGCCACGTTCCGGGAGTCTCTCTGCCAGGACACTTGATACGTTTTTTGGCGCGGGCCCTTCGCCTGAAGTGAGGGCATTGAATTTCCTCCAAAAAAGGATCGGATCGCGAAGTTTGTGCAGAGCAATTCGTCTCAACCACTTGTGCTCTTCAGCGAGAACAAACGGTTTACCGCCATCTTTGATGGATCTGATATAACCACTTAAGATGGCGTCGCAGGCTTCGCCGCGTGCGACACTCAAATGTTCAGCCTCAATGGCTATGTAAGTGCTCGTTGCGAGACGTACCAAATCGGCCGGCCATGGCAATGGAAAGGCTTCATCGAAATCATTGATTCCCCAAATGAGTCTCCCCTCGGCATCTCGCCAAGTTCCAAAATTTTCAATGTGAAGATCCCCAACCGAGAGCACCACTGGAGCATTCTTCAGCTCTGGGCAGACGTCTTGCCACGTTTGTGCCCACCGGTAATAAGTCGCTCTCAGAAATGGAAAAGTTGCCAGCGCCATCTGTTTGTGCTTAAGCTTGATGTCAGACTGAATCAGATCAATGTGCTCCCCAAGCCATAGTTCGTAGCTCGAAGTCGCCTCTTGGATATCCATGTTTCGGACCTTAGCCGAAAATCCGACCGCCAACTAGGCACCTCAGCAGTTTTTCGCTCACCGCACCTCGCTAATCGCCGATTCCGCTTCGCAGCGACGAATTTGTGGCAACCAAGGTCGAGAAAGGCTTCCCGGTAAGGCAGAATAGAGTAAGACTAAGCCCTAGTGCGGCTGACTCAGAAATTTTCTCTTGCTCTCCTGCCCGGAATGTTTTTGGTACTTGCCGCGTCAGCCTATTTGGAGATGCGCAGAGACGTCGCTGCCTTCAATATTGACTCTCGTCGTGACGACGTGTTAATCGGAAAACTCTTCGCATTCGCAATGAATGAGGTGTGGGACCGGGAAGGGCGAGATCGAGCGATTTCATTGGTGGCCGAGGTGCTAGCGCATGGAAGCGATACTCAACGCCTTCGTTGGATAGATGCAGAAAACTTGCGATTCTTGCCTCCAGATTCGATCCGCGTCTTGAGAAGCGGAAATGAAATCGGGGTTGAGAAGCATGAGCCGGCTCGGGGAATGTTACTCGTTTACACACCGCTGCTCCGAAATGGCGCAATGGCTGGGGTGCTCGAGATTTCCGAACCACTCGCCAATGAGCGTCGATACGCTGAGCGCATTGGCCTTAGCACTTTCATAACCACGATTGCGCTGGCTGCCATATCGTTACTGATGACAACACTTGTTGGCATTTGGTTGGTAGGACGCCCAATTGGGGAGCTAATCCGCAAGGCACGCCGGGTTGGTTCGGGAGACTTCACGGGTCCGTTGGCGATTGGTCACCGCGATGAAATCGGTGAATTGGCTACCGAAATGAACCTAATGAGCGAGCATCTAGCGCACGTCAGCCAGCAAGTTAACGAGGCCACAACGGCTCGCATTGCCGCTTTAGAGCAGTTACGTCACGCGGATCGACTTAGCACCGTAGGCAAGCTCGCGTCTGGAATCGCTCACGAATTAGGCACTCCACTAAACGTCGTGTCAGGACGCGCTCAGCTGATCCTCGACTCGATTCGGGACCATGAGCCGAGCGGCGACGCGTTGAACATCGTCTCAGATGTAACCGACAATGCTCGGATTATTGTGGAACAGACCGGGCGCATTAGCACCATTATTCGCCAGTTGCTCGATTTTTCCCGACGGCGGGGCGCAAACAAGACCCAATGCGACTTGCAACAGATCATTAGGCAATCCGTAGCAATGTTGGATGCCCTATCGGGCAAGTCAGGAGTAACTGTCCTGGTTCGATCGGACTGCGCAAACACATTTGTGAATATTGATTCCTCCCAGATTCACCAAGTTCTGATCAACATCTTGGTAAATGCGATTCAGTCAATGCCCGGAGGTGGAAGAATTACCATTTCGATTGGACCTTCAGCCAACGAACCCCCGTCCAGCGTCAACTTGGCAAGTAAAGAGCGAGTCGCGATTTCTGTACAAGACGAAGGCTGTGGAATTGCGGATGACGTAATACCCCATATCTTTGAGCCTTTTTTTACGACCAAACCTCTGGGCAGTCTACGGGGCTAGGCCTGTCCGTGGCCTATGGGATTGTCGAGGATCACGGGGGTTTTATTACCGTTGAGAGCCAGCTAGGCAAAGGCACGCGCTTTGCTATTCACTTGCCCGTAAGGTGACCAATGAGCGCATCTGTCCTGGTAACTGACGATGATCGAAGCATGTGTGAATTGCTCCAGGCCGGCCTGCCTCGGCGAGGCTTCGACGTGACATGGCGCACGTCGGCGGAGGAAGCACTAGCGATCCTATTTGATCGCGATTTTGACGTCATCGTCACGGACCTAAATATGCCCGGTACTAACGGGATCGACTTGTGTGAGCGCGTAGTAGCAAACCGGCCGGACATACCCGTGGTCGTGATTACAGCGTTTGGCAGTCTGGACACGGCCACTGCGGCTATTCGCGCAGGCGCTTATGATTTCATCACCAAGCCGTTCGACTTGGATGCGCTTCGGCTGACTCTCGACCGTGCCGTGCAACATAGAAGGCTTCGCGACGAGGTGAAGCGACTACAGCGGATTGTGACTTACTCGCAGGGATTTGGTGAAATCCTTGGGACTAGTTCAGCCATGCAACGAGTGTTGGACTTAGTTTATCGCGCCGCTGAGTCAGACGTGACGGTGCTTGTAACCGGCGAGAGCGGCACGGGCAAGGAGCTAATTGCGCGAGCACTCCACCAGCATAGTCGCAGATGCAAGGGCCCGTTCGTAGCCGTAAGCTGTGCCGCATTGCCGGAGACGCTCCTTGAAAGCGAGTTGTTTGGCCATGCACGTGGGGCATTTACCGACGCAAAGACGGCACGTGTTGGGCTGATGCACAAAGCCAGCGGCGGCACCCTCTTATTAGACGAAATTGGCGATGCTCCTTTAGGCATACAGCCGAAACTCCTACGTGCGATTGAAGAGCGGCGATTTCGGCCGGTCGGAGAGGACGTCGAGCGAGCTTTTGATGCACGACTAGTCTGCGCCACTAATCGAGATTTGGAAGCCGCAATCGAGCAGGGCCGGTTCCGGGCCGATCTTTACTACCGGGTAAATGTCATTCATATCGACCTCCCACCACTGCGTGCTCGAGACGGCGACGTGTTGCATTTCAGCACAACATTTCGTGCAGCATTTTAGTTCGGCTTGCGGTAAACCAGTGGTCGGCATTTCGCCCGCGGCCGCGCAGCGACTGCTGGCCTATTCATGGCCGGGCAACGTTCGTGAACTCAGAAACTGCATTGAACGCGCCATTGCATTGACACGATTCGAGGAGATCACCGTCGATGACTTACCCGAGAAAATCCAAAGCTACCGCAGTTCTCGGGTGGTCGTTGACCTCGACGATATTAGTCACCTACCGACCGCAGAGGAGGTGGAACGAAGATACATCTTGCGAGTCCTTGAAGCGACAGGTGGGCAACGCACGAGAGCCGCCGAAATCCTTGGAATGGACCGCAAAACACTGTATCGCAAGCTCGAGCGCTGGGGAGTTGGCGAATCGTAGGTTCGGCAAAGTGACGCGCCTAAGGGGTGCTTTGTCGCCACGGGGCAAATTGCCCCCATTGATAAGTCCCGCTTGATCGAAATCGCGCGTTTTGTGGGCAAAGTGACCGGCATGGGCATTGCACTCTGCTTATGTCATGACACTCCTAAGGAGCTTTCGGAACTGCGCACGGCGCTTGATTAGACCGCCACTTGAAGTCGACTTCTGGTGGCGAGCATTGCCGCGCTGGTCCCTCTTTAGTCTCTGGGTCATCACTAGTTGCGAACCGAGTGCATTAGTCTCAGTGATGCCGACCCGTGCGATTTCCCCGGCATCGCTGGATAGTGCTATCGCGCAATTGCGAGTTACCATAGATACGGCGAGCGTACGACTGCCCTTGGCCGTCAACGGATCGAACATTTGCTTCGCAGACGTCGATCGGGCGCTCAAGCTGTCCATCGAGAATGCTGCACTGTCCGTCAAGCGTGAGCTTTTGACTCGCAACGCTTCCCCTTATGAGCTTTACGTTGAGATAATCGAAGCCAATGCTGGACTATTCAGCAGGTTTGCTGACGGTGCAGCTGACGACACGCGTGACGTTGCGTGAAAAACCGGGCAACACTTACGTCGCTCAAACCCATGCGCACGCGACTGCTTCCGGGTCTATTCTGGCACATCGCGGGTCCGATGTCGTGCTTAAGTGCATCGATACAATTGGGGCTCAACTTTCGGATTGGCTTGGCGGAATTACCCTTCCAAAGACTTATGCGTTTCTGTCAGCGATTAACTCAACGGTACCGTGAGAAATAGAACAAGAATAAATTAACAAAAGATCCACAAATCTCCGACGAAGTACCGGCTTCGCCGAAAACTAACTAAGCCTCTGAGATCAGCGGATTAGCTCAATTCGAGACTCAATCATGCAATCGAGTTAACCAGGCTCGGGAAAGGAATACCATGCGCATTACGTTGGCCCTAGCATTGGCCTGTTCAACGGGTTGTGCCTATTATACCGTAAATCCAGGGCACCGCGGATTGCGGTTCGATCCACACGAGGGAGGTCTGCACCAAAAGGTACTTCAACCTGGCATTTACAGCTTAGGGTGGTGTTTTCTTCGGGACTGTGGCGATATGAATGACTTTGATGTCACATTTTCAACGCATAAGGAACTGGTTCACACCGTGTCAAGTGAAGGGTTGGCAATGGATGTGCACTTGGCCATTATTTACCGACCCGTTATTTCGGAACTTTATGACTTAGACAACGAGATTGGACCCAATTACTACGACGAAGTGATTGGTCCCGAATTTCGCAGCGCTTCGCGAGGTGTATTTGCGCGCCATCTATACGGCGAGCTCATGGTCAAGAACGAAAAAATCGAGGATGAAATTGAAAGCGAAGTGCGCCGTAGGACGCACGGAAAACATGTGGAAATTGCTTCAGTTACCATCGAAGCCGTGGACTACGCCCCTGAAATCGCTCAAGCGGTGCGCCAGAAACTGGTCGCCCAACAGGATGCTCTTAGACAAAAGGCTGCCATAGAATCCGAAGCGCTGCGTAAGCGGACGCAAATTGAAACTGAGGCCGAATCGGCACGGCTGCGAAACCTTGCCGATACGGAAGAGGAAAAGCGCCGTGCCGAACTTGACGTACTCAAACGCCACAATTTGCGTATCACTGCGGAGGAACAGCTCGGCGTGGAGAAGGCGGAGGCACAAACCCGCATCGTCAAGGCGCAATCTGAGGCCAAGCAGATGCAGATCTTGGCGGACGGAGAGATGGCGCAAAATCGCGCCAAGGCGTTCGCGCTTTCCCCACTCATGGTGCAGCAAGAGGCTTATAAGGCGCTGGCCGCACTCGGAGGAACGGGCACTACTATTTATCTGGGTGACTGGTCGCACCTCCCGAACTTCCTATTCCCGCGCGCCGGCGCACTTTCATTGCCCTATTCGCTCACATTTCCTCCGCTGAGCCAGTCGCCAAGCCCGGCACGATAAGAATACAGTAATTTCTGTGAATGATGGCGACGACCCTCGAACCGCGCCAGTTCGCGGGTTGGAGCACTCGAATGGCGATACGGTCTGCGGAGACTATATTCTCGGTGAGATGAATAGCACTCCGCACGCGCCAAAAGTCAAGCTCCATAGGTCACCCAATTTTCTGCCGCAGATTCGCGCAGTCGGCCAGAAACGGGGGCTGCAAAGCGACCTGTATCACGTGGTATTGGGCCAAAGTTGGCTCGCGCTAACGAGCTCTGTCTTCGCCGGTTTTGTTCTGGGCAACGCGCTCTTCGGCCTTGCCTATTTGATCGTACCTGGTTCGATTACGAACGCTCGTCCGGGTTCGCTGCTCGATGCGTTCTTCTTCTCCGTTGAAACGATGGCCACCATTGGCTATGGAGAAATGTCTCCAGCCAACACCTATGCCCACGTAATGGTCACGATTGAAGCATTTATTGGGGTCGTTGGTTTTGCTTTGGTAGCGGGCATTACGTTCGCCAAGTTTTCGAAGCCCACCGCCAAAGTGCTTTTTGCAAATAAGGCCGTGGTGTCACGGCGCAATGGGATTCCCTACCTCATGTTCAGAATGGCCAACTGGCGCCATAGCTCGATTGTGCAAGCGAACCTGTCCGTAGTGCTCATGGTGAGTGAAATCACGGCCGAAGGTGAGTCCATGCGGCGCCTGATTGATCTGTCGCTAGAGCGCAGCCAAACGCCGTTTTTTACTTTAACTTGGACAGCCTTGCACAAGATCGACGAGACCAGCCCATTTTACGGCACTGATGCATTCGAGCAGTTGATCGCGAAACAAGCTGAAATTGTGCTGGCATTCAATGGCACGGACGAGCGGCTCGCCCAGCCCGTTCACGCGAGTTACGCGTACAAAATGGACGATATCGTGCCTGATGCTCGATTTGCAGACGTGTTGACATTGCTGCCATCTGGGATGCGGATTATCGACTACCGACATTTTCACTCTGTCATCCCGATGAGCTCCACTAAACCCGTCTGATGGGAAGCTGACGTGAATCAATGAATCTGGTTGCGCACGTCTGCCAGCACCAAGGCGGCATGCGTGCCCGGGAATTCCGACTCCACATAGGAATATGCCCTGACCCATTGAGCCTCCTGGTCGGCAATGATTGGAAATGGCAGCGCGTATTTTCCGGCAAAGCTCGCATGTGAAACCTGGTCATCGACCGAAACACCATATAGTTGGACTTGTGCGTCGCGATACTGGTTCCAGACATCTCGGAATGCGCAGGCCTCCTTGGTGCATCCTGGAGTGTCGTCTTTCGGATAAAAGTAAACGACGGTGAAATGACCCCGTGACTCGCCTAAATTATGAATCTGCCCTCGTTGGTCCGTGCCGGACAAATCTGGGGGCCGCGCCCCAGGCGAAAGCAGGCCCGCGAGTGGTGAGTGACCTTGGCAGCCATTGAGCGTGACAACGAAAAGGGCTGCCAGAAACGAGGCAACCGATTCAAGTCGCATGGCCTGTACATGGACGGCGCGAGTTCAGCTGGCAAGTGGCCCTTCTATCTATCCGACTGGCCCGAACTTGCCCGTGCCGTCACTACCCAAAATCGTCAACCTTCGGGACCCCAAGGTCTTGCCGACCATTCTCAACATCCAGTCGGGCGCGTCGGGGTTGCCGGTGACATTGCCGCGCTGGCTGTCTATCTAGCCTCGGAACAAGCAGGCTTTATCACGGGGCAGAATTTCGTGGTAGACGGAGGGATGACAAAAGATGAGGGTATCTTCGGAGTCACAGCTAATACAGCGAACCGTTTCGTGACTCATCGATGCATCGTACACGCCGATATGGACGCCTTCTTCGCGTCTATCGAGATTCGGGATCAGCCGAGGCTGCGCGGGTTGCCTGTGATTGTTGGGGGCGTTTCGGCACGTGGAGTGGTTTGCGCGGCCTCCTACGAAGCCCGCAAATTCGGCGTCAAGAGTGCAATGCCCATGTACCGAGCGCGACAACTCTGCCCGCATGCCCGGTACTTGCCACCAAATATGGCGAAGTATGCGCAGGTTTCACGAGAGATTCATGCCATTTTCCTTGAGTTTACCTCCGATATCGAGCCCATTGCATTCGATGAAGCCTACTTAGACGTAACCGCGAGCCTAGCGCTTTATCACGGGCCGCTCGAGTTGGGCCGCGAGTTGAAACGCCGCGTATACTCCGCAACGGAGCTGGTGGTGTCGGTCGGAATTGGCCCGAATAAGCTGGTTGCCAAGATTGCTTGTACATCGGGTAAACCGAACGGGCTGGTTGTCATTGATCCCGAGGCCGTTGAAAATCTGCTTGAGCCATTGCCGGTGCGTCGACTCTGGGGCATAGGTCCAGTCACGGAAAGGGCGCTGTTAGCACGTGGCATGAACACGATCGGTGACTTGCGACGCGCGACGCCGGAACAACTGCAGCCCCTGTTCGGTGCGCGAACTCAGGAAATAGTGCAGATGGCCTGGGGGCATGATCCACGGCAGGTCGAGGTCGAGCGAGAGAATCGATCGATAGGAGAGGAGTCCACCTTCGAGGCTGACACTCTGGAACCCGACCTCATTTCAGCCGTAATAACCGCGCATAGCGAAGCTGTGGCCCACCGGTTGCGGCAACTTCGATTAAAAGCCCATACGATTACGTTGAAAGTCAAGTTGGCTAAGCCACGCGGCATGGGTCCCGATCGCAACTCTGCGAGCGACGGCGCACCCCAATACCCGCTCATGACACGCAGCAAGACCCTTTCCAAACCCATTCAAGATGGATCGCACATCCGCACCGCGGCCCTTGAATTGTGGCAAAGGGCAGAGCTGGCCGAACCCGTGCGACTGATTGGCGTCAGCGCTTCGCAATTTCGACAAAGCGCGCGAGACGCAATTGGAATTGTTCTCGACCGATCGTAAATCGGAACGATTGGGACGGGCGCTCGACGCCATCCAGGAACGCTTTGGGCCTGGTGCAATTCGACGGGCTGTGGACACGCCTAAAAAAATGACGCCCAGCCAGCAAAGTAAACCTGGCGAACCAGAACCCAAGCGTCGTCGCTGAACGGGCCCGGTGCGACCCCGAGCCAAAGGGCATCCTCTGGCGAAATTACCTCGTAAACATCCGGACCACTTCAGAGCGAATTGGGGGCAGCTCGGTCTTGCCATATCGAGGTATCTTGTCGTCCATTACTCCGGTCAATTCGGTCCATGACGAGGCTCGATGATGCTTTTTCTGTCTGTGTTAGCATTGACGGCCAGCACTGGCACAGACGCCGCCGGGGTCGAGCTGCCGTCGAACGTTGCACCGGAGCCGGGCGAAACTCGACCCATTCAGTCGTCCCCGAGAATTGAAGCGACACAGCCGGCAATTGGACGTTCACTCCTTGGATTCGAGGTTGACCCCGTACCATTCTTTGAGCACGGGTTCTCTATCCACGCCGGTTTCAAATCCGAATTACTGCCCCGATGGCGTTTCACTCTGGGGGCGTTCGGACTTAGTGCAAAAGGCAGCGGGATTAATCAAGGTTGGGATACCACCGAGAGAGCCCTCGAGGTTTCCACGTCGTACATTCTTTTCAGCCGCCGTAGCGGCTTATTTATCGGTCTGTACGTGTTTGCCGAACGCTGGACGTACGCTTTGACAAGTGCAGCCGATCAGACGCATGTTGAACGCATAGCGCCTTGCCCCGCGCTCGGATTCCAGTGGCTGCTTTGGCGTGGAATCTACGTGACCCCTTGGATTGCACTGGGGAAGCCCATTGATATTTCGGGCTCGCATATAGTCGCCTCACGCGCGTATGAAGAGCCGAAGTGGCAGCCCGTCGTAGCACTTCACGTCGGAGTCGAGTTTCCTTTATGAATTGCGTCCACCGCCACGCCGAGTGCACCCTGTCTTAGAATCGCCATCTACCGACTTATCCAGCTGGCATGGGAAGCCCGATAGGCGAGCTTAGCGGCACCGGCTGGAAACCAACGGGTTCGTAAAAAAAGCGGCAGGTGGCTCGAGTAAATCGAGGCGATAGCGGCCAGTGGCACGGCGACTGTCACGTTGTTTGGCGTACAGCGCGCGGTGGATTTTTCACAATGATCGTTAGCATCGACACCTTTTCAGGGCCCCGCGCCTATGCCAGCATAGCCTTTTCCTACTTCGAAGTCATCACGGACAACTGGCTCAGCTTGACTGACGAACAATGGTCATCGCCACTTCAAAGCAGTCCCCCGGCGAAGCCTGCTTGGCTGACGGGCATTGCGCAATCGAGTTTCAAGGGGTCGGGATTTCACTGCACCCCCACCACCCTGTCGGAAGCTTTCTAGATTGGAGCTACGGAATCACTATCCACGCTGGGCGTCACTCTCATAGGCTATCCGGATGGGGCACGTCCTGCCCGAGCTCGAAACCAATCGACTTCTCCGTTCCGATCACGACCACTCGACGCGTCGCGTAACCGTCCTTGCCCACTTCGTAGGTACGCTTTTCCCCGCGCGGCTGTTTGAGAATGAAGGGAGTTTTGCCAACGACCTTGCCCTTGTAAATCATTTGTGACCCGTCGGGCTTGATGTTGATCGCAATTTTCACATCTTCTTCCTCCGCTGCCACGGATGCACTTGCAGCAGGCTGGGGAACTGACGTTGCCTCGGTTGCTGGCGCCGTTTGCGGCGCCTCGTCAGCCGCACTCGCAGGCGGGGCATTCTCAGGTTTGAGCGCTGCTGGAGCAGGCCCGACGGCGTTCTTGGCACTGGCCGCCGGGGACACCCCAACGCGGGTCCGCGCCGGCGCGTGTGGACGCAACTCGATTGCCAATATGCCAATGATAGCAGCCGCTCCGAGCGCACCGAAAAGCATCACGCGGCGATTGATCACAGACCGCTTGGGCAACGAGGCGAAGAACGGCGGCTGGATTGCCGAGTCATCCAGGCCACTGGCGGTGGTGAGCGGCGCGGGGGAATTCGAATCACTCACGGTGACTGAGATGTCGAGCGCTCCTGCGTCCGCGGGCACCTCGGGGCTGCTCAGATCTACGTCCACGGCGACGTCGATCTCGGCTGGTGGCGCTACGCTCGGTGCCGCCGCACTTTTTAGTGCCGCACCGCCATCAGAAGCGCTCGGCCGGCTCACGCGCGCGGCCGCGGTTGCCGATGCCGCTCCTGGGCTTTGCTGCAATGGGCTCGGGCGCTCAGCGGTCGCGGCCGGCGCAGCCGATGGCTCTTGCGAGGGCTTACTCGTACGCGTAGCAGTTGTAACCGATGCCCTTCGCGGCAGCGTGCTCGGGCGCTCAGCGGTCGCGGCCGGCGCAGTCGATGACTCTTGCGAGGGCTTACTCGTACGCGTAGCAGTTGTAACCGATGCCCTTCGCGGCAGCGTGCTCGGGCGCTCAGTGGTCGCGGCCGGCGCAGTCGATGACTCTTGCGAGGGCTTGCCCGTACGCGTAGCCGTTGCAGCCGGCGCAATCGATGGGCGTTGCGAAGAGCCCTCGCGTGCAGAAGAAACGGCGATGGGCGTTGCGGTCGCGGCTAGAGCGCTGGCTTTTGCTCCCGAACCCGTCGTGTTCGAGGCGGGCCTGCTCACGGGTGGATTGGCTGGGGTCGTTGCGGCACTTGGACTCGGCGCACCTCGATTCGCCGACGCCGATCGGGGCGGCGTGAGGTTGCCGTGAGACATCCCGGGGCGCGTCAGACTCGACGTGCCTGTAGCCGGCGGCCGCAGCGATGATGGCGGCACCGAAGGTCGCTGCAAAGCCGAAGCCTGCGGCTTAGGCGGATCCATCGCAGCTGCAGACTTCTCGGGCATGGCTGCGGCGTCTTTGGAACTACTACTCGGCGTTGCGACGGTCGGGTTCGCGTTAGTGGACGCAGGCACCAGTGGTGCCTCCCAGGCTGAATCCAGATCATCGGTGCTCGAGGTTGCCGGTGGGGCAGTTGCCTGCGACTTGCTCAACGTCAACGATTCCGGGGTGGCCTCATGCCGCGAATCCGGCTTCGACGCTTCGCTGGGCGCTGCCGATTGCTCGGAACTTGCCGGCTTTACAGGGTTGGGACGTTGAGTCATCGCCGTACCGCAGCCTAACTTTACTCCAAGAGCCCCGTGGACTGCTACCAGCGATCGCGCGCACCGTACCGCTGCCTCAGAAACTGCCGTTTTTCCCCAAAACAGTGACCCAATCGCGGCACTATTCACGTCGAAATCATGCTGATAACAACCACCGATTTCCCCGTGCCCACCAGCCGAATCAAGAGAATTGCAGATCGGCGTACGCAGTTTCTGCCTCAATTGATCCGCCAAATCTCGTTCCGCGGCTGGCGGAGGGTGTTCAGTAGGATTTGATCTTTTGTTTTTGGCGGCACTTGAACATGGGGCTCGACTGAGGTGAGAGGTGCAGCGTCAATGGGACCCGCACCCAGGCACCGCCGATTGAATCAGAATGTCGTCGTAAACGTCGGGGTTCCGAGGGTAATTCCAGCTTGACTGATGGTAACTGTGGTCACCCAGGTTCCAGCCATCGAGAAACTCAGCTGACCTTCGTAGCGACCCAGAGTGGTCGCAGTCGGATTGACGCTGCCGGGCGAACCGTGGCCCATCGACGGCATCTGCGGATTGAGAACCAGTGTCGCGTCATCGATGGGCAAAAAGGTCATCATGTCCTGCATCTGGTGGAGGGTGAAAACTATCGGGTTTAGCCCGATCTGCGGCGAGCCCGTAAAATTGAGGCTCGAGACATAATTAGTGGCCACCGATGTCGTGGGATCGGTATAAGTGAACACTTGGGCCCGACCACTATCAGACACGCTGAGATTCGAGAAGCTCGCGTCGTTGGTTTCCGCGTCCGAATCATTGATACCAACGGTCGCGCTCCAAACGTCCATATCGGAACTTGCCATTTGGAACACTACATATCCGTGATACAAGTTATCCGTGTCAATAGTCGGATTTCCGATCACCGGGGCACTGTGCTTCATTCCGCTCGACATCGTCATGAGCGGCACGAAGGTCACGCTCGCGTCTGTGACAGCTTTGCCGTCCGCGCCAGTCACCTTGATGTAAATCGGCGTCAGGCCGGTTTCGAGCTTATTATCCGTGAGCAGCTCTACCGTCATGTCCCCGGCCATGGCCGTGCCTAGGCTTACCTTTGATGTTACAGTCGGTGAATTGTTGGAATTATTGCTGCACGCAGCGAGCAGCGAAACGGCGACTATGGGTAAAATACGTGCACCTGGCTTCATGACATTCTCCTCGGGGCTAGTAGAAAACCAGGACCGTGGCCTTGCGATTGCTCCAGAGTTCGTCGAGTTTCACGGCGCGTCCATCGGCCGAGGCAACCATGAGCGGTTCGCTACCCGGTGCGCGAGCCACGGTCGGTTGCGAAGCGGCGCAACCAACCGTCACCAGTGCCGTCAAGACCAAAAGGCAGGCCTTAGAAATATCCATAGCGAACTCCCACGGTGGCACCGACACGAGCGTCCAGGTTCGCTCCAAATCCGTTAGGCCAAACAGAATTGCTGATGCTGCTCACCAGAGTAAAGTGGGGATTGACGCGCCAGGATAGCGAGGCCGTGTCCTCCCACATGAGCAGGCGGCCCACGCCAAATGACGTAGCGGAAATGCAGCAAGCAGCCGCCGCGGCCGTGTGCGGCATTGCGGTTGCGACCACCGCCAATAGTATGCAGGCAAGCCGAAGCTCGAAGCGCGCCCATGGGCGAATTTTATTCAATGACTGACTCGTGTGCGTCAGGCCGTCGAATTTCATAGCAAACCTAGAGCGCTTGCCGCGAAGGTGCCCCTGCTGGCAACACTTCGCGGGATATTGGCACTACTGGGCCCTAATCACACGAACTATTTTCACCGACTTTCCACGCTGGGCAGTCGCTTGGTTTGTGGTGTTGCATTCGATCGTTTTGGGGTGCGGCAAATTGTCGCACCTGTTGCATCCGTCGCATCCGTCGAGTCCCGCCAATCATCGCTTTTGGCTGGATTAGGAGTATAAATACCCCAATCCAATGAATCTCGTGCCAAGGCACCGGCTATCTTCCGATTCCGCGTCGATTGCATTCCTGGTAAAGCTTCGCTGGGTTGCCGTCGTTGCACAATTGGCGGTGATCGTTGCGGTTCGTTATTTTTTGTATGCTCAGCTTCCGGTCGTGCCGTTGTTGGGCTTGGTGGCGACAGCGATTATCTGCAATGTTATTCTGACGCGGTACGGGCCAACGTCATCTCATCCGGGCTGGTGGCTCCGCTCGGTGTTGCTATTAGACACACTGTTATTGACTGCACTTTTAGCCCTTGCCGGCGGTGCATCGAACCCGTTTTCGGTCTTGTATACGGTGCACGTAGCCCTGGCAGCCATGCTAGCCGGTCCGGTGCTAACGGCAATCGTCGTCCTGCAATCCATTTTGGGTTTTGGTTTGCTCTTCAAACTTAACCTACCACTGCCCCCCGAACTGGGAGGACATGTCCACGGTGGCGGGGCATTTTCGGCACACTTGCAAGGCATGTGGCTGGCTTTCTCCACCGCCGCACTCACGATCGGACTTTTCGTGAATCGATTGTCGGCACTGCTTCGCAAGGAAAGGGACGAACACAATCGGACCGTTCGGCTCCTTGGATTGGCTACGCTTGCCGCGGGCGCCGCGCACGAGATTGGGAACCCGTTAGGAACCATCAAGATCGCGGCATCCGAAATGAAGGGATCGCTCAATGACAATCCGGCATCGCGCGAGTTTCTCGATGACACACAGCTGATTCTCGAGGAAGTGGACCGTGCTCAGCGTGCCGTTCAACGTCTGGCATTGGGAGCCGGCGAACTCATGGGCGAACTTCCAGCTTCCATGAAACTGGGTGATATCGTAAGGAGGCTTGATTCACAATATTCACTGGATGTCGGGCGTGTTGAGATTTCCTGTGAGGATCCTGAACTGGAAATTCGCTGGCCCACGCAAGCCGTATTGCAGGCCGTTACACAGGTTCTCAGAAATGCGATTCAGGTGTCCCCACCCGACAAGGTCGTGACTTGCCGGGTCAGGGCACACGCGAGTGAGGTCCTATTTCAAGTTCAAGATTCGGGCCCTGGCATCCCTAAAGAAAGTCAGGGTCGTCTCGGGGAACCCTTCTTTACCACGCGCGATCCCGGCCAGGGAATGGGGCTAGGTCTGTTTATTGCGCGTTCCCTCGTCGAACATCTGGGAGGCGCGCTCGAGGTTGATTCCGCACCTGGTCGAGGCACCAAGGTCGAAATTTACATCCCGATGGGAGCACAAGCATGACCGCCGATGCCGAATCGCAAACGCTTTTATTGGTAGATGACGATCAGATTTTTCGGGAACGTTTGGCTCAAGCCTTGCGCAAACGCCATCACGAAGTGTGGACGGCCGGGAATGCAGAACAAGCCTTACAGTTCGCGAAACTCGAAAGCCCAGAACTTGCGATCGTGGATCTAAGAATGCCGGGACAATCCGGCTTGGAGCTGGTCAGGGCCCTGCTTGATATCGACCCGGACACACGCATTTTGGTGCTGACGGCCTACGGAAGTATCGCAACCGCACTCGATGCGGTGCGCCTCGGCGCCAGGGGCTTTTTGCAGAAGCCGGCCAGCGTCGATGAGATACTTTTGGCTCTCAATGCGGACTTCGATAATGTCGCACTTTCCGCACCCGAACCACCGTCGGAGGTTCCGACTTTGGCCCGCGCTGAATGGGAACATATCAATCGCGTCCTTGCCGAATGTCAAGGCAATGTGTGCCAAGCCGCGCGCTTGCTCGGCGTACACCGGCGCACCTTGCAACGCAAACTTGCGAAGATGCCGCTTGAAGAGTGACTCGTGACGAATCACTCATTTTCACAAGCTGCCACAGTTGCTGCTCACGGCCACGGCTACCGATTACCCTAACGGCCACGCGTTCCGCATTCGGTTTGCCGTTGCTTGGGGTTACATTTCGCAGCCGGATACAAGCGAAGTTCTGTCATCCATGAATCACCTCGGCGGCAGAATTTATGGGTTGGTCCGGAGGTACGAATCGGAACACAAGCCGGGGCAACAGTTGGGCAACGGGGATTGTTGGTCAACCTGGATTCGAAGGTTCAAATCACGGGGCGCAATGCTGGTGGTATACCGCGATATCGTTGAGGTTTGAGAGGAAGCTAGTAGCCTGACCGCGAAACTAGCCCGACGACGGCCCAAGGCGACCTTCAAGGTCTGAAACGGTCAGAATTTCCACGCCCAGCGTCCGGAGCGCTTGCATGAGCTTCGGCTCGCGCTTCAAGTCGTCATCTCGGGTCGCGAGGTATTGCGCGCCCGCAGCAACGGCCGTGCCACACACGACATCGTCATCATGGCCGCGACAACCGTAGGACTCGGCCAATGGTACCACCAATTGCGTTGCTGACCAGATCCAGGCCACGTAGTCCTTCACCTCTTCGGAGGCGAAGCCGTAGCGCCGCGTCAAGCGTGGTCGCCCGAGGACGTCAACAATCTCGTCGATCAGCGGGAGGGACGTCACGAGCTCGACGTCACCGTCTGTCAGCAGGCGGCGCACCAGGCGACCGCAATGGCCATTCGGAGACAGAAACGCAGATACCCAAATGTTCGTGTCGAGTAGGATCCGCATTACGCGTTGTGCCTGCGCTCCGAACGAGTTTCTTCGAAGGCTGCGGAGACATCGTCGTCAATTTCCGATTCTGTCACGCTGCTCGTTCGCGCGCGCATTTGTTCCGCGTGTGCATCCCACCACGAACTAAACGCAGCACGGTCAAGCACGGTGAGATCCACTTCGGTATTTTCCGGAAGATTCACGGTGCCAACCGGTCGAAAAACGCCGCCTTTGAAAACTGCACGGATCCGACTTGGCATCGTCATGGCCAAATTCTGGCATCATGAGACGACATTGCAATCAGGGAGACTGCGGCAACCAAATTTTGCCGATTTTCTGTGTGCAACGACAGAAGGGCCTTCCGTTCCGCTGCAGTGGTTCGCCAACGGCAACGACTAAGTCTTCACCCGTTGCCAACGGTGTGCTGCGCGGACGACGACTCTGCTCCTCGAGCCCATCGTAACCTTGCTCCTTGAATCGACTAATCCACTTGTGACCCGTGGTACGCGTGATGTTGTACTCTCGGCACAGAGCCGACACGTTGGCTCCCTGGGCCGTCGCCCTACGGATGAATTCCATCTTTAGACTCATGACTCGGTACTCCTTCCAGGGCATGCCCCCTTCGAAGCACCTGTAAGCGATGTCCTGTCATTAATGTGTAAGCGATGTCCTGTCACTGCACCGTCGGACAAAGCGCGGTTCTTGAACATGCCCTCGCAGTCGTCGAATTGTCGCGGCCACTCATTCGGCTTGCCGTTGCTTGGGGTTACATTTCGCAGCCGGATGCAAGCGAAGTTCTGTCATCCATGAATCACCTCGGCGGCAGAGTTTATGGGTTGGTCCGGAGGTACGAATCGGAACACAAGCCGGAGCAACAGTTGGGCAACGGATGGGCAACGGGGATTGTTGGTCGCCAACAAAATCTGGGCCGCAAGTCGTCTCCCGATTGGTCGCCGCCGGTCTATGTTGACACTAAATATACCAGCCGTTACGCATATCTGATATGCTTGGCGGTGTCCGTGGAAGCCTCACAAACTTTTTACCGCGCGATGCGCGCCAATGCAGACGGTCGCCCCCTTTGTGGTTCGACTAGCGCGACACTGGGGGTGCGCAACGGTGAGGTTGAGCTTGATTCGACTGGGCAAGTCGCGCCGGGCAACGGGGGGCTTTCGTTAACTCCTGATGACCCAGCGAGGTTACCTGTAGAGTTTCGACCAAGAGCACTCGGCGGTATTGGACGGCTTCCCGTTTTCGCGATTGACCGTGGCGAAATTGGATCGGGTCTACAGGTACGAGCGGACACATTCAAACCTCTCATACACGCTTATTTGGAGCCTGCCTATCTAATGGGATTTGGCGCGTACCAAGCCTTACTTTGCAAAACATCATTCTGCTGGAGGAGGTACAAATGTCCCGAGGTCTAGAACGCTACGCGGAATTGTTGGATGAATTATTGTGGAGGCGAGCCATAGGGAACCCAGATGACGAAACGGAGGCGTATTTTGCCGTAGCTCTAAATGACTGTCGTCCGGAAATGACACCGGATGAGGAGGCACGAATCGAAGAGATCGTTGCTCAGAGAATTGCTGTCTCTACGCGGTCCTCACTCGACCTCGTAGATACCGAACCTCCCACGACAGACGACAGGCCACTTCGAACGGCTGCCTAAATGCATCTCATTGCTCAACGTGTACGTTCGTTGCAAGACCAAGAGGGCGTCAATGCATTCTGCTATTCACACGGGCCCATCAGGTGGCTAGACAAGCCTCCGTCGGACCTGCACCCAGGCAGACTCGTGAATTCTAGGATGGAAATCACACCACCGGGCAATCGCATTCGTAGTTTCTTGGAAATCATAGCTCCTGATGTGACGCCAAGTCGGCAAGTATGGAAAGCGATTATGGAATGCATTGACCTGTTCGAAAATAAGAAATTGCCGCTAAACGTATTAAGTGGTGATATCGCTTTTCAGTTCGATCTTGACAGTGCTCTGGCGCCTGCGTGGCGCCAAGAACTTGAATTCCTCTTGCACCATGCACTTGCGGTGCGCGTCTGAAGGGCGATCGGAACTGCGGAAACCGTAAGTACCGAATTCAAATCTCGAAGTTGGCTCCAGCGTCTTAGACGAGAACATCACGCAACGGCCGTGTTCGACACTGACTCTGGCACGACGCACAGAGTCACCTTCGCGACGGGACACGACGGAATACGACGAATCGGAACACAAGCCGGGGCAACAGTTGGGCAATGAGACTTTTGCTCACTTACGCGTCTCGAAACCGCTGCTCATCTCCCGACTCGTCGCCCTTCGGACGCGGTGGAGCTGCCTTGCAGCAAGTTGACAAGGCACACACCAAGGCTGACGCTCGACTTTTGACCGCCAATTTCGCGCGACAGTATTGGCGCCATAACCCTATGTTGTGTGCTGTGTGGTTTCGCGACGTGCATGGGTCTTGTCCTCCGCTTCACCCGAACTAGCTCAGTCTTCCCCGAACCCTTATCACAACTTCACTCCACGGTGAGGTTGTATGTGACATCGTTGGTGAACGCCGAGATCGAGAACGTCTCCACCGCCGCGTCTACGGTGTTTTCAGAGGTCAAGCCCGAGACGGACCCATAGGCTCCAACGAAATGGATCACGTGGGAACCCGTAGAGAGCGGCGCGAGCAGGATCCAGTAGCCGCCGCAGAACGACTTGGGCACCGCACCCCAGAAACCATTTCCATATCCCAACGGAAACGTCGCGGCAATATTCGTTGGGGTGTTCGGCATCGTGTAAGAAAACTGGGTCCATACGGTGCGGTAATCAACAAAATCGCGCACGGTCGATCCGTAAGACTTCCCGTCAATCTCAAGTGAGAGCCCGTCCACCGCTGCGGCGATCGTCGCCAAATTAGACTTCATTTGGTCGTCAGTGAGCTGGCTTGCTACAGGCACGCCACCGTTGTCCCAGAACCATTCTATCAGCGGAAAGAAGACCATTTGGCCCGCAGGAATCGTGCAACTGCGTGTGACGGTTGTAGGTGACTA
Organism: uncultured delta proteobacterium; assembly: GCA_963835565.1. Lineage (GTDB taxonomy): Bacteria > Myxococcota_A > Polyangia > Polyangiales > Polyangiaceae > FEN-1139. The sequence goes on from CAWIGY010000074.1 coordinate 37,306, forward strand.
GGCGTCCGCTAGAAAGAAGATGTCGTTTGCGCCAGCGCCGCCGTCACCACCGCCGAACTGCCCCATCGCGCAGAGCGCCCCTGTGCTGTCCTTGACTGGAAAGTCCGGGCCCGGAAGTTCCATGATCCATTTCCACCACGCTGCTGCCCACTCTGCGTAAGTCTTTCCAGCGTAAGTCCCAGTCGGGGTCGAGAACAGGGGCCGGCAGGAGGGCGGCTGCATCGGTTTCACTCCCCGAGTCCGCTTTGGTTCCGCCTGCCGGTGCCCCGCCGCTGCCGGCTGTGGCTCCGCCACTGCCGCCCGCTGGCGATTTGGAACTGGAGCAACTCGCGCCAGCTAATGGGCAAGCGCCAAGTACGAGGGCAGTGATGACCCACCTGCGATTGAATGCAAACATCTCGACCTCCACTCTTGCACCTAATGTGAGTCAAAACTGCGGTCAAACGAAATAGACACATTACCGCGAGCGTGCAATATTTGGCTATCTTGAAGGTGGAACGGAATTTAGGAGCCGTGATCCTTCAATCAGACTTGGTCTATCAGTGCATCGCAAAGCGGGGGCCTGTCGGCTTTTCTGCCACCGTCGTGCCCACCGCTGTCGCTCGTTCATGTTCGCAACGTTCGTTTGTTACAACCGGTCGCAAATCCCGCGCCCGCCGAGGTCACCCAGGGTAACCCCGAGGTCAAAGGCTCGGTTCAGCCCCTCCACGCGACGTTCTGGGTCCGTCGTAGGTTCGCTGTAGGTTCACTGTAGGTTCGCTCTTCGTATACCCGCCTCGGGAGATGCCTGGGACGAACGGCAGGACGCCCAGCAGGACTTAACTGACACCTGTCGGCAACCTAACCCGTGACGTCACAACAATCCCATTCAGAACAAGACCAGACCGAGTTAACCTTGTCGGCAAGGGGCACATGCCCCTGCGAACAAAAGGTAGAGCACTTTACGTGCGAGTTGGGCCCTCGCAATAGCGCTGCAAACCACGGGAAAGTGCCCTGATCACTTCTTTTTCGATACCAGCCTGCGCAGCCAACCCTCGAGTCGCGATTCGAATTGGGGCCCTATTCCACGGTTAATATGACGCACAATATCGTCTTCGCCGAAAATAAAGGTGCAGGGCAGCGTGCGGGGATCGTACGCAGACTTCGCTTTCTGATTGTCGTCCAGGAGCCAAATCACTGAGGGACCAAACTTTTCAACCGCGCCGGCCTCAGGTCGGCCCTCGGAGACAATTACGGCAATCCTTACCTCAGCGCTGGCACCATGTGACACTCGCGCCACTACTCGCGCCAAAATGGGCAGCTCTCTTCGGCAAGGTTCGCAGTAAGGCGAGTAAAAGATTATAGCGAGCGCTTGTCTGGGAAGGCTGCTAAGCCGCAATTGGCCGCCTTCAAGACGGGTGAACTCAATATCCGGTGCCCGGTCGCCGATCTTAAGACGGTAAGTCGGTTCTGCAGCGCTCGTCATCGTGAGCATGACGAACGCCCACAACCATGCCAGAACCGACCCAGGATAGCGCATCTTACGGTCCCACGTTCGTAACAGTTCCGCCAACGAGCTGCGCCAACCAACTAGTCAGATTAACGTTAGCTGCAGTCCGGGAATCGAAAGATGCCGCAGTATCCAGTGTTGTGTGATCGGTGCCTTGAAATATGAAGGCACCGAAATTCGTATAGTTTGACATCCGACTCTGAATGTTTGTCAGACCGGAAGTGAAATCCTGCGCAGTCAACGCCGCATACGAAGTGCAGTTGCTAGCTCCAAATCCGAAGAACTGAGTGATTACAGAGTCTCCCGTTGAGTCAATCAGACCCATCGGAACTGTTGGATAGGTTTTTGCGAGGTGGATCATGAAGTCAATCAGCGTATGCGAAGCATCGGAGCAGTCACTCCCGCAGTCAGCCAAAATGGTCTTATCCAGGCTCCAGGTTTGAACGAATAGTTGGGCGAGACAGGCTGGCACGTAGGGTGAATCCATCAACGGACCCGAATCGTCAAGCAGGTAAACTGGTACGGAACCGAATCTGTTCGCCACTTGTATGTAATTGGCGGCGGCGCCAAAACCGCCCGCGCTGATGCCCGTCAGTAACACCTGAGTAACACCGGGGAACGTCGGAATGATGCGTTGCAAATAGAGGCCAATATTGACATAGCCGACGAACATCTGTGGTCCGAGCGACGCTATGGTTCCACTCTGATTGTTCCCGGAATGTACGTCTCCTGTGCAGTACGGCACGTACACGAAATTCCAGTCTCTCACAGGATTGGCCGCGTCGCTGCGGTTGAAAACACCGGCGCCTCCACCATTCTGATCGTCGGCCGCATAGGTTGCAAAGTCCGAAGCGCCGTACGATTGCGGATTTAATCCACAGGTAATTGCGTTAAAACAGGCACCTCCGCCATCAAGATATATCATCAACTGGGTCGAATTGGGATTGATGTTGATGCCAATCCCGGTCGTCGATCCATCTCGGCAATAGGCCCCCGCAAACGGAACCCATGTCCACGTCTGCGGCTGTAGTCCAGCAATTGCGGCTCCCACCGCGCCGCCGGTATTGCTGCTACCTCCAACAGCGGCATTGGATGCGCCTGCGGTACTGGTTGCGCCTCCCGCTGAGGAATTGCCACCGACCGCGTTATCACCGCCGGTGCCGATGGTAACGTTAGTCGGGTTGCTGTCCGAACTCGAACAGCCGAGCAGGTTGGCCATCGCGATTGGCGCGAGCGCGAGAGTCCAGACGATGAGCCGCAATCCTTTCATTAATGGTACCGAAGCTGCCTAAGACGTTGGCGCGGCCCCCGGGGTTTGCTTCCTTAGGCACGGTTTGAATGAATTGCCCGAATTTACGGCATTCTTCCAGGCGGCACGACCAGGACATTTGACCGTTGAAAATGGTCATGTCCGGGCAACCATCACACATGCTTTGTCAACCATCTGGCATCACGTCAATCGGTTGAATAATCGCGATTGATTGGTAATAAAGTGTTTCCCGCAACAATCGAGGATCGCGAATCGCAGCCAGGGCAGCGCGTCGAATTGGTTTGTCGAATGGGGCCAGTGCCAGCATGAGTTTGCCGCGCCGCAACATGGCTGGCGGCGCATAAGCCAAATAGCGACCGGTCCACAGGTGGTGCGCTGTTTGCACGAGTTCCACACTCTTTGGTCCGACGTAGCCATAAATCCGATCACGCGTGCCCAAACGTCCGGCCATCAACCATTTGAAAGAATCGGCCTGTTCTGTGCCATTCAAGTATGCCGATGGCTTCAAAATCTGGAAACCGTTGACGAATGGTTTGCACCACTTCTCGAGCGTTCAAGTCAACGCGCTGTTCGCGATTGCTCGGGTAAGAGTAAGCGAGGGGCGCCATGTCAACCCGCTCGCCACCGCGATAATAATCAAATTCACCATCCAAGACGGCGGCGCGGTACAGAATGAAGACCATCACGTGAACAATATCAATGTGCTCCTGCGCCCAAGCTACCAGGTCCGGCACGTGCCTTAGCGTGTGGCCGTAAACCGTTGAATTAAATGCGCAAGAAATATCGCCCGCCCTTGCGACCATTTGCGCTAGGCTCAATCTGAGTTCATTGAGCTCTATTTCGGACTTGCCCTTCCACTTCGGTCGGTTCTGACCGCTGTCAACGTGAAATGTGAAACCAACAATCCCAGCGTTCTTTAGGTCTCGCAAGAGCTCCTCGGTCAATGCCAGACCATTGGTATTCAACACGGGCTTATAGCCGCGCTGGGCGCATAATTCGACGATCTTAACGACATCGGGATGCGTAAGCGGGTCGCCTCCAGCGATCGACACGCCGTCGAACTTCCTGAATTTGGCAAAGACATCAAGTTCGTCCGCAATTTCAGCGAGCGACTTATGCTCCTTGACATTTTCTCTGTAGCAACCTTCACAGTAAAGGTTGCATTGCGACGTTGGCTCGAGCCACGCAATTGTGTTGTCGGTCAGGCTCCACGGGAGTCGATAAAGAGAGCGATGGTCAAGTTCCTGGTTCATTTGCGAGTGACGCTAGCACCTGCCAGGGTTTTTGGTCCACCGCTGTGATCCAACCCAACTTCCGGTACGTTCATTGCAATGAACTCAGTTGGTTAGTAAATTCATCAGGTTATTTCTGTCGAGTAATTCATTTACCGGAGCCAACCTATCGGCCGCTCACCTATCCATGTTGTTCTGGCGCAAGAGTCGCAACTCGAGTGGGATGAAGCGCTAACGACCGCCCACCGCACGCCTCATCGCCTGCATAATTAAGCAGCATGTGTCACCGGGCCAGCAACTATTGCGAGAGCCTTTGGACCTTGGTTCCAATACGTATCCATCGGAGCAATAAGGCTGACCTCTTCCATCGATGACTGCGCAACCGCAACGGCGTTTAAGGCATTGGTAAATCATCTCACCCGGCCGGAAATCATGCTCCTCGAAGCTGCAATGATATTTCGAGGCCTCAGCCGCCACTCTGACTGGAAAGTCCAGTGCGAGCGAATCGATCTTCCAATATTCCTGGGTCCCGATTGAATCGGACTCAGCAGAAGCGTAGCACTGCGCTTGCGAATCCACTATGCAGCAGTATTGTGTGGAGCGTCGGGCGCTCAGCCCTCCAATGCCTGTGGCGTCATCCATGGTTGCGTACGGGCCTTCGGCGCCAACGCTCACTTGGTAGACGGTCTGTGTCAATTGTGGAAATTCAATGCCGAGAGTGTGTAGATCTGGCCAGCGTGTCGATGGTTCTGAGGTATAAACGTGGATTTGCGGACTGCTTGCGAGGGTGAAGAATGTCGGCACCAAGTGCACCCCGTAAACGGCTTGTGGCACCGGATTGTTTACCAATTGGGTCCGCCGCTGCCTGACGGGCGACACCCAGCGCAATTGCGCTGACTGCGAATCCACCCACCCAGGTTCGCACCAAGTGTCGTAGCTGCGAACGTGAATCGAACCAATGCGCCATGATATTCCCGCCAGCGACTTGATTTCACTCACAGTATAGCTGGCCCGACCGATTCGGCAAGCTAGGGTGCAGTGTCGATCAAATGGCGCTGGTTTTGGGATGGCACTGCGGCACGCAAAAGAAAAGTTGCGAAGCCCGCTATCGGCCTCTCACCTATTCACGTTCCGCCGCACGAGTCGCAACGCGAGCGGGATGAAGCCGGTGAGCAGGGCGGCCGTGACCAGATACGGGGCGCGAAGATTTCCTGCGAAGAGCATGGTGCCAACGAGCGGCCCCAGCGTTCCGCCAATATCGCCGCAAAGCTGCAGGACGCCAACCGCGATACCCCGACGATCGTGCGTAACATTGTCGCCAATGAGCGCGAGCAGGGAGGGACTCAACCCGCCCAATGCGAGTCCCATCAGCGCAAGCCCAGCGAACAGCCCTGTCGCGGTGGGCGCCAGTGCAATCAGCACCAGCGACGGCACCAGGGCGATGAGTCCGCACAATGCGATGGGCGCATGCGCGCGATAGCGATCTCCCGCCCGCCCCGCCAGTGGCATTATCATCGCGGACGAAACTACCATGATCCCCATGAGCAATCCCGTGCTGCCCTGATCCCCGAAGCCAACCAGGGACAAGCCGCGAGCGCGTACGAGCAGTGACAGTGTCGTCAAGACCATGCCCTGAGCTGAGAAGGTTGCCGCGAAATTGAGCAACCCAATTGCCAAGAGCCGCCGGTCAGCCATGGCCCTGAACAACTCCGACCCTCCGGAACGCTTGGGCACGGCCACGCGCAGGTCGGGCACGAGCCACCAGGCGACTAACGTCGCCGCAACCACTCCCACCAGCGCGGCTTCGAATGTCGCAACGTTCCCCCAGCGGTCGGAAAGAATACCCCCGGCGACGAGTCCGAGCGGGACACCGACGGCCATTGCCGCCCGCACCGTGGCAGCGGTACGTCCGCCGTGAGCTCTGCCACCGGCGTGCAACGCCAGCGCCTGGCCCGCGACGAAGACGCAAGCCGAGCCTGGACCATGCAGCATGCGTCCCGCGAGGAAAAAGGCGCCTGGGTGTCCCGTCGTGATGCCGAGCGTGTAAAGGGCCATAACCGCGATCTGCAGGACGAGGCCAGTCACGAGCGTGCGCCGCCCCCCGAAACGATCCGACAATGCCCCGACGATCGGGCTCGATACGACGCGCATGGCGCGATTCGCGGCCAGAATGACCCCAATAAACGGCAGAGACAGCCCCGACTTTACTCCGACGATCGGCAGGATCGGAAACGCAATACCCCCGGCAACGCCCGCGAGCAGCACGCCCGGAGCGATGGCGAGCGCTGCGCGCGTCGCAACTGAGTTTCCGGTTCATCTTTCAGAATACACCTTCACGATCACTTTCAGGTGGTCATCACCGATCACGACCTAGTTTCGACGAAAAATGCGTTTAGCGGGAATTTCTGCGTTTATTGTTGTTCATCTCATCTCAGTAATCTACCTAGCGCGAACGCAGTGCGGTTTCAAAATGCCATGCCCGGTTAGCACGTCTGCAATATTAGCGGTGTCTTCACAGCTTTGGCGCCGGCTCGGCTCCACGTGTGGCTCTGGCAGATCTGGAATGTCAAGGCGCGGCGGTGATGCGAAATCCAACATGTCATAAGGTGGCATTGCATTAGCGTCGCGGCGAGTAAGCGCTGGTAAATCAAACCGCGATTGAACCAGCCGCAAAAGTGATGTGTGGCTTGACGGCACGTGTGACACATACCCACGCTTTGCCCAGGGTGATACGATAATCAAAGGAATTCGCAGTCCGAAATGGTCGAATCGAGGGTGCAGATGCCCCGGTTTTATCTTTGCCTTATGCTCGTCAGGCACGCAAGCTGGTGAGGGCGGCACATGGTCGAAGAAGCCCCCATGTTCGTCGTAAGTTAGAACGAGCAGGGAGCTTTTCCAAACAGCACCCTGCATAGTGGCGGCAACAATATGACTCACGAATTGTTGTCCAAGTTCGACATTGGCAGGGGGATGTTCGTCAGTGGCGCTAGGCCCACCATAACTTGATTCCACCCAAGCCAAGGCGGGCAGGTCGCCGCTTTTTGCATCCTGCATGAAGTGTGAAATCGTCCGGAAATTGTCCCGCCTTCGCGCGTGCAAGGCGGGATACATTTCCTCTTCAAATATCATGGAGTCGGCGTATACACGCCAAGTGATACCGCGTTCATCTAATTCGTGAAATAGCGACGTCTCAATATCGCGAATCGGCGGAGGGGTGTTATTGATGTGACCAAAGGAGGTTCCCGAAAGCATGAAAAGCCGGTTGGGCCAGGTGGGGCCAAGAAAATCGGCAAAATGCCGATCCGAAAGGGTGAACGCGCGGGCGAGTGCATGATAATATGGGAGCACATCTTGACGGAAGTAACCGACAGCGTCCCTGCCAGCGGCCAACGCAAAGCCGTCCATCTTGCCACCATTCCAGGACAACAGGACCGACTCATAATCATGTGCCGGGTCGTCCGGGCAAGGGTGCAGCATCCCAAAAGGAATTATAGGTTCATGTTTGTTTTGGGGATTGATCGCGGAGTAGCTCGGGCCTGCGACTTCCACGGTTGTTCCAGATGCGGGCTTAAAGTCTTGAAAATAGTGATCGAAGGATCGATTTTCCTGTACCACGAAGATGAAATGGTTGACGGGAATGTCCTTACCCGTGGGAAATCCGGCACCGACAGTCTTGGCAGGAAGATCTCCGGGACCAAAGGGGCAACCACTCTTGGGAATGGCCGGAGGCGGCACTGGAATTTGCTTGCGTAAGGTGGCATCCGGACCCTTATTGGGAGGCGGCTCATGGTGCTTTGCCTTTTGACCGCACGACACTAGAATTCCAACAGCCAATAAGACGCCGCACCAACCGAGGATCTTTTCACATTGGGGCCCCGGCCCAGCCAACTGCATTGTGAAAACTTGACTCAAACGCCATGACTTTTTCGCCTTAAGGTCGCTAATCTCAATCACCCGGCCATAGTAGTGGGGACAATGCGCTGCTGTCTAGCACGACTGCACAATGGCCCAATCAGGGGTTCAATCGGCGCGCCAGGCGCCCTATACTGTACTCCCATGGCCTTTCGAATCTTTGTAGACATTGGTGCACCGCCGAAAGTATGGCAGCTGCTTCGAGACGCTACTTCGGGGCATCAATTGTTGATTCCGTCGAGGCCCGCCGTTTCCGTGCTGCACCAGGCTGACCCAGACCCACAGTTATTCACGGCAGAAATTGCCTTCGGTCAGCCCGACCCCGAGGCAGTAACAAAAGCCCATTCACTGAAGTGGATTCACGTGAGTTCATCGTCGATCACTCGCTATGATAACCCGAACTTTCGCGCGCTAATGGGCGAGCGTCGTATCGTGGTTACCAATAGCGCAAGCGTCTATTGTGAAGCCTGCGCCGAGCACCTCTTGGCTTTCATGCTGGCGCAGTCGAGACAGCTGCCGGTTGGACTCAAGACTCGCGTTGCCGGTGGCACCCAGGCTTGGCACAGCGTGCGCGGCAACTCGGTTCCCTTGCGCGGTCAAACGGTTCTGATTCTGGGTTACGGAGCAATTGGAAAACGTCTCACGGAACTACTTCGACCATTGGACATGAAGATCATTGCATATCGCCGCAAAGCCCGCGGGGATGAGGGCGTACCCGTCATTACCGAAGCCGAGCTCGCCCCCACGCTCACGCAAGAGGCTGATCACATCGTCAACATACTTCCCGACTCGGCCACGACGGTTCATTTCTTCAATGCATCCCGTTTCGCTGCCGTCAAGCCAGGCGCCATCTTCTACAACATCGGACGCGGCAGTACCGTTGATCAAGAAGCGCTGCTCGGCGCCCTGCGCTCAGGGCGGCTCAAAGCGGCCTGGCTCGACGTTACCGATCCTGAGCCCCTTTCGGACGACCACCCCCTTTTCGCGCAGCCCAATTGTTTCGTCACGCCGCATGTAGCGGGAGGCCACTTTGACGAATCAAGAACGCTCGTGCGTCATTTTCTCACTAACCTGAATCTATTTGTCCGGGGGGAACCGCTCCTGGACCGCGTCATGTAGACGTGGTGCGCTAAGGGATCCGACCACCCCCCCAACGAAACCAGGCGCGCGGCGTGCCGGCAATTCAAATAGGAACGAAAGGGGGCTGACCCTGCGCGCGGCTCTTGGTTGAGTTCTTTCGCCTTATAATAACGTTATATCGGTAGCCAGTCCGTCCGTTCGACCTGATACCTCTTAAGCCCAGCTTGCCGCCGGTCGTAACCAAACTAGAATTATAGTTCAAGTAATGAATGAAGGTTCACCGTCTGGTAAACAGCGGCTCAGAGACAAGATCCGTAGTGCCACCGCTGCGGCCATCTTGGAAGCGAGCGAAGCGGTATTTGCGGAACAAGGGCTGCATTCAGCGCGAATGGACGACATTGCCGGGCGTGCCGGAGTGGCGGTCGGCACTCTGTACAACTACTTCGCCGATCGAAGCGCCTTGCTTTCGGCGCTCGTGGACTTACGCCGGGATGAATTGATAGAGCGGATTGACCAGGCGCTCGCTTCCTCCGCAACGCTGACCTTTCCCCAGCAACTGGAAGTGTTCGTATTAGCTGCTTTTCAACACTTCAAGTCCCACCAGCCATTTCTTACCATTCTCATGGAGGCTGAGTGCGCCCATCTGACGACGGCGAAGCCTAGAGAATCCGTGCGCGCCCTGTTCGAGCGTTGCGAAACCATCGTAGCCCGGGGGGTGCAGGTGGGAGCCGTGAAGAATGACGAACTGGTGGATTATCCGGCGATGCTACACGGTTGCCTGCGAGCAGTCTTCACTCGCGGCCGCATCTATGGCGATTCGGTTCAACCCTCCTTTAGAACAGGCCTCTGCACTGGTGAAATTCTTTTTGAGCGGCGCCGGGAAGGCACCGTGACTACTGCTGTTCTCACCCGATACGCGCAGGCACCGGTGACGACTAACAAGTGGCTCGTCACCGTCAGCGTTACGTTCGGGACACTCATGGGGGCCATCGATGCCTCGATTGTCAACGTGGCCGTGCCGCATATCCGCGGATCCGTAGGCGCCGACATCACAGAAATTACCTGGATCTCGACCGGTTTCATTATCGCGACGGTCCTGGTGATGCCGCTAACGGGCTTTTTTGGACGTCTCTTCGGACAGAAAAACTTCTATCTGTTCAGTCTTGTGCTGTTCATTGCAGGTTCGGCACTGTGTGGCCTGGCGCGCACGCTGCCTCAGCTGGTGGCATTCCGCGTAATACAAGGCCTGGGCGCCGGCGCATTGCAACCGACCGAGCAGGCGATTTTGCGTCAAACATTTCCGCCTGAGGAACAGGGCACGGCGATGGCCTTCTTTGGAATGGCGGTGATGATTGGGCCCGCCATTGGTCCCACGCTGGGTGGCTATATCGTTGATCACTACGCGTGGCCTTGGATTTTCTATATCAATTTGCCCGTGGGGTTGTTGGGTCTGTTTATGGTCTCACGCTTCGTTCGCGAGCCCGAAGACATCCGAAATGCCAACCGGGAGATGGCCGCACGGCAACGGGGCAATTTCGATTGGCCTGGGATCGCGCTGATGGCTGTGGGCTTGGCTGCGCTTCAATACCTGCTCGAGGAGGGACAGCGGGATGACTGGTTTCAGTCCTCGACCATTGTAACGTTTGCGTTGATCGCGCTGTTTTGTCTAGCAGCCTTTGTGATCCGCGAGTTTCAGGCGAAGGTACCCGTTGTCAACCTTCGGCTCTTCCAAGACCGGGTGTTTCTCACGGGCACCCTGATTGGCGCCACGATGTTTGCGATGTTGATGGCAAATATGTTCTTGTTGCCGCTTTTCATGCAGGAACTGCTGGGTTTCACGGCGATGCAATCCGGAGTAGCCCTAATGCCCCGAGTCTTGGTGATGATGATAGCCACACCGATTGTTGGAAAGCTCTATAACCGGGTTTCGCCGCGGGTTTTCGTCGGTATCGGGGTGCTGTTTTTCACCGCTGGTGCCTTTCAGATGAGCAAATTCAATCTACAGACGAGCTCGACCGGGATAATCGCTGCGATTGCCATTCAGGGTATAGGTTTCAGTTGTCTATTCGTGCCTCTAACCACCGTGGCTCTCAGCACCATCAAACGACATCAAATGACCGATGCCACCGGCCTCAATTCATTAATTCGTCAAGTGGGAGGCTCGATTGGTCTTGCTATATTCGTAACATTACTTGCCCGATTCAACGATGTGGCCCGGGCGTCGGTAACTTCGCATGTGTCCTCGGTGCGGCCCGAAGTCATCGAGCGTCTCGCGATACTTCGAGGGGGGTTCAGTGCCAAAGGATTTGATCCGCATTACGCGAATCAAGCGGCAATGAGCGCACTCGATTTCGGGATTCGCATTCAGGCTTCGGTGCTCGCTTATGACAAGATTTTCATCTTGGCCGGGGTTCTCTTCCTTGTCGTGCTTCCATTGCTAATATTCCTTCGTATCAATCGCAAGGTGTCCGTCACACCCGCGCACACGGATCCTATGGAGCTTTAGTTATGCCCAGTGCACCCAATCATCCCACTCCGAAAATCGACTCCGAGCCTGCCAATTCGGAGGCCGCTGAGCGCGAAGACATCCATCGAACACATCAAGGCACCTCAGCGACCGGTGGTGGTGGCGGTCACGCCGAAGCCCATGGAAAAAAGCTCGAAGCGCCCTCTTATTCTGCTCAGTCTAGCGGCGGTAGTCATCTTAGGCACAATCGGTGGTTACGCTTGGATGACGCGCAACCAAGAGACAACAGACGATGCACAAGTCGATGCCGACGTCGTACCGATTGGATCGCGCTTATTTGGACAGATTGATCATCTCCTGGTGCGGGAAAATCAGACCGTGAAAGCAGGTCAAGTGCTGGTTACGCTCGACGCTGCAGATGTTCAGGCAAAACGTGACCAAGTCGAGGCTGATCTTGAGGTCGCGAAAGCGCAGTCGGACGCCGCTGACGCGCAAGTGCGTCTCACTTCAGCAAGTGCGTCAGGTGGATTCGTTTCCGCCAAGGCGGCCGTGATGGGTTCGGCGGAGCAGGTGCAAAGCTCCGCTTCACAGATTGCCGTGGCACAGGCCGCCTTAAAGAGCGCGCAGGCGGACGCGCGAGCGCAGTCGCCTCGACTTTGAACGTACCAGGCAGCTCGCGGCCTCTAATGCTGTGACGCCACAGCAATTGGAGCACGATACCGCCGTATTGTCAGTAGCCGAAGCAGCAGTGGAGGAGGCGAAGGCTCGTCTGGACGCGGCACGACAATTACGCAGTGTTGCGCTATCTCAAGTTACGCAGGCACGCGGTCATCTCGACCAATCCGCGCCCGTGGACTCACAAATTAGCATTGCCGTCGCCAATAGTGCACTTGCACATGCGAGAGTCAGAAGCGCGACGGCGCAACTGAAATTGGCCAACCTTCAATTGAGCTATGCCAAAATCATAGCTCCTGCGGACGGACGCATATCTCGACTCGCCGTGCACGAGGGGCAGTTGGTTCAGGCAGGCCAGGCCGTTGCCGAGTTTGTTCCAAACACCACGTATGTCGTGGCTAACTTCAAAGAGACTCAGATTGGTCGCATTCGCACCGGTCAACACGCGGAAATCTCGCTGGATGCCTTTCCGGGCCACAAGTTCTCCGGAATGGTCGAGAGCGAATCTTCCGGTACAGGAGCTCGTTTTGCGCTGTTGCCCCCAGATAACGCATCCGGTAACTTCGTAAAGGTCGTACAACGCATTCCGGTGCGAATTCGCTGGAGCGCGCCTCCCGACGTGCCAATACAGGCAGGCTTGTCCGCTGACGCGACGATATACGTTAGATAACGTCTGGCGAAAAACTCGCAAGTCTTGAAATATGCTTGGCAAACTGCCGCACGCAGGGTCGGGCCCCTGCGTGCCAACGCGAACAAATATTCCCGGCAAGGCGCGGAGACTTGGTGTGCAACTTCCTTGTTCTTTTTGGATTTGTCCATTAGGAATCCTTCATGAACGATCCGCAATCGAGAGACACCAGCGCCAAGCTTGACGGGCAGCAATCTCATCGGGGCGGAATTGCAGCCACCGGTTCGCAGCTCAATCAGTCAACCTTGCATGAAATTAAAATTGCGCATCAAGCTAGGGATGCCGCCGTGTACCTCTCCGAGCTCGACCCGGGCAATCCCTCCGTCCTGATCCTAAGACGAGTCGAGGTCCTTCTGTTGATTCGCAACTTGATGAGGCGGCAAGCACTGGATTGTCCGTACCCCCATTTGAGCGAGCAAGATTGGATGCTTGCTAACCAAGTTGATTCAATTCGTAAATTGATCTCCAATTTGACGGGCAATCAGCTAGCGGCTCTAAAGGCATTTCTGGGCCGGGACGCAGAATTGTTTCTTGTAGGCCTTGAGGCGAAACAGCGTCGGTATCTTGCCGGCGCCCTGCGCCGAGCCGCGCAATCATTGCATGAACCAATCACCCGCGGGCAATTCCGAATTGCCCGTTTGAATTACAAGCGCTGGGCAGCAATTGGAGTAGTCACGATCCTGTCACTTGGTGTGCTTGGGGCAGGTCTGGTGAAGGCTATTAGATCTTGGCAAAAGCCAAACCTGGCTCTACATCGTCCTGTGAAATTCAGCAGTCTGATTGGTTCAGAGTACGAAAACGGTAAACTGCTGGTTGACGGAGATACCACCAATTTGGGGTTTCATACGAAGAATGAAGCCAACCCCTATGCGACGATTGACTTGGGAGAGTCCAAAACTTTCAGCAAAGTCATCGTGCACAATCGCACAGACTGTTGCCAAGAAAGGGCGATTCCCCTGCAAATCGAGGTGAGTGATGACGGTACGAAATTCCAAGTCATCGCCGAGCGGCGCGAAGTATTTGAAAAGTGGATTGCCAAGGACCTGAATGCCAAGGGTCGATTCGTTCGCTTACAGCTGCGGGCCGCCAATCCATTGCACCTGGCGGAAGTTGAAATTTATTGATGCTTGGCCTGAGACTTTAAGAGGCGAGGTTCAAATGCTGCAATCGGCTCGAAAGTTTTTGACTAAACCTTGGGTATGCATGAGGGAGTTTTTTACGCTCATGCATGCGGAGAATAAAATTTCGCACTTGACGCTGATTGATCGAATTGAAATTCGTACTGAAGCGCAGAAGGCAGTCCAAATGATGCGTGAAGCGGAACGCACTAAGAGTGCTGCCCCGCGCGAGCAATTGGCCAGAATGGCTCTGGAGCGGCTGATCGTAGCGACAGCTGCTTTCAGTCTCAAGGCGCGCAGCTCGAGCCCAGTCGATTGGCCTGATCTCACGCAGGCGATTCGCGTTACCGCTGAGCTTCCTGCGCTAAGTAAGCGCGAATATACGCTCAGCTGTGTATTTGAGAGCGAGCATTCAGCAATACTCGCGGACCGCCAATATGCGCTCATAGCCAAACTCTTTGCTTGTCTGGAAGGACAAATCGACACGCGCACACCTAGAGATTTTCAGCTGGTACGTGGCTTGCGAGTAACGGGGGTGTGTGCGCTGCTGCTGTGTAGCGGGTGGGTTCTGATTTCGCCAAGCAATTTAGCCCGCGGAAGTCAGGTCAGCGCAAGTTCATCCTGCTCTGACATGCCAACTCCGCGTCTGGGGGCACCTAAGCTAGGTCGTGTTGTGGACGGAATTCGGTTCGAAGCGCGGTATGCCGTGTGCACCGAAAAGGAGCCAGGCCCGTGGATCATGCTCGACCTCGGTGCGCCTCATTCGATACGGCAAGTCGTGGTTTATTCCCGATCCGACGGGCACTGGGGTGTGGATGATGTACCTGCCAGCATCCAGCTATCACTCGACGGCGTCCATTTTCAGACAGAGGGAACTCGAAGCATACCCTACACGAATGACATGCCTTGGCATCTCAAAGTTTTGGGTAAAAGCGCCCGTTATGTTCGGCTAATAGCCGGCTCGGACCGGCCGCAACAACTACTAATTAGTGAGATTGAAGTGTATGGTCACTAGAAGCCATCTCATAAACCTATTACGCCCCCCGATGCGTCGGTCGTCTTCCTCAAATGCTGGGCATGCCTCATGCCTACCAATTGTGCTCCATCGGATACGGTTAAGAACGGAGGAGCCCCGTGAACTACCGTTTTAGGACGTCGCTTACGGGTAGAATTTCATACTGGGTGTTCGTGTGTGTGTCATGGGCGATTGCTGTCGAGCTTCTTCGACGAAATCTGGCCCTTTATCTTCCGCACGATTGGCCCAGCGCCCATGAGTTCGATTGTATGGCTGCCTGGAAGGGAGCTCGACTCTTCTGGCTGGGGGTTAATCCGTACACGCCCACTGGGCTAGCCATGATTGGTCAGTCTCAAGTGGGACAGCCGCCAACGGCCCTATTTTGGTATTTGCCAATGGCTGACTTTCCAAAAGCTCTGGCAGCAGAGACCTCCAGCGTAACGCTGTTGGTTCTGCTAGTCCTCCATTTTTACCTATGCGCCAAGCATCTCAATTGGCCCGCACCTGCTTCCGTAGGGGCATTGGTCACTTCGCTCGTAATATCAACTAGCTGGATTGTGTACCATTTCAACGTAATACAGTGGTCCGAACCGATTGCTTTTTTGTACCTGCTTGCGTGGCTGTTTCTGCGTCGAGGACAGGATGCCCGCGCGGGCATTTGCCTGGGCGTCGCGACAACGATCAAACTTTTCCCCGGAATTATGGTAGTCATGTTACTCTTAGGTCGGCGTTGGCGTGGTGTTTTGGCGGCATCTTTTAGCTACGCATTGGTTGCCGTCATCATTACCATGAGGTTCGGCTTCGAGTGCTGGTTGCAGTTCTTTGCCCAAGAAAAACCCATCACGGAGGGCTGGCTCGGATCGCTGCAGAATTCGAGCCTCTCGGGATTGGTCACTCAGATCCTCTACCCATCCTGCGAAAGTGCCGGTCACCCTAGCAAAACTGGTTCGGTAATTACAGCCATTGTGTCCATAGTGTTAGTCGTGGCTGCCGCTTGGTTGTCGAGGAGTAATTTCAAACGTTCGGTCGATACGGATAAGCGAGCCATTGATCTGCCATTTGCGCTATTTACTTTGCTGTCCGTATTTCTGAAATCCATTTGTTTGGGAGCATTACTACGCACTGTTGATCCAACCTCTATTTCTGATAGCTACTTCGCTCTGGCTGACTTTTCGAGTATCACTTCGCAGGTGGAGTGACGGGGACTGCTCAACCAGCAGCTTCGCTCTTACGTCCTCGATCACCGTGGTTTCCGTTGCCGCGATGATGTTTGTGTTTCACGCGCTAAGTCGAGAAATTTGGAGCACCTGGCAATATATTGATGTTTGGAAACGCACATCATTACCGGTGTTTCATTGGCAGATTCACTATTACCAAATACTGAATTTTGCTCCTTGGATCATATCAATCCTACTTTCCTTCGTAATTCTGGGAAACAAACGTCGGTTGGGTATCACCAGCTGGTGAGCCCATTTGATGGCACTCATGCTGACTAGCCGATCGGTCCTGATGTCAATTCGCAAGTCATGCACGCCGGGGGCACTTGGATATTGCGCCCGGCAACCGCTCTAGGGCTTTTCCTCGTGGTATTCCTGCTCGGTATTCACACTCCAGATGTTAGACTTGTCCAAACGACCGGTAACGAGATTGTCAACGGCTGTCATAGCCGTGAGCATCGAGTGGTCAGCATTGTTATAGCGATGCATCCCGTTTCGACCGATGAGAAATAAATTGTTGATGGTATCCGTGAAATTCCGAATTACAGAGAAACTCTCATAGCTACCAAAATACGCCGGATAAGTCTTTTCAACGCGGACAACCTTACCGTCCAATATTTCGCTTGAATCAATGATTCCGATTTCGGCCAGCTCACGGCCTGCGAAAGCTATCATGTCATTATCCGACATGTTCCACAGCGCGTCGCCCTGATTGCAGAAATACTCAAGCCCCATCCAAACCTTGTCGAGATCATTCACCATGTAGGGGCTCCAATTTTGGAAAAACTGGAGCCGGCCGAGTTTCACCGCATGCTCTTGGATGTAAATCCAATTGTCAGGTACCAAATTACTGCGAGTAGGAATCGAGGTCGTATTCGTGATTTTTAGTCGAGGAACCAGCAGTCCCACGGTTATGAAGTCTCGAAAACATAGTCCGGACGCCACTCGCTTCACTTCTTCTGGCGCGGCCTCGCCGATGGCCGCAATCAATTCATCGACGGGCATTGTTGAAAAGACCTGGGATGCCGCAAATGTCCTGCGCTCGCTGGATTTGTCGGTGATGGCTGTGACTTCGGTCACTCGCCCGCCTTGGGCGGTCAGACCGCATACCCGAGTATTGTGAATAATCTGTCCACCCTCTGATTCGATCCGTCGAGCCAGCTCTTCCCAAAGCTGCCCGGGCCCATATTTGGGATAAAGAAATCGTTCGATAAGGCTGGTCTCGACATCCTTTTGATTGGTCAACTTTCGGCTTCGAAGGTCGGCAGAGCGCAGAGCGTGCTTTAATGCTGCGTGATGGACAAGCCCTTGATGCGCTGCGCGCCCCATTCGGGCTTAATCTGGTTGCAAGGAACCCCCCAAACCTTTTCCGTATAGTCACGAAAAAAGGTTGCATAAAGTTCGTAGCCGAATCGGTTCACCAAGAAATCTTCCAGCGTCCGTTCTTGCCGTCGGGGGAGCAATACTGACTTGGCGTAACTCGCCCCTATTTTTGCGATATTGATTGGACCCAGATTGGCGATAGTATTTTTGCTGAGCCGAACGGGGTAGTCGAAGAACTTTCGATCATAATATATTCGTGATACTCGTTGCCGCTCCAACATCAAATTCGCATTGCTATCAAGTCGAGGTATAAGCAAGCGGTCGTTATGCCAATCGAATGACGGTTCGTGTTCGACCGGCATCAGCTGCTGCCAAATGACATAACGCGGTCGGACTTTGAAAAGAACCGATGTCCGCCAATGTCCATTCGATTCCCGCCATGATTGACGGTTCGGGATAGGCCACCGATGTAGTCGCCTCGTTCAAGGACAACGACGTTGTAATTTAACCTTTGCTGCAGCTCATATGCAGCCGTCAAACCGCCGGGGCCGGCGCCAATTATAATTGCGGTATTGGTCATGCTAGGGAACGGGTCCGCTCGAGGGAATCTTGTCCACAGTCAATATTGAATAGCCCAGTTTCGACCTGGACTGGATGGCGCCTGGTGGTCGTGCGAGCTCAAGAGGCGAGCCCCAGGCTAATCTTGCTCACGACACCCATCATGTATTACTCGAGCCTGAATAATGTTCCTAGTCCCAATCAGGTCCGCCGAACCGTGGTCCGCGAAAACCAATATTGCTGGAGTTTATTGGCAATTCCATCCCGTGCTAGATTTGGTCGGTGATTCAGTTCTTTCTCGTTCTGATGGGCGACGGGAGGGCGTGCAGTGTGGGCTCATCGTATTATCAGCCTGAGTGCCCCCATGATTCCGTGCCGCAACGACACAAAAGACCACCCAATACCCCGATGTCGCGCGGTATCTTGATTGCACCGTCGGCAAATTGCTCAAGGGCAAGCCCACTTACGGGTGGGCTCGCCCTTGAGCCAATTATTTTAAGCTAGTCGGTTGGCGTTGTTGGGGGATCGTCAAGCGTTACGTC
>CAWIGY010000075.1:0-64092 GCA_963835565.1 uncultured delta proteobacterium
TTGACTGCTCCCTTCCACGAGGGCAACCGTTCTGCTGATTGAATAACGAATTGTGATCTTGTCCATTTTGACTACTGACTGCGGCCATCGATGCTCGGGCACCCTGCTCGACTCGTGCACCGCCCCAGTCCCGCGACAGAGTCACGAGCTAGGGGCGAGGCACGAGCTACGAATCCACGGTCAGCAAGAAACCGATGGGCCCCCGCGCAGTGTCCAGCTCTAGCCGGTACCGGCACCGCTCCCGTACGTGGCACCGGCAGTGGATGCGGGATAATCGGGTGCAGCTGATGATCTTGACAGGCAGCACCTTTGCCAACGACTTGAGCACCACGGTTACCGGCCGCACGTTGGGGGCGTTGTACTGGACCTCAGCGCACAATGGCGGCTGGTGTTGAGGTGAGCTCAGCTCGAAGTGCACCGAGTTCATCGGGCACCGCCAAGCTCTGCCGCTAAGGCCTTCCCGACCCTACCGAGTGCCGCCTTGTGTTGCAGTTGCGCCGCCTGTAGGTGCTTGACTTCCAGAGTAGAAAGCTGGCGTAGTTTTTTCGGACTACTGCGAACATTTGGGGGTACGATTGGACCACAGTCATGCTCAAAATTTGCGCATTCTTCGGCGGATTCGTTTTGACCAGCGCCTGTAGTGGCCAGCCACCGAGTGTCAACTCCAATACTGGAGGGGGTCAAGGTGTCGCTGGGGGCAGCACGGGTGTTGCGGGCACTAGCACCGCGGCTGGTACTCAAGGTGTTGCGGGCGGCACGAACACGACGGGTGGCAGCAGCGGGATTCCATCGGGCTTGCTCGATCCCAATCGCACCACGACTTGGAACCCCGGGATCTTGACGGATAATCAACTGCATCTCGCACTCGGTAATGACGGACTGCCGGTGAGAACCACCGTCTGTGCCAACCCAAAACCCGGTGACGACCTCAATGCGGCGATTAACGCTTGCACGGCGGGACAAGTGGTTCAGCTAGCTGCAGGAACGTACACAATTTCATCCGTGGTCACGTTGACCAAAGGCGTGGTCTTGCGCGGCGCCGGCTCCCAAGGAGCGGCCTCCGGCGGAACCACGATTAACCAGACCGGTGGCAGCTCGGTGCTCGCGATAGGGACCAGCCAAGATCAAGCTTGCTACGCCAGTAACTATAGTACCGGCTACGCATTGACAAGTGATGCGGTCAAGGAATCAACGACCGTCCAAGTCGGATCGAACGCCAGCCAATTCACGGCGGGAGATTTGGCGCTGATCGATCAGGTGGACGACACGACGGTGCAGGAGGGCGACTGCCAATACTTCAAGCGAGTCGATCTACGCTCCGTCAGTGAGCGAGTTGAAGTGGCCTTGGTCAACACGTCGACTGGCACGCTTACGTTGAGCACGCCTTTGCATTGGACATTCAAGGCAGCCAGCCCTTATTTGGCACAGATTGCCAAAGCGTCGGGGCAGATTGTCAAATGGGCTGGGGTCGAAAGCGTAGCTCTAACTGGCGGCAATAACCCCGGCTACGACGGTCAAATGGCGGGGGGCATCGACATCTCGAATGCAGCCTATTGCTGGGTCAAGGACGTCCAAACTGACGGCACGATTGGCGGAATGCACGTTTCAATGACCGGGACCTATCGTTGTGTGATACGCGACGGCCATTTCCATAACTCAAACACTTACGGATTTGGCACGGACTGCTACGGCCTGGTGCTCCGTTGTGGTGCGGCCGACAATCTCATCGAAAATAATATTGTTCGCTACATGAATAAGCCGATTTTGTTCAATGTGTCCGGAGGTGGCAACGTGATCGGTTACAATTATGCGGATAATTCCTGGGCAACGCCATCGGCCTGGCAAGAAGTCAACATCGACACCCACTGCTCTTTTCCGCACATGGAACTGATTGAGGGCAACTACGCGCCGCACGTCGGAGCCACGATAACGCATGGCAATGCGGGCTACCTGACCTTCTTCAGAAACTATTCATCCAGTCAGTTTGCCTCGCCCGCCGTGTACGGCGCCACTGACGAGCAAACTGGCAATATCGTTTCGGTGCAGTTCGATACAGGCGATGTCAACATGACCGTCATCGGAAATGTACTCGGCAGTTCCAAGGCGACGGATTTGGGTACGGCACCGGTCAGTACCACGTACATCGGTACTGATTCCAATACGCCTAGCATCTACACGTTTGGCAGCAACGGGACATCGGATGTGTCGTACACGAGCCTTTGGTGGCAAGGCAACTACGACACGGTCACGCCGGGCATCGTTTGGAATTCGTCCATCACCACACAGGTGTTGCCCGCTTCGCTGTACCTCTCTGCAAAACCCGCATGGTGGCCCGCAGGCGACGCCTGGCCCTGGGCGGGCTCCGATCTGAATCCAATGGTCGGGACATTACCCGCTAAGGCCCGTTCGGATTCACTGGGGCCATGATTGGGATTAGCCTGAACTTGTTGTCGTGACGGCACGCGGACGCACGGTGCGATAGCAGAGAGGTAGCAACGGCTAAACGGTACCCGATGCTGATGACACGCTGTCAGCAATTGTCTTCTTTTTGCTAAGACGTTGTTTGACGGTGTCCGAAACGACGTAAAATGCGGGAACGAATAGCAGGCTTAGTGCCGTTGACAAAGTTAGACCACCGAGAACCGCAATTGCCATGGGGCCACGGGTTTCGGCACCGGCACCCAGGCCCAGCGCCGAGGGAACGGCGGCCATCATGGTTGCTGCCGTGGTCATCAATATGGGGCGCAGTCGCACTGGACCGGCCTCTAACATGGCATCGCGTGCGCAGAGTGACTTAGCGGCGCGAACTTGGTTGGCATAGTCGACCAGGATAATCGAGTTCTTCTTCGTGATGCCCATGAGCAACAGGATGCCGATCATGCTATAGATACTGAGCGTCTTGCCGCCCAACCACAGGCCAACGAACGCGCCTGCCACCGAAAGTGGCAAAATAGTGAGCACGGTCACCGGGTGGAGAAATGAATTGAACTGGGATGCCAGGACCATGTACGCGACCGCGATGCCAAAGATCAGGGCGAACCCGAGACTTTCCATCGACGTCTGAAAGTCGCTGCTCTGACCGCTCAGAACGGCGTGGTACCCCAGTGGAAATCCTTGCGATAGGCGAGTGACCAGCGCCAGAGCTTCAGACTGGGAATGTCCAGGCGCGACATTGCCGAATACGGATATTGATCGCTCGCGATCTACGTGATTGATCGACTGTAGGACTGGCTGCTCACTCACGTTGACCATTGATGCAATGGGCACCATGTGTCCGCTCGAACTGCGGACGTTGATCTTGCCAATGTCTTCGGGTCGCAGCCGCTGAGTCTCAAGCATGCGCAAGCGAACGTCCAAGCGTCGACCCGCCGACGAGTATTGACCAATCACGACTCCGCCCACCAGGGCGTTGATCGTCGTGGCTAAGTCCTGGATACTCTCACCCAAATCGGCGGTCCTTGCGCGATCCGGTGCGACCAGTACTTCCGGCAAACCGACCTGATAATCCGTATCCACGTCGGTTGCAACGCCGCTTTGCGCCAGGTCGTCTTTGACGCGCATTGCGTTTGTAATCAACGTGTTCCAATCCGGTCCGCGAATCGACACTTCGATTGGATATCCCTTGGACGTTCCAATTCCCTGTTGTGACGGATCCTGAATCGAAATCTTGGCACCCGCAATGTTGAATTGTTTACGCAGGCTGGTGGCGAACTCCTGTTGCGTCATTTTACGCTGGTTGGGTGGCACCAGGCTGACAGTCAGGGACGCCGAACCTGGGCTAACATTCGACATTACACTTTGAACTTCAGCGTGTTTATAGAGAATCTGTTCCACTTTGCGCGCGTATCGATCAGCTTCATTGACGTCGCTGCCGAGCGGTGCCGTAAGCTTGATGGTGAGGCTTGACTGGTCTTGTGGCGGGCTAAACTCGCTTGGCAGCAATAGCCCCACGGCAAGCGCCACGGCCATCACCAGGCTCGCAGCACCCAGGGTTGTCTTGGGATGTGAAAGGGCCAACCGCAAAGCACGCGCGTACGCTCGAGCTAGCCCGTGAAATGCGCGATCAATCAATTGGACGAATCTGCTTTGAGTGGCTTCGCCATGATGCGCCAATAACCGTGCGCAGCGCGCCGGGGCTAATGTGATGGCTTCGACGTAGGATATGGCAACCGCTACTGAAAGCGTGACTCCAAACTGGTAAAAGTAACGCCCGACGACGCCTTGCATGAATACCACAGGAAGGAATATGGCAATCACAGCCGCGGTGGCGGCCAATGCGGCAAAAGTGATCTCTTTAGTGCCTTCCGAGGCCGCCTGAAAGCCATCCTTGCCCATCTCACCGTGACGGAAGATGTTTTCCATCACCATCACGGCGTCATCCACGACTAGCCCTATCGCCAGCGACAAACCGAGCAGCGTAAATGTGTTGAGCGTGAAACCTGCCGCCCAAATGATGGCGATAG
Source organism: uncultured delta proteobacterium (assembly GCA_963835565.1). Classification (GTDB taxonomy): domain Bacteria; phylum Myxococcota_A; class Polyangia; order Polyangiales; family Polyangiaceae; genus FEN-1139. Next base: position 4,464 of record CAWIGY010000075.1, read on the forward strand.
TGCCGAAAAGCGACATCGGAATCGCCAACAGAACATTCAGTGTCGCCGAAAACGAACCCAGGAACAGCCAACAAACCAGGGAAGTCAGGAAAACGGCGAGCACGAGCTCCGTTTCAATTTCGTGCACGGAGTCCTGGATGAACTTCGTCGTGTCGAAAAGCACATCGAGTTCCATGCCCTGTGGCAGCGTCTTTTTGAGATCGGCAATCGCGGCGCGAACATTGTCGGCCACCGTCACCGCGTTGGAACCCCGCTGTTTCAGCACGCTCATGGCCTGTAGCGGAACTCCGTCGACGCGCGCAATCGTCAGCGCGTCTTCGAAACCATCCTCCACCAGGGCGACATCTTGAAGGTAAATCGGGCCGTGGTTCTTTTCGCTGACCACAATGTGTTTTAGCGTATCAAGATCAGCCGCTTCGCCAAGCACCTGCACGGTGATGTCGCGCCCTGGCGTTTGAATTTGCCCCCCTGGAACAACTACGTGCTGTTTGGAAAGGGCTCCGGTGATATCGGATATCGTGACATTGCGCTCAATGAGCTTATTGGCATCGACCCACAAGCGAATGTTTCTGTCCAGGTAGCCACTGGTCGTAATTTGTCCTACCCCGGGAACAGTCTGAAGTTTCTGCTGCACCTGGTAGCGCGCGACGTCCGCCAGCACTTGACGTGCAAACGGACCGCGTAACCCGACAGTCAGCAATGGTTGATCGTCGGGATTACTCTTGGAAATGGTGGGAGGTTCTACGTCGTTCGGTAACTGTCGTTGGGTCTGCGCCACCTTGGCCTGCACGTCCTGCAGCGCCAGATCGATATTGCGGCCGATGGCGAATACTGCGGTAAGCCGCGCGCTGCCGAGGCGCGCCGTGGCTTGAATTTGCTGGATTCCTTCCACTTGAGCCAGGGCCTGCTCGATCGGCTCGATGATGCCGTGCTCGACCTCCTCAGGCGCAGCTCCTGGCCACAATAGGCTTACCGTTACGTTGGGAGAATCGACGTCGGGCATCTGACTTACACCGACGCGCGTAGCAGACACTAGACCAAAGAGAATAGTGGCCGACATGATCATCCATGCCAGAACGGGCCGGTGAATGCAGACGTCCGTGAAGTTCATGGAGCGCCCTTTTGGGCCTCGGTCGAAATATGGACCTTGGTTCCCTCGGCAAGCGCCTCGACGCCCCGAGTGACCAGAAGTACGCCGGCATCGAGTCCCGTTTGTACTTCCACGAAACCGTCCGTCGTGTTCATACCCAGCTGAAGAACATGCTCGTGAGCGACGTCGCCCTGCACCACGTAAGCCAAAAAACCGTGGTCACTGGGGCGCGCCGCGCTTTGCGGAATCATCGGGAACTGTCGAGTTGACGTGAGTTTGATTTCAACTTGCGCAAAGGTGCCCGGGCGTAGCCAAAACTGGTGTTCGGCGGCAATTTGCGCTGTAATTGGGACGAGACGTGATTCATCGTCGGCCGCTCCCGTGACGAGCGTAATCTTTGCCGAGTAGGTCTGGTGGCTCTCCTTCAACGTGAACTCGACGGGCATGCCAACCTTTAGACGGGGAGCTTCCGCGGTGGTCACATTGAAGTGTAATAGCATGGGATCGCGACGCAGCAGCGTGGCGATGACCGAACCTGCTTGCACATACTGGCCGGTTTGAATACTGCGCGTTTGGATGATTCCGCCACTCGGGGCCTTAACATTGGAGTCGTCTAAATTAAGCTGGGCCAGCTTGAGCGCTTCACCCGCTTGATCAGCATCAGCCTTGGCGGTACGAAGTTTTGTTTGATAGCTTTCTAGCTCCTCTCCCGGAATTAGACCGGGGTTGGTGGCACTGGCCTTTTGGCGCCGATCGAGAGCCGCTTGTGAATCTGCGACTGTCGCTTGCGATTTTTCGAGCGCTGCGCGCGCCGTACTGACACCCAGCGCATAGCGGCGGCTGTCGATGTACGCCAGGACTTGACCGAGTTTGACGTCTTGGCCTTCTACAAATGTCACTTTGTCGACCACGCCGGATACGCGCGCGGTCACCTGAACATGCTCGAATGCATCGACCACCCCCGGCGCAGTCACGACTAGCTCATGCGGATGAGCGTCAACGCGAACGACTTCGACCGGAAAGACGGGTTGGCGTGAGCTACGCTTGGTGGGAGGTGCGGCGGACTTTTTGGCGCAACCCAGCGTGAATAGTAACTACGCAACCAGACAGGCCGAATCTCGGCGACGCCAGCGGACTCGCCGCTGGCGGCAATCATTGCACACCGTCGATTGGAAAGAGCCCCATCGCTGCGCGCAGATCGAGTTCGGCTTGTCGCAGTGCCAGTTGAGCCGCAGCCATTCCTACCTCGGCCGTGAATCGCGTCGAGTTAGCATCGACCAGTTCAATCGCCTTTGCCAGGCCTTGTTTGTAAAGGACGTTGGTCTCGTCGGCACTGCGTTTTGCGGCATCATAACCCTGCGTTGCGGCCTTGAGCGACGACTGCGCCGCCAGTAACTCGGCCACCGCCGTGCGGACGTCGGTTTCAATATGGCGCCACAGTGCCTGGTGCTGCAATTGGGCCGTGTCCAGAGCTGCCCGGCGGGAGTCCGCATCAGCGCTGCGAACGCCAGCATCCCAAATTGCCCAGGTTAAAGTAATCAACGCCGTCGTGTCTAAGTACTGGTTTCCGACAATGGCTTGGTCCGCGGCCCTAGCCTGCGCGGACGCCGTCAGTGTTGGCACAAAGCGCAGGCCGGGTTCGTCAGCGAGCGCTGAAGCGGCCGCGACTGATTCGCGAGCTGCCACTAAATCGGGACGTTGAGCCAGAGCTTTCGCAATTAGTTGATTCATTTGTAGCACGCTGGGAGACAACGACTGTTGCGGTCCCGTGAGTTCTCCATTCACCGGAGAATTGATAGTATACTCGAGAGTGAGCCGTGCCTGGTCGAGCGAGCTCTGTGCCTCGGAACACTTTGCTGCGCCGTATTCCACTCGATTTCTGATCGAGTTACGTCATTAGTGCTGACTAGGCCTGCCTGGGCGCGAGCCCGCGTGTCGTCCAAAGTAGCGTTGGCGAGATCCAATCGACTGCGGGCCGCCGCAAAAAGTCGCTGTTGCGCAATGACCCCGAAAAACGAGCGCGCCGCATCGAAACAGAGTTGGCGTCGTTGGTTGACTTCGGTGAAACGCGCTGCTTCTCGAGCTGTGTTTGGCTCCGGAGTAAAGCGGGAATGCCGTGGCCGCGAAGAGTGGCTGGCTCAAGGTAAATGTGCCGTTCGCGGCGTTCGTCCGTCCAACGACCTTATTGGCGAGTTCCACTTGGTAAGGTCGCAAGGTTTCTGTCCCTACCAGCGTCAAGCTGGGCAAAAAAGCGGCGCGAGCTTTCGCGACCGCCGCACCAGCTGACTCGACGTTGAGCTCCGCAATTCTGCTTCTCTCGTTGCGCGTCAGGGCAAGCTGCACGGCGCTCGCCAGTGTCAGCTGCTGCGCTCTGACGTCATGGACCAACAGCAGGATCGCCGACAGCAGAAAGAGCCTGAGCAAGCCTCGAGTTAACACACTGCCATACCCACGCAATTTGCGAATTCCTTGCCGTAACGACACGCGCACGATTGGTGGAGGTGGTTCGCGCCCCCCCTTTGGGCAGTAATCCGAGACGATGCCAACAGGACTGACCCTACGCTAGAAATTTACATTTTTTCAATGCCAAATGAATCTAGGCGACTATCGCAGGCACTGATGAAATAGGCTGGGCGAACCGGCCAGGCGGTTCCGGCTGCAAGAGGTTCGGAAATGATACGAGTGTTGCGGGGTTGATTTTGACGGCCCAGATTTCAACACACGGTCTCGGGAATGAGCAGCCGACATTGGATCACCCGATACAAAATCGAAGTTGATTCGGAGCCATCGGCTCAAATATCGAATCCGACATTTCCAAATGTCACACTGGGCCCGAATACGAAGGACCAATGATTCAGCGCGATAGGCACCTCTGCCCCAGTGCTGGTAGTAATCGGAAGCCCGCTTGCGTTTAGAGCCGGGGCGAATTCATTCCCCAGGCGGTACGCGGCCCAGGCATGAATGTTGATGGAAGCTTGCGTAGGCTGTCCCGCATTTCCAATTGGGACACCGACACCAAGCCCAAGCACAATGTTAAGTTGGCGCGTGGTGTCTGTGGCAAGCCCCATACCCATCACGCCGCCTTCGAGCCCCAGGATCCCTTCGGTGCCGTCCCGGGTTACCCAAGTAAATCGCGAAAGCACTCCGAGATTAAGCGACAAAGGTCCCGTGCCGGCACCGTTGGGATCATTCGAGAATCTGAATAGCTGAACGGGAATCGAGACGGTTGCGGAAAAACGCCAGCGCGTATTTTCCGTAATAATCGTCCACTTGGCTGAGGGAATCTCGAGGTGACCCGAGGCTCCCCGAATGTATTGCGATTCCTCCGTGACATGCGTCAATTGCACAGTGATCTTGTCGAATTGGGATTTCACGCCATGCAGCCAGATAATGCGCGGTTCCCCACCATGACTCAGTATCATGCGTTGCGTAAAATGACCGTCTGAACGGGTCGAGCCGCTGACACTGGTGACTTCAACGTCTACATCAAGGCGCTGTTCGCCATCCTCGGCGGGGATGCGCTCCGGGTGAACTATCAGACGACAACCGTCGCGTTGTTCGAAGGGAATATGCAATGGCACGCCGGGAACCACGGCCAATGAATGTCCGGAAGCATCCGTGCATACTACTTGCACGATGGGCGTCTTACTCGCCGTATCACCAATCGGCGCCGGCACGTTGACTTCCCGAAGCGCTCGTTGCACGTACCCCGTAAAGTGCGCCAAATCAGCCTGAGCCAGATGCCCAGGCAAACTTTCATCACGCAAGGCGAACCGCAGCAACACGTAACCGCCACCGGCGGTGCCGCGAATTTCCGTGTGGCCGTCTTGAACCTTTACTTCATAAGCGCCGTTTACCGGCAATGTCACGATTTTTCCGCGCAGATTGGGTGCTATCGCAGAAACAGTCACGTTACGGTTAGTGGGGATAAAATCGATTTCACCGTATCCCGTGAGATGCAGCGATACGCGTAGCTGCGGTGGGGCGGCGGTTGTCATCGAAACCAATCCGATCACCGAAGCGTCAGAGGTGCCTCGCATTGCGGCAAGGGTCACCTTTTCACCCGTAACGCGCCCGAGACCGAGAAGCATGTAGACGAAACTGTCCTTGGACTCACTAGCAATGATGGGCACGTTGTTCCCGTTTGCGGTCCAGCGAAGACTGTCGTCATTGATCGCGCAGCGAGCGTCCACACGGACTACCACTCGAACGTCGTCCGTGTCTCGCAACGCCGCCGGTGACGCAAGTGTGACTGGGCAATACGTGATATCGAGAGGGATGCTGACGGATTGCGCAAAAGTATCACTACTGCGGACGTATACGCGCGGTGCTAGCCGCAATTTCAGGTTCAAGGTACGAGCCGAACTGGCGATTGAGCGCACACGAACAGCACCGGCGACAAGCTCACAGCGCCCCGTGTCGCATTCGACCGAGGCCACTGCCTTCGGGTGGCTCAACGCCAAATGGGCTTCCCCCGTCGAAAGATCGACGTGCCTCTCCGCCGTTAAAGTGCTCGCCACGATAATTCGCGCAGGGGTCACTGAGAATGACTCTTGATCGACGAGTTGGCCGGCGCCGTCGTAAATGTCTCCCCTGCTGCTCGCGCCCGCAGGCAAGAGCCGGAGCGTGACGGCTGAGGGATCTGCCGGTAGATTCTTGCTGACTGAATACGAACAACTTTGCTGACCGCCAGCCGTGGACGGCGCAATGCAAATGTCACTCCCATGTTCCCCTTTTACTTCCCATTCGAGTCGGCTACCCTCAAGATTCGTGCCCCGCAGATCCAGGTGACCTTCGTCTATCCACAGATCGACGCTGCGCCGGTCAACCACGGGGATCGGCCCGGACGCCACGAATACATCGGTATCCTTGCTCACTACGCATGCTGCCGTCGAAGACGCAACCCGAACGGAAGTTGACTTTCCAATCTGGGCGACATCCAAAGGGGGACGGATTTTGGTGCCCCTCGGATCAGGAATCCAGCTGCCACTTGTGTCACCGCACAAGACCTGTCCGTCAGGAAGAGGAATTAGTGCGCCGCCGACGGGAGCTGACAAAGTTACCCCGAAGCAAAGTTTCGACATCGAAACCAGTACCAGTGCCAACAGAAAGCTATGAACTAGATGAAGCCGGTGCATGGGCATGGTTGCTCAGGTGAATCGTAATCGTGAAAACAACCCAATACTCGGATTATTCCGCCATTGGCAGCGTTTTTTTTCGTTCCCGAGAAAAACTCGTAACTTTTGAAATATGCATTACGAAGTGCCAACTGACTTCGTTATGATTGGTTCGACCTGTCTCGATATCGAACGCATGTGTAAATAGGTTTTTGCGAAAGTCGCTTCATCGATCAGCCCAATCAGGTGTCCATCTTCATCGGTAACTGGAATTTCACGTACGCTGTGGGTCACCATGGCCTCGAGTGCACTGCGCAGACTGTCTTGCGGCTGGACGGATAGGGGCGTCCGCATCAAATCGACCGCGTTTGTAAGCAGAATCAGCTCAGGTTCCGACGACAAAAAAGTCAAATCGTCTACCGAGATTATGCCTACAAAATGCTGATGGTCGTCGAGCACGGGATATACATCCTGAGGTCGGTGCTCATGCCATGCGTGAAGCAATTCGTTGGCGGGCATGGTTGCCCGGAAACTTATGAACTCAAGCATGTCGGTCAACATCGCAGAAACAGGCATACTTTCAACCGGGTCAGTTGGCGCGTGCGCCGCCAAATGAATGCCATCCTGAGCCAGCAACGCTTCGTAGATTGGCATGGGACTAAAACGGCGCGCAATGACGTATGATGTCATGTTGGCGATCATGAGTGGAAGAATCAACGAGTAGCTGCCCGTCATTTCCACCACGATGAGGACAGATGTCATCGGGGCGCGAATAATCCCGGCAAACATGGCCCCCATGCCCACGAGAGCGAAAGCACCGACCGGATCACTCGAACTGTGAATGAACCTGTGGGCCAAGGTGCCTATCGAGCCGCCCAACATGGCACCTATGAAAAGAGCAGGTGCGAAAATGCCTCCGGCTCCGCCGCTGGAGTAGGAAAAGACTGTGGCCACCAATTTCATGCCACAGAGCACGAACATCACGCGCAGCGGCAAGAGGCCGTTCAAGGCTTCGCCCAATGTGGCGTAGCCGCCACCAGTAACACCGCGCGCGTTCATGGTGTAAAGTGCCGTTACAGCTAGCAGGCCAGTCACTAGTCCACCCACGGCGGGTCGAGTCCATTCGGGCATGAAGCGCATGCGACGGAAACGCTCGCGGAGTCTCAACAATGATCTAGTAAATGTGAGAGATACCAAGGCTGCGGCAATCCCAATCACGAGACACAACAATAGTGATTGCAGCTGCAAGAAACTGTACGTTTGGTGAGCTGAAGTGGCTTCACCCAGGCAATTGCGCTCAATTACCGCTGCTATTGCGGCCGCGACGATTACCCCGGATAGCATGGCCTGGTCGAGATTTCCCAGCACCTCTTCGACGGTAAACGTCACTGCCGCAATCGGCGCGTTGAATGCAGCGGCAATGCCCGCGGCTGCACCGACCGGGATCAAACGCCGTAAGTTCTTCGGCGACACTCCGACCCATCTTCCGAGCGCGCTGGCCAGACCGGCACACACCTGCACCGTTGGTCCTTCACGCCCAAGTGATGAACCCGATCCGATTTGGATCGCCCCAATCAGAAACTTGCCGACCGAGTCGCGCATTCGCAGCCGTTCGCCGTTGCCTGCAAATGCAACCTTTACTTGAGGAATTCCGCTTCCGCGAGCGTTGGGAACCACATATTGAAGAAGTAAACCACAAACCGCCGCCCCCAGCGTTGGAGTCGCAATTGTCCAGCCTATCCACGACCGACCCCGTGCAGCCATGGACGGCTCTATCAGAAACTGTCCGACAATTTGAATTGCAAGATGAAATGCGACTGCCGCCAGTCCGCAAACTACCCCAATTCCGACGGTCAGGGCGAAAAGTCTTTGAGACTCATTGGGCACCCAACGAAGCTCCGCCCGAATTAGGTACAGACGACGGAGTCTTAAAAGTTGTCTTACCCGGTATGCAAAGTTGCGCCGCAATCGTCTTGCAAGCAATCCTGCGATTGAGTCCATTGAGACCTATTATCCTGGCTCGCCTGCTGAGTCACGCGGTTCACCTGATGAAATAGCCCGCTGCCTTCCACCTTACGCTAAAGTATCCGTTCGGCCCATCGAATGAACGATCGCAGCATTTTACACCTATCAGGCAACGGAGAGCAATGTCGCCTCTACAATTCCCAATTGACGCCACAATATTCCGACTTTTAGCTCATTGCAGGTTTCAGAACTGCCTACAGTGCCGTTCCGCGTGCCGTAACAGCCAGATTCTGTTTTAATAAGTTTCCAGCGAAAAACGCTGAAGTACCGAAAGAATCCTCAACAATCGCCGCGCGCAGGGTCAGGGGGGAACTAATTCACGATATTAATTACCCCCGCCATGGCTGCGTGGATTGAGCAGTCGTAAAAGAGGGTGCTCGGCGCTGTGGAGTCAACGACGAAGGTTACATTTCCGGTATCTGAGCCGTTGCCGGTTACGCCGGTATTGTAGGCGTTTGCGGTGCCCGTGCTTTGGACGGTCTTTATGTAGAAGGGATGCCCGCTGGCATTGACGGCAAAGGTGTACGTGCTACCTCGGCAGAAGGTCAACGTGGGGTTGGCCGTTTCATCAATAAGATAGGCGGTCATGGCTTGGTTGGTGACATTCAATGTTCCCGCCGCATGGCAGCTGGCAGTTGAGCCACCGGTTCCGGCTGGGCTAGTGCTGCCACCCGTTCCACCCGCGCCGGTCACCGCGCCACCGGCGCCCAACGCAAACCCGCCGGCACCCGTCACGGTCGAGGCGCCCCCGGAGGAACTGCCACCGTTGGCGGATATTGTGCCTCCGCCACCCATCGCGCTGCTTGCTGGATTGCTGCCCGAGCAAGCGCCCATTCCGAATGCGCTAAAAAAAATGGTAAACGGTGCAAGGGGTCGACAGGCGTGCATCTTGAATGCCTCCTCAATGGCAGGACATTATGTGGGGCCCAGGGTGCACGATGTGCAAGGTGTGACGCCTAAGTATTTTGTTTAGTTGCCAGCGAAAAACTTGTAGGTCTTCAACAATACTCAACAAAGAGGCGCGCGCAGGGTCGGGCCCCTGCGCGTCACCGGACGAATCGCGTTCTTCGCCGAGAACTAGTTAATGATCTTAGCGGGTTATCCTTAGCCGTTGATACAGTCGCACTCGGGGGTGCCAATCCCCACGTACATGTAGTTAACGTAGCCATTGTTTAAGCAGCAACAAATACAAGCCGTGTCCGGCGAGGGCTGTGTGAGCGTGCTGCTGCAAATGGATTTGTCGAATTTATTACTACACTGGCAGGACGTGTTACCAACCCAGCCACTGGACATATAGCTCGCGTTGGTACAACATGACGAACAGGCGTCCGAGCTTGCGGTCTGAGCCGCGCAGACGGTGACGCCGGCATCGGCATCGTTCATCGGGTTGGAACAGGTGCACTGGTCGTTGTTAATGAAGCTGCTCACCGAGTAGCCGCCAGTAGTGCAGCAAGTTCCGCATTGATCGACCTTGGTTTGGTCGGAGCTACCCGAGATCGAAGCGCACAGAGTGATATTGATATTCGCGGGAGGATGGGCACTACACGCACCCGAGGTTGCCGGATTGTTGCTCGAGCTACTGCAGCCCACTTGCGCGATAATGCCGAGGAAAGGAATGAAGTACCGTATATTGCGAGTTATCATGATGCGCCTGTACGTCATTTTTGATCGAAAGCTTCCCCCAAACACTCAATCTGCAGCACTGGCCAAATGGCCTGCCGCGGTGTCGCACACGGTTCCCAGTGAGCTGCTACGGTATCCAGCGTGCCGGTCCGCTTGATCTTAATGGGGCTGCTATTGCTAGCCCTGATTGTTTGGACTCTGCCGCCTGTGAGCGTTACGGCGCGTCGGCAAATCTCGCGCTGGGCAATTCGGATTGCCATTGGAGTGGGCTTATTAATTCTGCTGCGCCTGGGATTGCCGTGGTTGGCAGTCATTGGCACCGCCTTGGTTGCCGTGCTGCGCTTGGCAACGCCGATATTGGTTCGCCTGTTGCCGTTCTGGTTGGCCCGGCACAATCAGCCGAATGGGCCTGGAATTCCGGGGCAAAATGCGGGACCGGCGGGATTTCGCAGGCCACCCGACATGACCCGTGCGCATGCACTTGAGGTTCTGGATCTTCACGAAGGGGCTTCTCGCGACGAAATCCTCAATGCGTATCGAGAGCTTATCAAGAAGGTCCACCCCGATCACGGAGGGTCATCATACTTAGCCGCAGAAGTCAATCGAGCGAGGGATGTACTGCTGTCGAAAGACACCCAGTGATTGCGGTGCGTGCGATGCTTAGCGCTCATGACTCTTGGATGCGTTTGCTGGCGTCGAGACCGCCGGCACTTTCAAGCGTGGTGCCCGCCTAAATATCCGACCGAACTCCCGCATACGGTAATGTATAACAACGGGAAAGCAGCGACTCGACGTAGTCTGCTGGCAGAGAAGCGCAATACATCTGAAGACAATTGAGGTAATAGCTGACCTCGTCGCACGTCGTGCACGTAAGCAGCGCATTCAGTCCGTCAATCCACGCAGAGTTGAGGGTCCCGACGCAAGCGATCAGCGAACTGTTGTTTGCCCAACCACAATATCCAATCGCCGATTTGAGCCCCGTAAAAGAGCAATTCGACGAGCCACCCGTGCCTTGGACTGACTGCCCGCCGGTACCGGGGCGATACTGCCGGTTGTAGGCAAAGCGCTGGGGATCTTCCCAAATTTGGCGTAGGGTCTCATTGCGCAGATTGCCTTCAACGAATTCTGCTGGCAAAATCATGCACCCCTTGACGTCACCACAACTGGTAATGCCCAAATGGCGAATCCCGGCAAAACAACCGAGCCAGCAACGCGACAGCGCCCCATCGGCTGAACGCAGCCGCGGATCGTCGGTGGTCCACCAGCCCAATGCGTCCGTGATAATGGGTCGCAGCTTAGTTCTTCGGGCAAGCCGGCGCAATGTCGCGAGGAGTTCCGGCATGTCTTGTTCCTCCAAAATCAGAGGACTTCCTGCAGCTCGCCCCATCGGAAGCGTCGGTTGCAGCTGCCAACCAATGGCGCCCGCGCCGAGCAGCTCGTCGCCCATGGATTCAAGTTCTGGCAAGGACATGCGGTTGACTTGCGTGGTTACCCCCGCGGAGATGCGCGCCGCCCTCAGTGCTGAAATGGCTTTGATGGCCTGAGCATGGGCACCGACAGAACCCCGCTGAGCATCGTGGCTAGACCTCAGGCCGTCAACACTCACTGTGACTGAATTCACACCCGCGTCTTTCAGCTGACGCGCGCAGGTGGGGTCTAGACCTGTGCCTGATGTGATAACTTCGACAAGCATACGGCGAGCACGAGCCTCTTTGATGAGCCGCATGAGATCCGGGCGGCATAAGGGTTCACCGCCTAGAAAACTCACGCGCTGGCAACCGAGGTCCTTAAGCTCAGACAGCACGCGAAACAATTCGTCGGTGGTCAGCTCGTTGTCGGCGGCACGCCCGCAATTTGAGCCACAAGTGACGCAACGACAAGGACAAGCCGTCGTAAGCTCGAATTCCGCTGCATCGAGATGTGGCTTGAGAAGTAGCGGCAACAATGCCTTAGAGTCGGGCTTTGCTTGCTTCGATTCATCGTTACCAGCGAATGTCATGGAGAGTCGCTTCCTTCGTGAGCCGCGCCTTCTAACAGGCGCAAGCAATGCCGGTTTTCATAGATCGTCCCGGTCGTATAATAGGACATAATCGGGCAACCCGCGCGGCACAATGTTCCTAAGAGGCACCGCGCGCATCCCCCTGTCAAGCGGGTAGGATCGAATTGTGTGACGTAAGAGAAGCGCTTTTCGTCATTCCAAATATCGGCCAATGATTCATGGTGGAGCGATCCCGCGTCGAACTCAGCGGGCAGCCCCGAACAGCCACGTACTTTGCCCGCGCAACTAATCGACAATAGTCGAACCCCGGCGTTGCACCCAAACCACATCATTGGAACGGTGCGATTGCGAATCTCAAGCTCCTGCCTCGAACAGTAACCGATGGTGTCTGTAACTTCGATTGGGGGAAATCGAGTGTGAGCGCGCCCTTGCACAATCAGGTCGGCTAGGGCCGGCAGTTGCTCAGGTGCGAGTACGTAGGGCCGACCGAGCGCTTGCACATGGGCATTGGGTATGGCCAACTGCAATTGCCAATGCTCAACACCGAGCGACCCCAATAACTCGCCGAGCGATTCGAGCTCAAGCCAATTATCCTGATTGATTTGCGTAATAATGCCAACTGGTAGATGCGGCAGCGCGCGCCGGATGCCATCGAGAGTCGAATCAAAAGCTGAAGTAGGATGCCCCGTGGGGGCAATTCGGGTTCGATTGTGGGTGTCGCGCAGCCCGTCAACTGAGACGCTCAGGCCATTGACGCCTGCGCGCAGAAGGCGTCCAATCATCGCATCATCGAGCCAGGTGCCATTGGTAATCAGCTGCACGCACAACCCCAGCTGCTTCAGGTACTTGCAGAGACCTTCCCAATGTGGAGACAACAAGGGCTCGCCGCCCGTCAGGTTAACCCGTCTACAGCCCAAGTCGCAGAGCTCATCGGCGACCTGCGTCATCTGCTGGAGCGAGAGTTCATTGGCGTGAGGAAACTTAGCATGCGTTTCGCAGTGGATGCATTCCAAGTTACACTGGTTCGTGATGGACCAAATGCATCGCTCTGGAATACGACGGATTGCACCTAACGGATGTCGCCACTGGTGGCCTTCATGTTCGTTCGATGCTGTCAACATAATTCCGCATCCTTGAATCAAACAAGCCAGCGAGCGAGCGCAGTCGATACGGCCAGCAGAACCTCTGGTGGAATTGCGTGTGATCCCGCAAAGGCCATCCAAGTGACGTCCCAACCGGACTCAACCAGTTGGGCCTGCAATTTCTCGGCGACAACATAAGGCAAGATTGGATCCAACTGTCCGTGGCTGAGCAAGGCGCGCATGCCAGCGCGCCGCCGCGCATTCTCTTGAAATCCATGGGTAACAACCATGGCCCCACTCATATAAATAAGCCCAGCCAATGGGCGGTTATCGTGCAACACGGCGTCCAGGCACGCGATAGCACCCTGAGAGAAACCTCCGAGCACGATTCGATCCGAAGCCAGATTGAACTTAGCTTGTATCGCGTCAAGCAGGGCAATCACGACTGGACGCGCGGCATAAACGCCATCGGTAGCGCAGCGCGTGGCCAATTGAACCTGCCCGGTTAACCTGGCTAAATGAAGATTACTATCTTTAGTTTCCCACCAGCCGCGAGCTCCAGCAAAGCCCGACCCCCTGGAATCGCCCAAGTCCAAGGGCCCTTCAGGAATCACGAACCAAGTACCCTCCGGCGCGTTAAGCTCGTTTGCAATCGATATTAAGTCGGTGCCAGCGACTCCGAAACCGTGGAGGAGCACCACCGCGGCGGTAGGCATTTGCCCAGGCGTCGCGGGACAAGATTTGATATGGACGTTACTGGGGAATCGCAACTGACAGTGGCTGCACTTCCTAATAGCAGCCACACCGAAAGGCTCGGGCGTGATAGCCGCCGGGCTAGCGCGAGAAAGCTTCCCGGCGAAGATTCGGCTGCCGAAAGCCGCTCGCGAATTTCGTCGAGCAGCGCACTGTGTGCTGCGTTCGACAAAACCTCGTTGTTTTGTGCGTCACCTTCAAGTCGCTCGCGCAGATCGCTTTGCAGCGCCTCCAATAGTTCACGCATCGATTGCCAGAACTGGACGTCGGCGTGCCGTGAAACCAACAAATAATAGAATTGGTCCAACACCTCCCCAGCGGGTGCCCAGGGCACAATTGGCATTCCTTGTTCAAAGAGAAAGCGACGAACTCGCAACAATGACGGCGGAACGAAGCTTAGCGGAGCGCTCAACTGCGGTGAGTCGTCGGACGTTCGATGCGGTGAGTCCATTTGGATGTCTCCAAGCCAAAGGTACGGTGTAAGTGCAGCCAACCCGCATTTTTCACGCAAAGCGCGCGGCGCGCAAGGCTCAACGGCACGGAAAACGCAAACGGTGGATTTTACTGCGTTGTGAAGGACTTGTTAGCGCGCTATGAACCCATTGCGAAACGGATGTTGGCTCAGACTATGAAGTTTTCGAAGCGCACAGGGGTGCAGGTTGCGCTTCTGACGTCGGCAACCCTGCTGCTCGGCGCGCAATCGACGTCGGACTCAGCCGCCGATCCCACCATCGCTAATGATCCAAATGCGACGTCGCGCTGCCCCGCCGACATGCAACTCATTGCGAATGCGTTTTGTATCGACCGCTTCGAAGCGAGCACCGCCGAATTGACCCCCGACGGCAAAGTTATTGCGCATTCGCCATTCTTGCCGGTAACCGGCCTGCGCGTGAAAGCGCTGTCGCAAAAAGACGTCATTCCTCAGGCGTATATCAGCCGCAATCAGGCGCTGGCTGCTTGTGTAGAATCGCATAAGCGGCTCTGCACCGAACGCGAGTGGGTAGTCGCCTGCAAGGGCCCCGAGCGAACGACGTTCCCCTACGGCAATACGCACAAGCCGGGGTATTGCGTTGACACCAACCGCGTAAACCCGCTGATTAGCTATTTGAGGCGCTCGGCTCGGCACGTTACCAATTTTCCACCATGAACGACCCAGGGCTCAACCAAGTTCCAGGCACGCTTGCCCCGACTGGTTCCTTTTCCCTCTGCACCAATGGGTATCACGTATACGATATGGTAGGCAATGTCCACGAGTGGACTTCCGATCCGCAGGGCACGTTTCGCGGTGGCTTTTATCTGGATACCAAGCTCAATGGTTCCGGTTGCGACTACCGAACCGTGTCACATCCAGCAACCTACCACGACTATTCAACCGGCTTTCGCTGCTGTACAGATGCCCGATAGCCCACCTCGATGCATTCGTGCGGCGTCAACTTAGGGCCTTACGTCAACCGGCCTTCGCATCGAAATCGCCGGCTGGTGGAAGCTGTAGCGCATAAGCTCCCCCCGGGGATCACTCGCTCAAGCGACGGCGTCTTTAATCGATTTGATGGGCCGAGCCTTGACGGCCTTGCTGGCGGGCTTAGCCGCAAAGGTGGTGGGTTCTTTGGTGAATGGGTTGATGCCCTTGCGCGCTGGGCGCGCCGGCTTTTTGACCACCACGAATTTTGCAAAACCGGGAAGCAAGAACACGCCGTTCTTCTTGAGCTCCTTGTGCCCGATTTCGGTGAGAGTCTCGATTACGGTCTTCACGACCTTGCGCGATGCGTCTTCGCCGATGCCTTCAACGATGGCCTGGATTAAGCCGCTCTTGGTAAGCTTTTTCGATACTTTTGATTTCTGCTTTGCCATTGGGGAACTCCTACTTCTAAAATGAGAATCCACAAAGAGCACCGATTGAGCCCAAAATCCAGACCAAAAGCGTTCAGGGCAGCATAATGCCGTACCGGCCATTGGGACGTAGCCTCCCCCGGCTGTCTCTCTTGAGTCGTGAAAAACGGACGCCATACGTTCGCGCACTACGCCCAAGACAGACTCTCGTTAAGCCAAATTTCCGTATAAGTAAGCAGTTCTTGAGTCGTGGATGTCAAACGAGGAGTTTACTGTAACGTCAAGTTGCGGGAGCCACGGGCATAATCGGTAATAATTTGGTACCCTTCGCGCCGTGAAAATAGAGCCGATCCCCTGCCTGTCTGACAATTACGCGTACTTGATCGGGCGCGACGGTTCGCGCGAAGCGCTGATCGTTGATCCGAGCGAGTCCCTGCCTGTGATGCGCGCGCTGGAGGAGAGAAAACTTCGGCTCTCGGGGATTCTGTGCACGCATCATCATTGGGATCACATTGGCGGTGTGGAGGAGCTTTGCAGTGCTTACCCGGGCTTGCCCGTGTTTGCTTCGGACACTGACGTAACCCGCATCAATGGCGTGACTCGCGGTATCAGTGATCATGAGTCATTTGATTGCTTGGGTCTTCACTTCAACTGCCTGAAAGTGCCGGGGCACACGCTGGGAGCGCTTGCGTATTGCGTGAACGATGCCGTGTTCACGGGTGATACGCTGTTTGGGGCCGGCTGCGGTCGATTATTCGAAGGCACTCCGGCGCAGATGCATACATCGCTGATGTCGTTGGCGGCATTGCCAGCGCAGACTAAAGTCTATTTTGGCCACGAGTACACGCGCTCAAATCTCGCATTTGCTCGCCGCATTGAGCCGCAAAACCAGGCAGTGCAAGCACGCCTGCACCGTGCCGCCGTGCCCAAAATAGCTGCACCACACCCAGCACCATTGAAGAAGAGCGCGCCACCAATCCATTCTTGCGTTGTGCCGAACCCGGCATAAAAGCCACGCTCGGGGCTGCATTTGCCGAGTCTAACGACGTCGAGGTATTTGCCGAAGTGCGGCGGCGCAAGGACTCGTTCCGGGCATGAATTTCAAAGGTTCATCCGCAAGCGCATTCGGGGCGTGGCGGCACCGGCTGCGAGGAGTCGCGTTAGCATTGCTGCTCGCGGGCTGCAGCGCCCATCGCTGTGGTGGCAATGATGATGTCGCGGCGGCACGCGCCAGTTGGGTAATACCCAAAGCTTCGGTTGCCCCAATGGCGGCGTTATCTCCGTCGAATGACGCAGGCGCGGCGCATGCACTCAAGCAGGGCACTGAGGAGCTCACTTGGACATTTGATCAAACTGCTTTCGGTCGCATTGATGTGGTTGTCGTGTTGCCGGATCGGCTGCAAAATGAGCGCTTCCCACTACTGATCGCACTACACGGTCGCGGCGAGGCCATGAAGGGACCCGTGCGTGGCGCGCGCGGTTGGGTGGACGACTATGCGCTCGGACGCGCGATTCGACGCCTGGGAATGCCACCGCTAAAACCTGAAGACTTCGAGGACATCGTAGATTCAAAGCGACTTAGCCTTCTGAATTCAATGCTTCAATCACAGCCCTATGCGGGACTGGTCGTACTTTGCCCGTACACACCGGACATGCTCGCCGGCGAACGGCCGTTCGAGCGCGCGCTGCCTTATGCTCGATTCTTAGTGGAAACTTTGCTCCCGCGCGCAAGCCGCGAACTGCCAGTGCTCGGCACGCCGGAGGCGACAGGCATTGACGGGGTCAGCCTAGGTGGTCGCGTAGCGTTACTGTCCGGCCTTTACCAGCCGCAGGCCTTCGGAGCGATTGCAACCTTGCAAGCGGCATTCGATTCAAGTGACGCACCGCGACTGGCCGCGCTCGGAATAGCAGCCAAGAAGACAAATCCCAAACTCCAGTTTCGATTCCTTACCAGTGACGGCGACTATTTCTTAGCGGCCAATCGCGCGATTGATGCAGCCTTCTCATATTCACACATTGAGCATGAGTTCGTGGTAGTTCCCGGTCCCCACGACTACATTTTCAATCGGGGCCCCGGCGCGCTTGAGATGCTCCTTTACCACGATCGAGCCTTGCGCGGGCGTAAAGTGCAGGGAGAGTGAGGCTTCGGCAGCCCAGTGATAGTTGAATAGAGTATGTTTGCTTTAAGTGGAAGGGTTCCTTTTCTTTCTGCCGTGCCGACACTTGGACACAGCTCATGTTAAGCGAGACGCTGTGACGACAAACTTTCTCGCAAAGCTCGATTTCATTGCCACGTGCGCGAGCCCCCGAGTTTTGTGGCGACTCGGTGGCCACCACGCAACAAGCCGCTCGTGGTCCGAGGCGAGAAACGTACCGGAGCCAGTGGAATTTGCTACGGGCAGGATGGTATCGCGTTCAGACTTGGGGCCGGCTCAACAAACATTCACGTGACGAGGCACCTTTCTGCGGTCTGTTCATCGGTGACGCCTCTCGGGTTCGGTGCTATACACTGTAAGGAGCGTTTTGATTACACTTTACACCTTATGCGGTTGCCAAATTCTGCCACAAGGAGGCTAAAGTGTTTGCAGGCTATCTTCTTTTGTTTGGTTTGAATCGCAACGCTAGGCGTACTGCTGCAATCAAATTACTTGTCCAAGGTTTAGCACTCGCGTCGAACGGGGGCTGTTGGCTAGCTTTGGATGGCTGCAGCGCACTTGGTGGAGCAACCCAATGCTCGGTAGGTACGAGTCAATGTACAATAACCGGACGGCAGACGTGTCAAGATACCGGCACTAGTGGTATTTGGGTAGACGCGCCATGCCCTTCCGGCCAAACTTATTGTGTCACTACCAATGTTTATTCCGCCGAATGCGCGTCAACTCCCCACTGCGCTTCTACCGCTACCGCCTGCGGCTCCTCTGGACTTTGCGCTGACGGTCCAAACGGGTGCGTTGCAACCGAAGCGGGCTGCGCCAATTCGACCAGTTGCCCAGTATTCGGCACCTGTGGTTTCGACGGCGAGAATTGTGTCACGACTGCAGCTGGCTGTTTAGCCTCGCAAGACTGCGTGTCAAACGGACTATGCGGTTTTAGTGCTGGTAGTTGCGCGAGTACAGACGCGGGATGTGTAAACTCTACGGGTTGCAAGACTAATGGCCTGTGCGCGGTCTCGCCAATAAATGGCTGTGAAGCTACTGTGGAAGGTTGTGCGGCATCTGACGGATGCATTAATTTCGGGTTCTGCGGTGTCTCTGATTCAAGCTGCGTTGCAACTGCCGAGGGCTGCAAGAATTCTACTCGCTGCCAACAGGCCGGCGTATGTACATTGGCAGGTTCGGTTTGTGAAGCAAGTTAGATGAAGTCCTTGTGCGCCAGGACGCAGACCGATATCTTGTCCCAATGATTTTGGCGGCTACGGACACGGAACTGCTGCAACTTCGAATTTTTGCCTAGCTTCCCCAAACGTCGCATCAGCCAGAATTAATTGATGGTTATCGGCGTGTTGCGTTTGATAGACCGGATTGGAATCGAATTGTTGCCCAGAACTCGCGCTAGTTCTTCAACTAGCTTTTCAAAGCTGATCTGCTTAGGGTCGGCGCCGACGGTCAATGTCCGAGTGTCAGCGTCAAAGGTCACGCTGCTAACTCCGACGATTTCGGCCATAGCAGTTTCAGGAATGACTATGGCTTCAACTTCAATTTGGCATTCGATGCTTGAAGTTCGCAATGTGGACAGCGCATTTGAAGACTCGATTCTCCCTCGCCCAATTACGGACAACTCATCGCAAAATGGCTCAAGCATTCCAATATGCCGGCTTGTTATGATCGCCGTCATGGCACCGCGATGAGCCCGAATGAGACGTTGTATTGAATGAATCGTCTTTTCGCTTTGCCCCAGCATGGGGTCGTCCAGAATGATAATTGGGGGCGATCCCAGAAACGCTTGTGCAACCCCTAGCTGGCGAAGCATCTCGTCCGAGATATCTCCGAATCGCAACGGCTTCCAAGGCAGACCACCAACGGAGTCCAACACCGAATCGACGGCTTTGGGTGCAGCAGGCAGTCTTTGTAAGTCGGCAAGGTATGCGAAATATTGACCAACCTTCTGTTCCGGGGCGAATCTCAGAACCGTTCAAATACGCGCCAATATGGCCCACGAGCCTCGCGCTACGCGGACGCTCGCCAAGCACCGTAATCTCGCCTGAATCTGGCCGTGCAAAGCCAGCTGCCATCGAGAGGATCGTGCTCTTGCCCGCTCCTGATTCGCCCAGCAACCCCATGATCATGCAGTCACTCACATTGAGACTGAAATCCTGAAGCACGATTTTGCGACCATAACGCTTGTTGACTCGGCTGATGAATATCGTAGCGGCACCGGATTTAGTACATTCCACTTCTTTCACCTGTTCGAATCACACTTTAACCCGATTGAATATGTGTGCAGCCGCTGACAGGACAACGATACTCCAAATACAAGCAACAGCAATGCCCACAAAACGCTGACCAACATTGCGCCCCAGTAGGAGTTCATCAACCGTTCCCGGCAAGCAGGTGAGGAGTTTACCCAATGGTGGACGTGACTCGTGCAGCGCTCGGCGCAAGAAGCCCATTACGGAAATCAGCCCAATACCGACGACAAATGAAACCCACGCTCTTCTAAAGAAGCAGCTGACGAGTATCCAGATGCTCACGAAGGCGATAGCCTGGATAAACATGACACTGTATAGTCGTCCTCCCCAGGTCAAGGCTTCAAATCGCAAGCCTTTGCTACGGATAATCTCTGCTAACCAAACAGGAGAATACGACAATAAGCAGATTCCGGCATAGACCGTCCAAATTGCAACACTTTTACCAATGATGATCGAGGACCACCTGGCTCGCATGCAGCTAAACCGGAGCGTTCCTAATTCACGCTCCCGCGCAATAGTGTCAAAGGCAAGAATAAGCGTGGCCAAAGGCAACGCGGAAAACGTAATTATGCCCGAAATCACCAAGGCAGAGGGACATCCAGCGAGTTCCCGCATTACGCTGAAATTATACAACCTCATCAGTGTTTGCGCCTGAGCACGACCGCCAAGCTCAAGCGGCTGCTCGCCAGATACAATTATGAGACCTGGCAAGGTCGCCAAAATGAGCGTCAATAGAAGCATTGACAATCCCCTGCCACCTCGTACCAGGTTAATCGTGGTAAACTTAGCTACAGTAACGATGGCACGGATCATAACACCCTTTTAGGGAACGACGCGGATCATGGATCGTGAAACCTGCGACCCTTAGAATCGCAGATGTGTTTGCGGAATTTGCCCACCGGGATCGAACGCGCTAAATAGGCGCATCCGATCACTTCGATTGCAATTCAGTTTATTATCTGCGAGAAGCAGCATCCAGAACTGGGATCGCAAATCAGGCCTCCGGGACAGGTACCGTTGACGCATGGCGTTAAACACGAAGTGCCACCGTCTCCCGCACCCGCATCTACAGGTGCTACGGCCGTTCCAAGAATTAGTCCCTGAATGGGGTACGGCAAAATCGATTTTGTACTTGGATCACAATTACCCATCACAAAGTCGTACGTGTTAGCCCCCGGGCAGGTTTGGTAGCGCGAACATGGCAACCAGGTCGTCCAGTGCCTGACGGCTACCACCCAGTAAGAAAGCGCACCTGGGGAATAGTGGGGTTATCGCTACTAGGGGGTGGATACGCAACAAGTGCTATAACGGGCCTCGCGATGTTGACGGCTTGTGACATTCCGATTGGGGTGGAGGCGACAACAATAACTGTCACAAGTCGCCTTCAGATGAAAGTTCCGCTTTGCTACTGATACCGATTGCCGGACCGTTTGTCGCGCTGACGCGTTCCGACATGCACGACGGAGGATCCGTGTTTTGGTGCACGACATTGGGCACTATGCAAGTCGTTGGTGCGGGTCTGCTGACCTACTATTTTGCAGCGCCAAAATATCGCTTGGAGAAAATCAAGGAGGCACGCGTGATTCTGCTCCCCGTTTTCGACCGTCACATCCAAGGGCTGTCGCTTAGCGGGCGTTTTTAGGCTGAGACGCTTTACGGAACCAGGCGGCATTTAGACGGTGAACTTCGGGTCCGGACGGATCGTGGACGTTGGCTGCAACGTGCCGCTGTGCCCCAAAAAAGAATAGATGCGCGTCGTCCAGCTCGATCGATAATCTCGAGGCTTCAATCAGTAGTGAGCGACACTGAACGTCTGGCTTTGGCCTATCCGTGTTTCGGTGCTAACTTCTAAACGCGTACACTTGGTAAAAACATGAACAGCCGCATTCTATTAATATTTGTTGCCACTATGAGCTGCGCTAGCACAGCGCAACCTGATCACGATTCGGGTGGTGGCGGTGCGGGTGGCAATGCGAGCCCCGGCGGTGCATCGAGTGTGTCCAACTGCGCTACCGGATGCGAATATATCTGCCAGGCGGGTGTAGGTTGCGACTGCGAATGTAGTGCGGGCACGGGAGGCAACGGGTAGAACGGCTGCGCGCACGCTGCAACATCTGAGCGCTCGACGCGGCAAAGGCGGCGCTCGTTTAGGGAGTCAGTTTGGGTGCGTGGGCCGCCCTAGTGTTCGGCCTACATTATTCCGGATCCGTCGGGACGAGCCTTACGCGGCCGCAGATTACACTGAAAGCGATTTTGCAATCGGCTCGTTGCCGGAAAGCTCCAGCGTAATTACCCTTTGCTCCCTCGTCAGTACCTATCGTGATCCCGCAGCAATTCAGCCAAGACGAGCAGCTGATTTCCCGTTTGTGGCTGAAAATGCAGCCCGATGATCGCACGCGCTTCCGACTCGTTGCGAACCCAGGCCACACGGGCCGGCATTGCAAAAGGCTCCCAAAGGAAAGGAGCGGTCAGGGTAAGCTCGGCGAGGGCGCCCTCGGGCAATGGTTCATTGCAGCTTACTTGCGCGCCTTCCATGCCCAGGTCAATGAGCAGGCAAGATATGACTTCCTGGGTTTGCTGGCCCGAGATTTGGGCCGCCACGGTTACCCGGTATCGCTGCTGGGCGCGAAAATGGTCGAGTCCTGGCACGCCGACACTCTACCACATGTCCGATGCCACAAAGGGACGTTACCGTGGTAGACCCCGGTCACGAAATCAACTACTTGGGCATTACTGAACCTTCAAGTACGATGGTGGCGGCGCTTCCACCTACAATAAGAAGAGAGTCAATCCATGGCCGAAAATACGCGCAAAGATCCGCGGGCGAAAGTGCTGAGCATGACAGTCCGCTACAAGAGCGCGACGCTGGACGAATTCATCGAGCACCATTCACACGATGTCAGTCGTGGCGGCATGTACATCAAGACACCCCAGCCTTTTCCGCCTGGGACGCTATTGAAGTTTGAAGTAAAGATCGCGGCTGATCAGAAAGTCATGCAGGGTGTCGGTCGCGTCGTTTGGCGACGGGAAGCGGACGACGCATCCTCGGATCATCCAGCAGGCATGGGCGTCAAATTCATAAAGCTGGATGATGAGTCGAAAAACAATATTGATCAGCTGGTCACGGCGCGAATGGGCGACATCTCGGCTTTCGATGAAGTTGAGCCGGTGTCGGAGGGCGCGCTAGCGTCGGCACAGCCGCCCGTGACAGCGACCACGGACAGCGGCTCCGAAGGATTCTTCCCAAAATCCACCGAAAATATCCCGCAGCCGGCTCCCGAAGATCGCACCGTTATGAAGCAGGCAACGGAGTTGCTGCAGGAAGCTTTGCGTGAGGTCGGAAGCGGCACCGCGGGTTTCGAAACATCCAATCGGACTGCGAGTGATAACGAAGCTATCCCAAGAGCTCCTAAAGCAGCGTCAGTGACTCCGTCGCCCGCGCGTAGCGCTCGTGTGGGAGGACAGTCACCCTCGGACGAGCCGCCGCGCGTTCAAAAGACACCAGCTCCCGCCGCGGCGCCCAAAACTGACGTGAAATCGGTCTCACCCTCGGCACAAGCATCCAGGGGCGTCGCAGGCGCGTCTTCACGCAGTACTACACCGGTTCAGGTCAAGAAGACTCCAGCGCCTGGGGCGACTGAATCTAAATCCGCCCAACTGGCAGGTGCCAGTAATGAGCAGCAACGCTTCGAACCCGTGAAGTCCGAGAGCGTTCCGAAAGTCACTAAAAAGCCGTCAGTCGAGCCCGCTTCCAAGACGGTGCCATCTAGCCCGATGGCGGCCCGTCGGGTTGCTCAAGTGGCGCCGGCTCCGAAGGTTTCGGATGAAGAGGACGATTACAAGCTCCCGATTCACAGGTCCATTCCTGCGGGACGTGGCATGCGGATTGGCATCATTCTATTGCTCGTGGGCGGGGCGGCTGCCGCTGTGTTGGCGCTGAGTCGCAAACCCGAGCCTGCTCCTGCCCCAGCTCCAACCCCCACACTTTCCGCGCCCAAGAAGATCGAGTCCGCGCCGGTCGTGCTCAATTTGGGGAGTCCGGCTCCTGAAGCGGGACCGGCGCCAACTGCCACTCCTTCGGCCGCAGCATCGGCTGCGTCTTCTGCATCGGCTGCAGCGGCCGCTGCCTCGATTCAAAAGCCTACTGAACCCGAAAAGCCGGCAGCTTCGGAGGCGCCCAAGGCTGAGTCCGCATCCAAAGTTCGGCAGGTCCCGGCGCGGCACAGAAGGGCGGATGCCGGTGCGGCAGCGGCGCCACCCTCGGAAAAACCTGATGATTTGTACCCGCCCACGACGCCCAGCAAGTCGGGCGCCGACACCCCTGGTTCTACGGAGTCAACCCCGCCGGCCAATCCCAAGTTGAAGTCCAAAGGTGCGTTTCCGCCCGCACCCGCCGGCAACGAAGAATCGAACCCTCTCTGAACCACAGGCCTGAATAGCCTATGGCGAGTTCAGAGCGTTTGTGAACGGCATCAATAATGGGATCAATTGGCCGTATGTGCTCTCGGCCCCAATATGGCTTTCCCCGAGCCTCGGCTCCACGTTGCAGCGATTAATATCGTGACCGGCACCAATTCCGATCTCGACCCATTAGTGGGCACGCTATTGGCCGAACGCTACCGGCTATTCTCGTTGCTAGGCGAAGGCGGCATGGGGCGCGTGTACGCAGCAGAGCACGCTCTGATGCGCAAACGCGTGGCCGTCAAGATCCTGCACCGGGAGCTGACCCAAGTTTCAGAAGTGGTAGCTCGGTTTGAACGCGAAGCGATGGCGGCAGCCAATATCGATCATCCTAACATTGCCGCGGCGACCGACTTCGGGAAATTGCCCGATGGCAGCGTGTTTTTAGTCCTCGAGTACGTACAGGGCAAGAGCCTTCGCGAACTCATCGAGCAAGGGCCCCTCCCGGTGGAGCGTGCGCTCGGCATTGTACGGCAGATTACCTCGGCCTTGGTCAATGCGCACGCGCTTGGCATTGTGCATCGCGATCTGAAACCTGAGAACGTAATGCTCGTCGAGAAAAGTGGCGATCCCGATTTTGTCAAAGTGCTCGACTTCGGAATCGCCAAGGTTCCCGTTCAGGAAGTCTCCGAACGGGGTTCGATTCGACCCGCAAAGGTTATCACTCGCGTTGGCATGATATTTGGTACTCCAGAATACATGGCGCCCGAGCAAGCCCTGGGACAAAACGTTGATGCGCGCGCTGACCTATATGCGCTGGGAGTCATTCTGTTTGAAATGCTATCCGCGCGGCGTCCGTTTAGCGCAGATAGTCCGGTGGGCCTTTTGGGACAACAACTTCAGGGTTCGCTGCCAACCTTTGCCAAGCGTGCTCCGCAAGTGAACGTGCCCTTTGCCCTGGAACAAATGGTATTGAGATTACTTGCGCCTGCGCCAGGGTCGCGCTTTCAAAGTGCCGTCAACCTTGCGGCGGCTATTGATGACATTCAGGCCCAGTTCGCGCTGGTAGCCAATCAATCGGCTAGACGCGCGCCACTAGCATCCGGGCAACTCGGTCGCGCTTCGAGCCCGCTGCTAGGTGCAGTGCCAGATTCGTCTGTCGGGCGCATGCTTGCCGAGTCAAACAAGTTTGCGGCAGGCGCCGTCATGGACGACGCTTTAATCGCGTCAACACTTCCCGCGCCTGGCAACGACCAAAAGACCACTAAACTATCCCACGACACTCGCCGCGATATTGCGCCCATTGCGGTAAGAGCTGCTCGCATCAATCAACGTCGCATTTTCATTTGGGGAATTACCGGCACGCTCTTGTCATTTGTCGTCGTGACAGCGTGGCTCGCACTACGACCAGCGAAGCCACATCCAACGCCGAGCCTAGCCGCGCCTCCCGCAGCCCCACAATCTGGGGTGGCTGCCGCGGCCGCTGCGACCACTCTGGCCGCCCCAGAGGCGCAATTCTCGCAGGCGCGCGACGCGGGTCCCTCCGCACTCTCAGCATTGGCTAATCGCTACCCCAAAGATACCCGAGTCTGGGTGGAATTGGCGCGCGCCGAGCTCGGGGCAGGCAACGCCGCAGCCAGTGTGGATGCAGCCAAGAGCGCCTACTTAGCCGACAACGCTGCCAGCAAAGACGCTAAGCTTGCGACTATCTTGTGGAAAACGGCACAGAAGCGCGAGTCATCCGAACCAACCTTCCGACTGCTCGAAGGAGGCTTCGGTGAGCGTGGCGTTGACATTCTGTATGACCTTGCAACCACTCGCGGGGTTCGGCGTGACATTCAAAATGCTGCATCGAGCGCACTGTACACGATGGCGGCGCAGAACGTCGCTTCACCCCCGCTCAAGGTTTTATTGGCTCTCGAACATGCCAAGACTTGCGAAGAGAAACTGGCTCAGTTACCGAGCGCGGAGCGAGACGCAGACGAAAGAGCGATGCCCCTCTTGTTAGCCATGCGTTCAGCGGCAGGCTGCGGAAGAAAGAAACGTAACGATTGCTATCCATGCCTGCGCCACGGCCTGCAGCTCGAGAACGCAATTGCAGCCGTGAAGAAACGGGAGAGCTTGTAAGTCGAATTTACCTGTTGGCGAGCGTTATTCCCTAGCCTCGAGTACCGAACGCTCGGCCCCGGTTCTGACTCTTACCCTCCTGCAACGCAGTTTCTAGTTACCAATGTGCCCGTAGCTGGGCAGGTGCAGACGTAGCTAATCGTAACGCCAGCTCCTTCATTCCAAACGTAAGCGCAAGGGTCTGAGCCCGCAGTGCAAATTGACGCAGTCGGCGCTGATGTGGACGGGCTATCTGCGCATGCCGCGGGCGTAGTACTCGAAGAACCGCCAGTGCTTGTATCACCACCTGTTGCCGGCGCTCCACCTGTTGCCGGTGCTCCACCTGTTGCCGGTGCTCCACCTGTTGCCGGTGCCCCGCCAGTGGAAGACGCTCCACCACTTCCGGTGCCCGTACCGGTGCCGGTGCCCGTTCCACTTCCAGTTCTGGAGCCCGTACCGGAGCCGGTGCCCGTTGTAGTTCTGGAGCCCGTACCGGAACCGGTGCCTGTTGTAGTTCTGGAGCCCGTACCGGAGCCGGTGCCCGTGCCGGTGGCGGTTGTAGTTCTGGAGCCCGTACCGGAGCCGGTGCCCGTGCCCGTTGTAGTTGTAGTTGTAGTTCTAGTGCCCGTTCCGGAGTTTGTGACCGTTGTAGTTCCGGAGACCGTGACCGTGCTAGTGGACCTAGTTCCGCCGGTTCCAGAGCCTGTTGTAATTCCGACAGTTCCCCCAGTGCTCGCGCCGAGACCGGAATCTTGCGAAGAACCGCAGCCAATCAGTAAACCCACTCCCAAACTGGAGACGGCTAGCCTGTTGATTAGCCGACGGTGATATGACCTAATCATGTTGCCTCCTAAGAAACCACAGCCAACGATGCCTACCGAATGTCCACAGTGTTGGCTGGACGCTGGATCGGGTCAACGAGACCACGTTAAGGAGCGGTCCGGCATCAATTTAGGCGGGCCACCACTAGCCTAATCGCTCAAGACCCAACGGAAATGGGCATCCGATGGGTCCTGATCGGCTGAGCCTGGAATTACTGTGCGGCCGTGAATACTTGGTCCTCCCGGGACCCCAGGCCTATCAGGACGAACCTATACTCATTTGATTCATTTAGAGCTGGTGTTGCACCGGCAAATGCCAATGGCGGGAGACAAGGCAAGAACTGTCACCATTGTACCGGTGGGGAAAATGTTGGTTAGGTCAAATGACCGAGCCGATGCCCGCGGCCATCGTTGGAGCAATGCTTTCTCTGGTGGTGACGCGGGCTGCGCTCAATGCGGCATCGCTCATGGGTTGCGTATGCGAGCCATCGGGGTGAGCATTTTGCGGCCATCCGCGAGGACTGCGTTTATGGACGAGCCATCACGTTCTTCTGATCCGGGTTACACGCCCGCGCGCAGTGAATTGGAGGCTGCAATTCACGCGCTGCTCGACGCTACGGATGACGAAGCCGCCAAGATCGAACGGGCTTTGGCGCGCGCTGGCGTTCCCGCCGCAGAGCGGGCTCAGCAAAGGTTGAGCGAGGCCGAGCCGGCAGCCCGCGTGCGCCTGCTGCGACTGATCGCTAGAGTGGCTCGGCTGAGCGGTGAGCAAACTCTGGTTGAAGAGTTGTGCGCGCGGCTTTCTGACAGCGATCCGAGCGTGCAACGCGCGTCCATCATTGGCCTGGGAAAACTCAAACACTCCGGTATTGAAGACGCTTTATTGAATTACGCGGCCCGTGGCCACGCGTTGCCCGAGCAGCGCGTCCTCATCGAGGCCCTGGGAAAAGTCGGTGGGCAGCGCGCCGCGGTTTGGCTAAAATCACAATCGAGCGACGATGAGTTCACCACGCGCGTCATCGAGCGGGCCCGGCTCATGCTCACGCGCACCGCGAGTCAACCAGCGGCCGCGGTCCCGGTTCGCCTAGAGTTTGCGCTCAGCCATCCGCAGACCTTGCTATGGACCTGTCGCGACGGGCTTGAGTCGATCGTAGCTGAGCAAGTTCGCTCTCTCGGTGCGGTAGAGGTGGCTCGCGGATGCGTTTGCCTGCCAAACTTTAGCGGTGCCTTGGGTGACGCGCTCGTGGCACGATCGGCGCTGAGTGTGGGGATTCGGCTCCAGCTAGACACGGAGCGTTCAAGCATCGAAGCGGTGCTCAGCACCCTCAAGCGCGCCGAATTATTCGAATGGATGACGCTGTGCAGCGGGGGCGTTTCACGCGTGCGGCTGGAATTCATCGGGCAGGGGCACCAACGCGCCGCTGTGTGGGATCTTCAAACGCGCCTCGTCAGTGAACAGCTGCCCCTAATTGCCGACCCGACTGCAGCCTCTTGGGATGTATGCGTGAATAGCTCACAAGGTTGGCTCGACATATTACCCAAGCAATTCGACGACCCGCGTTTTGCTTGGCGTGTGCAACAATTGCCGTCGGCATCTCATCCGACGATTGCGGCAGCCCTTGCCCACGTAGCCGGGGCGCAGCCTGACGATGTCGTTTGGGATCCCTTTGTGGGCAGTGGGCTTGAACTCATTGAGCGTGCCTTGCTTGGCCCTTATCGTGCCATGTACGGCACCGACACGGATGAGCATGCGCTCACGGCTGCTCGGGCGAATTTGGCGGCAGCCAAGATCAAGCATGTGACCCTTTACAACCGCGACGCCACTGCTGCACCGGTCCGCGATATCACTCTAGTTATCAGCAACCCGCCGCTAGGCGCCCGCTTGGTTCGCGATGGATCGCTCGGGGAATTGCTGGAGGCAACCTTGACGCACGGTTGGCGCGTGCTTCGCCCAGGCGGACGCTGGGTCTGGCTTTCTCCCATGCCGGCGCGCACGGCTTCAATCGCGCATCACTTGGGGTTCACTGTGAAATGCTGCGGGCTGGTCGATGTTGGCGGTCTGTCACCCGAGCTTCAGATCTATCGGGTGCCTGAGCGTGCTGCATCGCGGGCGCCACAATCGCCGCAAAAACCGGGACGCAAGCGGCGCATCGTAGGGTGACGTGAGGCGTGGCCACGTGCCGTGATGCCAAGACTTGCCACGCCCGTTTGCGGACCCAATCTTCGGCGGATACCGCGATATCGATCAAGCCTTTTTGGAAGGCAGTCTAATCGTTCTGCCCGCAACCATGAAAGCGCCCTTACCGAGATGGTGAAGAGTGTGCCAGTTCTTCCCGACCGAATCTATCCAAGCCTTGAGTACTTCCAGCACGAAGAAGTTGTATTTATTCACCATTCTGGTGTCGACCACCTTGCATTCGAGATGGGCAAAACACTCCGCGATGAGCGGTGGCGTAACCAGGGATGCTGGCATTGGCGTCAAATTGAATTTCTTGAACTTGTCAAGCTGGTTCCCCGAGCAGTTACCTACACCCACCACCTGCTTCGCCAGATCCATCGCCGGGATATTGAGCACGCATTCTTGGGTCGCTCTCAGCGCGGCGAAGCTGTGATTGTTCCCGCTGATGACACAACCCACCAGCGGTGGCTCGAAGTCCATCATCGTGTGCCATGACAGGGTCATGATGTTCGCTATCCCCTTATGAGCAGTCGTTACCAGCACCACCGGTCCCGGCTCCAGC
This sequence comes from uncultured delta proteobacterium, assembly GCA_963835565.1. Lineage (GTDB taxonomy): Bacteria > Myxococcota_A > Polyangia > Polyangiales > Polyangiaceae > FEN-1139. The sequence goes on from CAWIGY010000075.1 coordinate 34,460, forward strand.
AGTCGGTAAACACGGGACAATGGTAAATTTATTTTCGTCATCGCTGCCCATCCTTTGAAGGCGAAAGGATCGAAGTTCGAAATTCCTGCGCGAATGTACCCGAATCAGAAATCCGCGCTAGCTCCCTAACTTTCGCGTAAATTCGCCGTCGCACGATGGTCATCGTTATCGTTGACATGACTAACGGGACTCCTCCCAGCCGGTTGCACCCAAGCTACTAATCCAACCTGAAAAGTCAACAAGCCGTGATTTAGATTTTCACTCCTAACCCGCAGGTTCGTCCCGATGTTTTGATTGTGTTGGTTGTCTGGGCCTCGGCCCAGACAACTGCCTTGCCGAAAACTTGACTCAAACGCCAAAACTCTTTCGCCTTAAGGTCGCTAAGCGCTGCTATTTTACAAGGTTGACGATGATTCTTGTCGGTTGTGTAGCGTGACGTGAAACGTAGCCACGTGCCGCGATGCCCTAGGTTCTGGTTACTGGCAGCCTTGGTCCTCGCGGGATGAGTAATAGCTGCCTGCATCGGCTCCGCTGGTGACGGCCGCCTGCTGGGCAGCGTCGATCATTTTCAGGAAATCATCGAGTGATTGCGCGCCGACGAGGGCGACGCCATTGAAGAAGAAGGTTGGAGTGGCGTCCACCCGCGCATTTTGGGCAAGACTAACATCTGCCGCAATTCGCTCCTCGGGAGGGTCCGTGCTCAAGCATGCCTGCCAGGTGACCGTATCTAGGCCGATTTGTTGGGCGTAGTTGGCCAGGTCCGCATCACTTTGCGCGTCTTGGTTGGCATATAATAAATCGTGCATTTCCCAGGAAATGATTCTGGTCGTACGCACACTCGGCTGCAATTGCATCCGGCATGGCTCTGGGGTGAATGCTCGTAAGCGGCAAGTTCTTCCAGACCCAACGAACAATCCCGGGACGTTCGGCATCCACTTGCTTTACAGTTACTTCAGCTTCTCCGCAGTAAGGGCATTCAAAATCACCGAATTCAACCCCGGTAACCCAAGCGTCCGCCGGACCTCTGGTGGGTGAGTCACCTACGGGCACGACACAGTTTTGTGAAGTCGGCTGCACAATGCTGGAGCAGGCCGGCAGTGCCGCCAACGACAATAGTGAAAGATTCACTTGAAAGCGCCTAATGCGCAGTAGCAAAGCCATCGGGGCTCTTTAGCAAAGAGCGCCTGACTGAGCTAGCGGTTCATTGCCCAGGTTACTTGCCGTCATCCACTACGAATTCAACGCGACGATTCTTCGCGCGTGCGTCGATGGTCGTCCCGGCGATTAGCGGCTTATCCGGCCCGTAGCCAACCGCGCGTACCCGTTGTGGGGCCACTCCGTGCTGGACCAAGTAGTTTCGAACCGAAGTAGCGCGATCCTGGGAAAGACGAAGATTCAGATCACGGGGGCCGGTGTCATCAGTGTGACCCTCGACCCTGATCTTTACATCAGGGTTAGCCTTGATCATCAAGGTGACTTGATCGAGCAGCGAGTGAGATTCCGGCTTTATATCGGCGCGCCCCGTCTCGAAATTGATGACATCGAGCACAGTAAACCTGCCGTTTTCATAAATTACGCGAGGATCGCCGGAATCAGGACAACCGTCGTCATCGTCGATGCCGTTGATGGTTTCCTTGGCATTCGGACAGAGATCCTTACTGTCCGGGACCCCGTCATGATCGGAGTCAGGTTCCTCTTCTGGGCACCCATCCCAGTCTGTATCGTTGTCTCGATCTTCCGCTATGTCAGGACAGGCGTCCTCAGCATCGGAGATTCCGTCGTGGTCCCTGTCATGCGACGTGGGCGCGAAGCGAACGCCGGCGAAAAACCGCACCACCGGGACTCCGTAGCCTGATTCAAGGCCGGCTCCGGGCCCACCGAACAGCTCCCACTCATCGGACAAGGCCTGCCTCAAAATAACCGAATATTTCCAAGGGTAGCTGCACGCGGTTCGTTCTTACTAGACCCACGCCACCGTTCAAATCGAGACCTATTTCGGTTCTCCCGTAGTTGCCCCCAAAGCGGTAGCCGATGCCTGCACCATATACAAACTCGCTGCCCGTATTAACGTTGAAGTAGTTGGTACTCTCGCGAATGGCCACGCCCAAATTGATACCGAGCCGTATTCCGTTCGCGAAGCGGTGGTCGAGTACGGCCTTGGGCACGAATTCGAACCCGGGATTGCCCGAATAATCTCCGGCGTTCGTAGGAAGCCGTAATTCGCCCAGCAGTGCGAGGCCTACGCCGCGGCGGTCGTCGAGCAACCGCACCTTCGGAACAATTCTTAGTTTGCCTAGGCCTGCCGAGGACGGATTGTAATATCCGGATTGGAACAAGAAGAAAGGCAGGTCTACGCCTACTGCCACCGGTCTGAATAGCGTGACTGATCCCTGCAAATCCATGCCCAGGCGGCCGCTCACCACACTTCTGACGTAGTTGCCATTGGCATCCGTAATTACCAGTGGTCGATATCCGTAGTTGACCAAAAACCCGAATTCGAACGGATCGGCTGTTGGACGCACATCAGAACCTTCGGATGTGACCCAACCATCATGAGTCACAGCTGGTTTGAACCGCTCCGCATCCACCTGCGAGAACGCAGGTTGAGCAGCCGTCATTGTGGCAATCACACCAAGGCCCGCAAACTGTGCAGGACTCTTAAATAATTCCGAAATTCCATCATCGTTCGCGCTCCCTCTTGTAGTTTCGTCCCAACAAGATTGCTACACCCAGCAGGCTAAATAGGCCAAGTAACCTCTGAGCCCTGCCGGTGCCAGCACGACAAGCGCAGGCACCGCCCTGCAAGCGCTCACCGGGTTGCAAATAAATTTGACCCGCGTCGCTGGGCACCGTTCCAACAACGCAACGGCCGTCGGGGCCACACACGTATCCAGTGCCGCAGGCGGCATCATTGGCACAAACCGCGCACTGACCTTGTACACAGACAAACCCATTGCACATGTTCGAATTGGTACAAGCTGCCCCAACGCCAGCGACACAACGGCCATCGGCGACGTCACATACGAAACCGGTGCCACAGGCGGCATCAGTGACGCAAGCCGCGCACAGGTTTTGTACACAGATAAGCCCATTGCAAGTGTTCGAATTGACACAAGCTGCGCCAACGCCGGCGACACAGCGACCATCGGCGCCGCACACGAAACCAGGGGCACAGTCGGCATTATTGCCGCAAGCCACGCACGCTCCCTGCAAACACACAAGCCCGTAGCAAGTGCTGGCATTGGTACAAGGTATTATCCCGTTGCCTGCGATCAGACAGCGGCCATCGGGGCCACACACAAACCCGGGGCCGCAGGCGGCATCGTTGACGCAAACCACGCACTGACCCTGTTGACAGATCAGCCCGTCACAGTTGCTCGAGTTGACGCAGGGGGTCCCGCCGATAAACACGCAGCGCCCAGTATCACAGATGTAGCCCGCGGCGCAGTTGGCATTCACCGCGCAGGGCTGCGCTAAAATGCAATTTCCGTTATTGCAAACACCCCCGTTGGGGCACTCGGCGTTAGTCGTGCAACCAGCAGGAGGAACTACGATAACGGGCACATTGGTGTTAGGAGCTACGGTAGCTACACAGGGCTCCTCCGCGCCAACAACTAAGTCACCCGCACCCAAGTTTACGGTTTGGTTAGTCGAGCGAACGAACAGGTTTGCTTGGCATGCTTGAGCTACACCAACCAGTGTGAGGTCCACCGAGGACTGCAAGTAGCCATGGACAAGTTCATTCACGCGTATCGGGTCCAAGTCAAAGTTGGTCTCGGTAAGCACTTGAGCAGGCTGAGTCGCAATAGTCGTATAGGTCCGAGTCCCATTGTCGTATTGAAATATCGAACCCGTGGCAGTGTTGTTCGGCAGTTCGCTGAACCTTGATTACGTAATCATAACCACCGCTGGTAGTATCCGTGGTGAAACTCGCGTCAAGTTCGGCGCCCGTGGCGCTTCCACCCGTTGCAGTGTTTCGATCAGCATCAATGAAGACGTAGGTACTTACAAGCCCCGGCTGCGCATTAGCAATCGAAAAGTAGACCCTCGAATAGAACCGCGCAGCATCAGTCGCGACGTACACGGTGCGAGCATCAATGGCTTGTTCGGGGAGCGTAAAGTTATTGAGGCCATCGCCGGCTACGTCTTCACTACCCCAGGGCCAATTAGTTTCGCCGGTCGCGTCAATCGTAAGTATCTCATTCAGTGCCGGGCCAGCCCGATTGCCGACCCAAGTCTGGGCTTGGGCGTTGGCGGGACTCAGCATCAGCGATAACGTAACGGGTCCCAATAACGCGAGACTTCGAAGATTGAGTAACGTTGACATGAGATACATGTGAATTCCCTCCGTCATTTCGCTCAGTAAGGGTACCAAATATTTCTTCAAATGGGCCAATATGCAGGGTAATTTGTGGCAGCATTTTACGCTGTGCTCGGTTTGTTCCAGCCCGGGCACATTCCAGGGCCTCGCGCTCTTACCTAAGCCTACCCGCGCAACCGCGATTTTATCGCGCGAAATGAAGCAATGGCGTTCGGTGATTGGCGAAGCAGAATGTGCCGTTTTTGGGGTTGGGGCCCCGAAAATCAAACCGATTAAAAAATCGCAACGAACGTGAGGGTTAGAGACGAACGACCCTTGGAGTACCGATTTAACCTCGCTAAGATGGGATTGCGCTAATCTTGTGAACAGGGAAGACTTTCTCGGCAGAAGATCCCAATAATTAGTCCGGTTAGTCATCCAATGAAGTCCATTTACCTGCCCGAACTCAGACGAGACGTTAGTCGTATTGGCATTGGGAGTCTTAAATTCAATACTGAGTTTGCAGCAGAGACCGCAAGTCTCCTGGATGCCTATCAAACAGCGGGTGGCAACCTGATTGACACGGCTGAAATCTATGGTCGGGGTAAGTCAGAAGAAGCAATCGGCCAGTACTTGTGCAATCGCAGGTCCCGCTCGGATTGGATCATCCTTACTAAAGCCTGTGTTGAAGCCGACCTGGTGCGTCCTGACTACATTCGAAAGGCAGTTCCGAGAAGTCTCGATCGATTACAAACCGATTATATTGACTTGTTCGTCTTGCACCGGGATGACCCCTGCGTGCCCGTCGGTGAAATCGTTGATGTTCTCAATAAGCTGGTAAGTGAGCGTCTGATACGCGCGTTTGGTGGATCGAATTGGACGACAAACCGGCTAGATGCTGCCAAACGTTACGCTGAGCGCAATGCTTTGATCGGACCTTGTCTCTCAAGCCCTCATTTGGGACTTGCTACTCCCAACGAGCCCACTTGGCCAGGCTGTACCCACGCTTCTGCAGCTGACCTCGATTGGTACGCCGAGCAAGGCATGCCGGTATTCGGGTGGTCGGCGCAATGCCGTGGTTTCTTCTCGGCGGAATCGAGCCCATCTAACACATCGAACTCTGAAATTGTGCGCGTCTATCACTCCGCCAAAAACTTCGAAAAATTGGCTCGCGCCCGCGAATTGGCGAATCAGCGCGGGGTCGAGCCGGTCCAAATTGCATTGGCTTGGGTGCTCAATCAGCGGGCAACCACCGTGGCGCTGGTGGGACCTAATTCAGTAAAGGAGCTTCTGATTGCGGTTGGAGCGGTGGACATTCAGCTAAATTCAGATGAAATGGCTTGGCTTTACAGTGACGAGGGTTCATGAGCTATACTGACCTTATGCATCGCATCATATCCAAGAATTCGATCGGCTGGGGACATCGAACCGTACCAATAGCTCCGCTGTTAGTCAGCGCATTGCTTTGCGGTGAGAGCTGTTACCCCGGTGGCATTTTCGGACCAATGGGCGCTACTTGTCCGGGACTCAGTTCGCCTGATCCACTTAGTCTGCGCTACTCACAGAACGCGATCGCGGATGGGAAAATCAAGACCTTGCTTGCAGCATCCCACGACCTGATCTCATTGTCGGCGCAAATGGAAAATGAGGTCTTGGACGCATGTCGGCGCATGGCTTTTGACCTCGGTGTGAGCCCGGCCGAGATGACGCCCAGGAATTCTGATCAAGCTGGCGCGGCCGCGCAAGCCGCCTGCGCCGCGGTAAGCTACCACATCGACGCGATACTGAGGCAAGGGATTCAGGTCCAAGTTCAAGTTACGCCACCGATGTGCCAAGCTAATCTACAAGCGAAAGCGCATTGTGACGGTGCTTGCGCGGCGACGGTAGATCCAGGTCGCATCGTTGCCACCTGCGAGCCGGGGCGATTGAGCGGATATTGTAATGGAACCTGCCATGGCCAATGTGACACTAACTGCCAAGGCCAATGCCAAGGGCAATGTACAGGCCAGTCAAATAACGGTCAATGTGTGGGCCGATGTCTGGGCACGTGCAATGGTAGTTGCGACGGTACTTGTCACGCATATTGCCAAGGCAATTGGCAAGCACCCCAATGTCAAGGCACGATTACGCCTCCGAGCGCGGACGCTGAGTGTAATGCAAGTTGCAATGCGCAGGCCGAATTTCAGGCGTCTTGTACGCCAGCGCAGGTTCTGGTCCGGTCCGGACAGAATGCAGAGCTTGCCGCAAGACTTGTCCGGACCTTGCAGGCCAACTTGCCTGAATTGATTCACGCCGAAGTTGCGCTTGGCAAACGGCTGACCGGAAGTGCCCGGGTTATTGTTAGCGTGGGTTCGCAATTGCCCAATGTAATCGGAAACGCAGGGGCCGAGGCAATGGCCTGTGTCGCAGCTGCCAGCAGCGCTACTGCAACGGCGTCGATGCGAATTGACGTATCAATCCAAGCGAGTGCCAGCGTAACCGGGCGAGTTGGCGCTTCAAGTGGTTAAGTCCACGGCTTCATCTAAGCGCTAGACTCGCTGATGAGTCCGAGCACTTCATAGGTCATGACTGGCTCAATTCGGCCTTTCACGCTAAGGGCTCTGATCGGTCGCGCCCGAATTGTGTCCTTAGTTTCTTGGTAGGTCGATTCACTGATTAGAACATTTACGCCCAGCTCTTTGGTACTACTTTCAAGTCTGGATGCTACGTTGACCGGGTCACCAATCACCGTGTACTCCATCCGTTGCTCGCTGCCGATGTTCCCAGCGACAACCTCGCCGGTGTGAATTCCTATCCCGGTTCTCAGTGGTTGCGCTCCGCGGGCGACCAGTCTTTCATTAAGTTGCGCTAGCGCGCCGCGCATTTCGACTGCTGCATGCACGGCACGCGCAGCATCATTTTCACTAGGTACTGGAGCTCCGAAAATTGCCATAATTGCGTCACCGATGTACTTATCGACCACGCCTCCGTGCCGCATAACAATAGTGACCATTTCCGTGAAGTATTCATTGAGAAGCCCAACCAGAGCTTGTGCATCCATTGTTTCACTGATGCTCGTAAAGCTCCGAATATCACTGAACAGAACCGTAACCTTCAGTGTGTCACCCCCCAGCGCTATTTTGCCGCTCAAGAGATGCTGCAGTACTGATTCGGTCATGTACTTGCCAAATGTCGTGCGCAATTTGTCTCGCTCTTGTAGGCCATCGACCATTTGATTGAAACCCGTGGCTAGTAGCTCAATTTCATCGTTAGTCCGAAGCACTGGGACACGACTGTATTCATTGTTGGCCATTTTCTTGAATGCGCCGATCACCTGCTCTAGGCCCTTTGCCATGATTCCCGCGACTCGCGCTCCCATTGCTACCGCGGCCAGGGCAATTACCAACAGCATTCCCAGCATAGCGTACAGATGGCGACGGACACTGGCGGATGTTTTGGTGACTTCTACAGCCGCCACGACATGTAGCCGCTTAGCGGCGTCAACCGTCGCGATCTTTGGAAGAAACTGTTGCGTAGCCCAGGTACGCCCGTGTAGGTCAACGAGATTCGTGCCGGCCTTCGCGAGCAAGGCAAGCTCCGCTGGGAAGTGTTGGGTCGATGAAAGCAGCTGGTTAGCTTCATTAGCGAAAGCCAGCTCCATTTGCAGCTTGCTGGCCGCGTTTTCGAGGTAACCCGCGTCCAAAGGTTCGCAGGCGAGAACCCAGCCATCGGTCAAAATGGGCTCGAGAACCGCCTGGGCTGGCGGAGCCCCGCGGTCCGGGCCTGCGCATCCACGTGTGAGGAACAGATAGCGTTCCGAAGTGGATTGAAGGCCGCTAAGATCAGTGATTTCGGCCAGGTTATTGGGAATGTCAGTGGGTCCAACATCCCCAAGTACTCGACCGTCGCGCTTAGCCAGAATAATATCCAAGCGAGGGTAGAGTTTAGCGAACACGTTGGCCACCTCCAAGGCTTCGCGTGCTTCGTGGTCATGCAGAGCACGCGTGGTCGGCTCGGCGGAGGCAACTATGCGCGCAGCTAAATGCAGATCCGCGAGATCATCGTCCATCTCCGCTACGAACGCACGCTCGGCGTCCTGTACTTGGTCATCCGCTGAATCCATCAGATCGGCATGTTGAACCGCCGACAAGATAGGTGTAACCAAGCCCGTCAGCACCATCGGTAGTCCAACTATGAGGGTCAATTTGGCGCGAATTGAGAAGGACACTGGATATTTGCCTCGAGCCTATCAGATCGGCCAGGGACGCCAAAACCTAACACTGCTGATGGGACTTCTCCCAGCCGGAAAGCCATGGCAACCGGGCAATGCCGCCGGATGCTATGAATTCGAAAGAATTTGGGTCAGTTGCTAACAATCGCCCACTTTCGTGCTAGGCGAGGGCTCGCAAAAGTCGTGCCGTCTGATTGATCGACCCTAATCACGTCGCCATTGTCCGTGGCTGACTTCTTTTTGCGGTTGGCCTTCTTCTCCTTGGCGCCCGTAGCAATCGTGTTTGCCGCGGAGCTATTCCCCGTGCGCGGGGCCATTATCGATGTCGGACTAGCGCTCGGGCTGTTCATTGCCGGGGAGGCTGTGCAGCGATGGGCCTCACAAACGCGATTGGTCAAGGGATTCTTGCGTCAGGCCCTCGCCTTTGAAGCGTACTATCGAAGTCGCCCACCGCGTCCGTTCCTATTTTATCTCGCCTATCCACTGCTATTCCCGTATTGGATTCTCAACAAGGACGCGCGGCGAGAGTTCCTGCTATTTCGAGGGTACACATTAGGCGGCCTGCTCATACTGCTAGTTTCATTAGGCTGGCAATTCTACGACTCCTGGGCCCCTGAGCTCAGTATTCGCCAGTATACGCCCTATGTCCTGATTACGCTGGGCGTCGAGACGCTCCTCGCCTTAGCACTGCTGATGCCAATTGCGACCACAGTTGTTTGGTACCATAGCAGCCGGCGTCGGGGTCGCCTGGTTATTGTGCTTTTGGCAGGGCTCGCGTCAACGGGCATCGTATCTTACAAGGTGATGAGTCGAAGATCTCCCGTTGTTTCATTTGCCACGCGTGAAAGGGTCGCACTTCGTACGCAGGCCTCCAAACGCAAAGCCCACCAGTCCTTGCTAAATGCCGTTCGCGCTGCCAATAAGAACATGGCGAAAGCGCCCGCCATCGAGGGTGACGGCACGGTGATGGGAGAGCCGCTGGAAAAAGCCAGCGACACGCTGGAGCACTTTTATAAACGCGACGAGGCTTGCGCGTTCAGTCTCTGGGCTAGTCCACGGCGCCATCCGAAGGTGCTCGTCATCTATTTTGAAGCGCGCCGCAAACAGCGCCCGATTTGGGTAGCGATCCGAGGTGACGGCACGGAAATTCGAACGCCGTCGCAATTGCCCAAAGGCGCATTCAATGCGATGCTGACCGCATCCGAAGCTGACGATGATTTCCTGGAAATGTGGCCCGATGCGCTCGATTTGCCAGAATCCGACGACGCAACGCGCCACGGCAAAACAAGCCCTGCTCAGCCTGCCAAAGCAATCCCCGCTTCAAGTTCGCGAAAGTCCAAACCGCTACCGTCCGCCACTTCGCACACTCGCGCACGCCGCGATTAGCGCGTTTATGTCGCTACTCATTGAGCCTGAACCAATTTTTCAGTATGCTTTGTTGTCTGGGCCAGGACCCAGACAACCCACACAATCAAAACGTCGGAACGAACTTGCGGGTTAGCAGCGGAACGCTAACATTCGGGTTGCCGACGTGTCAGTAGAGAATTGAGACGTGAACCGCACCGGCTGGGAGGACTTCCGCTATTCCCTATCCAAGCAATGAATCGCCGCGCTCAGCACTTCACGAAGTTGTTCGTAGTGCAGCGGGTTGTAAGCACCCCAAGCGAAGGCGGCGATTCCGATGGGAATTTGATCGAATTCGAGAGGGGAGATTACCATCGTTTCTTCTTGCTCCAGCATCGGGTCGAGTCCCAGATCCTTTCCAAGCAAAAAATCGGTAGGATTCGAGCCAAATCCCGAGGGAATGTCGGGCTAAAACCTCGAGCGTTGCATCCTGGTCGCTGCCTTCGCTAAACCGCGAGATTGAGTAGGCCTTGATGCCCATTTGAGGCAGATGCTCCTGCAAGGTACTCGCCAAATTGGCCACTTTGCCCTTGCCGGAAAGTGCCAGACAGGCCTTGATAATGAGTCGTAATCGACGGTTGAGCAGGCGTTGATGGTCCTTGTCGAAATCCGCTCCCAGGCGAGCCAACGTCATGCGCGCCGCTTGGAACAAATCTTCCACGCGCGGACGGCTCCCGGGCTCCACCGTGGTGCAGGTGACCGCTTGCTGGCGCAAGATCGTAATGACATCGTGACAAGTATTAATATCGCCACCGGTAGCCATGTGCCGCCGTGCCAAATTTTCAACCTCAGTCATGAAAGCTGCCGCATCGCTGGTCGCTAGATCGCGCACCAGTGAATCCAATAGCCGTGACTCCCAGCCGGTCATGCCAACGATGCGTCCCGCAGCAGCCCGCGACATTTCCGCGGTAATCGTCGATCGTCTTTCGATGAGAGCTAAGCGACAAGAGCGTGCGAGTGCCACTGACGCAGGTGCCAAGTCAACCGTATCGTTATGGAAGTGAACTGCACAACCGCAGGAAACGCGAATGACAGGTTCAGACTCGATGCTAAGCGTTTTCGGTTTTGGACCTCCTTCGAGGAAGCTAATTAGAATTTGCGCGGCAGTAAATGTCTGGTGGTCCACTCGCTGATTGACGGTGGTTAATGGCGGATTAGCCGTGCGCGCACTCGCGGCGTCATCGAAGCCGACCACCGCGATTGAACTTGGAACAGCTATGCCGCGGCGTGAAAGTTCTACCAGAGCTCCCAAGGCTACGTCATCGTTGGCACCGACGACGGCATTGAGCGTGGCCGGAGTAAAATGGCGCCCGTCCAACAATTCTGCAACCGACAGGGCTCCGTCTTCACGACCGAGGCCACCTGCATCCAGAGCTAACCCGCCTGCCACAATCAATCGCTCGTCGGGTATCAGACCGTGATCGCGCAGAGCACGCGTGTACGCGTTTCGCCGCGCTAAGATCTCGGGGCTGTCCGTGGTTCCACCCACGAAGGCAATTCTATGGCGCTGATGCTTTTCGATCAAATGGCTCACGACTCCGTACATGCCCACTTCGTTATCCACGAAAACGCTCGGAATCTCGGGAACATCGAGGCCTGCCGTTACGATTGGAACGTGCCGGAAGCGCTCGATCCATTGGATGAAGCGTCGTAGGCCACAGGCATTGCTCAGACTGCCGGCCATGATGACAATTCCGTCTAGGCGTGCCGCCGCCAGCAAATCGTAAATGAAGTTACGTGAGACTGGCTCTGCATCGGAATTGCCCAGCCAGCCACCGGTAATTATGAGCGCTTTGACTCGCGCAGAATGCGCAGCGCGCACGACGCCGCGCACTACGTCTACGTGATAGTCAGACTCAATGTGATCGATGAGAACGGCGATTCTTAACTGCCGGGATTCAGGCATAGTTGTAGCGGCTCACACTCACGAGAATCGAATAGCAAAGGTTCACGCAGACTTATCGGCCGGAAAGGTAGGAACTTAATAGCTTCCCATTACTAACGGGAATCCTTCCAGCCGGTAAAGTCCTGTTTGCCGTTCCTAATTGAATTGCCGGCACGCGGTGCGCGTGGTTTCGTTGGTGACTCGCTCGTCCGTTCCGACGTTTTGATTGTGTTGGTCGTCTGGGCCATCGAGGCGTTCGCTCGGGGTCTACATGTGATTCTCAATGCACCCTGGGATATCATCGACTATGCCGAACAGGCTCGGGGCGCGGGCGCTGGCGCGGAGGCTGTGTCGTATGTTGCAATCGGATCGCCAGAACAAGCCGGAACATGGTTCGGTGTGGGCGAAGATCGGAATCTATCCCTTGCACAAGTGATCCGTGCGAGTACGAATGCTGGCCGCATGCCGGACCTGGACAATGCTCACTCTACCCCTACGCCGGATGGCGTTCAAAAGCGAGTGGTGGAGCTCTGCGAAAGGTTAGAATTGTCACTTTCGTCTGAGGATGCGCGCTGCCGGGTGAAGTGCAATACAGAGTTGAAGCAACTTCGACGGCTCTGGCAAGAGCATCCCTCGCTTTTTTCGACGGATACTATTCGGGCACTCAAGAACTTTGCCCAGCGACTAAAAAACACGCAATCGGTCACGCTGAGGACCGATGGGTACGATATGCAAACGGCCAGTGTTCGAGTGAGCGATCCGGACGAGGTCCTAAAGAATGTCTTCGGGTACAACTCGTTTCGCCCGGGTCAGCGGGAATTGATCAACGAAGTGTTGTCTGGGCGCGACGCCGTCGGGATCATGCCGACTGGTGCGGGAAAGTCGTTGACCTATCAGATCCCGGCTCGAATTCTGGCGGGCACAGCCTTGGTGGTGAGTCCTCTAATAGCGCTCATGAAGGATCAGGTGGATGCTCTCGCCGGCGTGGGACTTCGCGCGACATATCTGAATTCAAGCCTCTCTTACCAGGAGCGCCGTTCGCGGATTGACCGAGCAGCGGCCGGAGAATTCGAGCTAGTTTATGCGGCGCCCGAAGGCTTGGAGGCCTCCGTTGCTCAGGTGCTGGGGCGTGTCAACTTGAGTTTGATTGCGGTGGACGAGGCACACTGCATCAGTCATTGGGGACATGACTTTCGCCCGGCTTATCGCAACCTCGCCGGGCTCAAGCAGCGCTTGGGCAATATTCCCGTGCTAGCACTGACGGCAACGGCGACCGACGAAGTGACTCAGGATATCATTGAGCAACTGGGCATTTTGCAACCAGCGTTGTATCGGGGTTCATTCTTTCGCAGTAACCTTCAGCTTTATAGCTATGCTAAGGGCAGCCGACAGAGAGGGCTCTCTCAAGATTCCTCCGGTGCGAGAAGCCATTACCAAGCTCATCACTGAACGCCCCGACGAAAGCGGCATCGTATATTGCCTATCGCGCAAATCGACCGACAGTTTGGCGGATTATCTCAGGCATCGTGGCATTCGAGCGAGCGCCTATCACGCCGGATTGGGGGCTGCCGAGCGCTCGAAAGTTCAGGAGGCATTTTCTCGAGACGACATCGACGTTGTGGTGGCGACTATCGCTTTCGGCATGGGGATCGATAAGTCCAACGTACGTTACGTGATTCATCGCGATATGCCCCGCTCGATCGAGGGATATTATCAGGAGATCGGGCGTGCGGGTCGTGACGGTGTGTCGAGCGATTGCATCCTGTTTTATTCTTGGGCCGAAGTGATCGCTTATGACCGATTTGCGGCGCAAGCCCCGCCTGTAATCAGTGAGCGGATACGCAGCCAAGCGCGAGAGATGTTCCGTTTCGCGTGCGAGCCAGGCTGCCGACATCAGCGCTTAGTCGGATACTTCGGCGATCTTTTGGCACAATGCGGGAGTTCCTGCGACCAATGCAGGCCGCGAAAATCTTTTTGCCTCTACCAAAAGGTTACACCGCGAACCTGCGAGTCGTGGTTCTAAAGCAAGTCGTTCGGTTGACAATGGCGAACCTGGTGGACTTTTTGGCCAATTGAAAACGCTAAGACGCAAGATAGCCGACGAACAAGGGGTTCCTGCTTTCGTGGTATTCAGTGATGCAACGCTTCTGGAAATAGTTGCGCGCCACCCAATTTCACCGCGTGAGCTATTGGACGTACCCGGGATTGGTCCAGTCAAGCTCGAGCGTTATGGGACGGCATTCCTCGAACTTTTATGCCGCGCGCGTTAGTTGTGTTTCGTTTCTTGTGTGGCTCGAAATAACTGCGTGCTGAGGTATTTCTCGCCACGATCAGGCAGGATCATGACAATAGTGCCTTTTTCAATTTCTTGAGCAATCACTCGCGCTGCGAATAACGCAGCCCCGCTGCTCATGCCTACGAATAGTCCTTCTTCGCGAGCCAGGCGTCGGGCAAGCTCAAACGCGTCTTCTGATTCGATCATGATGTGTCGATCGATCTTGTTTGGGTCGTAAATAGCGGGGACAATCGCTTCTTCGAGGTTCTTCAGGCCCTGGATGTAATGGCCCCTCACGGGATGTGCGCTGACGATGCGCACCGTCGGCAACTTTTCCTTGAGTGCAAGACCAACCCCCATCAAGGTGCCACTGGTTCCCAACGCGGATACAAAGTAATCAAGTTTGCCGTCGGTCTGCGCAATAATCTCTTGAGCGGTGCCTTCGTAATGTGCCAGTTGGTTGTAGTGATTGGAGAATTGGTCAGGCATGAAGTACCGTTCGGGATTCAGCTGCAATAGTTCCCTGGCTTTCATGATCGCCCCGTCAGTGCCAAGTTTTGCATCCGTGAGTGTCACTTTTGCTCCAAAGGCTTGAATCATTTCCCGCCGTTCCGAGCTCACCGCTTCGCTCATCACAATCTCGACTGAGTACCCTTTCACGGCACCGATCATGGCAATACTAATTCCCGTATTGCCACTGGTGGGCTCAAGGATCACCTTACCCGGCTTGAGCTCGCCCTCAGCCAGTGCCTGTTCGATCATCTTTAGGGCAATCCGATCCTTGATGCTGCCCGTTGGATTGAAGCCTTCAAGCTTGGCAAGCATCTTCACGGATGGGTTTGGATTGAGCCTGTGGATGGCCACCACCGGTGTGACACCAATTAGGTCGAGAATCGTAGGGGCGGGAGGGGGAGGCTTTAGCGAAGGCGCCATAAGAGAATCCGAGCAGCAACCGAACTTACCATGACCGCCACTGCCGCTGCCCCCACAGCGTTTGCGTTGCACGGGAGTCCGCGAGGCAGCGTGGGCCTGGGTATTGACGTAAATCAGACGCAAACTAAGTCGCCCGATTGAGTGGGGGCCGAAAGACCTCGATCACCCCAATTCCACGCTTTCCTTGACAAGCGACAAGCACTATGGTTCTTAATGAACATGAAAGTCATTATCAATAACGTGATTGCGTGCGGGCTGCTTGCAACAGCCTCGGCGGGCGCAACGCCCATGGTGCTTCCCTTCAGTTACCCCAACGAAACGCTCCCCGAGGGATCCACAGAGATTGAGGCAATCACGGATGTAAACCCCTTGCGGGTGCCTGCGAGCGCCACTGATGCAACGTCGGGCAATCTCTGGGAACCTGAGATGATACTTCAGACGGAGCTTGAGTACGGCATTACCGATCGCTTCGAATTGGGTTTCTACCAGCAGTTCAAGTCCGAGCCTCAGCCCGGAGGCGAAAGCACCTTCATATTTGACGGGCTAAAATGGCGATTACGAACGCGTCTTGCGGAACCGGGAGAGTGGCCCGTAGACATTGGGTTCTACTTGGAACTCGAGACGATGCACGACGAACTGTCCCTTGAAGGTAAGGTCAATTTACAGAGACGCTTGGGGCACGCCTTGTTGCTGAGCAACCTGTGGGTTGAAGAGGAATTTGATCGGCCTTACGACACCAAAGCGCACGGACAGCAAGCGCGCTTCATTGTCAATCCTACAGCGGGACTGGCGTATCAAATTACGCCAAGTTTTCACCCGGGGATTGAATTTTGGGCCCGCGGACAGTTGGTTGCATCGGGTGCAACTGCGCAAGCCATGGAGAACTCGCGAGTCCAATATTTCATCGGTCCATCGACGCATATCAACCTGGGTCGGCTCTGGTGGACGGTGGGCTTCTACTTTCACGCTAACAGTATGCGAAGGCCCCAGCCCGGTGACGCCTATGGGCCCTTCTGGCTTCGCACCATGCTCGGACTGGATTTGTGACGGCCATTGCATTCTGTTCTAGGACTTCGCAAAACAGCGTCCGCAGCGCTGCTATCGTCATGAATGTGCTTCTGTTACTAGGCAACCTTTTCTTGATAAGTTCCTGCGTAATTCCGGCTCCGACGAGCAAAGTTGCTACGGGTGAGGACTTACCCATCATGCGTATTTACTACTCGCGTTGCGGGGCCTGCCATGTGCCGGTGAAACCGGGAACGCGAACGGGCCATGAACTCACTCGAGCGTTGGCCAAGCATCGAAAACGAGTACGACTCACCGAGCGACAATGGGACGAACTCACTTTTGCACTGGCAGCTCCCGGTCGCACGTAGAGTCAAGTTGTCGCAGCGTCCGGGCGAATCGGGCGAGCTGACCTCGCCTAATCAGCGCAACTTTTTTGACTCGCGACAACTGCTTGATTGCAAATTCGAGTCGCAGCGCGTCGCCTTGGCTCTGGCAGCGTCGCTTGGCGCATAATTCGAAGGGACCTCGCCCCGTTGTATAGCGAGCGCCACGACCTTCTTCATGCGCGCGAATTCTTGATAGTACGTCCCGCGCAATCCCTGTGTAAATTGTTCCGTCTCCGCAACGCAGCAGATAAACATACCAAGTATCAGGCGCTTTTATACTCATAGCCAGGGCGATTGCCCGCTTATCCACTCGCGTAGTCTTGCGCACGGAACAAGACTCCGTGTACTTCGCCATCGACCAGGGCAGGCACTAATGCTCCGGGCATGACGGACTCTACCGAGTTCGGCGCATTTTGCCCCCCCAAATCTGTTCGCAGCCAGCCGGGATCGAGCAAGTTCATCAAAACACCGGAGCCCCGCAAAGACGGCGTTGTGTCGCGCACGAATTTATCCAAGGCTGCCTTTGAAGCTGCATAAGCCATTAGTTCCGGCTGATCCTGTATGCCCGAGGTCACTTGGACAATGCGACCCCAGCGGCGTTGTCGCATACCCGGCAAAACTCGGTACGTAATGCAAATGGGTGCAATGACATTGACCTCAAAGGATCGACGGTAGTCCTCGGCGGGGGTTGCGAGGTAATCGCTCCGAAAGGGCGTCATTATTGCGGCGTTATTATAAACGATATCGAGGCCTCCCGATGCAGCCAGCGCTTCATCCAACAGAGCCTCGACGGCCTTTTCATCGGAAAGTTCGGCTGCCAACCGAACGACTTGAATGCCGGTGCCCGCCAATTCCGAAGCCAGTTTTTCAGTATGCTGAAGTTGTCGGCTATGCAATGCCAGATGACAACCCCGCTCGGCCAAGCCTCGCGCGATTTGCTGACCAATGCCGCGACTCGCGCCGGTTACCAATGCCCACTTGCCTTTGAGTTCGACTTTCATATGATCCTAACGGGAATCCTCCCAGCCGGTTATACCCAACTTGCTAATCCAACTTGAAAAGTCGACAAGCCGTGCCTTAGATTTTCACTCGTAACCCGCAGGTTCGTTCCGACGTTTTGATTGTGTTGGTGTTGTCTGGGCCCCGGCCCAGACAACTGCTTTCTGAAAACTTGACTCGAGATGTATGAGTTCGGGGCCTTAAGGTCGCTAACGGGAATGCTGCCAGCCGGTGCCGCCAACTATGCCATATTTCACCTGATAGGTCGGTAGGTCGCTAGCTGGCTATTTCCTCCGCCACAACGCTAGCGGACTGCGCCGCTGGGGTTGGGGCCCCGGCGGCCAACAAGATGAGAAAACTACGGTCTTGCTTCGGCATTGGCCTGCGCCATGGTGGCGTGAAGGGTTCGATCGCGGCCGGAGGTATTCCGAGGCATACAATAGGTCGATGGTTAGATTTGTGCGGTATCAACCTGGATTAGTTTAGCTCAATTCGCGACCACCTCAAGCGTGGTGGCGGCTGCGACGGTTTTTTGTGTCGGCTCGTAATAAAGGTGCGCTTCGGCTCCGCCGTCCGCGGCTTTTACGGGCATGGTCGCCTGCAAGCGATATTTGATCGACAGCGTCGAGCTGGGCGACAATGTCGAAAGATAGAGGATCAATTGCTTACCGGTTAGCTCGTATTGGGAAAGAATGTTTTGCTGCACATAGGCATCGAGATCTTCGGTCAGCACCTGGAAACCTGGAGGAATACCAAGAGTTACCAATACCATGTTCTGCGTCTGTGCACTTGCATTACTTAGATTCACAGCAGCCGTTACTATGTCATTCAAGAATAAACTGGTCTTGTCGTAGCTTACAGCGATGCTGAGCGGCCCCTGCGTGTCGGGGCTAGCCTGATCCCAAGGCACGTTATAACCGGAGACAAGATTGAAACTGACCTGTCCGTCACCCGTGAAGGTTAGATTGACGGCGTGGCTACCGACACTCGCCTGTGAGATGAGATCGACCGTCGTCATCACGTCCGATTGGGACTCGGTGAGAGAAACCGTATTGAAAGGTTGTCCATCGACGAGTACTTGCAATGTGCCAACCGCTCCTTTGGTACCCTTGGTGGCTGCGAGCAGAAGAGTGCGCAGCGTCCACACGGTGGCCTGAGTGGAGCCGAAGTTGCCCAATGTGTCCTTGGATGCGGTCAGGAAATTGAGAGCGCTTTCGATGGTTTTGGCATCACCGCCCGCCTGCAAAAGTGCCGATGTGACCAAGGCAGTGGTCGCGACCGTGCTATCGTTACCTGAACCGTAGAAGTTGGTTTGCGTGCCACCGCTGTCCCAGGAAACCTGGTCACCGTCGGTTTTTTTCAGCGCGTCCAAACGCGAAAGAACGTCAGTTAGCACCGAGTCGGTGGGAGCCGCCAAAGCAAATGCGTTGGCAATCAAGGCGAGCGTGTAGGCATCAGGCGTTTCGTCCGCGTAATGCGCTTTGACATACGCTACGCCGTTTCCAATAGCTGCACTTGTGATCCCAGCGCTGGCCAATGCCCACAGCGTAAATGCGGTATTTCGGACTTTGCTGGTGAAAAAGGAGAAAAACTCCGACTTGTCGCCGGTCCAAGAACCGTCGGATGCCTGCTGCGATATCAGCCAATTGCAAGTTCGACTCAACATCGCGTCGTCCACGGTCTGAACGGTGGCCATGTCCGCGAATTCCATGACTCCAAACGCCGTAACCGAAAGGTAAGGCGCGGGGTCATTCGTGCCGAACCAGGAAAAGCCCCCGCCGGGATGCTCAAAGGTCAACAGGCGTTGATAGCCCGCCGACATGAGAGATTCGGCTTTCATCTGAATCTCAGGCGTAATTTGCCCGGTGGCCTTCATGTATCGCGTCACGAGCACGTTGGGCCAAGTACTGGATGTAGTCTGCTCGAAGCAGCCGGTGGGTACTCTGAGAATGCTGTCCAGCCCCTGAATTACTTGCGAGGTATAGGCAGGATATACCTGCAAGTAGAGCTGTTGCGAGCCATCAATCGAGTTTACAGGAAATGTGACCGACTGGCTTATGCTAGTCGCCCCGAGCGAGCCCGACTGAGCGGAAACGTAAGCCTTGCCATCCGAGACAACATTTACAACGCGCGCCACCGCGTCTGAGGCCTTGGACCCAATCGCCTGCACTGTCAGCGTCCCGAGCCCAACCCGGTCAACCTGAACTGGGAAGCGCACGCCTTTTACCTCCCCGGTTGTAGATCGACCGAAAGATTAGTCTGACCCAGCGCCGTATACCAATTAGCGGCCTGCAGCGATAGTTGAACTGTCTGCGGCGTGTCGAGATAGTTGTAGATGGAAATTGGAAACTCTACGTGGTCACCCCGTGTCAACGTCGCTGGAAAGTCGATATCGACGAAAAAGTCCTGATATACGAGCAAGCTTCCGGTGGCGCTGCCTAGGCGACCTTGTGCACTGTTCGCAAGCATTGACACTCGCCACTGTGTGATACTGTCTGCGAGAGGTAAATCCAGCACGGCCTTGCCATCGGGTCCGGTGATGAGTTCCGGATTCACGTACAATGTTTCTGGAAAATCCTGACGAACGCGCGGGCTGCTGGTACTCGAATTCGAGATCGACACGTCGATTGCCGCAGCTCCTCCGACTGCTGCGGCCACCATGTCAAAACCGCCCATCATCGGGACGGCCATAAGCGGCAGGCCCAGATCAGAGTAGGAAAAACTAAGCGTGACGTCGTCTGTTGTGCCCGCGATTTCATCGGGGCCGCGGCTGGTGAAGGTTAACATCGTGTTCCAGCTTGAACTGGTTGCGATAGTAAACGGATTGCCCCAAGCATCGTAGGCCACCGTGGATGCAGCGACAATTTCCCCAGCAATCCAGCCGTGGTTTCCCCGGCGTTGCCGCAAACTGGAGTAGAGACTGTCGATGCTGCAACCCTGGCTCTTCAGTTGGGTTGCCGCGTCGGCGACACTTTGGGTCAATACGGTCTTCAGCTGGGCCGTCACGCCGGTGAAGTAGGGCTGAGCCAGCGTTTTTGCGTCGGATATAACGCTGGCCCAACTGGCATGGGCGATGCCCGTGACAGCACCTTGACCAATCGCGGAAAGCGATGCTTGCGCTCGATCTTGAGCGTCTTTGGCGGCCGCGACATCCGCAACGGTGGTGTCGTGAAACAGTAGATCGGTTAAGTTTACTTGAGGGCCTTCGATTTCATAGCTGGGATTAGCGTAAGCATCCTGAAGTTCGAAGAAAGTTTCAAGTAGCCCGGGCTTGGCATCAATCAGCGAATACACGGCTTCATCAACCACCTGCAGTCCCAGTGCAGCTACCGCCGGCTGACCCTGTTCATCCTTTACATCGAACGTTAGATGAGCCGAGCTGCCCGGGGTATATGATGCCGAATCCGTCGTCAAAGTTACCGCGAGTGAGGTAGCATCACGAGCGAATACCGTGCGCCCCGCGCGCACAATGTTACCGTCGTCGTCAACCACATAGGCTTGGATCTTATTGGTTCCGAGCAGCGAAGTGTCTACGGGCATCGAGAAGCTTGCGACGCCACTTTGGGTCGTCAATGTGCGCATGTCGACGGCCTGCCCGTCGTTGAGCCAATCGACGTACACGTTGGGAGAATTGGCCGTGGAGAACACTTGGACATTAATCGTGTCACCCGCCTGGTAGACGGCCTTGTCCGTGCGAACAAGTACATGTTCCTTGCCTGTTTGCAATACGACTGGCACCGTCTTTTGCAGAGTCGAACCACTCGTGGGCGTGACTTGCACGTTCAAGGAACTGGGCGCGTCGCTGCCCGGTGTCCAATTGATAACAGCCTGCCCGTAGACGTCCGTCGTTGCAGACAGCGAGGTGCCGTCAGTGAGCGGGATCATGACAGTGGTGCCCGAAACCGGCGTTCCTTGGGGATCGGTGACAAACACCAGGAGTTTGTTTTCGACCCCCGTCACGAGTTCACCGCTCTCTGGTACCACAACTACCTCTAGCGGTTGCGAAGCAACTGTAATGACTTGGTCTTTCTGGACTACCTGACCCGCAGTATCGGTAACGGTGATGTGCAGATTGATCAGAGCATTGCCTTGTTGCAGTGGTAGCCCGATGAGGGATTTCGGCAACGCGTAACTATAGGAAAAGTGTCCGGACGCATCCGCCTTACCGACGATCCGCCCCAGCGCAGTTTGGCCCACGTCGAGGGAGGAGACGTCAATCGTGACATCGCTGTTTGAGACGGGCTTGCCAAAGAAATAGTTAGCATCAACGCTGCCGAGGACGGTGTCCCCCGGCGAGTACCAGGTGTGATCAACTACAGCGGCAATCTGATATTTTGGCAAGGAGTAGCGCGACACTTCGACGGTCTTTTGCGTCGATTGCCCCTGCAGCGTACAGCTTACTGTGAATGTGCCTTGATTGAGCACGGCGCCTAATTGAAAGTCGGTTGCTGCAATTCCATAGCTGTCACTTTTGATCGATTTTTTGAACAGCTTATTGTTCTTGGCGTCGGAGATCTCAAACAGCGCGTCCGCGGCGGTTATTGGTGTGTTACCCACATTCAAAGCGAGCATGCGCAGGTGAATCACCTGTCCGGGTTGATAAATGGGTTTGTCCGTGGTCAGCAGCACCTTCGAACTCGGATCTTGGACCTTGAGCGAATCGGTGACTCCGGCTACTATCGGGCCTTGCTGGGTGTTAGCGGCGATGCTGTATTGCCCAGCAACGGGAAGACTGAGCTCCTGTTCGAATACGCCGAAGTTGTCGCTGCTGCCTGAGTAAGTTGAAGCCGCCTGTCCGTCCTGCTGAAGAGTCAGCGTCACAGGAAACTGCGCCAGTGGCTGGTGAGCAAGCGGGTTTTCAGTTACCATCCGGTAAACGGCTTTTTTATCGCTGCGCGGAGTCGATGGGCCTTCCAAGCGCAATTCATAGGGCTGTGCGGCATACAGCAAGCTGCGCTTGATCGAAATCCCCTGATCGACCGCATCAACGCGCAGAACATATTGCACCATCGGTGCTTGGCGATTGAGATCCGACGGCAAAGGAATTGAGGCGGCCAGCGCTTGCGGGGTACCGGCCGTTACATCGTAGGGAACTTGGACCTTAGTAACGGCCTTACCAGAAACCAACTCTAACAATTGAATGGTGAGTTCTCCCGACTGCCTTCCATTCTGAAGGGCAATAGGAATGTTCAAGGCCAACTCACTGCCGGTTGCGGTTCCAACGATTTTGGATTCATCAATGCTCAATCCAGTTCCGCCAGGATTATCCGGTTCACCCAGGACCGTCTTACCTTTCGGATTGGCAGACTCGCGTTTCGCGGTCTCGGAGTCCTGCGACGAGCAGGCCAGAAACAAAAGCGTCGCCAGTAAGATCGAAGACGTAAAGGATCGCTTCCTGAGGGTGCGTACTTGATTCGAAACTAATGTTAAGGATGCCATGTCAGTACTCCGGTCCCGCCCAGCTGTGCCAAATGCCGCGGGGCGGGATTACAACGCAAAAGATATTCCAGTCGAAGACCTGCGTGAAACGCGGCTATTTGACAGATTCTTCGGCGAAGGTAATCTTCAGTTTGGCACAATATTTGTGCCAGGATTGGGGGCTGTTTCGGCACGCAGGAGCCGGGTGTCTCAGTGCCGCGCAAACCATCCAGTCTGCACAATCACACAACACTCGAATTTACACACACTGGCGCCGGCTAGCGCGCGGGGCAGGCTTCAATTTGAGCTAGCCGGGCCGCCCCCGGTGGAAGCGATGACTCCGTACAGAGCAATTGTGGCCTGACCGCCCGTGCTTGGTTTGCCACCCGTAGCTAGGTCACCAGTTGAGCCGCCGACATTATACATAACGCCGTAGTCGACCGTCACTTGGCCGCCCAAGGCGGCGTTGCCACCCGTTGGGAAACCCGCGTCGATGCCTCCCGCTGCACCGCTGGCGGTCGAGCCTCCCGGGGGACTCTTGGCTCCACCGGTGGCTGCCTTGCCACCGGTGGTCTGCGTGCCAGCCACGATCATCGGGCCGTACATGTACTGCGCCATGCCGCCAGTCGCCGATGGACTGCCGCCGTCAATGGCGCTGCGTCCGCCCGTTGCCGAGCCGCTCCGCCGCCTTACCGTCGAGCCGCCCACTATCATCGGGCCGTAGGCGGCACCTCCGACTCCCGAACTGCCTGCCGTCGGAACGCCCGAATTGATGCTGCTAGTTCCGCCGCTATTCTTATTCTGGGAGCCACCAATGAGCGCCGGGCCGTAGTCGACGTTCACCATTCCCCCGGTCGCTGATGGTGTGCCCGCGTCAACACCGCCTGTTCCCGGCGAGCTGCCCGTGTTCGGCTCCGCCATTATCCGGCATGCCACCGCAGCCGATGAGCAAAGCGGAGATCGCTGCGGGATACCATCGCTTGTCCATAGTCGAACTCCTTAATTCGCCGCATAAGTAGACCTAAGCCGCGGCGGATTGAGGGAATATACACCCAATCGGGGTACTTAGCCCCTTGAAAGTTTTCCCGTCGGCCGTTCGTGAGGAAACGCGGGCCCGCCCGCTGACCTCTAGTCAGCCCGCACTCATGCGAACCGACTAAGTTGTCACTGATTTGGAACAGACCCCGTCATCAGCGAGGCTATTTTGACGTATGTTCCGGCCGCCCATCGCCACGGGTTCACGTCGAAGCGTGAGTATGACGAACGCATAACTGATCTCCGCATTGAGCCATGACAACCGGAACGTTTACAGAAGTGCAAGTGACAAGCGCCGCGGAGCGCTGCCCGATGCAAGGGCGCCGTGGGTTGTGGTTTGTTGGGCGAGCCTGCCGTCAAGTTTATCGAGTGCCTGGCGGTCTGCGTGAATAGTCGATTCGTCACGGGCCGAAGCTTGCGCGGCTCAGTTGCCGCCTTGCTCATGTTATTGCCGGCCACCGTACGCGCGCAAGTCACTGCCGCACCCAGGCCCGATGAGCAATTCGATATCATGAATTGGCTGACGCACAATGGACTGCACGACATCCAAGATGAAAGCTGGAACGCCTACGGACAGTTCACCTGGATCTCAAGCTATAAAGCGCCCTTTTCCGCGCGATACACTAATCTGAACGGCAGCATCAACTCGCTTTTGACCCAGGGCGAGCACAGCTATACGGGGACATTTACGGTCTTTCTTGGCGTTCGGCTCTGGCCTGGCGCCGAAGCCTATTATGTTCCCGAGGTCATTTCCGAAAAACCGCTGTCGAATCTCAAAGGGCTGGGTGCGGTACAGAATTTCGAGCTTCAAAAAGGCGGAACGACGACTCCACAAATCTATCGCTCGCGGTCGTATCTTCGGCAGACCATCGGGTTTGGAGGACAGCGAATCGTGAAGGATTCGGATCCGATGCAGCTCGGTTCGGTTGTAGACAGCCGGCGCCTGGTGCTGACAATAGGCAGCTTCAGTATTCTCGATTTTCTCGACAAGAACACATTTTCTGGCGACCTGCGTCGGCAATTCACCAACATTGTCTTCATGACGTATAACGCTTACGATTTCGGATCGGACGCGCGCGGTTATTCTTGGGGAGGCGTCGCCGAGCTCTATTACGACGACTGGGCGCTGCGCTATGGTCGGATAACGCCGCCCAAGAACCCGAATGTGCTGGCTCAAGAATTCCGACTCTACAAGTATTACGGCGACCAGGTTGAGCTCGAACACAAGCATCAGCTCTTCGGACAAGCGGGTGCGGTGCGGGTGCTCGGCTATCGAAACCGGGAAAATATGGGCCGTTTCGATGACGCCGTTGCGGCCTATCAGGCGGATCCCACGAAGAATGCTACCACCTGTACTAGCTACAATTACGGCTCTAATAATGCTACAGCGCCTGATCTTTGCTGGGTGCGCCGGCCCAACATCAAGCTTGGCATCGGGCTCAATCTCGAGCAGCACCTCACCGACGACATTGGCGTGTTCTTTCGAGGGATGGTACTCCGATGGACAAACCGAGGTCGATGCCTACTTTTCAACGGACCGATCAGTTTCTTTCGGGGCGCTTGCCAACGGAACTGCCTGGCATAGGCCTTTGGACGTTACCGGTGTCGGCACTGGCCTCGGCTGGATCTCAAAGGCGCACGCCAATTACTTGCGCATGGGTGGTGTCGATGGCTTCATTGGAGATGGCACCATTAACCAGGCCATGGAAAGCGTTATCGAGGCGTTCTATAGTGTGAACGTCGTGTCCTCGGTTTGGCTTTCGGCTGACTACCAACACATCACGAACCCGGCTTTCAACGCGGACCGCGGCCCCGTCAACATCTATAGCGGGAGGGTTCATGCCGAATTCTGATCGTGCTAGAGTTTATTGCCGTTGCACGCAGACGAGGGCGCTGGCCCGTGCACGTATTTGGTTTGTTGTCACAGCTGCACTGGTAAATCTCTGGGCGATGGGAGCACGCGCCCAACTTCAAGCACAGGGTTTTGCCGTCGAGCGCTTCTATCCGTCGGCGCCGGGCGGCGGTTGGATGGTCATGGACGACCTTAGCATGCGCGGCAGGTTTGGCGGCGTCAATCGCGATTTCAAGTGGCTACGCGTATAAGCCGCTGCACGTCTCAAATCGCGGCTCGCAATACTTGGCCGTCGTTAAAGCACGAGGCCTTCGCCGATGTCGGCGCTGCGGTAACCGTTGACCGCTATCGGTTTACCTGAATTTAACCACCCCACTGCTGATCAAAGGCCAGAGCGGCACGGTGGGCGCCTATCAATTCACAGCCCCCGACGTCAGTGTGGGCCGGGTCCCAGACCTTATCTCGGACGCGCGCATCGGATTCGACACCCGACTCATTGGCAATGCCAATAGTCCTTTCCGATTCGGGCTCGGCGCGCAGCTCATCATCCCCAACGGCAACCGCAGTTACACCAACACTACCGATACTGAAGGCTATCTCCGCAATTACTACAGTTATTATGACACGGACGGCCGTGTCCGCGGCATGCTTCGCGGCCTGGTATGCCGGTGATTGGGGCATTTTTGCGACCGCCGCACAGCTGGGTGTGCACATTCGCACGCTGAATGACTCGCCAACACCCGGTAGCCCGCGAGGCAGTGAGCTACTCTATGGCATTGCAGTGGGTCCCAAGTTTTCCTGTCACTCAGGACCATAGCCTCCGGGCCATAATTGGGCCCGAGATCTTCGGGGAAACTTCATTCCAATCATTCCTCGGCTCGACTAGCACCGCGCTAGAAGGGCTCATTACGGGACGCCTCGAAGGCACCGGGGACAAAGGCGCCCAACTGCGACTGAAACTCAGCACAGGCCGAGGCATTCACCAACAATTTGGCGCGCCTGATTGGCGGGTGGTCTTCGGGCTAGAGATGTTTGAGCATAATGATTGAGGGCAAGCGAAGTTAACCGCGGTTGGCCGAAATAGCAACCCTCGCGGCGCGCCAGCTCGCCATTAAGGTCTTACTAATCAAGAGTAGGACAACCCGTCCTACACTGCCAAGTGGTTCCATTGAAAGAGCAAGGCATTCCCGCGCAATCTTGGTCGCTGGCACATCCGTCCGACGAAGTTGAGCAGTGGTACGCTATCACCGTTCCGAAGCACCCCAGCTCGAGACGACAGACTTGTCCCGCGCCGCAGTCACTGTCCGTTGAGCAATCAGCGGGAATGCAATGATTCTGCAGATCATCCTCTGAACAGGCGCAGCGCGAGCCCGCGCCGCAGTCGGCATCTACTGCACATTGGCTGTACACACAACGAGTAAAGAGGATAAACTTACTGCATTGACCGCCAGGTGCGCTCGTGCATTCCGTATCGAGCGCGCACGGCTGCTCAGGGTAATTGCAGTACCGACACGGGGCAGCCATAATGCATTCGCCATCTGGGTAGCAATTGACATCACTCTCCGATGGCAGGCAGCTGCCTCCCGGCAGCGTCACGCAGTCACTGTTGACAGCGCATGACTCTATCTGACGCAGAGGGTAACTCGGGTAGGTGCAATAACTGTAGGGATCACCGCGGCAGGTACCGAATGCACTGTCTTGACAGGATTCCGGACCGCTACACGTAGGCTGCAAGGTACAAAGTCGAACCGGATACGTGACGTAGTTGTAGTTAGGAGCTATCGAGCACGCTGCGCTCGGTAGTACGAGAAAGTCTTGCGAGATTGGGCTTCCTTGGCAGCTAAGCGGCAAAACATTGTGCTCGCTGGTCAGGGGGGCAGCCAATGCGTCCCACGCTTCTTTGGTCATCGTGGCTGGGGGAAGTTGAATTGAAACCGGGCACGCTGGGTAACCGCCAGTGCCTTGTAAGCCGCCGTCAAATGACAAACCACCGACACTTGAAGCCCCGCCGACACTTGACTTTCCACCGAGACCTACGAAGCCGCCAACGGAGACGTCGGCGAAATTGGTACTTGAACCGCAGCCCACAGTGCACAGGGCGAGAACACATAGTGCGCTTGCGATGAACTTGTCCCACATATCGCGTGCCTCAATAATCAGCAGCCGACTGCAAGTATGCATCTACCGCTCAAGGCGTGCCACTGCTCGTGTTACTTCAAGGTTTGCACCAATCTGAAACCCATGCCCGGTCCGGATCGCAGGCTAGTGGCACCCGCGCCTTGGTTGCCGACTCGAAGTATGTTGGGCCATCCATTAAAAAAACCGCCCCTCGTTTGTCGTTCGGAAGTGCTAGAGCTAGGAGTGAGCAAGCTGGTTGCATTGAGCTCTGCATCCCAGTCCACGAAAGGACCTGGCCCGTATGTCGCTGCTTCGGACTGTGTCCACTCACCAGCATTGCCAATGACATCATAGAGCCCCCAATCGTTGGGTAGCTTCTGGCCCACGGGATGCGTGTAAGGCCCGGCGTTGGCGCAGTACCAGGCAATGGGCAATAAGTGGGGCTCGTCGTAACAGGTGAACTCAACTTGGCCCGTATCCACGATATCTCCCGTGTACACGGTGGTTTTGGTGCCGGCTCTGGCGGCATATTCCCATTCCGCACCGGTAGGAAGACGGTATCCGGGGCAATCGTAGATGGAGGTGTACGTGGAGAGAACCGTGTCACAAAGCAGCCCTGAGCCGAGTTCGCCCTGACAGTTCTCGAGGACATAGCAGGGTTGTATGCCTTCATTCTGGGAGAGCAGATTCGCGTATGCCAGCGTTTCAACCCAAGTTACGTTGCCTACAGGGCAGTTCTCGTCAGAACCGTCGCCGGTGCCGTCCGCCATGAGTCCAGAGGGATTCGGTAAACTTTCGGCCGTCCATTGTTTTTGCGTGACTTCGAACTGTTGCATGCGAAAGCGATGTGTCAACGTCACCTGCGTTGGATTGTTCGCGAATGCCGCCCGGGACCACTGGCACCAGGAGTCACCCATGATGAAACAGCCGGGCTCAATCGTGCACCAGCCATTGGTGCAATTGGGAACGGCCTGTGGCTGGTCGCAAGGCGGCACATAATTGTCGGGTAGGTAGGGATCTCGATAACAGCCCGCATCCGCATTGCCGGCGTCAGCTAGACCGGCGCCGCCGGAGGCGTTACCGCCCCCGGCGCTCGCGTTGGACCCGGCGGAACCGAGACTGTTGGTTCCTCCAGATGAATTGTCCCCAGGCGAATCGACAGCCACCAGGCCGCAGCCCCATGCCAATAGGGCACCGAAACCAAGCAAGACTGCGCGATACCTATCGCTTAGCCCTGGGGACCAACCGGTCATTACTCGTTTACCCCTTCATCATAAGCCCAGGTGTTGAAGCGCTGGTATCGAGCATCACCTGGTCCGCCGTTGTAATAGGACTCAGCAGCGCTATTTAGTGAGTTAAAAGTCACATTGGTATAATTGCTCGGGGTGCACTGGCCGCCGCAAGCAAGCTTGTAGATAGCGAAAAGGTCGAGCATCTGCGTGCGCGTTGCCGCCCTGCCACTGTCTTGTGACCCAATGTTGTAGTAGAATCGCATCCAATCGTATTCTACACTTGTGCCATTGTAGCCACCGCCGCATTTTTTCATGTTCCACCGCAAATCGGGACCGGGGTTGTTATAATAATCTCCAAATCCATCCTTGGCCATTGGCGGAGGTGCGTCGTCACCGGGCGTGGTCGAATTCGGAAATGGTTTGTAGTAAACAAACGTTGCGTTCGGTTGAGTATCTAAGTTGAACAGCTTGTCGCCATAGAACTGCGCAAAACCCTCTTTGGCGCCGATGTCCCATGGCCCTTGTGAGTTCAGGCAATGTGTCCCTTGCTCTGACGGAACACCGCTACAATTACACCA
>CAWIGY010000076.1:0-66923 GCA_963835565.1 uncultured delta proteobacterium
AGTCTGGATGGTGACCGTTGGATTGCGGCGCGCCCCAACTACCTATTTCCTGTCGAGGCGCTTGCGATTGTGTTCCGAGGCAAGTTACTCGACGGGCTCAAGCAGGCACAGGGATGCGGCAAGCTCCGCGTCTCAGACTCAAAGCGTTTCGCCTCGAACATTGCGGCCCTATACCGCAAGGACTGGAACGTCTACTGCAAGCGACCATTCGGTGGTCCCGAGCAGGTCATCAAGTATCTGGGTCAGTACACCCACCGCGTGGCCATCTCCAACCAGCGACTGGTTTCGATGGATGAGCGCGGCGTCACTTTTCGCACCAAGAGCGGTAAGCAGGTCACCGTTGGCGGCGTCACTTTCCTTTCGCGTTGGTGCCAGCATATATTGCCGCGTGGTTACGTCAAGATTCGGCACTTCGGCTTGATGTCATCGTCGCATGCAACCACGCGCCTGGAACTGGCCCGTGCGCTATTGAACGCCCCAATGTCGAGCCAAACCTCAGACACCGCAACTGCACCCGTATTGGTCGAAAATACCCTCAAGCTGAACGCCAAGTGGCGCGACATCATCCTGACCTTAAACGGCATCGACCTCCGCGCTTGTCCCTACTGCGGTGGACGTAACCTCGTGCGCGAACCTCTATCGAGAGGTGCAGCCACCGCTCGTGCACCACCGGAGGCTGTAGCGGCATGAGCATTCGGTCGAACCAACTCAAATCGATTATTCAAACTGCTTTTGCAGGCGGTGACGCGCAGGAATATTCGAAGCGCCATGAGCGCTGTGACGGCACAGTGTGCTCGCACAATCTCAGATCCGTCACCACCCTTGCTGCTGCCGCTGCGCCGGATATCACACCGCGAAAGCCAAGCGAACGCGCAAATGCGGCCATGGCAAAGGCCCCCAGCGTCCCCGCAACCGGTCAACTAACGCATAGCCACCCGTGACCTCATGCCGGCTGCCGCGCAGCGGCTCGGCTCAACCCGACAATTGCGGAACCGCGCCGATCGAGCATCGGCGTCGTTGCATCCGGACAGGGCGCGCTCCCGCAATCGCCCTGCTGATTATGTCCACTGCAGCGTGTTTCTGTGGCGTGGCCAGGACGATACCCTTTGGAATACCTTGGCTCACGCTCGGCGAAGTCATTCAGAAGCATCAGTTCTTGGCGGCCTTCGATGAGGCCGCGGCGCGGCGCTTGTAGAAGCCAAGAACCGAGTCGATGG
Organism: uncultured delta proteobacterium; assembly: GCA_963835565.1. GTDB lineage: Bacteria > Myxococcota_A > Polyangia > Polyangiales > Polyangiaceae > FEN-1139. Next base: position 1,218 of record CAWIGY010000076.1, read on the forward strand.
CAACTCGCGTCGCAGCCCCGAGCAGTTTACCGTCGTACGCCAGCCGCGCGCGCAGCTCGAAGGGGAACGTGATGACGAATTGTCGCAACGGCACCATCGCAGAACGTGGTCCACCAAATTCGCGGCGCTCTGGGCCATGCGGCGGCCTAGACACGATGGACAAAAAGCCCTGCCTTTGCAGCTCAGCGCCACGAGTCGCTGCTCGTGACATGTGTCGCACTGAAGCCACGCGAAACCTCGACATAAGATTCCACAATCCAAATAACGCTCGAACTCGTCTCGCACGAACGCGGGCAGCACTGCCGCAAACCCATCCTCGACGGCGGCGTAAAGCGTCTGCAGGTTGTCGCGCACCACCTGGTACAACGTGCCTGTCTCAGGGCGCCTGCGCTCATAGACGATGTCCCTCAAGGGTGTCGATGTCGCCCCGGGGTCCAGCGTGCCAAACACGAGAGCAACGACACCAGCAGGCCCCGTTCCGAGCCCAACCCCGGCTCAGTTTCCGCTGCGATTCGCTGTGACCCGGGTGGCGCCCGCCGGCTAAAAAGTGGCCACGTGCCGGCACTCAAGGCGTCGCACTCGCCGTGACCCGTGGCCACGTGCCGTGATGCCCCCAGACATGGCAATGTAGCGAGGTTACGGCATCGGACACGGTAGTGTGGGCCCGAAATCAGAGCCCCGCCTTACTTGGGCTCGCCGTATAGAATTCCGCGACCGCCCGGAGCGATGTAGGCGCGGCCGTAAACGCGCGGATCTCCGATGATGACGTTCGAGCCACCATATTGGTGCGCATCGTCGTTGATACGGACGAAGGAAGCGCCTTCGTCGTCAGAGCGGAAGAAGCCGACCACTCCGCTCACCTTCCCCGACAAATAGATCGCAGGATACTTTTGACCCGGCGCGGCTTTTCCGAAGCCGACGGCGTACGACTCATCGACACTCGAGATCGTCTTGAAGCTCTGGCCCGCATCTGTCGATCGGAAGAGATCCTTGCCACCCGTTGCCCATACGTGACCCTCGAAATCCGGTACCGCCTGCAGCGAACCGACGATCAGGTTGTACTCCGGAAGCGAGGTGAGCGCGCGGGTCGTGAGCTTGAAGTGGGCGCCACCGTCCTCACTCACGTAACCGCTGCCACCCTGCAGATCGTAAGCGTAGAACTTCTTCGGATTCACGCGGTCGGAGGCTAAGCGCATTCCGAGCGGTGCCCAATCAGGAACCTTCTGCGGATCCGGCAGGCCCTGCACTTTCACCCACGTGCCGCCGCGATCGGTGGAGCGCGCCACTTGCGCGTCCTTCGCAGCCCAGACGATGACCCCGCCGTCCGCAGAGACTGCAATGCTCCCGGAGCCGTTGCTGCCCGTCGGTTCGGTGCGGAACTGCGTCCAGGTTGCGCCCCCGTCACTCGAGTAAGCGCCGCGCGGGTCCTTGGTGTTGCTCCAGGGCCAGGCGCCAACGCGCGCCATGATGCTCGGCTGCTTGCCGGCAAAGTCGATGGCGTCTGCGGTGGCGCAAGTTGGATTCTGGAAGTTGCCGCGCTTCGGGGACTCCGTGAGCGTGTCGTGCCGGAAGCCGCAGAGGTCGGCCATCGCCGAGAGCAGCGGCGCGCCCTCGGGCGGGCTGATCAAACCCTTTACGCAGACTTCTTCCAGATTCTTGGTGTGAAAATTCCAGTGGACCGGCTGCCCCTTGTCGACCCGGCTGAGATCCTCGGTCAGCCACACGCCGCCGCCATCGATGATGAGCGCGCGATCGGAGTTGAAAGGGTCGATCTCGATGTCTCCATCCCACTGCGGCGGATCGAGTTTATCCCGGTGGTGATACGCATGCGCCTCGCTAGCTTCGAGCACGGCCTTCGCCATGATGGGTTTCCAGGTCTTGCCGCGATCGAGTGAGCGATAGACCTCGGCTCCGGTGCTCCACTTGTCGATGGTGGTCGCGACGACGGTGCCCGGATGCGCTGGGTCGACCGCGACCGCACCGTAACCGAAGTGGTCCGTGTCGGATGGTTTGAGCGGCGTGATATCCGTCCAAACGTCGCCCTTCAGCTCGTAACGCCAGAGCGCGCCATCTTGCACGGCGTACGGGCCTGGATCGTTGCCGTAAGCGACGTAGAGCGTGCCGTCGCGACCCACAGCGGCGCGAGCGGGTAAAAAGCCTTTGGGTTGTTTCGGCACTGGATGCCAGGTTTGACCCGCGTCGGTGCTGCGATAGAGATTCTCGTCCGTGCGAGTCACACCCGCGTAAATCACCTTCGTGGGCTCGCCGACGTTGCCTCCGTTCGGATCGAACACGACGAACGGGATGCCTAAGCCCTTCGGATCGTCCTTCACCGGGAAGGTTTCGAGCTTGTTCCAGCTCTCTGATTCATTGGTGCTCTTCCACATGCCGCTCAGGCGTGAGCCAAACAAGAGGGTCTTCGGTTGGTGCGGGTCAACGGCGAGGCGCTCGCCGTTCGAACGCCCGAGGTCGTTGCCGCCCATCTTCAGCGTCGTCATCCGCGTGATGTGCCAGGTGTTGCCCTGATCGTCCGAGCGCATGAACGCGCCGGGCCCTGCCCACGGCTGCGCATACATGCCAGCGGCCATGTAAACGCGGTTCGGGTTCACGGGATCCGTCGCGATGCTCTCGATCCCCATGTAATTGCCGTCTTTGCGGCTGACGAAGTCCGTGAGCGGGATCCAGCTGCGGTTGGTGGGATCGTAGCGGTAGGCCCCACCGACATCCGTTCGAATGTAAAGGATGCCGGCCTTGGCCTTGCTGAAAATAACGCCGGTGACAAAGCCACCGCCGTCGATGACGACGCTCTTCCAATTGTACGGGACGGACTTCACGTTGCCGGAGTTCGAGTCCGAGCTCGAATTCGAACTTGAACTCGAAGACGACTCCGCACTCGGGGTGCTCTTGTTCCCTGCGTTTGCAGGAGGTGGCACGAGACACGAGCTGGTAAGAGCCAGGGTAGTGAGCGCTAAAGGCAGCGCGGAGCAAGGGTTGGCGAGGAGCTTTTGAGTCATGGTTCGTTTCTGCGACGTCGGGGAGTTTGCGTTGCAACCCCGCTCCCCCCTGGGGTGTCATCGGTGCGGACGCGGATAATCGACTCAAGCAACGTGATTTTTTCGGCTACGCCGTCGCGCTTTCAGAGGCTTTTCGGCGCTCGGCAAGTTGGGCCTTGATGGGCTCCACAAGCATGCTCGGCACAGGTTCGTAACGGGCGAATTCCATCGAGAAAGTGCCGGCTCCCTGCGTCATGCTTCTAAGATCAGTCGAGTATCGAAAGATCTCAGATTGGGGGATCTCGGCATGAACGGTTTGCACGTCACCCACAGTATCCATGCCCAAAATGCGACCTCGACGCGAATTCAAATCACTGGTGATGGCACCGACGTAGTCAGCTAGAACAGTGATGCGCAGCCGCATAATAGGTTCGAGCAAGGTCGTGCCGGAAAGATCCAAGCACTTCCTAAATCCAATCGCACCGGCCATTTGGAAGGCCATATCGGAGGAATCGACCGAATGGTACGTTCCGTCGTAAAGCGTCACGCGCAGATCGACCACCGGGTAACCCACCAGGCCCCCTCGCTTCATGGTGTCACGTATTCCGGTTTCAACGGAGGGAATGAACTTATTCGGGACAACCCCGCCCTTGATATCATCTACAAACTCGAAGCCTGAACCTAGCGGTAAAGGCTCGGCGGTGATCCACACGTCTCCAAACTGACCGTGTCCACCGGTTTGCTTCTTGTGCCGCCCCTGGGCCTTGACCTTCTTGGTGAGCGTTTCCCGATACGCCACATGCGGCAGCCCCATGGTTAGCTGGATGCCGTAGCGATCGCGCAGGCGGCCGGCTACAATTTCGAGGTGCACTTCGCCCATTCCCGACAAGATGATCTCGTTGAATTCTGCGTCCACATGGTGGTGCAGGGTGGGATCAGTCTGCGCGAGTTTACCTAGCGCTACACCCAGTTTGTCTTGGTCTTTGCGGGTTTCAGGGTGCACCGTGACCGAATGAACCGGGTTCGGAAACACTATGGGAGCCAGCGTCACCGGGCGAGCGGGCAAGCATAGTGTGTCTCCCGCAAACGAGTGTTTAAGTTTGGGCACGGCTACCACTTGACCGAGCGTCGCCTCGGTCAACTCCTTGCGCTCCTTGCCCTGAAATCGAATCATGTGCCCGATCCGTTCGCGGTCTTTATGGCGGGGATTGAGTAAATCGTCACCGGAACGAATCGTGCCGTTAACCACACGCAGAAAAAACAACTCGCCCACTCCCGGATCGCTGGTAACTCGAAACACTTGGCAGAGCGCGGGTTGGTCGGCCCCTAGCGTGAGCGGACTACTGGCTTCTCCCTCCGCTTGCGAGGGTGCCGACAATATTACCGGGGGAGGCATGAGTCGGCAGACAGTGTCGAGTAATAGCGACGCGCCGCGCGGCGGCACCGCGGTTCCACCAATGACCGGAATGATGTCAGCAGGACGCAATGGCCTTGACCAATTGAGGAAGAACTTCCTCTTTGGTAACATTTTCGCCGGAAGCTAGCTTTTCAAAGAGGGCATCGTCAGTGCCGGCCACTTCCTCCCAGAGAGCTTGCTGAGCCAGCTCAAATTCTTCCTGCTGATCGGCAGGAATTGGAATATCTTTATCCTTGTCCCCGAAAGAGATGGCGCGCGATTCGACGATGTCAATGGCTCCTTCGACAGTGCAGCCCGCGAGAATTGGCAGGGCAACCGGGTGGGCCTTCTTGGTGAGCGTCTTTCTGATACTGGCTATGGCGCGATCAAAGTCGGCGTTTTCCTTGTCGAGCTTGTTGACAAATATCAACATCGGTTTGTTGTACTGAACTGCCAGCTCGTAGAACTGTCGGGTGGGCACGTCTACACCCGTGGTCGCATCCACGACCAACACGGCGACGTCCATCACGGAAAGCGGCGCAATCGCCGAACCGACGAAGTCAACGCCGCCGGGTGTATCGGCTATGGTAATTTCATGACCATCCCACGTTAGGCTCTGAATCTTCGAAAAGACGGATGAGCGTCGCTTGATTTCCTCGGGTTCAGTGTCAAGCGATTTGCCGCCTTCGATTTGTTGCAGCACCTTGGCCCGAAACAACAACGCTTCGGCAAGAACGGTTTTGCCGCAGCCTGGAGCGCCCAATAATGTAAAGCTCCGTACTTTGTCCGGTACAGTCACGATTTATGCTCCCGCACTATATGTGTTAGACACTGCGTATCTTAGTTTTCGACTCTGCATTATGGCCGTTTCGGCCCATGTTAGTTGGTTGCGCTCGGCCAGGGCCGCAGCCAGCCCTATGCCAGTCAACTTAACCTTCTTGTCGTCGAGCCACCAAGCCGTAGACACGCGGCCCACATGGTACGGAGGGCGAAACCGACCACAAGTGGTAAATGAGCCCTGAACCATAATCTGACCCGGCCCGTGAACATTTACCCGCGCTTTTGCGGAAAATTCGCGCTCATACCTCCAGGAGAATACGCGCCGGCTGCTCCACGAATTCCTTGACTGACCGTAGAAATGTCACGGCCTCCCGTCCGTCCACGATACGATGGTCGTAGGTCAGGGCAACGTACATCATCGGCCGAATGACCACCTGGCCGTCGCGAGCCACCGGGCGATCTTGGATCGCATGCAGGCCCAGAATTCCGCTTTGCGGCGGATTGATTATCGGTGTCGATAGCATTGAGCCATACACACCACCATTGCTAATCGTGAATGTGCCGCCGACTAGCTCATTGAGCTCTAACTTATTTTCTTTGGCACGCTTTGCGTAATCGGCAACGGTGTGCTCAATTTCAGCAAGGCTCAAGCGTTCGGCATTTCGAATCACCGGTACTACCAGGCCGCGGCCACCACCAACCGCAATGCCGATATCGAAGTAATTCTTGTACACTATGTCAGTGTCGCGCACCTCCGCGTTCAAGATCGGAATTTGCTTGAGCGTTTCGACCACGGCCTTGACGAAAAACGACATCAGCCCGAGCTTGATCTGGTAACGCTTCTGGAATGCCTCTTGATAACGGCTCCGCAAATCTTGAACAGTCGAGAGATCGATTTCATTGAAAGTGGTGAGCAACGCAGCGTTGTTCTGTGACTGCACCAGTCGTTCGGCGATAGTCCGACGGAATGGACTCATTGGCACTACTTCTTCTTCGCCGCTCAAACGAGATTTAGATTCTGCAACGACCGGCGGTGGCAACGCTGAATTTGAAGACTCATGTCCACTCGCTTCAAGCTCAGCGCGCGCGCGCCGGGCCGAAGGACTCGCCCAGTTGTTCGTAGATTTTGCATCGGCGCTAATCGCCGCAGCGTTCGTTACGGTTGACGCCGAAGGCTCTCGACTGCTTGGAATTGCGTTTTCCGTGGGCATGGCGTCGCGATAAGGCGGAGGCCCCGCGGGCTGCTGCGGCGTTGGGTCAACCCCCGGTGTTGGGCTGAGCAAGACGGAGGTCCCTTGGGTTACTTCCTCCATTAGCCCGACCAGATCCCTAACTTTCGCGGGCGCACCTTTGACGAGCAGCACGTTCGAAAGCTTACCTCTCGACGGTGCCACCAATTCCACCGTCACCTTGTCGGTTTCTATGACAACCACCGGCTCGTCTTGTTCAACTAGGTCACCCACCTGCTTGAGCCAGTCACCTATCGTGACTTCCGATATCGACTCGCCGACTTCAGGTACACGCAACTCAATGGTCATCGCTGGTTATCTCCAAAAGGCGCTTAGCCAAAGAAACTAACGGGAATCTCCCGGCCCGTGAAGTCCTGTTTGCCGTTCTTATTTGAATTGCCGGCACGCCGTGCGCCTGGTTTCGTTGGTGACCCGCAGGTTCGTTGCGACGTTTTGATGGTGTTGGTTGTCTGGGTCCCGACCCAGACAACTGCGGGCCCCTGCCGCAAAACTGCATTCTGAAAACTGGATTTTAGCACCATGGGTTATTCACCTTAAGCTCTACAGTGAAAATGCCTTCTCCAGGGATTCTTCTTCTTCTAGCCGGTGGCTGCTCGCCGAACCAGTGGCGGGACTGGCGGACTCAGCTCGGGCTATACATGACAACGGATGACGTGCGAACAGCCGGGTTCCGAAACGGGCACGCAGGTGCCGCCATGCCCCCATATTCTCGGGCTCCTCCTGGAGCCACACAACGGGAGTACCGTCAACAAAGGGGTCGAGTGCGGCACGTAAGTGTTCGTCAGGGAGCGGATAAAATTGCTCGACTCTCACTATGGCTACATCGTGCCTATTCAATTCCTCGCGTCGCTGTTCCAGCGTATAGGAAACCTTCCCGCTGCAAAGCAACACGCGTCGCACCCCGCGCGGGTCCACTGAATGATATAGCGTGTCAGGCAGCACCCGCTGAAATCGACCTCGGGCCAATTCACCGAGATCGCTCGTGGCTTTGGGGTGACGCAGCAGGCTCTTGGGCGAGAACACAATCAGCGGCTTTCGCCAGGTACGCAGCGCTTGGCGCCGCAGCAAGTGAAAGAATTGTGACGGCGTGCTCGGCTGGCATATTTGGATGTTCTCTTCGGCAGCCAAAAGAAGCCACCGCTCGATCCGCGCACTCGAATGCTCTGGTCCCATCCCCTCGAAGCCATGGGGCAGCAGCAATGTGATACCGCTGAGCTGCTTCCACTTGTCCTCGGCACTCACGATGAACTGATCGATAATTACCTGTGCTGCATTGCAAAAGTCGCCGAATTGTGCTTCCCAGAGCACCAGGACATCGGGACTTTCCAGGCTGTAACCGTATTCAAAGCCAAGCACGCTGGCTTCGCTCAACGAGCTATTGTCAGATGTCGAATGGGGCTTGCTCAGGGCTCACGTGCATCAAGGGCACATAGCGGGCACCCGATCCAACGTCGTGCAATACCGCATGGCGGTGGCTGAATGTACCGCGTTCACTATCTTGCCCCGTAAAACGAACGGCAGTGCCATGGGACACCAGCGACGCGAACGCAAGGGTTTCGGCAGCTCCCCAATCAAGCCGGCGCTGGCCATGAGCCATTTCGAACCGCTGCTCAAGCAGGCGCTCGATCTTGCGATGTGGGTGAAATCCATCGGGGACATGCGAGACAGCTTCGAGCAAAGTGGCCAGCTTGGTGCCATCTAAAGCGGTTTCGGGTTCGGCCGATGCTGCCTCTGGTCCACCTCGATAATGCGTCCATAAGATCATCAATGAAATCGACGGTGCGCACGTAGTCGCTGCGGCGGGCTTCCTGCAACTCCTCTTCAAGTGTCGCCCGCCGATCAACGGCAACTTGGTCGGCCTCGCTTCGGGTAACCTCTCCCAATTCAAGCAGGTGCTCCAAATATCCGTCGCGCACACTCTTTCGCCGGCTAATAGCCGCATACAGCAGGGGCTGGGTGAAGGCTGGTTCATCCCCCTCATTGTGACCATGGCGTCGATAGCCGTACATGTCGATGAAAACGTCACGAGCAAACCGGTTGCGAAAATCGACTGCCAGGGATACGGCCTGCGCCACCGCTTCGGGGTCCTCGCCATTTACATGGAACACCGGAATGTCGAGCATTCGGGCGACAGCCGTCGCATAAGCAGTTGAACGGCCCTGTTGCGGGGGCGTCGTGAAACCTATCTGATTGTTGATAACAACATGCAAAGTTCCGCCGGTTGTATATGCCGTCAATTGCGGCTAAATTCAGCGTTTCTTGCACAATTCCCTCGCCCGCCAGCGCGGCATCGCCGTGAATTAGCAGTGGCAGTTTTCGATGGATCGCACCGTTGCCAGCCCGATCTTGCCTCGCACGTACGCGGCCTAGTACAACCGGATTGACAAACTCCAGGTGGCTCGGGTTGAAACACAACGACAAGTGAACTCGCCTGCCACTTGCCGTGTAGTGGTCGGAGGTGTACCCCAAATGGTACTTTACATCGCCGCTACCCAAATAAAATTCGGGGTCCCGATCCTCAAATTCTCGGAATATGTCCCGTGGCGACTTGCTCATGATATTCGCGAGCACATTCAAACGACCCCGGTGGGCCATCCCCATGACAATTTCGTCAATTCCAAGGTCACCGGCGCGGTCAATCACAAACGTCAAAAGAGGGATGAGGCTTTCCGATCCTTGCAACGAGAATATCTTCGCTCCCAAATATTTGGTTTGAAGGAATTCTTCGAACATCACCGCGTCTGTCAATTTTGACAAGATGCGTATCTGTCCGTCGTGACTGAGTCGCATGCGGTTCTCGGTAGATTCCATGCGTTCTTGCAACCAGTCACGAATATCCGAGTCCGCGATGTGCATGTACTCGGCACCAATTGACCGACAATATGTGTTTTTTAATCGTTCCAGTATCTGACGCAAAGTCAGAACGTCTGGACCGTGGACGGTCGTTGCGGAAAATTTGCGATCCAAGTCTTCGGACTTAAACCCGTGGTAGGCTGGGTCAAGCTCTGCGGGTTCGGCTCGGGGCAATCCCAGCGGGTCGATACGAGCGATAGCGTGACCCCGCTCACGGTATGCTCGAACCAACTGGGCTAGCCACTCTTGTTGTACGGCCGCCGTTGATACACCCGAACTAGACCGGAGCGATTGCTCAGCTAATGCCCCCTTTCCGTTGGCGCTGCCGTTGAATAGTCGAGCGGGGACAAAAGTGGGTTCAAGGCGTGGTCGCTGCGCAAATTGCCGATCGGGAGCTTGAGACTCGAAATATTTCCGCCAACCTTCCGGCACGCTCCCCGGGCTGGCCAAGAACTCGACATAAAGGTTTTCCACAAACGACAGGCTAGATGCGTTGAACGGGTATTCGGACTTTGACATGCAGAATTTACCAGAAACTTTGTACCGTAATTGTCGGATCGGTACCCCTAATTCTTGCGCCGTGATCGGGCGAGCTTGGCCGGCTCGATTACTTCGGAAACGCGCAAGTACCCTTGGCGCAAGAAATTGTACATTTGCTGCAATAGCACTTCCGCGCTTTCTTCTGACAGACCCAAGATGACGGCTTGGTAGAGCAATTCCTTGAAAGCACCAATACTGAGATAGGCTAAGACGCGCGGTTCCCCGTCGGCCACAATGCCAAGCGCCTGCCCATCCCGAAGGCTTTCTGTGAGTAGCTGCACTACGGTGTCGTAAAAAGTTGATATCTTTCGGTCAAATTCCGGATCAACGCCGACAGCTCCGGTAAATAGGATCTTGGTCATGGTCCTTTCGGACAAGCAAGTTCGAATGATCGATCGAATGTTTTCCTGCACTTGGTTGGCAACCGGGCGAGTCGGATCGTCCGTCACGATACGTTCAATAGCCATGGAAAGCTTTGCGGCGAATCGATCGATTAGATCGGAAAAAACGGCTCTTTTGTCCTCGAAGTACAAGTAGAATGTTCCCCGCGCCACCCCGGCGGAAAGCACAATATCGTCAATCGTAGTTTGATGATATCCACGCTTGGCAAATACCTCGCGCGCCGCCGCTAAGTATTTGTAGCCGACGTTCCGTTTTTGGAACGGTAGTGCTTCGGCCTTTCTTGCGTCGCGCCGCCATTGAGCAGCCAGCGTACGTCGGCCCAAGCACGAAGGCCGCGGCATTCCGCAACGTCAACCGGTCTCGATTGCGCAAATTATGCGGCCATCGCCCCCCTGACGTGCATTTGTTGCGCATTTTTCACTTGCAGGCTAGGGGGCGCTGATCAGACAATGACGTCACCGTCAGTCATGAACCTGGCACAAGAACGCATCTTGGAGGCTATATGACGTCTGAAAATGACGACTTTGTCATAGGAATGGACGTAGGCTCGACTACCGTGAAAGCCGTGGTCCTGGACCGTGGAAATCACGGGGCGGTCGTGTGGAGCGACTACCAGCGCCACTACACCCAACAGCCCGAAAAGGTGCTCGAGCTACTCGACCGAATCCTCGCCGACCTCGATTGTGTGAACTCGCCCTCACTCAAGATTTTCCTGACCGGCTCCGGTGCGTCGCCCTTAGTGGAACCGACTGGGGGCAAGTTTGTTCAGGAAGTCAACGCCGTCACCGCGGCCGTCGAACAGTTGCATCCAGACGTCGGAAGCGTTGTCGAGCTGGGGGGGCAAGACGCCAAGATAATTATCTTCAAGGAAGATCCCAACACGGGAATGCGCACGGCCGTTGCCTCCATGAATGACAAGTGCGCTTCGGGCACTGGCGCCACCATTGACAAATGTTTGATCAAAGTCGGCGCAGAACCCGCCTTCGCAACTCAGCTGCGATTCAATGCTCTGAAGTTACATCACGTGGCCGCCAAATGCGGTGTGTTTGCGGAAACGGATATTGTCAATCTGGTGAAGTCCGGCATTCCGCAAGACGAGGTCCTAAATTCCCTGGCTGACGCAATCGTTATGCAAAACCTGAGCGTGCTCACGCGGGGCAACACGCTACGCTCGAAGGTTGCCTTACTCGGCGGACCCAACACCTACTTACCCTTCTTGGTCGATTGTTGGCGCCTCAGAATTCCTGAAACCTGGAACGATCGCGGCTATACGCCTACCGGGGACGAGCCGATTGAAAAGCTGGTATTTGTCCCGGAAAATAGCCAGTTGTACGCGGCACTGGGTGCGGCATACGTGGGCCTGGGCGAACCGAGTCAAGTCGGTTGTTTTCGTGGCGTTGAACCGTTGCGCGATTTCATCAATAACGGTCGCCGCGCACGCCTGGGCGCTCAGGCAGGTCCACCCTTGGCCGCCAGCCCACTCGAGCTCGAGGATTTCAAGGAAAAGTATACGCAAGCTCCCTTCGTGCCGCCGCGCCTCGAAAAAGGCAGCGTCGTTCGCGCCGTCATTGGCCTGGATGGTGGGTCAACGTCATCCAAAGCCGTGCTAATCGCCGAGGACGGTAGGTTGGTTGCCAAGGCGTACCAGCTTTCCAAGGGTAACCCGATTGCGGACACGCAGGAGCTACTCGCCAAGATTAATCATCAGGTAGTCGCGCAGGGCGCCACGCTGGAATGTTTGGGTTTTGGCGTCACTGGTTACGCGGGTTCAGTGCTTGAAGAATGCATGCTAGCCGACGTAAATATCGTCGAGACCGTCGCACACATGGCGAGCGCTGTACATTACTTCGGCAATGTAGATGTCGTTTGCGACATCGGGGGGCAAGACATCAAGGTCCTGTTCCTGAAAAATGGCGATATTCAGAACTTCAAGTTGTCAAACTCCTGCAGCGCCGGAAATGGGATGTTATTGCAGGCGATGGCCGATCAATTCGGCCTACCCGTAACACAGTATGCCGACGTCGCTTTTCGCGCCGAACTCGCCCCCAAATTTTCCTACGGCTGCGCAGTATTCCTGGACACGGATCGTGTCAATTTTCAAAAAGAAGGCTTTCAGAAAGAGGAGCTGTTGGCAGGGCTCGCCCAGGTACTTCCCAAAAACGTCTGGCAGTACGTGGTACAAATCCCTCGCTTGGCGGCTTTGGGTCGGCGCTTCGTTCTGCAAGGCGGAACGCAATACAACATGGCCGCCGTCAAGGCTCAGGTCGACTACATTCGACAACGCGTTCCGGATGCGGAAGTCCTGGTGCATCCCCACACGGGCGAGGCCGGCGCTCTCGGGGCGGCCTTTGAAACACTTAGGCGTTACAAGAAGTCTAAGACGACGCGCTTCATCGGAATCAAAGCCGCCCTCGAGCTCACCTACACGACGAAAAACGATGATTCGACACAGTGCCATTTCTGCCCGAATAACTGCCGCCGCACCTTCGTTGATGCTGAGCGCCCCGACGGCTCGATCGCCCGAACTATCACCGGCTTTTCCTGCGAAAAGGGGACCGTCGAAAGTGAAGCGGCGATGCTGCGCGTCGTTGCTGAACGCAAGATGCTAGCCGGCGCTCACCCCAATCTAGTGGACTACGAGGCCCGCAAGGCGTTTCAGCATTTCTATAAACCCGAACCCCTCCCGAAGCGGGAACAATTATTCAAGATGTGAAGGTTACGCGGGGGCTATTTCGGATTAAGCGACAGACATTCCAAAGAGAATTTTTGCGTTCTTCGGCCGAAGCTTCCAAAACGCGTCAGGCAATTAGAATTGGCATTCCCCGAGTATTGAACAACTACGTGGTCGCGCCTTTCCTGCGAACCTACTTCGAAGCCCTGGGCATTCCAAAAACCAACGTCATCTTCAGTGAGCCCACGACCGAGGCGATCTGGCTCGAAGGCGGCAAGTACGGTTCCATCGATCCCTGCTTCCCGAGCAAGGTGGTACAGGCACACATCCATCAACTGTTGTTTCACGCTCACCAGCCCCAGCGGGGCCGGGGACTTCGTTACCTCTTTTTTCCTGTCATAACGCAAGTTCCGAACTTCGTAACGGACACCGTTGACAATGCCTCGTGCCCAATCGTCGCCGGAACCCCGGAAGTTATTCGCGCCGCCTTCACCAAGGAAGTCAATTTCTTCGCGCGGCGCAATATCGAATATGTTGCACCGGCGCTGGCATTCACCGAGCCCCACTTGCTCGCCAAACGTCTCTTCGATACCTGGGGATCCCGCCTCAATGTGACTGAAGACGAGAGTGACTTCGCCTGCCAGCAAGCCTGGAAGGCGCTCACGGCTTTCGAAGACGATCTCGAGAAGCGTGGACAGGCCATCCTCGAAACGGTTGAGCACGAGAATCGACTCGCCATTTTGGTGTTGGCGAGACCCTATCATTCTGACCCGGGACTGAATCACGGAATCTTGGAAGAGTTTCAGGCTCTCGGCTATCCAATATTGAGCGTAAGATCTCTGCCTAAATCACGCGCCTTTTTGGACCGCTTCTACCAAGATGAACTCGAGTGCGGCCTGATCAATACGCCGCTGGAATTAGCTCATTTATGGCCGGAAAATTACTCGGCCAACAGCGCCCAGAAAGTATGGGCCGCCAACTTCGCTGCGCATCATCCAAACGTCGCGGTTCTCGATTTGTCTAGCTTCAAATGCGGGCACGACGCTCCCACTTACGGGCTGATCGACTCAATCGTGCAGACAGCGCGAACACCCGCCGCTATGTTGCACGACCTTGACGCGAATAAGCCCGGTGGCTCACTCAAGATCCGAGTTAACACCTACGCCCATTCTCTACGCCTGCAGCAGGAACGACTCGAGGATCTCGCCGCGAAGACCCGCGAGCTTGAGCGATCCATCGAAGAGAAGCGAATCGCGCTACTCGGACACCGTTCCCGTCCGGCGACCAACCTTTACGCCGATTTGCAGGCGGCACAGCGTCGCGCCTCAGATGAGCTGCAGATGCCGCCGGATAGCACAATCCCGAGCTTCGGACCGGCCACGCGCGAATCTGGACTGATTCAGCTTCGTCGCAAGGGTGACGTCCTGGCCAATGCGCCTGCGAATTCTTCACAAACTATGGTGACCGCTGCCGAGTAATCAAGAGGAGTCAAGAATGGAACCAACCACTGCCTTCGCTCAACATCATCTGCCCTTATTCAACGGCAGTGCTCTGCCTGAGCCTGTCATCACTGAACTGCGAGCGCACGAAGCTCGCGAGCGCGAGCGCCTGGGACTCACGCCAAAAAAGGTTTGGCGCGAAACCGGCACCTCTGCCAAGTTTACCCGCAGCGAGCGACCCAATGTTACTCTGTTGCTCGGGGGTCTGACGAAATCCCATGATCGACTGATTGAAGGAGCGTTTAGAGGACTCGGCTATGCTGTCCGTGCCCTCGATTGTCCAACCTACGATGCGCTGCGCGTCGGCAAGGAATTCGGCAATCGCGGCCAGTGTAATCCCACGTACTTTACGGTGGGAAACTTGGTTAGTGAGCTGACTCGGCTTCGTGACGAAGAAGGCTTGTCGACCGAGGAAATTGTAAAGAAATACGTGTTTCTGACCGCCGGTGCCTGCGGACCCTGTCGTTTTGGTATGTACGTCACGGAATACCGAAAAGCTCTGCGCGATGCCGGATTTGACGGTTTCCGGGTGCTGCTATTTCAACAGCAGGGCGGACTAAAGCAAGCCACCGGTGATGAAGAGGGGCTGCAGATGAATCCCAAGTTCTTCGTGGCATTGCTCAAGGCTTTGCTGGCTGGCGATGCTATCAATGCCTTGGCCTATCGAATTCGCCCCTACGAGGTTATACCGGGATCGACGAATCAAGCGATGCAGCAGGCTAAGACGTACTGTTACGAAGCATTGCTCAATGGTCACAGCGTACTTTGGGCGCTGGTTCGCTCGCGCCAGTATTTTGCGCGAATTGAAGTTGATCCACTGCGCCTGGCCCCCAAAGTGTCGATTATTGGAGAATTTTGGGCGATGACGACCGAAGGCGACGGCAACTATCACCTTCAGGAATTCCTCGAGCAAGAGGGTGGAGAGGTTGACATTCAGATTGTCACCAACTGGCTGCTTTACAATATCTGGGAGGTTCGTTTCGACACTCAACAGCGGGCAGCCTTGCGCGGAACCGACGGGACTCACCGAGGCCTCGAGAAGCTGGGAGAGCTCGGCGTATTTCGTCGAGACATGACGCTGGTCGCGGCCGATCGCGCGCTGCGAGTGGCTTTCTTTGCCTACTCGCGAGCGCTCGGCCTGCGCAATTACCCCCTCGCCGACATGAACAAGATCGCGGAGCTAGCAGCGCCCTACTACAATAACGATCTTCGCGGAGGAGAAGGACACATGGAAGTCGGGAAGGTCATTGTCAACGCGGTCAACAAGAAATCAACGCTAACGGTGAGCGTCAAGCCCTTCGGTTGCATGCCTAGCTCGGGCGTGAGCGACGGCGTCCAGTCGCTGATCGTCGAGAAATTTCCAGGTACCCTATTTTGCGCGGTGGAAACCAGCGGCGATGGCGCAGTTAACTTTCAGAGCCGCATTCAAATGTACATGTCCAAGGCCAAGCAGAGCGCCCGCGACGAACTCGACCGTGCATTGTGCGAGAGCTCATTGAGCTTGAACCAAATGCGCGACTGGCTAAAGGCACATTCCCGTTACAAATCCGCCCTCTACATTGCCCCGCATCACACAACGACCCGCGTGTCCGACCTAATTCATGTCGCCGGCGAGCTTCAGGTGCCAATCGCGCAGCGGGTTTGGAATAGGCTGCGTAAAGGAACGCAGCAAGCCTTTGAGAAGCTGTCCAACTTCACCACCAAGCATACCAATATCGCACAGACCGCGCCCGAAGCTGTGCGCAACTTGTCGGATTCTTCCGTCTCCGCCGAAAGTGAGGCACCTGAGGCGGAGCGCGTCCGAAAGCCCGGGACTCAAATCGCTGCCTAAATCGAGACCCCCCGCACAGCGCGTGCGTAGCACGCAGCCACATTGTATGTGCCACCGTCCAATTCGAGGTGGTCGTACAATGTGGCAATCGCAATACCAAGTGTTAAGAAGTCTGGATGTAGTGTGCAACGCGTCTTGAGGCAGCGCATAAATACTTCGTGAAATGTAGCTCTGAAGTCCGCCAGTTGAAATCGGGCCGCTGTTTTTCTTTCGCCTCCGAACGCTGTATCGAAGATATCGGCCACTGCTTCGATTCCGAGCGAGCTGAGGGCAAATAGGTACGCGTCTTCGGATTCATTGCCGTAAAATGAAGCATACAGCTTGCACATGGCCGTGCGAAATTGCGGCGACCATTCGCAATACAACGGCGTCGCAACGAATACATGTTCTTGATGCTGCGAATTGCCGGTGCATTGAAAATGATTACGGCGCAAGTCCAAGAATATCGGACCTTTCGCGTAAATTTGATGAAAGAACAAGCTAAGGACATCCTCCCCAGTGCGGCAATCTGAATCAATTTTTCGAGCCGCCGGCAGGTCTGAATGAAATGGCAAGCGATCCCGCCCGTGCCGGACGATCCCGGTCACCGACAAACCCAAATCGAGGTCTTTGACCGCATCCGCACGGACTTTCACTGCGTCAACGAAATTTTCCTCGTCGAACCAGTTGCGAGCTAATCGATAAACCGAGCGGGAGACGTCGCGGGGCGAGACGAGTTGAAAGAATGCTGGAGACACATAACCGAGGAGGGTCTGCCAGTTAGTACCTTCAAGTAGTCTTCTCCAAAACGCCATGGAGTCTTTTAACACGATCGACTTTTCCCAGAAAGGCACCCATGCCTTGCGTATTTGCACCGGATCAACCCAGCGGTACCGTGAGAAATAGAACAAGAAAAGCTTGCCAAAGACCCATAAATCCAGGGCTAAACGCCTGGTTCGGCAATGCCGGATTCATTTCTGCTCGGGGACATATTCCGCGGGAACAGCCGACCCTTCTCCAAAGAAGTACTTCTCGCACTCAGTCATCCAAAGGCGTTGTCCCGTTTCGCTGGTAAGATCCAAGCGATACTCATTGATAAGCATTTTTGAATGTTCAAGCCACATTCGCCATGCCAGCGCGGAAACATTTTTGAAAAGTCGCTCACCGAGCGGACCTTTGAATGGGGGTTTTTCCAGGCCTTCCGCTTCACGATTGAGCTTGATGCATTGAACTGTCTGCGCCATAGAAGACGGTTATCCCCGTTCAGAAGCGATTGGTCAACCTCGACTTTTGCTGGCCACCGTATGCAGCCAGAACCGCCCAATACGGGGGCTCTGCCAGGCGCGCGGGTCGTATCCCCCCTGGTTTCAAAGTGCCACGGGCCGCTAGTGCTCTAATGCTTGATTGCTTGCTTGGTTTTTTTTGTCGGCACGGAAGAAACGACTCGAGCGCTGCTGCCATGCTGCGGTTTGTCCTCAACGCACCGCGATCGCCAACAATCGCGCTCTTCAATCGAGCAATTAGGAACGCTATAAGGTTGCTCTACCGTTATGGCATAAGCCCGCATGCCACGCCACAGAGTTCCTGATATCGTACTCATGTTGGCAGTGCGAGCTGCGATGACCATGGCAACAACCTGGGCCTCTAATCTTACGTGTTGCCCGAGCACATCCGTTAGGACATCGCCGTCCAATACGCCAATCCCAAGGCCACTGAGTCCATACACCGCGATTCCAGCGGGTCGTTTTCCCTTCTGCGCAACCGGCTTTCCCGTGGGCTGAATGCCCTTCTGTGCAATGCAAAGAACCGTGCTCGCGTCAATGTAGATTGACCGAGACTGCGCAGGTGCGCGGCGAGAATCGGCAGCCCCGCGTCCGCTGTCGGCGAGCCAGTATTTCCCACCCATTGACCCGCCTGGTGCGGAATTGGCTTCGCCGAAGTCACCTGAATCTGTAGTTTTGATTAACGGCTGCGTTAAAGCTTCTGGCGCCGCGTTCGTCGCATCAGCCATGAACGCCGCAGATTGACCGAGACTTTCGGCAACTGGCGTGCAAATATAGCTCAAAGCAACCGAGATCCCCGCAAAGGGAATTACTGCAAGGGTAAGTCGATGCCAGACTTGCACGCGCTAGGGTTTCTTGCTGGATTCCACAAAATAGCGAAACAGTCCGTCTCCACTGGAAAGGACAAAGGTTGAATCCGATCCAAGCGACTTTTCGTACGTCTCCAGGCTTCGAATGAATCCGTAGAACTCCGCGTCCTTACCGTATGCCGCAGCGTAAATCGCGGTACTAAGAGCGTCACCTTCGCCACGAAGTTTTTGCGATTGCTGATAGGCTTCGGCGAGCAGAATTGTTTTTTCTTTGTCCGTGTCCGCACGAATCTTGGCCGCTTCTTCCTCACCTTCGGAACGATATTTCTTCGCGACACGGTCACGTTCTGCGCGCATTCGCTGAAAAACACTGTCTTGAACCTCCGGCGGTAAGTCAGCGCGTCGGATTCGAATGTCAACCAGTAGAATTCCAAAGTCTTGCGTCTGCGATCGCGTGTTAATAATTACCTGTTCCATGAGCGGAGATCGTGCATTGCCAATAATATTACCGAAGTCGTGCGCAGCGAATTCTCTGCGCAGCTCACTATTTACGATGTCATCGATCCTAGAGCGCGCCCGAGTCTCGTCCCCCAATTTCATATAGAAAAGCAATGGATCCTTGATCTTCCACCGTGTAATGGGGTCCGCCAATAATCGTTTCTTGTCTAGCGTCAGAAATTCTGCAGGTGGGGTATCGCTGACCAGTATTCGACTCTCCATCTTCTCAACCTGCTGGAGCACCGGCACCTTGAACTGAATGCCAGGGTGCATGACACTTCGGCGAAATTGGCCAATTTGCGTCACGATCGCCAACTCGGTCTCATCAACGACAAAAAACGATTCCCAAGCCAGCCATAAGACTACTCCGAGAAGGATAAGCCATCGTCCTGCCCGGCTCATTGCTTGGCTCCCGAGCTTGGCACACCAGGCACGCCTAGCGGCAAAATGGGCAGAGCGGACTTTGACAATCGGTCATCGACGAGCACTTTGTGAGGCGTGCGCCCAAGGACTCGTTCCATGGTTTCCAGGTACAAGCGCTGCCGTGTGACGCGCTCGGCTTTTCGATATTCTGCATAGGTTGCGTCGAATTTTTCCGAATCGCCTTTGGCTTCCAGCACGCGCTGTTCGCGATAACCCTCGGCCTCCCGCACTACTTTGCGAACTTCTCCCCTCGCTCGCGGTATCAAATCCGCATTGTAGCCCATGGCCTGATTGATAAGCTTTTCCTTTTCCTCGCGCGCTCTTACCACTTCATGAAAGGCGTCGCGAACTGCATCCGGCGCGTCAATCGATTGGAGTTTGACCTCGGTTACCCGAATTCCGCTTTCGTAATTATCCATCAATTGCTGCATCCAGTCACGCGTTTCTTCCTGAACTTTTTCACGTCCCGTCGTAATCACATCATCAATGCCCGTGCGACCCACCACACCGCGAAGTGCCACCTCCGCACTGGCCCTGAGTGTCTCGTCTGGGTCACGAAGACGGAAGAGATACCGAGTGGGGTCAATAACCCGGTACTGCACAATCATTTGAACCTCGACGATATTGGCGTCGCCGGTAATCATTTGAGCTTCGTCAATAACCGGCTGTTTGTCGCGAAATCCAACCTCGATGCGGCGTATTTGTTCCACATTGACTACGTCCACGCGTTGAATCAATGGAAACCGGAAACGTAGACCCGGCCCCATCTTGGTGGTTTCTCGGCCAAATGTGCGGACTACCCCAATTTCACCGGGCCCAACCTTGTAGACCCCCGATCCGAGCAACACGAGCAGAATAAGCAGGGCCAGACCGGACCCAAACCGACCCATTACATTCCGGGACATTGCACCAACGCGTGCGACAACGTCGCCAATATCGGGCCCTTGCTGTTCACCAAATTGGCTACGCATCGTAAGACTCCAAATGCATGGTGACTCCGTCGCCGAAGGCAGAGTCGCCTGCCGGCTGGGTCAACCTTACGGGGTTCCGCTTTCGAGTGCGAGCGATAGCGATCATTGTCGAATTCGCCAGTTTCCCAGATAAGTGCGCCCAATCTCGTCGCACGTCGGATCAGTAACAATCAATTCCGGGCGCGCTTCTCGACAAAATACAATTGAATTTTGCCGAAACGTTCGACCGAAATAGATCGCTTCATCACGATCAATGCCGTGAACAAGCCAGGCAGGTTCGCGCCACGTTCCATCAGGTTCGTCGTCAAGCCCCACGCATCCTTCTACACGGTAACATCCCAGAACCAGCAGGTCGCGCAATACTTGGTGACGCAAGTCGTTCACCTTGCGCGGCAGCAGCATCGAGCGCGGGTTGTACGCCGTGATTATGCCAAACTGCGACTGTAACAATATAGGCAATGTTGTTGGGTCTTTCGTAATCTCTCCGTCGAGCGAGACTCGAAGCACGCCAGACTCACCAGGTAATTCATAAACAGTGGAGATGTATGAACGGAGCAGATTCTGATCCACAAGGGGAGGCTAGCCTCAGTTGACCACGGGTCAACCCCCTCACCCTTCGCATTTGGCAAAGACAATTGAGATCGGCCGCCGGAGCGCGAGGACCCATAGCTTAGAATCCGTTCAGTACTCTTGATCAACAACCAGAGCTCGCAAAAGCTCGGCGACCGCCGAAGCATACGCCGGACATCCACGAGCACGGTGAGGAAGATCGCCATCCGCAATTTGCGAAACGAAACGTAGCGCCAACGGTTCTTCCAGGGCGCTCTCGATAATTTGTCGCAGTTCATCCCGCAGTTGGTCGTCCTCATGCGCCAGGCGGGTTGCAGCGCTTACGAAATATCCCAGCAGATGTGGCCACACGCTCCCCTGGTGAGCTGACCCTTCACGCTGCTCAAGCCCGCCTTCGTGGTAGCCTTGATAGCTGGAGTCCTGCGGCGACAAGGTGCGTATGCCTCGCGACGTGAGCAGGTCATGCCGCACGCGCGCGACAATTGCCGCTGCTTGCCAAGGTTCGAATAGCACCGGATCGATTGCCAGTGCCATCAAAGCATTAGGTCGGACACTTGCATCTGTCCACGCGCCTTCCATATCCCTTTCTTCGCTGACGCAATCAAAAGGATATTCTGTCTGGCTGCACCAGAATCGACGTTGAAAAGATGCCCTTGCCTGAAGGCAAGCCGCTACTGCCGATTCTTGCAGCTTGCCGTCGCCACAAGCCTCAGCGAGTTGGCCCATCGTCTCACAGGCCTTGGTCCATAACGCCTGGTGTTCAATGGCAACCCCACGGCGTGGCGTGACAATCCAATTGCCGACTTTGGCGTCCATCCACGTGAGGGGCCGATCTTCGGCGCCATTGGCCAATAGGCCCTCTCGGGTGGCCCAAATCAGGTCTTTTCGTCGATTTGACTTCAGACGTACGTAGGCGCGACGAAGCTTAGGGAACAAAGTTCGCTGCACAAATGGGTCATAGACACCCAAATGTTCAATCAGGAACCTGGACGCCTGGAACAACCAAAGCGTTGCGTCGGGAGATGGGCGGCCAAGTCGCGCCTCAACTTCTGATACGACATCAGGAAGAAGGCCAGCATGTAGAGTGTCCAATGCGCATGCCAAGATCCGTTTTGCAAAGTCGAAGCGGCCTCGAACCAGACATAATCCATTGAGCGCACTCAGCGTTTCGCGCAGGTGAATTCCATACCACGGGTACCCAGCGATAATCGCGGTGTGCCCCCCACCTTCAACGCAAAATGCGTCGGCCGCTGCCCAAAGCACTTGGATCCCGGGCAATCTGGAGGTACCTGGAACCTGTGCGGCAAGGTATTCAACGGTCTCATCAACGAGATCTCTTGCCGATTCACTGGGCAATTCTCCGACAGCCGTTAGCAGATACTGGGTTTGTTCGGGGCGCAGCGTCAACTCGAAGGTGCCAGGCGTCCAAATATCTTCCTGAAATTCGGCGGCACGGGTGCGATCCTCCAAGTACTCAAAGCGCCGCCACCAATCCGGCGAACCGACAAATACGCCGGAATGTCGAAATGATATGGGCGGCAAGTCAAATATTGGTTGGATTTCAACCTCACGCTGACGCAGAACGACGCGCTGGACCATCGCGCCGTGTTCGTGCATCAAATCGTGAATGCGGCGCAACGGCAATAGCGGCTTCACTGTCAACGTTGCAGTTTCTTTTCCATGCCAAGTGTACGTCATCACGGCAATATTGCGCCGCCGTGCCAGACAAAGGCGGGGCTCGAATTCCTCGTCCCCAATGTGATAAGTCCACCGCGGAATTGGGTCCATCGCAAATTGTCGAAGTAATCGATAACCAGGCGTCGGCGCCAAATTTGGAAATTGGTGAGTCGAAAGGCGGTATTGGCGGCCGTTGGCTTGAAGTGTTAGCTCCGCATGACTGATGCTGACATAGCGACGCAAAGGTGGATCGAGCGGGGCTACCAAGATGCCGTGGTAGCGTCGAGTGTGCATCATCGGGACCGTGCTCATGGCGTAGGCCCCCGCCCCGTTCGTGTGTATCCATTCAGTGGCGTCAAGCTCGCCGTAAGTATCGACGATTGGCCAGGCACTCGAAAACGGTATCGGAATGCGTGCCTCATTCAGCGCGGAACCGATCCTCGGCTCGCTCACAGGGCCACCATTCGATAAGGCGACGGCATTTCGGTCCTCACTCGTCATGGTTCCGGTCCATTCCAGGTTCCGTCAACGATGTTCGGCGTGGTCATGTGCTTTTCTTGAACAACCACAGTGGCGCCACCTTGGTGCAGTTTGAGGGAAAGCGGCTCTCCGACGTCAATTTCCACCGATGAACGAATAGCCTGGCCGTCCAGTCGGTACGCGATAGCATAACCCCTGGCCAAAATAGCCAAGGGCGAAAGTCCCCTGAGGCGAGTGGTCCCGTCGGAAAGCTCCACTGACAACTGTGAAACCTTATTCCGCAGTGCCGACGGCAACCGTATGTTGAGTGGAACCAAGGCATTGCGGGCCCGGGCTATTACAGTCAATGGATGACGTGCGTGCAACCGCTTCTCGAAGGCATCCAAACATGAACGCGACATTTTGAGACTGGTTCGAACCGAACGGGCCGTTTGAAGGACCATTTCGTCCAAATGCTGTTGGCGCTGCAACAGTGTGAACCTTGGATCATGGACTCGCGAGCGAATTGTCTGCAGCGTTGCCCGGTCTTCGGCCAAGCGCCTAGCCATTGAACGGCGTAGCGCAGTTGCATGGCGCGCTAGACGCTCTTGCCGCTGCGTAAAGTCGATCACAGTTAGCTCAGCCGCCTGAGACGGGGTAGCTGCGCGCAAGTCTGCAACCCAATCGGACAAGGTCGTGTCAATATCGTGACCTACCGCGCTGACTACCGGCACACGCACTGCCGCGATACGACGTACTACTTGTTCATCATTGAAGGCCATGAGGTCCTCATTGGACCCGCCACCGCGACCAATAATGAGGACATCCAGCCTTGGATGACGTTCGATGAGATCAATCGCAGCAATCAGACTGCTCGGGGCTTTTTCACCTTGAACTAGCGCGGGAGAAAGCACCACGTGCGCCCCCCCACGACGGAAGGCCACCGCTACAATATCCTGCCAAGCGGCGCCTACGGCGCTGGTAACCACTCCAATAACGCGAGGTTCATTGGGCAAGGTGCGTTTACGTGAAGGATCAAACAGACCTTCGGCGGCCAAGCGCTGTTTGAGTTCTTCCAATGCCAAAAGCAGCGAACCCTTTCCGGCGGCGCGCACCTGTTCGACAGAGAATTGAAGACGGCCCCTCGGCACCCATACGGTAGCCCTGCCGCGGACTTGAATTCGGGTCCCGTCGCTGAGGAGCTTTCGGGAGCGCAACGCCTGGGTTCGGTACATGACACAGTCGAGCAAGGCCGGCTCTCGCTCATCTTTCAACGAAAAATAGACATGCCCGCTCGGCGCTGCCTTTGAGCCGGAGACCTCCCCCTCAACCCACTCGCTGTAGGATGCCTCTTCGACCACTCGCCGCAGCCGGCGACTGAACTCTGCGACGCTGATGATGGGCTCAGGTTGTTCCACGAAGGGGCTCGCCTCGCCTTTCGAGTGACGCGCAAAACCAGAAAGAAGACGGACTACAGACGCTTAAGCTCGTCAATGAATTCCCAATCAGCGATAAGATGTTTTCTTAGAAGAACACTGAGCAGCGCTACAAAGAGTCCCTCCCACCGGTCGTGCTCGCCCAAGACTTCACTAGCGTTTTGACCATGCATTTTGGCTCGTAACGCTTGCACGATGTCCCGCGCGGTCAGCGACATGTCCCCATCAGCAAGGGCTGCATGCCCCGCGCTCTTGGTGGGCCGCACGGGCAGCGTGACTTTGGTTCCATCCAGCAACGTGAGCGTGACGCGGCGGTGAGCCGTACCCCGTTTTGGCGTAGGCATACTGTTCTCACGCGCAGGCACGTGCTGACTGCTTTCCGAAATGGGCTCCGCGACGTCGGGACTCGAAGTATCGGTCGCCACGGAAGTGGAAGATGGCCCCAAGGCGGGCTGCTCGGGCGATCCAGAAACGTGTGTCGTCGGCGAGGATGCAGGGGCTGACTCTGGGGCTTTTGCGGCACTTTTGCCACTGGTTGGCGCGGGCAATGGTGGGTCCGGCGATTCAGGACCGGATGCGATAACTTCAGCCGCCGGCTTCACAGAAACTCGGGGTGGTTTGGGCATCATCAGTTCGGGGGGCGGCAGCGAAGTAGGAACCAGCTCGTCACCTTTTTGGTAATACGCTCGAATCGCGCCGCGTATATCGGATGGCGGCGCGATCATGCAGCGAACGGGCAACCCCGAGTACTGCGCTACGGCCTCGATTGCCGCCTCATCGCTGGGGTCGTCCATCGCGATATAAAGGGCGTTGCCGAGACCTCTGACTCGCCTCACAAAAATGGGAACCAGCCCATACTTTTCAGCAATCTCCCTAGGCACCAAGTCGAGCAGCTGCCGCGAAAAGTCAATGTGGTACAATGAAACCCAAGGGATGCTCAGTTGTTGGCTCAGGATCTGCGTTAACTGAACCTCGGTCACCAAGCCGGATTCGACCATCAGCGTGCCGAGTCTGCGACCGTCCCGCTTTTGAAGCTCAAGCATCTCCACGAGTTGCTCATTAGTGATGGCCTGTGCTTCCACGAGAAGCTCACCGAGACGAACACGCGCAGACGGCATCCACACCACAATACACCGAGTCGAGGCCGCTTTGCATTCAATCGCCGCGCGATCGACACTCAGCCCGGGTTTGGACGGGTTTCGGCATGGGCTGCGGCCGGTCGGTAAGAGAAGACTCGAGAGTTCTCTTTTCAGATGGGCACTCGGTGCGCGATACTGCGGCTTAAGCTCTGGAGCCTGTGCATTGACCGCCGAGCCTTCCCGCCGCCCCAATCCAACCCGATGACCAACGAGCAGCTTGACCGACCCTGTCCGCAATGCGGCATCATGAGTCCCAAGGATCACCAATATTGTCCGGGTTGCGGCTTTCCAATTGGGACCTTGGGCTCGAACAATGAGGATCGATTTATCGGTCAGACTCTTCCCGGCGGTTATCACATACTGGATCTGATCAGCGTCGGCGGAATGGGTCGAATTTATCGCGCTGAACAGAGTGTCCTAGGACGTACCGTTGCCGTAAAGATCATTCACCCGCATCTGCTATCGGATGAAAATGCCGCCCTTCGCTTTTTGACTGAAGCTCGCGCGGCAAGCAAGCTCAATCATCCCAATTCAATAGCGGTCTTTGATTTTGGCACCAAGGATGGTCAACCGTACCTGGTCATGGAATTCTTGCGGGGCAAGGACCTGGCTCGCGCGATTTATGAAGACGGGCCGCTTCCGATCACACGCATAACCAATGTCTTGACCCAAGTGCTGGCGGCGCTGGCCGAAGCGCATGAACTCGGAATCATTCATCGTGATTTGAAACCAGAGAACATCGTTCTGGAGCCTCTGCGACGCGGCGGCGACTTTGTCAAAGTCTTAGACTTCGGATTGGCCAAATTGCGAGCCGACGCGCGGGCTCCTACCAATGTCACCAGTCCCGGCATCGTGTGCGGCACGCCAGACTATATGGCCCCCGAGCAAGGCCGTGGCGATCCGATTGACGGACGCAGCGATCTGTACGCGGTCGGTGTAGTGCTTTTTCAACTGCTTACCGGGCGTCTGCCCTTCGAAGCCGATAGCCCAACGCACGTGGTGATGATGCACTTGACAGTTCCGGTGCCCGATCCGCGCGAAGTCGCCCCCAACCGCAACATACCTAACAGCCTGGTCAACGTCGTGTTCAAAGCCCTGCAAAAGGACGTCAACCTGCGCTATCAAGACGCTGTAGAGTTTGCAGACGCGCTGCGTGAAGCGCAGTCACTCGCGGACAGCCACCCGCCTTCGGGGCGGCGTTCCCTGCCGCCCGGGCCATCATCAAGACCGATGGTCAGCGCCGCCTGCAGCCACTGCGGGCTGGTCGTTCCCGCCGGACGATATTGCCTGGAATGCGGGACACGCTTATCGAACGAAAGCCTGCCACCGGTGCGTTCGAGCCAAGTGCAATTACCCTTGGTGCTATTGGCTCGTGACAGCGACTGGGAATGGCTCGTACTTCGACAACAGGCAGCCCAACGTGAATTGGCCGCGGGGCGATTGGTCGGTGAAACCGGCGTTGGAAAAACGCGACTACTGCACGACTTTCTTCGGCAAGCCGAGACGGCTGGGGCGATGGTCGTTGTTACCGGTCCTGATCCGTATCATGCGGAGGTTCCCTGCTATGCTTTGCGTGACACGATTGAACAGCTCGTTGTGTTGGATCTAGACGCCATCGAGGCCGGGCGTGACACCCAAATTCCACTGGCAGTGCGCGACGGCGTACTCGAGATTTTCGGTCGCATCGGTTCGAATCGCGCCGTCTCAGGAGCCGTTGGCAGCAGCCGTCGCGCGCGGCAGGAGGCTCTGCTTTGGGCCTTCGATCAGGCATTAACTCAGTTTTCTCCAGAAATCATCGTTTTGGCAATCGACGACCTCAATCGCATCGACGCGCCAAGTCGAGAAGCCTTTGCGGACATCGTCGGCGAGACGCACGCGCTGCCCGTGCTGGTACTTGCAACTCACCTACCTGCCTTCGACGCAGGGTGGACGGCACGCCACCCCGCTCGAGTTCTCGAAGGGCTACCCGCCGATATTGCTGGACGATTACTGAAATCGGCACGCGCCGAAACACCGGTAGGCTTATTAAATTTCCCGACTGTTCTGCCTCTGTTTGTCGATCAACTGCTGCGATTTGCGCAGGAAGGTGGCACCAATCCCCCGGGCAAATTGGCCGATGTATTGGCTCAACGCGTGGCCATGTTGGCCCCTAATGCCCGTCATGCGCTGCAAGCCCTCGCCGTGTTAGGCGATCGCGTGCCGCCGTCCCTGGTTGCCGAGTTCTTGCCGAAGTCCGAGGATATTACGGATGCCTTGGCGATTCTCGAAACTCGCGGAATGCTTTGGACTGCGGGGGATTCACTGAGCATTGACCATCCGCTACTACGTGACGTGGTGCTGGCAGGCATACCCAACGCGGCACGCCGAGAGCTGCACGGCCATTCACTGGCGATCATGACCCGTACTTCGGCGCCGCTCGAGGCCCGTGCTCAGACGGCCTATTACGCCGAGGACTCCTTCGAAGCCCTTTTGTTGCTCGAACAGGTGGCAGAGCGAGCGGCGGCTGGCAACGACTCTAACGGCGAGATACTCGCGCTGCGACGTGGTCTTGAATTGGGGCGACGCGAGATTGCTCGCGGCGAACTCGATGACCCGCTGCGTGCCATGGTTATCTTCGGTAGAAAGCTGGGAGCCGCCCTGACGCGCGCCGGCAACTTTTCAGATGCCGAGGGAGTCCTGCGAGAAGCGTTAGACTGCGCCGGACCCTCAAATTCAGAGACGGCTCGACTCCTGGGAGCGTTGGCCGTAGTGGCTCGAGGACGGGAACACAACACCGAGGCTCGCCTGCAGCTGGATGCAGCCATCGAAGCCGCTAAACGTTCCGGCGATCGGGAGCTGGAAGCGGCTTTCGCCAACACTCGTACGTCGTGGTTCTCGTGAATCACGGACATGCATCTGACCCGTTGCGGTTCCCGTGGTACTTCGTAGGACTTCCGGTTTCGCGTCGGTTCAATTCTGTAAGGCGAAGATCTTTTTTTGGGGTATGTCGGCACTTGGACGCAATCCACGGCAAGCGATATGCCTTGATCACGACCTTGACTTCCCACGAACCCGAGTTACGCGCCGCCGTTGCAACACCATTCAACGCTTGCTCCGTTTGGAAGGCGTGGTCCAATCCACCAAGCTCAGATCTAGCCCGGATGCCTTGCTAAATCCTTCGAAATCACGCGTGTTCCGCGTTACCAGGGGAATTTGTCGCGCTATCGCCACTGCGGCGATCAGAATGTCGCCAATGTGCCGCTGTTGACTGTGTGACAGTACCGACCAAATGCTAGCGGCGACGTCAGCCGCCTGATCGTCAAATGGAAGTACAACGCAATTTGTAGCGAGTACCTCAAAGGCTTGCATCTGCCGCTGAAACGGCTTACCAGCGCGAATCGCAAGCCGGTAGCCACGTAGGCGTTCAAAAACCGTTATGGCGGTTATGGTCAATCGCCCGAAGTCCGCCAGGTAGGCCCGCGCACGCGAAGTCACCACCGCGTTTCCGCGGCTCAGTTCCGAAAGCGTGTCGGTATCCAACAGAACGGGTTCGCCAGCCACGACCTACCGGTCCGTCTCTTCGAGTTTCCTCACCAAGGAACGAACCTCCCCCGCTGGAATGCCGGCAAGGCTTGCGGTTGCCAATCCGAGTATTTCCGACGGATTAGGTGCAATGTCCACGTCCTCACCATAGTGGCGACGCAGTAGGGCTATCACCTGGCCCTCAAAACTCCGACCACACCTTCCCGCGTCAGCATCGATCTTACCTCTAAGCCCCGCTGGAAAGCGAATGGTGCGAGCGATCACGGTGTCTTGGGCGAGCGCCGAACGAGTCACACCGTTAAAGTACCAGATTGGTTACGGTGGGGCAAGGTACTGAGTCTCCGTAGCAGTCACAGGATCTGTGGCAGTACCAGTTGCTGTTTCGGGTGCTGTTTCGGTAGCAGTCCCAGTTACGGTCCCAGTCCCGGTTACTTTCACAGTAACCGGCACCGGGAAAACGCGTGTTCCAGTGCCGCTACGACAAGGAATAGGAACGGCAACCTCGGAGGGTGGGCCGTGGTGGCTCGAAGTCGTGATCGCTGCGCCGAAGTTCGACAGCAGCTGGGGGCGCGGTTGACGCGGCCTGGCGTTCGGGCGATCTCGAGATCTCGTCAGCAACTTCGAAATCAGGCGCTTGTCGTGGTTTCCATAAACCACTTGGCCGACCAATCGAACCTATGGCGGTTCCCGTGGCACTTCGTAAGGCTTGCGGTTATTTTCGCCGACGCCCGTACGGGTTGACCCGGGTTTGGTCGGCTCGCTCCCCGCGCATCGTAACGGTCGCGCACGCATTGAAAGGCTCGTGCAGTGGATAGTGATCTGGCAGAGGCCGTATCTGCTCTTCGGGAAAGCTTTCGCAGCCGCAGGATCGATGCGTCCTTTGGACGTGCCGATGGGCAATTGGTGGCCACGCTGAAGTCAAGATTCAAACTACCGCGTCGCTATCGAGACTTCCTGATGGAAGCCGACCCAATCCGAGTGGAAACTCGGACTCCGGCAGAGCGGGTTCGCTTGATACCGGCGGCAGAGCTCGTCGAAGAACAGAAGGGCCATAGCCTTCTGGACTCGGGCAATGCCCTGGACAAACCGAGCGCGAATGGCTGGCGACCGAATTGGATCATCGTAGCCCATAGCACAATACTGGGTGATCCCTATTTTCTCGACACCTCCTTGCTCGACGCGGAAGGAGACTGCCCCGTTTACACGGCCATGAGTGGGACCGAGCAATGGAAGCCACGCCTATGCGCATCAAGCTTCGCTCTGTTCATAAGAATTTTGGCGATTGGGATGGAGCTTGCCCAGGGATTTGCCGATGAAAATATCGACGTTGACGATGAATCGGTATTTCGCGAAACCCTTGGGCCGCGGATTCGGCAATTCGATCCGGCGGCGCTCAAAGCCGGACATTGGACTTAGCGTCATTCCTTTCCAACGGCGTGCAAGTAGCCGCGTTCGATCAACTCAACGACAATGCGTGCCGTTTCAGAATCGCTTTCATTGCTTTTTTCCAAGAGCGCCTGCACGCTGGCACAATTCAGAGCCGTTTGAAGGATTTCCAAATGGCGCGAGTCGAGTTGGTGCAGCGGCGCTAAGAGCGGCGTTTTCAACGCCAGGCGCGCATCGAAGGGCGGGAATTGTTCGCGCACCGTTGAAAACTCGTCCTGTTGTCGAATGGCTTCCATCAGCACTTCTTGAATGCTCAGATCGATGGCCCCTTCCATCTTTCGGGTATCGGGCGGTTCGAGTTCGAATACACCGACCTTCCATTCGAGCATTCGATAAACAGCCTTGAAGGGCTTGAGTTCGGGCTGTCCTTCTATGAGGGCAAAATGCAACCGACCTTCATCCAAAAATATCTTGCCTACCCGCGAATCGGTGCGAACTATCAGTACCCCACTCTTGCGGCTGCTCCCGAATAGTTGAAGCAAATCGGCTAACGGAATTTCCTCGAGATTTCCCGTCATGCGGGGGGCTTCTTCTGAAGACGAGCTCACGGGTCGCTGCCGCGCGGTAGCGCGACGCTTGGCCATAACCTCAAGATTTCGCCTCGAATCCGAGTGCTGAGTAGTTAGGCGGATTACTTTCAGAATATTAGTACCGATTAGAATCCGATCACCCTCCCTGAGAACAGTCTTTGAAACTTTTTCTCCGTTAACGAAGGTACCATTAGTGGAACCCAGGTCTTCAATGGCCACAACTCCGTCCCGAAAACTGATGAGCGCGTGACGTCTCGACACCATTTCTTCGACCAGCACCATGTCAAGATCGCTTGAACGACCGACAACAACTTGCTGTCCTTCGTCGAGCGGATATTCGCCGCCCTGGTACTTGCCGGATATAAAGCGCAGAGCGAGCCCGCTTCGCGAAGAAGCGCGCGATGAACTCTTGGATTGCGAATTATTGCGATCGGGCATCGCGAACGTGAAGCCCAGTCCAGGCCCCTGGCCCTCACTAGCGCTCAGGTGAATTTGGAGCCTAACTGGAGGATTGTTCGATGGTCAAGCTGAGCCTCCGAACCGAAGTATCATCTTGATCCGCCAGCCGGTCACGTTCTGCCCGAGTTGGGTCACAGAATTAATCGATGCCTACGTCTGAGCCAGCGGAATAACCGCGGTCGCCGCCGCCGAGGGCTCCATGGCAGCCGGCAAGACTACACTGAACGTTGAGCCCTGACCTTGTTGGGAGGCCACCAAAATGCGCCCCCCCATTGCTTCAACCAGCCGGTGGCTAATGGCTAATCCGAGGCCGGTGCCTTGTATCTTCGTCGTAAAAAACGGGACAAATAGGTTTTCCAAAACCTGCGGCATGATCCCGGAGCCTTCATCTTGAATGGCAATCTCTACCCAGTCCCGGCTATGGCTGGCTACATTCCAACCCGGGCGCCAACCATGCCGTTGCCAGGTGGTGACGCGTAATGTTCCTCGGCCATTCATTGCCTGAACACCATTTCGAACCAGATTGATCAGCACTTGACGCAATTGCTCCGAATCTGCACGTACACTAAGCAGATCCTGCGCGCAGCGAACTTCAAAATTGATTCCGTCATTGCGCTCGCTCGACAAAACCTGCAGCGACCTGCGAACCACCGCATTGACGTCGATTAGACCGGGGTTTCCCTTGGATGGCCTCGCATAATCGAGCACGCTGCCAACAACCCTGTCAAGCCGCTCAACTTCCTCAAGAATAATCCCAACGAACTCTCGAGAGGCGACATCCAACCGCGAAGTTTCGTGTTCTTCGTTTAGCAATTGTGCGGCGCCTTTGATAGCTCCTAATGGGTTCTTGATCTCATGGGCAAGGCCCGCTGCCATTTGCCCAAGAGCCGCCAGCCGGTCCCGCTCTTGCTTGTTACTAAACTGCCGCGAATTCTCGATTACCACGCCAATTTGTGTGGCCAATGTTTCAAGCAACGTCACTTCATCCGACGCAAAGGCATCCCCTACGCGATCATCCTGCAACAGCAAGATCCCGAACAGGCCCTGGTCTTCGCCGTGAATTGCCAAAAGCACCGAGGACCTGAGCGGCCCGAGTGCCTCCGCCGCCGATTGAAGTCGCTCGGCGCTCTCCGCCTCGTGAACTCGACCTCGTCGTCGCTGTTCCAATGCGACGGCACCCACCTGCTCCATGACCAAGCTACGCTGCTCGCTCAGCCAATCGATAAGCGGGCGAGCTATGACCGGATCAATGCGAGGTGGCGCCGGCGGTCCGAAGAACTGGGCCAGGCGGAAGTCGGAACTGAGCGGATCGCGCAAGTAGAGGGCGCCCCCTGTGGCCCGGCGCGATTCCTCCAGCGGCGTCAATACAACATTCGCAATGTCGGCCACTTCGAGCACGTGCGCCAATTGGGCTCGGGCAACATAAACGCTGCGCTCAAGATCGACGCGTTCTCGAAATAGAACACGGTGGATGTAGCCTTCCACTTTGTGGCGCAATGGATCGAACAAGACCAAAATAACAATCGCTGCCAGAATGGCCCCCAGGTACATGGTTTCGAAACCGCCAAATAGCACGACGAAAACGTAGAAAATACCCGCTAGACAAAACGCAAGAGCGGTGTGAACCACTAAATGGCCTAGTAAATCGTACAAATCTACCAGCCGTTCCCGGTTGAGCGACTGGGCTAGTACGAATAGAAATACGGTACTGAGTACAGCGCCGACCGGGGGCAATGGTGCACCCAGAAACCAAAGAAAGTCGGCCAAGCTAAATACCCCAGCCAAGGCGCCAATTAGAACCAAAAAATGAACGCGACGGGTTGTGGCGAGCGAGCCGCTGCGTGACGCACGAATCGCCATTGAACCAAGCCCGGCAGCCACTAATCCAAATACGTACAGGAATATCGATGCGCGCGCCCACCTTCGCTCGTGCAGAGGCGTTACCGCTAACAAAAACATTGGCAACGCAAGCAGCCCCGCGATTCGAAGCAGGGAACTGCGTTTGCTCGGGTGGGGCATGATCGCTTCAAACAGGTGCAATGCGAACTGTGGCAACAGCACGGCGAGCACGGCTGTGGAACGGGCCCAAACGTCCAATTGAGCCCAGCGGTACAACCATTGGGCCAGGTACCAGAGCCCCATGTCGATTGCAAAACCAGCAAAGAAGAGCTGCGGGCGCCGAATGCGTCCGCGAAGCAAGATTGAAAGACCAATGGCCAAGGCCAGTGCACCACAAAACAGCGAGGTTCGCGTGCGGAGATCCACGGGTCAAGCGTAGCTACGTCGGTCAGGACCGGCAATCCCTAGTAATGTGTCTCACCACGGGGTCGTCGCTAATGGTCGCCAGCGATGGCCACCTCTTGGCGGCGATTTGTCCGTAAATTTCGGGCGTTGGGCCATGGCATAGCGCAAGCACTAGTCGGCACAATGTCCGTTGATTCACGCCAAGTCACGAGGATAGCCGCTCGGGAGCGCGCACTTCAAGGACGAGTTGCGACGTTGAGCGACACAGAATTGCTCGCAATTATGCTCGGCACAGGATGTGAGGGACAATCGGTCCTGGTTACGGCGGAGGCATTGCTGGACTTCGCCGGCAACCTGGTTGCACTCAGACGACTCGGCCCGCATCTAATGTCCATGCAGCGAGGGGTCGGGCCAGCAAAAGCGGCACGACTTCTGGCCGCGATTGAACTTGCCCGGCGTTGGTCGCTGGCTGACAATTCAGAACATGCTGGGTTGGAGATGCAGTCGTTCGAGAACGTCGTAGTCTGGGCTCGAACCCACCTGGTTGCCCTCGATCACGAGGAAGTTTGGACCTTGGCTTTGGATGGTCAAAACCATTTGTTGCAGGCGCGCTGCGTAGCACGCGGGGGCCAGCACGGCTGCGCACTGCAGGCACGCGATATTTTGCGCGTGGCGTTGCGGGACGGCGCCAGCGGGCTGGTCGTGGTTCACAATCATCCTAGCGGCGATCCGAAGCCTAGTCGCGAAGACGTCACCATGACGGTATCGCTCGTCGAGGCGTGCGATGCGGTGGGGTTGCCCTTATTAGACCATGTCATTGTTGCGCGTGGCGGGGCGGCGTCACTTTTTGAGCTCGGTGTACTTCCGGTCAGCGCAGCCTAGCAACGGCGCTAACCCGGGGATGCTTGACGCCCATCGTTCGGCATCGACCGGCCATGCCCCGCCTAAAATACGGGACAAATCGAGATTGTGATGGCCTTTGGTGCTATGCGGTGGCTCCCTACACCATCACTGATCTATGCTCTCGGCCGGCATGTCGAGCAATGAAATTACGTTTGCCGCTTTAACCGACATAGGGCGCCAGCGCGATCACAATGAGGACAACTTCCTCGTCGACAAAAAGCTGGGACTATTTGTCGTGTGCGATGGAATGGGAGGTCACGCCGCTGGCGAAGTGGCAAGTGCCCTTGCGGTCAAGGTGTTTCACGACACCATCAAACGTGAAAGTTGGATGTTCGAGGACTACGCTGCCGACAAACGTGGCGCGGACAAAGTTACGCGCAAGCAAATTCTAACGCTGCTTGAAAACGCTATTAATCAAGCGTCAAGTCGAGTTCACGAGGAGGCCCGCAAAGATCCGACCAAGCGAGGCATGGGCACGACTTTGGTCGCAGTGGTCATTCTCGCCAACCAGGCCTTTGTTGTTTGGGTAGGAGACAGTCGCGTTTACTTGCTGCGAGATAGCGTCCTTGAACAATTAACCGAAGATCACAGCGTATTTAACGAGTTAGTGAAGCGCAAGAAAATGGCGCGCGAGGAGATCGACAAACTCCCGCAAAAGAATGCAATCACTCGGGCAATTGGCGTTTACGAGCATACTGAGCCCGACAGTCTGGTAGTCGATCTGATCGCGGGCGACCGTTTCCTGCTGTGTACCGATGGACTCTCGGGTTACTTTGAAGATGATCTTGAAGAACTCAGCCGCCTACTTTGTCTCAAAGACAGCAACCTAGCCACCCAAGAGCTGATCGCGGCGGCCAACGAGCGCGGCGGCAAAGACAACATCACGACCGTCATCGTTGGCTTCGGTGACGCGGCTGCTAGGGATGAAACTCGTGCTCGCCACGTACAGCTTAAACGCGAAATCTTGGCTCGCATGCCGCTGTTCCGTGCCCTCAATGATCGGGAAATACTGCGGCTCTTGCAGGTGGTCGAAGTACACCCGTATAAAGACGCAGATGTGGTAATTCGCGAGGGCGATCGTGGCGAGGAGCTTTTCATCGTTCTAACCGGTAGTGTCAAAGTCATGCGTGGCGACACGGAATTGGCGCGCTTCAAGCCAGGCGATCACTTCGGCGAGATGGCTTTGGTCCGCAATCAACCGCGCTCTGCCACTGTGATTAGCGACCTTGACAGCGAGCTGATGGTGATTCGCCGAACCGACTTTTTTGACATCTTGCGCAATGAGCACCAGCTAGCCGTGAAGTTGTTGTGGCAATTCTTAGGCGCACTGGCTGATCGGCTGGACGAAACGAACCGGGAGCTAGGTCAGGCGAGGGAGGAACTTGCAGCTGAAGACGTAACGGCTGAGATTTTCGAGGTGGACTACGAGAATACGCGCTTGCCCAGGCCCCCGGCACCCCAACCTTTACCCCGCCCCCCGGCCCGCGATTAGATGTCAAAAGAGGGAACAATTGAAAGTGCTTCGGCCCGGCCGCCTGCACCGGATTGACACTTCGCCAAGGACGCAGGTAGCGTCCCGACAAGGCGATTTGTCGATGCTCAACGCAAACGGACTAGAAGACCTAGAGCGTACTTGGGTTACCGATGAGCGGACGGAAAATTCCATAAGGCAGGACATCGTGAATTTCAAACGCGGTGAATGCGTGGGCGTAAACCCGAAAAGCAGGGTTCGTACTTCGCTTGGCTTTGGCCAAGGTAACGTAAAGTGGATCGTAATTGCCGGATTGTTGGCGTGGACTGCGCCTGCATTGGCGGAAGAGCCGCGAACGGCGAAAGAACCCCGGTTGATGGCGGAGTCAACCGAAATTACGCAAGTGGCCGACGCTTTCGACGACGATGATCCCTTTGACGTTAATTTGTCGATCGGATATGAGTACAGTTCTCGCTCCGCCAATATTCTGAGAGAAACCGGCGTCTCGAACGGACTTTACACGCAAAGCACCGAGAAGATTGCACAGTACAAAGAATCCACTAGCCGATTGCAAATGCGCGCGGATATCGGACTGTATCGCGATCTTGCATTTATCGTGCGAATGCCCGTGATACTCAACAACTCTCAGACCCTGGGTAATTACGAGGGACCAGGCACCCAGTTAGATGGTTTACAGGGGGCGACCAACGAACAATTGTTTTCGCTTCCCTTTAGCGCGCCGCAGCGACATGGAATCGAATATCTGGCGCTGGGCCTCGATTTGGGGCTGATGAACCAATATCGAGACCATACCAAACCGACGTGGATTGTCGGCGTTGAAAGCCGCTTCAGTGTTTCCGAGCCGATGCACGCCTGCAATGACCATCCGAAACAGGGGGAGGTCAAGTGCGCCGCGCCGGGAGACGTCGATCGAAATGGGCGTACAAAGTGATGCCTTGCTCGCACCTACGCTACCGGCTTCACCGGGCAATTATCCCATTGAGGGCGCGGGTGGCCCGCGCCAGCCGGGCGTGAGCCGCGGCACAACGGGCCTTGAACTTCACTCCTACATATCGAAGCGCATCAAATACATCGAACCCTACGGGGGGTTTCGGATGTTGTTTGAGTTTCCGAATTCGGGCAGCGACTATGGCGTCACGGATCTTCGGGGTAATTTAGTCAATCATCCGCCACTTCAGGGCACCGTCATTATGGGCTTGTCGGTCATTCCTTGGGAGGTGCGCAGCGAGTATCAACGCTTGACGTTCGATTTGCGTCTGGAGGCTACCTACCGTTCTGAAGGTCGCGATTACAACGAGCTATTTGACGCACTCGGGTCAAGCGACGCCCTGTCGATGCGAATGCCGAACTACACCAATTACCTGCCGGCACCAGCGACAGCAGGGTCAACGACCACTAGTTTGTTGGACCCGAATTCACAGCGCGTTTTTTCCTCGGGGTTGATGGATACGCAACAGTACGTCATTACACGTTACAGTATCGGCGTGACCTACCAGGCTAATAAGTACATAAAGTTCACACTGGGCACCGCGCTCAACCATATCCAGTCGCATTATCTCACCTTTGATCAGCCCTGTAACGCATCACTCAACGGAAGCCTGCAGGAAGCCGGCCCCTGTCGCACCAGAACGGACCCCACCTCGGCGTTTACCCCCACGGGCATTCCCAATCCCAATTACCGCCCCGTAATAAACGCACCGGGTTAACGTTTCCTCGTGGATAGTTCCTCCGGCTTCGACGGCTGGCTCAACGCGACAGCGATGTTTTAGTTTGATTGGCGCGACCATGCCGCCAACATCAGTGCATTTGGCTTCCCAAAACCACAAGGTCCCGCGTCGATCAAGTATTGAATTGGTCGGAGCAGATCCACTGGAAAGTACGCTGGTTGGTGGCCACACCGGTTTGCGACCATTCAAATGGGGTTTGTCCCTCGCATTGAGTTTTTCTATAGGTACGGTTCTGTGGCCAAGTCAGGTCCTAGCGAGCGAAAGCGACATGTTGATCCTGCCGGCAGTCGTGACCGCAGAGTGTGAATGTGACTCGTCGAAGAAAGACCTGACATCCACCAGTCCTTCACTTGAGCGGATGGCCAAGCACGTGGACGCGTTGCTCAGCGACTCCGTACAAGACCTCGACCTAAGTTTAGAAATAGCGCCAACCGCGCACTCACTCGAGGATGAGGGCAAATCGCCAGCTTCAGAGGCAACTCTAATTGCACTCGCCGCCACGCGCTGGGTCGTTTCCCCACGCCTGATCGTGCGCGGGTCGAACGTCGAATTGCGGCTCTTGGCTGTAGCACCCGGGTCTCGAGTAATTGCAGCAAGAACCCAAGAAATTGAATTGAGCAATGTGGACGTGCGCGCGGTGGTCATGCTCGGGGAATTGGTCCAATCTTATCGAAAAGGCGCACTCGAACCCTCACGCCAAGTGGCGCCGACAGTACCGGGACAACCCACGCCGTCGGCACGCTCCGAAGGGCGGGGGGTTCTTGCGGTCACCACCGCGTTGCTCGGTGGCTTCACTGCCTATTGGCTGCAACGCGCGAGCGGCTCAAATGATCCGAGAGTCACGTATCCTTTGGCAGTGCTAGGTGCCGGCATGGGGCTGGGTGCTTCGATGTTGGCTGCGGACGAATGGGACATTAGTCTCGACGACGCCTGGACGCTGACGGCTGGTATCGTCTGGCCAACGGCCAGCGGCTTTCTGATTGCTCGCGGTCAAGACGTGGAACCTGCAACGGACCGCTACGTGTACGGGCTGCTCGGAGCTGGAACAGGGCTGACGCTAGCCTCAGTGTCTATCAGCATGCACAAGGCAACGCCCGGCAGCGCCGTAATGTTACATTCAGGAGGCGCCTTCGGAACATTTCTGGGCGCCCTTTCTGAGTGGACTTGGCGCGGCAGCACGGAGCGAACGCCCAACACCGGCATGGGCGTGGGGGCGGGAGTCGGGGTGCTTGCCGCGGGCATTGCGGCTACTCAGATCGACACCTCGAGTACGCGGGTGCTATTTATCGATTTGGCAGCCAGTCTTGGTGCTCTGTCGGGGGCGGCCGTTGCGAGTTCGCTCCTGGTCGCGGACACCGGCACGTTACCCCGCAATCAAGATCGCTCTTGGGTCGTCGCCGTTGGAAGCGGTACCTTGTTAGGCGGCGGAGTGGGTTGGCTGCTTACGCGCAATATGTCGTCTCACAGTACTGAACCGCGCCAATCGCTGAATTACTTTCCCTATGTCGGGCTGTCATCAGCCACCGTTGGCCAAAGTCCGTCGCGAGGGTGGGTCGCTGGCATTTCCGGCACGTGGTAAATAAACAATGCACCATAGAGGTCACGGCCGACGAGGACGGAATTCGTCTGGACCGATGGCTTGCACTCCGAGTGCCTTTGCTTGGGCGCAAACGCGCAAAGCGCTGGTGCGAAGCCGGATGCGTCTTGGTAAATGGGCGGGTTGGGATTAAGAGCCTGGTCTTATCAGCGGGGCAGCAGGTCCGCTTGCCATTGCCTGCACCGCGCTCGGCGGTCCCCAATGCATCGCTGACTCTCGACATTCGCTTCGAGAACGAATTTCTCGCAGTAGTTTGCAAGCCCGCTCTACAAGCTACGGCTCCCTTGGACGGGGACGACCATTCGGCCTTAGCCAATGCTCTTTTGGCACATTACCCTTCAATTCAAGGGGTTGGACCCAATCCATTGGAGCCCGGTCTAATTCATCGGCTGGACAACGGTACTTCAGGGCTACTCGTCGTGGCGCGAGTGACCCCAGCCTTCGACGCATTGAGACTAGCCCTGTCGATGGGACAGATCGATAAGGAATACCTGGCCATTGTCCAAGGGGTTGACCTGCCGGACCAGGGTTGCATCGAATTACCCCTGCGCAAAAGTCCGCGTAATGCTCGCCGCGTTGTCGTCGCCGAACCCAGCTCGCCGGGTGCTCGCGTCGCAAAAACCGATTTTCAAATCCTCGAGCGCAGCGGGGAATTTTCCGTAGTAAAGGTGCAAGCTAGCCGCGCACTACGCCATCAAATCCGAGCGCATCTGTCGAGCCTGGGCTATCCTCTCGTCAACGACGAACTTTACGGAGCGACCAAGCAGGCCTTACTTGCACCTGGGCGGCACGCACTTCACGCGCGTCGGGTCGCGTGGGCTGGCAATGGCACAATGCCTGCTTTCGACGTCGTGGCACCCGTGCCGCTCGACTTACTCGGCTTGCTGCGAGCACTTGGTTTTCGCACATCGCTGTCACTTTGAGTCAAGAGATCCGCCATCAATTGAACAATGACATCCTCCGCCAATGCGCAAGACGGCCAAATGAGTGGACAGGCGGCGACTCGCTCGTCAGCGCGTCTTCCCCGCTGCCATACCAATTGCCCGCGCCAAACCTGCTGGGCGGCGGTTCCGTTGACGACGCGCAGCAACAATGACGCGGTCGATTCTTTGAAGTCGGCTGCTTGGGTATAGGCTACTTCGAGGCCAAGTAAGCCTGCCACTGGCTTTGGTGGAACCACGCGCAGGCGCAGTTCGTCGGGTGAGGCTTCCCCTTCGGGAAATCGCGCCCAAGCAATGACCTTCAATTGCTGGGCGTGGGTCAAGCGGCGATGCAATTGCGCAAGCCAATCGGCGGCGCGCTGTCGCTGAGCATTCGGCAATTGCGTAAAGCGTGCCGTCAAAAACAAAGGCAACGGCAACGGCGACATGAGACCGAACAGTGCGGCATCGTACGAGGAATGTCGCGAGATTACCAGCATCGCGACCCCGACCACCAGTAGCCAAAGCATCAATACGACACGGCCTTGCCAACGCGAAGCATCCAGGAAGCGGCCTTTCGGCGGCGGATCATGGCGGCAGAATGCATCGGCGTCGGTTAGCGGTAACCAAACGCCGGGGCCGCGCAGGGGACGAATGTCGCTCGGAACTTTTTGTGCAGCGCACAGCATGGCCGCCGCAATGCACAGCACGGCAGCCGTTGGAGATTGCCACGCATAGGCCAATAACACGGCCGCAGCAACTAGAAAGCCCGAGAGCGTGACACGCAGAACTGGATGCAGTCGCAAGACCGCGCGTGGTGCTACGCCTTGTGCTTGGCAATCCGCGGCATGGTAACGTAGCTTAGCCAGCAAGGCTGAAATCCAGAGGATTGCAGCGGAAAATGAGATAA
Source organism: uncultured delta proteobacterium (assembly GCA_963835565.1). Taxonomy (GTDB): domain Bacteria; phylum Myxococcota_A; class Polyangia; order Polyangiales; family Polyangiaceae; genus FEN-1139. Next base: position 42,427 of record CAWIGY010000076.1, read on the forward strand.
GAAGCCAGCCAGAGTCGCGCATTCTATTGGTCGCTGTCGGCGCCGCCAGTGGCACAGCGTGATCGACGGAGACGGGTGAAACCGGTAATATTGAAGGGTCGAATGCAGCCGGGCTAGCCCAAATTCGCCAAAGGACAGGTTCACCGAGAGCGACGTGCGCGCGCACCAGATCGATTTCGTCAAAGGTCGTGTTGCGTCGTACTGTGCTTACGAAGGCGTCAATCGGCGCGCCCTCGAGATTCGGTAGGTCGGGATCAGCATCGAGTTCGGGCAAATGAGGCGAGGTCGAGGCCGCCGGCAATCGAAAGGTCACCTTAGTGCCGTCCAGGCCGGTGGAGAATCTCGGCCCAATCCAGCCAATCTCCAACCAAGGGCCACGGACTCGCATCATTTTCGTTTCGCGAAAGTCAGTGCGATACGAGAACTCCAGCAAATACGTGCCCTGTTTCAGACCTCGATCATCCGCAACGTCAATTTGCAGCGACTCATCGTCACCGCGCGCCAGCACCAACTCTCGCCGGCTGCTTTGCGCGACCGCCGCTGAAGTATTTACGACGGACGCATCCGGCAGTGGCTCAGCATCTCTGTCGATTCCTTGAAGGGCCCAGCTCCTCAGTGGACCGCCGCGAATCTTTAGCGCTATCGAATGACTGACGATGGCGCGCCCAGACTTTTCAATGGCTACGGTGACGGCGTCCGATAAAACGGTCGTTTCAATCCATGCCGCAGCCTGCGCCGAACGGGCATAAGCCGCCAAACCGAGGAGCATCAAGAGCCATCGAGCGAAACTGCTCATGTAGTCAAAATGATTACACTAACTTATATTAGACCACCAATTCCCCGATCAGAATTATCAGGCCGGATAATCGTTTTCTGGCGTGACGGCACGCCGGCGCCCAGGTGCGACGTCCGCGACCGAAGCTAATTCACCTTTTTTAGGACTGACTGCGCACCTATCGAGACAAGGTCCTCGAATACTGAGCGGCCGACCCCAAGTTCAATCTTCAATTCGGGTGCGGCGTCCTCCCCCTTCACGGACCAGAGGAAAGGTATCGGTGTCAGGCCGTGGTGGGGAGCGGTGGCTAGGACGTCATCCAGCTGTCCTTCGTGCGCCGGCTTGGGACCTAACCGCAAACCGCGCTGCATCCTATTGAGAAAGGGCACGGCGAATTGCGCTACCGTGAGATAACCTCCAGCAATAGCATTTGCACTGCGGGAAAGCCCCGCTAACTCGGGCCCGGCACCGATGTGGTCGTGGTCGCCTTTCTTCGCCAAGATCAAATGCGACACGACAAGCTTTGCATCCGTACCAAAACCCCACCAAGCGCGATTTTGGTCGGGCACTACGAGTATGAAAATTGAATGCGCTGACGGCTTGCCCGCGGTGACAATCTTCTTGGCAATTGTTTAATGGCGCCTCGGAGTCGGACAAGAGTTTTTGCAGCGAGCGCCCGATGGTTTCGACGTCGAGCTTTGCTTCGTACGCGGCCGACCCGGTTGGCAAACCAACAGGGGTAACAGCACGGCGGAAAATGATGGCCTTGTCGCCCATGAATTTCCGAAATGCGGTGTCCGCGGCAACACTGACCCAAGCATCCAAAACTGCCGTAAGCTTCGCCGCTGGCAGTTGATCGGTGGCGCAGATCTGCCAAGCGTTCATTGATTTTGTTACTATGTCTTGATCTCTGGTTACACTTGTGTTGCTCGCTGCCGGTGCGGCTGCACATACTCCGGGTCCGCTAGGCGCGTCGTTCAATTGTTCCGTGCTACGAACCAGGTTGTCCCGCACCTTGGCATTCACCGCGATGTGGGAAAGTGCACCGTCCAACAGTGACCCCAACCAATGGACGAGTTTATCGAGTGACTTCGGATTGTGCGGCGAAGAAAAGCTTGCCATGCTGGCATCTGTCGGGAGCTCGAAGAACAGGGTTGGTGCGCTCGCTGCCCGCTTTCGGGCATCTGCCAATGTCTGAGCTGACCACGAATGAGCCCGCGCGAACGCTAGCGCTGCCGTGACGTCCACTCGCTCAGGATCTGAGGCTATTCGCGCATCGATAGCCAGGTTATCCATATCATCAACAACATCAATTATCTCGTCACCCAGCGCATACAGAATGTCGGTAATTGGCCGCGATATTCGAGCGTCCATAAATCCCAACTCATGCAACGCCATAGGAATTGCCAAGGCTTTGACTTGGCGGAGGCGCTGCTGGTATCGTTCGCGCATCGGCGCCAGCTTTACTTCAATGTGCAGGTCTGAAGTACCCATCGCTTGCAGTGGCAAGCCACGCGTTGCATAGGGCAAGAGGGTTTCGACATCAACCCGTCGGTCGCCGCACACGATGCGAACCTGCGCGCGACCTAGCGCCTGAGCCAATCCGCATGCCACCGGCGACTCGTCGCCCGTAAGCCATACGCCGGGAGACGTTTCTTCGAGCCTACGCCCGAATTTCTCGAACAGCTTTCGTCCCGCGTCGATCGACGCAATCCCTGCCGAGAAGACTGCGTGGGGCTGAGGTACCTCGGTGTCGCTGGCTTCGGCGAGAGCCACCGCGGCTTCAATGGGTGCATCTGCGATAATAGTCTGGCTGAGCCCCGGACCTAACGTGTCAAGCACCCGAAGATCGAATGGTAAATTCATCCACCGCGCTAAGGTCGCAGCCGCATTGTCCAGGCGTTCCGCCCGAGCAACCAAGACCAGATCTTTGGGTGCCGCCACCTGAGACAGGTCTGCCTGGGTCGCGTCAACTCGAAGGGGCTCCAACGAACCAGTCTTGGTCGGTGGCTGCGGCGGATGGTTCGCCCCCGCGCACCCTGTCAGGACTAACCACAAAACCCAAAGCCCAAACTTATACCTTGCGCGCATGGCGAGGCACGATACCCGCTCAAGCCGAGGGGCAGAAGAATTAATTCGATTCTTCGAATTCGGCGTCGATGACGTTGTTCTTCTTTCCGTCGCCCTTGTTATCCGCCTTGCCGTCCGAATTCGGCGGATTCGGCCCAGGTCCCTGTGCACTGCTGGCCGATTCATAGAGTTTAGTCGCCATCTGGTGGGCAGCTTTCTCGAGATGTTCTAGCACGTCCTGGACCTTCGAATCATCCTGCTTTTCGACCGCTTCGCGACCTTCTTTTATCAGAGTCTCGATACCAGATACGTCAGTTCCAGCGAGCTTGTCTTTGTTCTCTGAAATCTGGCGCTCTAGTGTGTAACAAAGATTATCGAGCTTATTGCGACGTTCCACTTCCTCTCGACGTCGGCGGTCCTCAGCTTCGTGTTCAGAGGCGTCCTTCACCATGCGATCGACGTCGCCTGAGGACAGGCCACTGCTTGCGGTAATGGTGATGCGCTGATCTTTGCCGGTGGCCATGTCTTTGGCAGCGACACTCAAGATACCATTAGCATCGATATCGAAAGTCACTTCGACTTTGGGAACCCCGCGTGGCGCAGGTGGCAATCCTTCAAGATGAAATCGTCCCAGAGTTCGATTGTATCGGGCCTCAGCTCGCTCACCTTGGAGCACATGAATTTCAACGGAGGTCTGACTGTCCGCTGCCGTAGAGTAGATCTCCTTCTTCTGCGTTGGAATAGTGGTGTTTCGCGGAAATCATCACGGTCATGACGCCGCCCAAAGTCTCGACTCCCAACGATAGCGGCGTAACATCCAGCAGTACTACATCTTGTACGTCACCCGACAGCACACCGCCCTGCACCGCGGCCCCGATCGCAACGACCTCATCAGGATTGACGCCTTTGTGAGGCTCTTTGCCGAAGAACTTGGTAACTGTTTCCTGCACAATGCGGGATTCTGGTCGAACCGCCAACTAGCACGATTTCGTCAATTTCATTGGGGCGCTTCTTGGAATCGTCCAGGGCTCGCCGTACCGGTTCCATCGTACGATCAACCAGCGGTTGCATCATTTGCTCGAACTTCGAGCGTGTCAGCGACTTTTGAAGGTGCTTTGGACCACTGGCGTCAGCCGTCAAGAAGGGCAGGTTAATCGCCGACTCCTGCTTACTTGACAGTTCAATCTTGGCCTGTTCAGCAGCATCCTTCAGCCGTTGGATGACCATCTTGTCCTTGGACACGTCGATGCCCGTATCCTTGCGGAATTCGGCAATCAGCCACTCCATGATGGTATCGTCAATGTCGTCGCCACCGAGGTGAGTATCACCATTGGTGGCAATCACTTGTACCACGTTGTCACCGACCTCCAGAATCGAAATATCGAAGGTGCCGCCGCCGAAATCATAGACGGCAATCACCTCATTCTTCTTACGATCTAATCCGTAAGCCAGTGCCGCGGCCGTGGGCTCATTGATAATGCGGCGCACTTCCAGTCCTGCAATTCGACCCGCATCTTTGGTAGCTTGGCGCTGCGAATCATTGAAGTAGGCCGGAACCGTGATCACGGCTTCGGTCACCTTTTCACCCAAGTAGTCCTCAGCGGCTTTCTTGAGCTTTTGCAAGACCTTGGCCGAAACCTCAGGGGGTGCCATTTCGCGCCCGCGAACTTCTATCCATGCGTCGCCATTCTTGCCGGTAACGACCTTGTACGGTACCCGCCTGGTTTCCGACTGGACCTCGTCGTGACGTCGCCCGATAAATCGCTTGGATGAATAGACTGTGTTTTCAGGGTTGGTGACGGCTTGCCGCTTGGCAATCTGTCCGACCAAAATCTCACCTTTATCGTCCCAAGCCACGACCGACGGCGTTATGCGGGAGCCCTCTTCGTTGACGATGACTTTAGGCTCTTTGCCTTCCATTACCGCGACGACGCTGTTTGTCGTTCCGAGATCGATGCCGATTATCTTGCCCATGATACAGTTTCTCCTAATGGCTCAGTCGAGTGACAGGCAGCCACTGCCGTCTGCTCCTCCAAAGCACCGTTCACCGGTGCGTGGGCCTCGTGCCTACCGTGACCGACCCGCTGGTCAGCCACGAACCAGTCATCAACGTAACCATTGGTCATTGGAGGTCAATCCCTAATCTGGTGCGGCTTTCGTGGGGAAAAACCGATGCGGCGTCTGATGCCTTTACGGCACTCAGCCCGTCGCGCATTGATGCGACAACGCCTGGAGAACAGCTGCTTTTCGGTTGACACAGATAAACAAGAGACTAGCTTCCGGCTCCCTCGTTGGGGTCGTAGCTCAGCTGGGAGAGCGCCGCGTTCGCAATGCGGAGGTCTGGGGTTCGATCCCCCACGGCTCCACCCGCCACTAAACATCCGGTTACTGCCGACAGTTCGCTAAAATTCGGTATTCGCGCCGTGAGCCGTTGCATCACAGTACGCCGATCAATATCAGCCAGCCGTAACCGCCTGTGGCGGGAGTGCGCCACGGCTCGCGGACTTACGCGTTGGCAGGCGGACACGGTCGTTGGCGACGCAACACGAGGAAGTGTTCTTACCTTGTCGTGGCCCGCTATGGGCCTTAGCGTGCGCATGCACGTTGCGCAATCGACTCCAGAAAAGTGCGTGGTCTATGAGGTTGGCTCGTCTCGTCTAATAATTGAGGTGGGTGACGGAGAAATCGCACTGACTCATGAAGGGCTGCGCAGTGAAGACGAGGAGGAAGGAATGGTGTCCGCATGGCGCACCGCTCTAGGGCTGCTTGACCACGGGCTTAGCTGCCACCCAGATTTGCCGCGCCATGTGCGTTGGTTCCTGCAACCCGTGCCGACGTCGCCCGGGTTTGCACACGTGTTTTTTACGGATGCCGCTGCGTTGGCTCAATGGCTGACAGTTTCAGGTGGCGTGCCTTCTGAAGGGGACGACTGTCACCTCGCGTTGGCCTGGGGCGAGACTTTGACCGGTCAGGTACTTGCAAATACTCCCGAACGAGACATCGCGGTGACGTGGAGCGAACAATCGGATTCATGCTTGGTGTTTCGAACGTTTCCGTCCCCGCGATCCCCGGAAGAGCGACTATTGGCTTTATCATGGTCCAGCTACGGCAGCCCTAGTTTTTCAGATTTGACCGCGCAAGGATTGCAGGCGTCTCTCGACCGTTTGAGTCGCGTTTTGAGTCGCATGGGCAGCGCGTAGTGCGAAAATTATGCGAGCGTTCGGCGAGATGGCTCGGTACAAAACCGACGGTAGGATAAACTACTCGTTGGCAATTCACAATTAGCTTGCGAAGTTCTCCATTTGTCGCAAATTCTGAATTCCAAAGGAGACACCAAGCAATGGCGGTCAAAGTTGCGGTAGAAAAATGTACGGGTTGCGGTGACTGCGTTGAACCCTGTCCGAGCGAAGCGCTCAAAGTAGAAGACGGAAAAGTTCAGGTAAATGACGACGATTGTTCCGATTGTGCCGCTTGCATTGATGTTTGCCAGGAATCAGCATTATCGTTGGAGTGAAATGGTAGAGGCATGCTTCGAGCAACCTTGATCGGCTAGGAAAGGGCTTGCTAAGACTTACTCGACATCGCGACAACACCGAGCGCCAGTTGAGTAGTCGAAATAGCTGGGAGGATGCGCTTTGACCCTTGCGTCACAACCCTTAGTTGTAATCCTCGCGTAAAAGCCTCCGACGAATCCGCCGGCTTCGTCGTCAACCCACTCATCAAGATTTCCCGCCATATCGTAGATGCTATCATCCTGCCAGCGGCTGGCGCAGGTCTTGGTTGCGCCGGTGGGTCGCAGCAGAGGGTCACGGCCACGCTCCCAAACGAGATTCAGCCTTGGATCCAGGTGCCCCACAGAAGCATTGCCGTGCAGCACGGCGGCCGCATGGATCATACGACCTACGTTGCAGGCACCCGACACGTAAGTATTGCCGTATGGAAAATCACGCTGGGCGCTGCCGCGACAAGCATGTCGCCATTCGTCCAAGCGGCACAATCGCTTGCCTGCATTAGCACAAGCTCGTTGCGCAAGGTCGCGTGAGAGATACCCTTGCGGAATTACGCCACCGCGACTCACTGCCATCGGCTCAAAATCATCAGTCAATTGCCAATCGGGTAATTCGGGCAGAGGCAGGACCCTGGCCGAAGCATCACCAGTTTTTTTGCGTTCAATCTGCCAACTGTCGAAGACTTTCTTGAGCAGCGCCGGAAGCGGTGGAAAATAGGGAGACAACTCGCGATGCGTTTGACGATCCACCGTCATGATTTCCCAACGATCGACGCAAATGTTCTCAACCCGTACCATTTCAGTGGGACAACGGGGGTGCTTCGGGTTTGTGGACGGAGCAATTCCAGTGTTTGCCCCCGCTTGGCCATGGGCAGGCTTTCCAAGCCATACGAACCCCAAAAGGACAAAAGCGCCTAGCGCAACGGAACCCAACCTGAGGGTCAAGGTTAGGCCAAACCCACGGTACGCGTAGTGAATGACATGGGTGTGGCACCTACCAGACCATAGGCGCGCTGCCAAACTTCCGCGGCAGGAACGTCAAACACCACTTCGGGATCAATTTCAGTAGGCAGCCAGGCTCCCTGTCGAATCTCATTTTCCAACTGGGACGGCGCCCACCCAGCATACCCTGCCAGACCGACGACATTGCCCCGCTGTCGCCCTTCACCGAGCGCTTCGAGAACCCGTCGGGATGCCGTGGCAAGAATTTGAGAGCCGACGTCGAACTGGCCATCAATGTCGTCGAACCGGTCTTGAATTCGGTAAACTAGCCATATTTGCTCCTGCGACACTGGACCGCCAATGCGCACCATTCCTCGAACATCCGGTGGGGTCGCAGTAACATCGGCGCGAACAAGGAGGTCGGATAAAGTCATCAATTCTCGACCATTGATGATCCATCCAAAGGCACCTTCAGGTCCGTGAGCCGCCAGCAACACCACGGAACGATCAAAATTGGGATCACCCAGCGGCGGCGCAGCGACAAGTAACCCGGGAGCAAGCGATGACATGTGCCTTGAGGAAATTAGCAGCGGTAGCTCAATCAATCAACCTGCCGATATCAAAATGAGGACAAAACATTGGTGAACCTCACAGTGTTAGCGGCTCGGTGATTGCCAATGGAGCGTATCGCCTTGCAGCGGACAGCGACAGCAGAAAAACGAATGACCTGTCCGTTGGCCGCAATACCGGCGCCTCACTCGCGGCTGGCGCCCCAAGGCACGGTGTACCGCCGACGATATCCGTGGGTCCTATTCTCGATGGAAATGCTGACGCCACCGTCGGCGCCATACTCGTAGATCTCCACAATTTCTTCACCCGTCAAGCCGTCGCAGCGGGCAGCGGGCAAACGGTCAAGATCATTGCGGTCAGCTAGGGCAGGATCATAGGGGAAGTAAAGGTCGCCCCAAGGTGTTAGGTCGCCTGCGGGCTGCCCCTGAACGTCGATGTCAGTACATTCCAGATATCGCAAGTGACCCACTCTGTGCGCGGGCCGATAACTACGTTCAATTCTAATCCGATCTTGATCGGACGCGGCAGTGTCTTTGAGAAGTATCGGATCAAAAACCTTGGCACGCCCCCCTTCACCTTCACGCCATACACCAAAGTGGCGCGTAACTGATTCGCGCACGAAAATTCCGGCTTCCGGGTCGCACGCAATGGCTAGCCCCACAGCCGTGGCCGCGTGCGGTTGCGGGGCAAGTAGGATTTTTCGCCGGTACAATTTGCGCAAGGCACGACTCACCGGTGGAAATGAAGTAGCTCCGCCTACCAGGTAAATCGCTCCAAGTTCTCGTTGATTGTTGGGATCAATGCCGAAGTTTGCAAGGCTTCCCAAAACTCGGTCAAGCAGGTCCAGCGTGCGATCAATCAGAGGCTGACAACGAGAGTATATCTCATCAACATCGATCACTATCGCACCTTGCTGGGACAAAACGCGGCCAAAGTCGATCAATAATTTTCGACTCGACGACGTGAGTGATTCCTTGGCTTCCCGACAAATCTCCAGCATTCGTGACCGATTCGAAAGCCCAATGCTTTGGTGGTCGATTTGGGCCAACTCTAGCGCATACTTGAAAATCACCTCGTCAAAATCGTCGCCTCCCAGCTGCCCGATACCCTCGCTTCGCAACAGCTCGAATCGCCGCTCAGCCAACGATACCGCAGAAGTGTCGAAAGTGCCGCCGCCGAGATCGTAAACAACCACGTAGCGTTTCGGAGTCCGCCTGCCGAGTGCACCAAGATTTCGGTGCGCAAATTCAATGGCGGCCGCGGTGGGTTCGTTCAACATGCCGATTACTTGAAAACCTGCGCGCGTGAATGCCTCGACTGTCACGAAACGTTGGCCCGTATTTGAATTGGCTGGGACCGCGACCATCGCTTCCAAAGGCTCTTGCCCATCAACTTCCAAATTCGACTGCTCAACCAACATCCGGCGAACAAATCGAAGATAATCGGTGGCGAGCGCCTGGGCGGCTGTATGCGATTGTAGGCCTGGCACCGGATCATCCGGAGCCAAGGCGCCTACTACTCGCTTAATCGATCGGAGTGCTTCAGAGCTTGAGGCATCGGCGCCGGGATCAAATCCGAAGTCGATGCCCGTGCTGCTTTCAAAGGCCAGTCCAGGAAGAAAATCAGCGAGACCCTTCGGAGTATCGAAGATTGCGACTGGATAGCGACCGTGGTCAACGGCCGCTACAACCGTACGAGTGGTACCAAAATCGATTCCTAGTCGCATCCTACGTGGTTCCCCAGCGGGCTATTCCATTTTGCTTTAATCGTAGCGGTGCCGCCAAGCACTTGATCCGCGTAGTTCAGCTGTCGATGAATTCGGTCGGGCGCCCAGATCAGCTAGTTGTCGGAGAAAAATGCGTTTCGCCGTGAATTTGCGGGACTTTGGCTGTTTTATTGTTGTTCTGTTTCTCACTGTGCCGTCGAGTTGCAGAAACGCACCAGTCTCCGCGGGGCCCCTGCCCGAAAAACGGCATTCTGAAAAGTTGACTCAAAAATTAATTAGTTTTGGGCTCTAAGGTCGCTAAGGGAACGTAAGGCCATAGCCGTAGGGGTAGAGCGGCGCGTAGGGTGTGTCGCCAACGTTTATCGGAATCTGATCGGCGCTTTTCGGCCAGGAATGGGACAATTTGCCGCTCGGTTTGACTGCACCAAAAAGCACGTCAGCAATGCCAGCACCCTCAGTACCGGGCAGCCAAGCCGCGATAATGGCATCTGCAGATTCGGCAACTTCACCGAGGATTACTGGACGTCCGGTGACCAAGACCACCACGACTTTCGCGCCCGTTTGTTTTGCCTTGCGCACTACCGAAATGTCTTCACTATCAAGCTCCAGATTGCGTCGATCACCATTGCCTTCAGCGTAGGGGCGTTCCCCAATCACGGCAATAACAACGTTCGCCCCCTGGGCCCCGCTAGCGTCCCGTGAATACGTCACTCGCGCACCGCGAGCAGCGCCTAATTCGATACCGCGACGAATCGTCGTTCCCGAGGTGATAGGTCCACTGCCCCCTTGCCACGATACCGTCCAGCCGCCACATTGGTTGCCAATATCATCGGCACTTTTGCCAGTAACGTGAATGCTGGGCGTGTTCGGGTCAAGTGGCAGGATATTTCCTTCATTCTTGAGAAGCACGAGCGTTTGGCTGACAGCTTGCCTAGCTAACGTCCGGTGTTCGTCCGAACCTATAATTGACAACGGCGGCCGTTGCCGGGCTGGGGTAAAGAGTCCAAGCTCGCACTTTACGGTCAGAATACGGGTAACCGCGTCATCGATTCGATCAAGTGGCACGCGGCGCGGCACCAGCGACGACTAATGTTGATATGAAGTTTTGAAAATGCTTCGGTCCCATGACCATGTCGATTCCAGCATTGATCGCGGCCTGCACTTGCACTGCGTAGTTTCCCGGTAGCTGCTCAATCGCAGCGTAATCCGATACGAGAAATCCGGGGAATCCCAAGCGTCCCTTCAAGATGTCTGTCAACAAATCTCGTCGAGCGTGCATCTTGACGCCATTGACGCTACTGTAGGAAACCATGATGCTGCCGACGCCGGCTTTGATGGCGGCTTGATATTGACGCAAATGGTTGTCGAACATCGCCTGGGCATCAACAATACTGTCGCCGCGGTCGTGACCCGACCAGGTGCCGCCGTCCGCAACGAAGTGTTTGGCACAGGCCAGAACTGCCGGTGCGGCTTGCCCCAGCCGCTGCCCTTGGTAACCGCGAATTGCGGCCGCGCCGAGCGATTCTGCCAGTTCGGAAGTTTCGCCAAACGCTTCGTAGGTGCGTCCCCATCGTTCATCCCGTGCCGCCGCAACCACCGGCGAGAATGTCCAATCGATTCCAGTTGCCGCCATTTCCTCAGCCGTTGCGCGAGCGATTCGTTCCACTAGTTCAGGGTCTCGAGTGCAACCGAGCCCCACATTGTGTGGATAAATGACCGCACCTTTTACGTTATTATGCCCGTGCACGGCGTCGATGCCATAAATGAGGGGTATTTTCAGGCGAGCATTATTCGCAAATGCAGCATAGTCATTCACCATTGAAAGCCAGGCAGCGGGCTCATTGCGCGGCGGACTCGAACCGCCACCACTGAGAACCGAACCCAAAACAAATTTGCCGACGTCACCGGGCCCTGTCATCTGGCCACGATCGGGCTGAGTCATTTGTCCAATCTTCTCGTTCAATGTCATTTTGAAAAGCAAACCGCTTACCAGCGATGTGCAGGAAGCCGACGGCCAACCGAGTTCCGACGCGCGATCGGCAGTGACCAACCATTGATCAACCTGCGGTGGTGGCGGAGCCGTCGACTCAGCGCTGGCTGCTGTCGCCGGGGCCGCTGCGACTGCACCGTGCGCTCGAAATCGACTTCGACCACATCCGACCGTCACAATCGCTATTAGAAAAAGCATTCCTGAGCGCCGAGCAAACCGCATGGGCTGCCCGCTATCAGCTTAATTGGCCTCTGTCTAGCCGGCGCAGAACTGGTTGGTGGGATTGGAACACCGATTGGTACTTAATTGTCGATTTCTAGTTTCCAGCGAAATAATCCGAAGTCTTGAAACACACTCAACAAATGACCACGCGCAGGGTCGGGTTTCTGAGCTAGTTCCTCATTAGCGGCGGCTGCCCGGTGGCTTCAACAACGTCCCGCCAAAGCGCACTTTCAGGATCGACGAAATTCCGTTTGCCTGCGGCAAGCGGCATGGGGACATGTACAAATCGGCCATTGACTAAGCCCACCAAGCATTCGGTTCTTCCGGCCATTGCGGCGTGTACCGCGTTGGCTCCGAGACGCTGGCAGTAAATAGAGTCATTCGCAATCGTTGGCGCGCTGCGAATGATGTAACTTGGATCAATGTATTTGATGTTCACCTCACGCCCGAGATTGCGAAAGTGTTGGCGGATGGCATCGCATAAGTGGGGCCCAATATCGGCCAGCTTCACATTGCCGGAGGCGTCCGTTTGATGGGTGGCAGCGAGCAGTGGCTGGCCCGCGCCTTCGGCCACCAGGATCACCGCATGGTGCCGTAAAGTGAGCCGGTCTTGCAAATGCTTCAGCAGCCCATTTTCGCCCTGGAGCTCAAAGGGCACCTCTGGAATTAGCACGAAATTTACGTCATTTTGTGCGAGCGCGGTGTGAACGGCAATAAAGCCTGATTGGCGACCCATGACTTTGACCAGCCCTATGCCATCGACAGCAGCCCGGGCTTCAGTGTGTGCCGCCGCAACCGCCAGGACCGCTTCGGATACGGCCGTGTCAAACCCAAAGGAACGTTCAACAAAACTCAAGTCGTTGTCAATCGTCTTAGGTATGCCAACAACCGCACAATTGGTCTGACTTCTCGAAAGTTCCCGCGCTAGCGTCAGGGCGCCTTTCTGCGTGCCGTCACCCCCAATACAAAATAGCAGATTGATTTTTCGGTGAATGCAAGCACTGGCCATGTCGAGCGTACGGTTGCCGCCACCGCGTGACGAGCCGAGCACGGTGCCTCCGGTGCGATGAATGTCGCGCACCGTTTCCGGCTCCAATTTCACCCTCAAGCTATCATCCTCATCGTACAGGCCACGGTATCCGTAGCGCAACCCGGTGATTTGCCGGACGCCATAGCGGTACCATAAAGTCATTACAATCGAGCGGATCACGTCATTCAGGCCCGGGCATAGGCCGCCGGCAGTCAAGATGGCCGCATGAACACGGGCAGGATCGAAAAATATGCGCTGGCGCGGGCCGGCTTTTTCGAATAGCCCGGCACTTTTAAGGGACTGTTCGCCGGATGCGACGTCCACATCGACTTCGTAGATCACCCGTTGATCGTCGGTAACGTAGTTCGCAATCCAATCATCGCTCTGGTTAGATAGCGCAATTGGCGAATCAAAAATGCAGTCACCCAGTCGCTTAATACTGAAGTCCAAATCAGAATAGTTCACGACATCATCTTAGACTATTTGGATGCGAAAACCAACTGAAGCTCCACCGCCGTCGCGAGGTACGGCAAATGCACTGCCCCCATGCGCCCTGGCAATGCGTTCAACCAACGCCAAACCGAGCCCGAGCCCAGCTTTTTCGCCGCCACGTTCGAAGGGTGTGAACAATCGCGGCACAACGTCACTCGCAAACCCGGAACCGCTATCCCGCGCTGCAAAAACCACCCAATTCTGGTCACGATAGGTCGCCAATTCTGTAAGACCTTCGCCATGCCGCTCAGCGTTGTCGATCAAATTGGCCAGCGCCCTCGCGATCAGGCTCGGGTCAACCAACACCAACGCGGCATCACTTCGATCAATCAACAATTCAGTCGGAAGCCCTGCTCGCACCAGCGCGGCGCGGGCAAGATCCGCCGCATTGAGGTGTCGCTGGTCCAAAGCGCTAAAGTCGAGCCTGGATTGGGCCAATAATTGCCCTACCAGGCTGTCAATCTCGATAAGCTCGGCTTCGATTGCGTCGAGTCGTTTCGGGTCTTCAGGCTTGGACCGTTCGAGCTCGACGAGCACCCGCAGGCGCGCCAGCGGTGTTCGAATTTCGTGAGATACGGCCGCCATGAGCTCGCGTTGACCCGACAATTGGCGCTCAATGCGCACGGCCATGTCATTGACGGCTTCAGCAATCTCACCGACCTCGTCCCGATGATGACGACGCAATTTCATTCGCGCCGCCAGGTTGCCCTCCCCGATTTCGCGGGTCACGCGCAATAGTTCGTCGATCGGGCGCGCCAAGCGTCGCGCGATTCTTCCCGAGAACATCCACAATACGGCCGCACCGACCACGAGACCAATCGCAGCCACTGCGCCGTGTCGGGGCGCGCGGTGCCAACAAAAGCGCCAGCGTGCCGAGGCTTCCCTGTGCGCCGTCAATTTTGAGTCGATAGTCTGGCCTAGCACAGCTGCGCGCATCACCGTAAATAAGCCGACCAGCGGTGTCGCGCATTATCAATGAAACACCGAAGCTCGACTCAATCTCGCCGGCCAGTCGCTCACGACGCTGAGCGTTGTCCCAGACATCGACGAATCGTGCACTCACAAAGCTTTCCACACTTGAAAGCTCGCCTCGATAGCCGCCACTGGCAAAGAGATGAGTAGCTAGCACAACGCAGCCGGCCGTGACTAAAATTGAGACCACGATAGCCGCGAATATTCTGTGGCGTAAATGAACGTAGCGCCGCCTGGGCCAATAGCGATTCATGCCTCATCCTTCACCACTTGGTAGCCCACACCCCTCACCGTTCGAATCAACTTGGGCGGGTCATCACCCAACTTCCTGCGCAAGTGGGAAACATGCACGTCCACGGTTCTATCATTAACGGTGACGTCATTGCGACCAGCTAGCTCAAGCAGAACCGTTCGCGGAACCACTCGTCCAGCCCTTCGCGCCAGCGCCACCAAAATATCGAATTCAAGTCCGGTAAGCTCAATTGTAACATCATCCATTCGCACTGAGCGAGCTTCAACGTCCACGCGCAATGCTCCGAGATTAATTCTCTCGCCCTCCGCGGCTTGGGTCCGGCGCAAAACCGCGCGCAGGCGGGCCAAGAGTTCCCGTGGACTAAAAGGTTTGGGCAGGTAGTCATCCGCTCCCAGCTCGAGCCCAACCACTCGATCAGTCTCGTCGCCTTTGGCAGTCAACATCAGTACCGGAATCGTCGAAAGGCGCCGAATTTCTCGGAGTGTCGCCAAACCGTCCATGCCCGGCATCATGACGTCCAATAACACGGCGTCGAATGCTCCTTGGGAAAGGATTGAGAGCGCGGTTGTGCCATCTTTGGCCCAGGTAGCTCGAATATCGTTCTGACCCAGGTAGTCGCAAAGCAGGTCGAACAGGCGTCGGTCGTCGTCTACGATGAGGGCTCGGACGGTCATATGTGACGCGAATAACTATAGCAGTGATGACCCGACGTTAGCCAGTCCGCAACCTTCGCGCGCTGGCGCCCGTCGAGAATTTCGTGCATCTGTTCGAGGGTACTGCGGACAACCTCGGCAGCTTGGCGAAACTTCTCGCCGATTTTCGCCTCGGTGCCGGCAAGATGGCTTTTGTCAAATTGGTCCGCTCGCACCACGTCTCCAACCTCCTGCCGCAAGGCCCGACCGTCGAGATGCAGTTGCTGCAACTGATCGCGGGCGGAATGGATTAGTTCCCTGAGCGCCCGCTCTTGAGCTGCAGTGGCGTCAAGAGACCGGAACAGACGGCGCCAGCGGTGGTGCCTAGAGCAGTGATGGCGTTTGACCGCAAATAGCCCGGCCAATAATAGTAATACGGTTCCGAAAATGATGTGTGACATGGTAATGGTCCTTTGCTTCACAAGCGCACTGCAAAACGGGAATGCGGCGCGTCAACGAACTAAACTTGCAGCAGCTCTGTAAAGAACAGCCTTCGAATCACGTTAAGAATTGTGAAGGTCCTCGGATTCGGGATAATCTGACCGCAATCGTGCAAGATTTGCCAGTCACTACTAACCTGACAATTCCTGCCGCTGAGCTGCGGTGGAGGGCGGTGCGTGCTTCAGGCCCTGGGGGACAAAACGTTAACAAGGTTGCAACTAAGGTGGAACTTAGGTTCGACTTGTTCCAATCGCAGTCGCTGGCTGACTCTGTCAAGTCACGCCTACGTCGGCTGGTCTTTGGAAGCCTGGACGCTGAAGGCAAGGTTGTCATTACTTGCCAGACCGCCCGCACTCAACGTCAGAACCTAGAGCAAGCGCGAGCCTTGTTGGTCGAGTATATTCAGAGGGCGCTGGTAGTGCCGCGCAAGCGGCGAAAGACTAAGCCATCAGCTGCGTCACGAGCCGCCCGACTGCGTAACAAGCGGCACAATTCGGAAAAGAAACAGGAACGTCGAGTGAAACCAGATGATTGATAGGCCGCGTAACGCATCTCAAGGTTACTTGGGCATTTTACCGAGGCCCGAGGCACAGCTCTGAGTCTAGGGGGCGCGCAAAGCTCGACGCAACCGCATTTTTATCAGGTACCAAGCGCGAGCATAAAACGATTTCAGGTACACGGCTTGCACCAGCACGACTAGACCTATCATCATGGCACGAATCGGCTCCGTTCGCCGGTATAGACGCTCCACGTTGAAGGCTAGCGTTGGATCCGGAGTCTTGATGTCCTTGAAAAAGATATCAAAAGCCAACGTCACGCCTAGCTCATTGATAATAAGCGCGGCGCCAACTCCGAAGGCCAGAGATACGGCGCGGCGCCAAGCGGGTCGAAACGTGAGTAAAGCCACACAAGCGCTCAGTATCACCAAGCCGAAGCCCGAAACATAGGCCGCCCGTAATACGTCGCGGGGTGCATAGTCAAAAGTGAAGGACAAGAACACCGCTATGCGAACCAAGACAAGCGCTGCAACGAAGGCCAACAACGTCAAAAATGCCAGATCTTTTTCATGATTCACAACGAGTTCCCGCCAGAGCAAGGCCAGCGTGCTGCGAGTCGACCTGGGTTTGACAATGGCGGGAATGCTGCCATTTCCCGCCAGCAACGACTGGAGGGTTTGCTCGGCTTCCAATAGACGTTGCGCCAGCACTCGCAAAAGCGACACGACGACTTCGGGTCGCTGGACTCTAAGTCTGTCGAAAACCCGATCGGATATCACAAGAACATCGACAGCCGTAACTGCCCTCACCGTAGCAGAGCGCAGTTCACCCGTGAGTGAGGCCATCTCTCCAAATGTCGCACCGGGCCCAATTGTGCACAGTACTTGCCGCGCACCAGACAATGGATATACGGACACCTCGGCTTCACCCTGGGCAATTACGTAGATTTCCGTCCCAAATTCCAGTTCGGAAACAATGCGCTTATTAGCAAAATAATGTTGCACGCGCGCGCGCCCTGCAATCTCTGCGAGCGATGCCTCGTCCAGGGCCGAGAGGAAACTCACGCTACGCAGGACCGCAAGTTTGTCAGTCGGATTCATTCGCCCCGAATCCTTTGAAGCGTACGCCCAAGCACAGCGACCCAAAACCGACGAAAGAAAGCCAGCTGTACCAGGACCATGAACGCAATGGCTGCCGATATCAGGCTAAGACCTTGCGCATAGTCAGGGTTGAGATTCCAAAAAAGTGCAAATTCATCGAATATTAGACCAGCGCCAAGACCAAACAGCAAAGACAGCAATCGGAGCGACCGCCTGCCGTAGGGTGACAGTGCCAACAGACCAGACGTCCCTACCAGGATAAGCCCGTAGTTGAAGTGGTGAATGTGAATTGGATTGGGATCATGGCCAGCGACCAAGGCAAAGAGTTGCTTTTCCAACCTATATTTGAGGATCAAGTGCACAATCAGCCGCGCCCCGGCCAGGCCGGCAACGAATCCCGAGAGCATCCAAAATGGAGGCTCCGCCCCTTGATCGATGACTAGACGACGAAACAGTCCGCCTGTCGAAGGACGTCTTACGCTCGCGCTGCGCACTGCGAGGACTTGCCGCAGTCGCCGGAGTTCAATCTCAATCTGTGTCGGATTGTGTCCAGATAATCGCAGCTCAGCCACTTGCCGAACCTGGTCATCTCTGGTGCGCAGTTCCGAGGCCAATTCCACCGCCAAGGGCAACGCCACCGCGGGAAACTCCGCGAGGATTTGTTCGAGCCCCTCTCGAGCGAGAACAGCAATTTCACAAGGGGTGAGGGCCGTCAGGCGTACACCTTGCGAATTGCCCGTCAGGAGCATGGCGTCTCCGTACCGATTGCCGGGGCGCAACCGCACGTGCACTTCACCCACCGGATCGTCAATAACTGCGTCAATTATCCCGGAGATGACCACAATCAACCGAGTTTGTTCCGGCGTTGCCCGAAACTCACAGGGTTTGCCGAGCTTTACGCTAAGGCGCTCGAACCGTCGCGCAAGCCGACCAACTTCATCAGGTCGGAGCTGCGCGAAGAGGGAAACCGCGCCTAAGTTAGCCTCAATTACATCCACTTGCCCAACGTTACCAGCCGTTGCGAATGACTCGCAAGATGACTGTCGCCACTGCGACTAGCCTTGGGTGTCGGCCTGCGCTGATTGCTAGCGCTTGGCTTTCTTCTTTGCCTTACCCTTGGTCGGTTTCTTTCCGGATTTTGCCGATTTCGCCGGGGTCTTTTTGGCTGCAGCTTTCTTTGCAACGCTCTTGGTCTTCTTGGGCAGACGAACCGCCTTGACCTTTTTGCCTTTGGACTTCGCCTTGGCCACGGCCTTGCGGGGCACCTTTTTGGCTGGTGACCTAGCTTTCTTGGCGGACTTTTTCTTGCCGGCAGATGAGGCTTGCTTGCCTTTTCGGGAACTCGAACTCTTGGCGGTTTTTGCGGTGGGCTTGGCGCCGGAGGCCTTCTTTGCAGCCTTCTTCTTCGATGCGCCTGACTTGGCTAGCTTGCCCTGCTTGGCTTTTGCTTGCTTGGCTGTGGCCTGGGTCGGGGCCGGGACTTCGCCCTTGGCCACTGCTTCTGAAACGCCTGAAGCGACCGCCTTGCGTCGGGCGCGCGGCTTGTTGGTAATCGGCTCTGCATCTTCGGCCGACTCCGACTCAACCGCTTTGCTTGCCTGGCGGCCCCTTTTCTTGATGGGTTTTTCCGGCACGTCCAAGGGTTCGAATTCTCGATCCGAATACAAACCCGATCCATCGGAATTCGATGCAGCGCTGCGCCGCGAGCGCTTGCGCTTTGCGGGCGGCGCATCACTCACATCTTCGTCTTGTCCCATGGTTTGCACAATCTCGACATCTGCGCCGTCGGGCCTTCCGATATGATCACGGCGGCCCTCCAATGTTTCGGCTAATGTGCGATCGAGCACCGCAAATTCGAAGGGTTTGTCCAAGTAGGCATCCGCCCCATACAGAGGCGAGGTAATCTCGTTGAGCGATTCACCAATGCCCGTCAACATGACCACACCGGTATGCGCAAGTGACACCGTTTCACGAATGCGCCGGCACACCTCCCAGCCACTCATACCCGGCATCATCACGTCGAGAACGACGAGATCGGGTAGATGTTCGAGTGCTAGAGAGAATGCTTCGTCACCATCAACGGCCTCAACCACTTTGTATCCGATGGATCGCAAATGACGTGCAACCATTGCTCGAGTGCTAGGTTCATCGTCAGCAACGAGTACGCTTGTTGTGCCCAAATCGACCATGTTGTTCGGCTCCCGGCAGGTGCGGGCCCTATTTGGGCAGTTCTGACGTGTAGCGGTCAAGCTGGATTGCAGAGTTTCCTTCGGAACTTGGCGGAAATCGTCGCGAGCCGAGCGGGACCCTCGGCGCTAAGGGGTGGGTGACTTGCGAAATGGTCAAGGCCCGGGGGCGCTGGGTGAACCATCCTTGGACTCAGGCCCAATTCGGTCCAGTATCCGAATTCGTTGCATCGGCATCATCACCTTGGCCACGCTCAGCTTGCTGATGCCGATGGATATTCACACGAGGAACGCCAGAAAGACTGTGCTGGCTAGCATTGTGAACGGCGCAGCGGCCGGCCTGTTCATTATCAGGGGCACGGCAAATCTGCCGGCCGCGGGCGTCATGGCAATTGGCTCAATTGGGGGTGGCTACCTCGGCGCGAGATTGGCGCGGCGCGTACCCGCCTCGGTTGTCAGCGGGGCTGTCATCGCAATAGGACTAATTTTGACTGCAATTCTGCTTTATCGTGGAATTGGGATCCACTAGCAAGACTGGACGCAAACGCGGTTATGCGTCAGTGTCCCGGGCCGTATCGAAGTTTAGGACAGTCCCAATCGCGATGAGCTACGAACAAATTCGCCACCGCTTGGTTCAAGGTCGCCCGTTGGTGGTCGGCGCGGATGTTGGCGCTAGCTTCAGAGCTCAAGGGGTTTATTTGGATACTCCTGGATCCCTAGGCCTGTTGCTGCGCCGAGCTCCCGAGGATGTTCTCGGGCACTATCGAGCGGAGGCCACCTGCCGCGTTGACGTACTGTGTGCGCTAACGGCCGACACGACACCGCGTGCCTTAGCGGAGGTCGGCATGCAGCACCGGGCTGCGATGCTGACGGGCCTAGCGGTTGAGCTGGCGTTGAACGCGGCTTCTGAGTCGGTAAAGCCGCTCGCAATTGCAGGCCTGCTGGGCAGCGACATGGTTTCTCCGGTTGCCGCCGATCGACTGCACGAAGAGCTCGTCGAACACGCAGAACGCCTCGCCGCGGCCGGGTGCGAACTTTTGATTGCCCGGGGCCAGGGCTCGCACCTAGGCCTTATGGCAGCAGTCGTTGCGGGCGCATCCACGGACTTGCCCACTTGGGCTGTTATCGAATGCCGAGCATCCGGGGACGTGAGCAATTTAGGACCAGTGAGTCCACTAATCGAAGGATTGGAAGAGGCAGGCGCATCTGCGGTGATTTTTGAAGTCCCCTCAATTGACCTGGGCATTGAACTATTGGACCGGGCACAGGCATCGATCACTGCAGCAGGGCTATTTGCCGGTGTCCTGCTGGCAGCTAGCTCAGAGAGCGTCCGAGGTTTTCCAGACGTTGAGTCCTTACCGCTCAGTTGGGCTGAGCGGGCTCTGGACCTCGATCTTCATGGGGCTCGGATAATTGGTGGGGGGGCAGGCACCACGGAAGCCCATACGGCGGCACTGGCTCGGGCGTTGGGAATCGTACATCCCTCCCTGCCCATGACGCGCTCTGATACGGAGCTGGACCATTCTCCCCCGGTTTTTAGCCAGACTGGTGGATCAGCAGGCGAGGTTCTACACACAGGTGTCGCATGGAACCTCAGATGCAGATCCCGTCGATGACCGGTTCATCATCGCGCCTCGTTCACAGCGTGGCCGACCTTGTCAGCATCTTTGAGGAATCCCAACAACCTCGAACCAATTGGCTCATCGGAACCGAGACTGAAAAATTCGGTGTTGTCGGGATGCCACCCGAGGCCATTCCCTATTCTGGACCGGTGAGCGTCCTTTCGGTGATGTCCAAACTCGCCACACGATTTGGCTGGGCACCGGAATCCGAGATGCCCGGCGGACCGCCAATTGCATTGAAAAGGGGCCTAGCGTCAATATCGCTTGAGCCAGGTGCCCAACTTGAACTGAGCGGCGCACCGTTGCCTGATATTCACGCAACCTGCGCCGAAATGGAGCACCACGTTCGTGAACTTGAATTGGTAAGCATTCCTTTCGGAATTCACTGGCTGTCGATAGGCCTACACCCATTCGCCCGTCGTGATCAATTGCCCTGGGTGCCGAAATCGCGTTACGGCATCATGCGAGAGTACCTGCCAATATAAGGAAGCGGCGCGCTAGACATGATGCAACGCACCGCAACCATCCAGGTTAAATCTTGATTACGAAGATGAGCCAGACGCCCTTCGCAAGACGAAGATCTTCCTGCGCCTGGCACCCATCGTTCAGGCGATGACCGCTCACTCGCCGCTTTCGGAATCGCGTCTTTCATCCTGGCAAAGCCTGCGCGGTGATGTGTGGCTGCGCATGGACCCAGCCCGGTCCGGTCTAATCGAATCGCTGTGGACATCCCCGAATCCACGTTATGAAACCTACGTAGATTGGGCCCTTGACGCAGGCATGTTCTTGTTCAAGCGTTCTGGCTCGGTCATCGCGAATACGGGGCAGTCATTTCGCAGTTTTATGCAAATGGCTTCAATGGCCACCGCGCAACCGTCGACGACTGGGTCTTGCACCTAAATACCCTGTTCCCCGAGGTGCGGCTGAAGAAGACCATGGAAGTTCGCTGTTGTGACGCGCAACCGATGGATACGCTTTGGCGGTACCAGCATTGTGGACGGCAATTGGCTATGACGACACCGCCCTGGAACGCGCGGATCGGCTCACGCATTCGCTGACGTACGAGGAAATGGCGGCAGCCCGGCCTGAGCTGGTGCGCTCGGGCCTACTGGCAACACTCGCCGATCGGTCTCTTCGTGAGTGGGCCGAGGATATACTGACCATAGCTGACGAAGGCCTCAAGCGCAGAGCCCGTTACAACCCAACCGGGTCCGACAAAGCCACTTCCTTTTGCCGTTGATACGGCTGGTCCAATCCGGGCTTACCCCGGCTTCTCGCTTGAGAAGAAAATTGGAAAATCGCCGGACTTCGATCCGCAAGCTGTCATCGAAGCAACCCGCATGATTCCGGATTTTTACGCAGATAATCAGGCCCGGCCCTGCGCGTGGCCTTTTGCCGAGCAAATTTTTAGGCTCAATGGTCTTTTCTTCGCAACCCCAGCATGCCGAAGAAAAATTCAGCGCCATGCCTAGGATTATCGTGTTGTATGCAAAGGACAGGACCGAGTGCATTAGCACGGACCGCCGAATTGGCTTGCTGGTGATTACGACGTCGGAAACTTGAAAGCACATTCCGACGGTAAACGCAAATAGGCGAAGTCGAGCGCATCGGGAACTTCATCGCCGGGAAATTGCAAACCGCCTTCCCCGGAACCGTCGTCACGAAAATACAAATGCGCGTAGCGCAAAGTAAATGACGCATTGGTAAGAAGCCATGCGCTGATGACCGCCGTCAGACTAAGGACGCAGGCATAGAGGGGGCTTTCCGGCGCCAGCGCCTGGGCTCGTCGCAGCACGTAGGCGGAGGCGAATAAGCCAACCGCACAGGCTAGCAGCACCGTAATCCAAATGAAAGTGCGGCCAGGATCTCCCGGCGGCTCGCCGGCGTCCTGTCCCCGGGAGAACCAAAGATGATTATGAAGTCGAACAATAGCAGGGTCAGTACGCCCGCATCGAATGCCGAGAGGGTGCGCAGCACCCAGCCGGTCTGCGCAACGGCGAGCGACCCCACCAGCGTTGCGAACGCGGAAAATCAGGCGCCCGCGCCTGACGAGGGTCCAGACCGTGATAGGCAAATCCAGACTCGGGTGCGAGAATGGGTCGAGACACGCCCAGCAAACCCAAAGCGCAAGCCCTTCGCGACTTCGAAACCATGAGCCTACTACCTTTTCCGTGCCGTCATGCCCAAAATTCCCAACCCAAGTTCATCTGAAGGGCAAAATCTAAGCTCCATAAGGCCATTGTACACCGGTCATACTTGGGTTCGGGCGTGTCTCACAACGTTCGTGCTCGCGATCGCGGTAGCCATGTGGGCCTATCCTGGCGGGACATGGTGGGATAGCGCGCGGGTTGGTCATTCGTTTTGGCAAAACTTCTTGTGCGATTTGCTACATGACCCATCGCTCAATCATCGTCCCAACGAGCTCGGGTCACGATTCGCTAGGGCGGGAATGCTCGTATTCGTGCTTGGACTTAGCGTATTTTGGTCCCTGACCGGTGAGTTACTCTGCTGTTGCCGACGCTTATCAAAGCTAATAACGCTGCTCGGAGTCACCGGCACGCCACTCATGGCAGCCGTGCCTCTATTGCCCAGTAACCGATTTCCTAAACTGCACACAACTGCCGTTACCCTCGGCGGATTGCCAGCGTTGCTGGCGCTGATGCTGCTCGCAGTAGGTTTCTTCCTGGAGCCTCATAGTCGACGGTTCATGCGATTATTTACCGCGGGCTTGGTTCTGCTGGTAGTGATTTGCCTGGGTCTGTACGTAAAGGAGGCGATCTTCGGCGGGCCATCGTTACGCATCGTACCCATCTTGGAACGAATCGCATCGATCGCAGTGGTGCTTTGGATGGCTGCGGTACTTCGACGTCGGAAGGAACCTGCGGGTCACCAATGAAAACCAAATGCACGGCGTGCCGGCCCCGGGTTCCAGATAATTTGCTTGCTCCAACTTCAGAAAATGAATACTTGTTCAACCAGAGGAATCGTTTATGCCCAGTACTCCAGTTATTCGAACCGGTCTGCCGGTAATACTCATCGGCATCGCAGTCACCTTTGCCGGGTGCAGCAGTTCCAATTCCAATTCTAGTGGTACCAGCGGTTCAGTGACGACGATTAGCGGCAGCAAGCTGTTCAACACTTTGACCAGCAGTGAATGGCAGCAACTGGTCTGCACTGACGTCCCCAAATACGTGTCAACGCAGCTTGGTTCGAGCTTGAATTCCTACCTCTGTATGACGGCTGCGGCTGCCACGCTGGCGAACGCAGCGCAGTGTCAGAGCACATACACCAATTGCATGTCATCGATCAGCTCCGGAACCAGCAGCGGCAACCATGCCGGCAGCTCGTGTACGTTCAGCAGTTCGACAGTCGCCAGCTGCACCGAGACTGTTGCTCAGTTCTCGACTTG
>CAWIGY010000077.1:0-20347 GCA_963835565.1 uncultured delta proteobacterium
TGTCTTGCCTACGCGCCGGTGATACCTTACGACCAATCGAGTTCAAGGACACGGAGTCGTCGCAATGCAAGTGGCATAGTCCCACCGCTCCCAATCTGCCCCATGCACGCCATCGACGGGCCAAGCGAGAAACCGCGCGAACAGGCACCGGCGTAAATGCCCCAAAGGCCTTCGAGGGAGCAGCCGTCGCCGGAAAGAGGGCGCTGGTTGGGACAGGGCGGCTGCTGCGAAATAGTCTCCTCCAGATACCCGGGAGTGATGCACGTGCAAGCAATCGACGTGGAGACGGAACCGCAATTGCACATGCCTTCCGGATAGTTGCAAAGAAACTCATCGCGGGGCTCGCAGTAACCCGCATCGGTAATGGCCCCCGATGTGGCGCCTGCGGCGGCGAACGATGTTGGGCAATTGGCTGGGTTGGATCGCAGCCCATGCTCGAGTAAGATTGGAACTGATAGGACCCGTCGGTTTGCAGCGCACAGGCGACGCTCTGCGTGCAGCGGCCGAGTGCGTCGCCTCCGTACTCGCACTCGAGCGGCCCCGCGCTTGGGTCACACGCAGTACCTGCACCCGGGACAGTGGTCGGACACCGCGGGTCGCGCGGCTTGGAGACCACCGTCGAGGCGCTACCGGTCAACCGCTGCGGCGCAATACCTTGAGCGACCCCGTTGGAAACGAGCACGTAGTCATCAACGACGGTGTACGTGCCGAGCGTGACTCCTGCCATAGATTGCCGTACGTGTACACCATTATCAGACTCAGCGTCGAATTGGTTGCGGTATACGGAACGCTACCGTCCCAGGGGAGGCCCAAACTGAGGGTTTGCGGGACCAGCGGCCCGTACTCCCCGAATGAAGACCCTCCAGCGAATTGAGTTGTTTCGGCGTACACGTCGCAGAACACTTCGAGTTCTGCACTAAAGGTCATGCCTGGAGCGCCCGTGACGGAAATCGACGGTGGGACCAAGCCATAGATGGTTTCCGCGACCAGCCAGTACGAGCCGGCGGTAACGATGCCGCCGTTCGGTGTGGGAACTGGCCCTGCGCCGACCATCGAAGTCACGTCTGGACCACGGGGAATGTCGAGAGTCATGGATTGCCAACTCGCCGGCCATGTCGTGGTTGTGCAGCCTGGACCGACAACGGCCGCGTCGGCAACGTCAGAGCCGCCGGTACCCGGTGTGCCGCCGGTAGCCGGTGCGCCACCGACTGACGTTACGCCTCCGACATTCGTTCGACTTCCCGCCGGTTCCATTCAGTCCACCCAGACCAGCGTCGGCTGACTTCACGCTGGTGCCACCCGCACTATTTGAACCCCCGGCGGCGTTACTATCTAGGTTGCCCAATACTTTCTTGTCGCTGCAGCCACTGGCAAACGCAATAATGAAGACCACGCTTACGAGGGAGTCAGTATTCAGTCTAAGCATTCGATGACCTCTGTACCTTACATGTGACGAGGGCACTGAAGTTGTCCATATTTCACGGGTGCGCGTCGCGAACGAGCCCGCGCAGCTTTTGCCGTTGGGAGGTGGACAGGGCTTCCCTGGGCAGGCCCGCTGCCAGGCGTGCCGCCTCCGTCCGGCGCCCGAGGGCAACGAGCGCGTCAATGCGTACGAATTGCGCTTCTAGCGAAAGGGCAGAATAGCCAAAATGGCGGGCAAAGCCGTTGACTTCGGCAAGGGCTGCCGCGGCATCCCCGCGCCGTGCGAGCCCACGCGCGCGATCGAGGCTTGCCACTTCGCGCGCAATTCTCGGATCGAGCGCAGCGGGAACGCTCGCAGCGGCGTTGGCAGCCTGAAGCGCCGGTGCCGTTGGCGAGGCTCGCTGTGAAAGCAGCTCATCGCGTGGTGCGCGTGCCGGCTCCGCTCCGATATCATTGAAGCGGCCAATGACGGGAGCCCCGCTCTGTGCTGTTGACGGCGCCGCGGCCTCAAGCTCTGGGGTGCTCGTCTCCTGGCTCGGCCCGATACGTCGCACCGTGGTCGAGGTTTGAGGAGTTGGCGCCTGTTGCACGATCTCGGACTCACCAACGGTCGTGCTCACGGGGGTTTCGCGCGTGGCCGGTTTGGATACAACTTCAGGCAAGGACGAGCGCGCGCCGATTCGATTGGCCCCGCTTAGATGAACCGCCGTCGCGCCGACGGCAATGCCCACACCGATACTGACACCGACGATAACCGCCTTAGTTGCTCCAACGACGCCCAAGCCGCCGAGAATTGCGACTTTACCTGCGGTCACGGTAGCGGCCGCAGCCGGTGACGCGACCGACTCAACCACCGTTGCCGCGGAAACTGCGAACAACCCCGCGGGCAAGCCGAGCCGCTCGGCTGCACGCTTCACTGAAACCGGCTCGGGTTGTTGCTCGAAAGCCGCTGCGAGCAGCCGGCCTTCCAAGCCGGGATTTCGGGCAGATTTGAACCGCACAGGCTCCTTCATGGCTCCTCCAGACGTTCGCGCAAGCTCGCGTGTTGCTGCACACGGCGTGAAAACTCGGTGCGGGCGCGCCGCAAACGCGATGCGGCGGTGTTCTCGGGGATATCGAGCGCTTCGGCGATCTCCGACAACGTCAATTCTTCGATTTCGTAGAGCACGAGCACCTCACCGAGCGCGGCCGACATCGAATTCAAAATCCGATCGAGGGCTTCGCAGCGCCGCCTGTGTGTCAAGACTTCCTCGGCGAGCGGACGAGTATCCGCGGGCTCCGGGGCGTCTTCAGTCTCACCCACTTGCTCGAGGCGGTGCGTCAGCCGGCGGCAAGCGTTGCTAGCCAACCGCAGCGCCACGCCGAGGACGAACGCGCGCTCATGACCCTGCTCGATGTCTGACAAGCGGCGCGCCGCCACCATGAACGCCTCCTGGGCAATCTCATCCGCCTGCGCGCCCGACAAGCCGAACGTTCGTGCCACTCGCCACGCTGCGGGGAACAATGCCTCGAGCATCCGGGCCAATCGCCGTTGTTCTTCACTCGTGAGCCGAGGAAATTCGGTGCTCGCCGAACCCTCGGTTGCTGGGGTCAGAGCGTCCATGGGGATCGCGAGACTCATTCACTCACCAATTATGGCATGTGGGAACGGGGGTGAATCTATCCCTCGAAAGCCCAGCCTAACCCAACTTCGGCTATAAGGCCGAGACTTGCTGGGTGAAACACCTCAGAATTGGGCCTAAAGATGAACTGATCGCGCTCGAGTGGCACGACGAACCCCGACCCCACACTCAAACGCGCGTTTCCGTGCCGCAGCGCCCAAAACAAAAGTGCACCCGGCGCCAACCACAAGCCCGTTTGAGACTGCCGATTCGTTCCCGTGAGGCCGACGCCGCGTAACGCTCCGAGTTCGAGCACCGCGCAGGGACCAAGTTCCATTGAATTCCAAGTGACTCGCAGCGCGCATAACGACGTGCGCGATGACATCCAGATGAAGCGCGCTTGCGCGAGGCCTGCTGCGTCGTGCGCGCGACCACTGACTGAACCCAACGCTTCGAGCCGCAACTCGGGCGCAGTGGCAATGCGCAACGCACGCACGCTAGCCGCCACACCGAACGCTGGCGCGAACGTCGGGCGAGCCGCGGTATGGACGCCGAATGTTGCGCCGAGCGAATACTCGTAGGGCGGTTCATATTGTCGTTCCGGCACGGAACCTTCGGGTCGCCCTTGCTCCGGCGACGTATCGAGCACAATAGCGGTGGCGAGTGCCAGCGCCATCGTCACATCCACGCACACGGGCCCTGATACTCGCCGCTCAACGGCGGCGCCCGCCGCATCGCGCAACCGAACGACCCCCGAGTAGCTCGTACCAAACTGCTCGATGCGAACATCCAGCGCCAGCTGCGCCGCCGCGTGGCCAGCGTGCGAGAGTGCAACCGAGCGCGACCAAAGTTGGTGCCAGAAGTAATCGCGATTCGGGCATTCCCAAGGAGCCTCGAAACCCAGCGTCGCAGGGCTCGCCGAAGCAGCGTGTCCCGGCGTGCCCAATGAAGACACACCCGAGAGCAAGCCCACTGCGAGAAAACGACGCACGCAATGTTCCTTAGCACGAATTCTCGAGATGGTGTCGATGTCGCCCCGGGGTCCAGCGCGCTCCACCGATCACGGAGCGACGTGGGTGAAAGTGCAGGGCCTGCCGGATCCGCAGAAGGTTCCCGATTGGGCGCCGATCGGAATGCGCTTGGCCACCGACCGCGTGAATCCAAAGAAGTTCTACGCTTACGACCTGCAAGGCGGCAGCGGTTACGTCAGCGACGACGGTGGCGCGCACTTCAAGCTCGCGACTCGCGTGCTCACCTCGCTGCCGGAGTACAACCTGGTTGTCGGATCGCTGCAAGCGGCACCGGACATCGAGGGACACGTGTGGGCCACGGGTGGCAAGGAGCTCTTTCGTTCGACCGATGGGGGGCAGAGCTTCAAGACGATCTCGGACGTCGATGAGTCGTACGCCGTCGGCTTCGGAAAAGCCGCGCCGGGCCAAAAGTATCCTGCGATCGATTTGTCGGGGAAGGTGAGCGGAGTGGTCGGTTTCTTCCGCTCTGACGACGAAGGCGCCTCCTTCGTCCGTATCAGCGACGATGCGCACCAATATGGTGGCTCGAACGTCATCATCGGAGATCCGCGCGTTTACGGCCGCGCCTACATCGCTCCGGGCGGTCGCGGAATTCTATACGGCGATCCCAAGTAAGGCGGGGCTCGGATACACAACGCAGGTGTTGCAGCGCAAGCTGGGTGAGCCGCTCGGATGTGAGTTTTCTTGTTTTGGGCGGCACGCCCAAGTTGGGTGCCGGTAGGTGTCAGTTGCCGCGGCGGCAGCGCCTGCGGCGGCGGCGGAAACAACGGCGGAAGGTTTTACGTCATTTCGCTGCGTGGCGTATGCCTGCCTTTTGGCGCACGTTCCGTGCCAACATCCTTCGAGGAGTGTGGGTCACGGCTGGCGGCTGCAAACGCTTGTTCGGCAACACAGCCACTACTCGGCCAATTTGCCCTTCCGGGCGGTTTCTTCAAGCCATTTCACGTCCAAAACGTCCTGGTCACGGCCAGCGGCTTTCTTGTTACGAATGAGATCGTCTCGCGACAACACGCTTACCACTTGGTCAGCAAAGGGAACAGACAACCGAGCTGACCAGGCAGAAGCGAAATCGACACCATCGATCATTGTAATGATATCAATTCGAATCGGGGCAACTCCGATCTGAAAGATCGTGCCGGGAACGGCGAGATCGGATTCAGTCAGCTCGTGTAGTGGCGCGCCGAAGGCAGAGAGAGCTGCTATCGCGCGTTTCGCATTGTCTGGGCTGGGTCGGATCCAAACGTCAAGGTCCTTGGTTGCACGTACGCGACCGTGAGCCGCAAGAGCGTGAGCCCCCACCACGATATATTCAACGCCGTGCGCGTTGAACTCGGCCAACAGATCTCTGAAGTCTTGGTTCATCGGTGCCGGTGCGATTCCATTGCAGACACTGTTGAGTAAGCTCCCACACCGCAGCCAGACGCTCCGCTGGGCTGGTGTCCGCCCATTCGTCATCGGGAGGCTGGGTACCTCCACGGAAGACGCGAGTAGCAACGATGGTACGGGACTTTTCAGACATTACGTGTTCGGAATTTAGCACAGGACGGACAAACGGACCACGATTGAAATGTATTTGCCTGCGGTAACGGGCCAACGATTGGGCCTCAAATCCTCAAGGCAGGCGCTAACGCCCTGGCGCCAGCAATGCGGAAACGACCTGCAGTGACGACCAACGCGTTGAACCGCTAACCTGCGCGACCCCGGACAGGCCCCGAATGACAGCAGCATGCCTTCGCAACAACATACGTCACCGAGGCTCACGCGTAAGCATCACGGTGCCAATCGCAACGAGTCAACAGTCTGCCGAACTCAATATTATGCTGCAGAAGGCTTGCCCATCGCTAGGTGGCTGCGCAGCAGCGTGATAACGATGGCTGTCCGCGCGGCGGTTCCGGTTGCCCCACCATTGCCCAGGCCCGCGTTCCAATGCGTCCTGTTCTGTCTTCTCTCGTCGCAGTGGTGGGCGTCCGCGTTTCATCAGGTACGCGCCGAATGCGGCCGATTGTGTGTGTTTTTCCTTTCGAACCGCTAGCGCACCCGACAGGAATCGAACCTTTGACCTTCGGTTGAAGAAACCGCATCTCGGCAAGACCGCAATCCCAAGGCCACTCGCCACTCAATTCCAGCTCACCTATCCCTCCGCTCATCCCGCCCGCGGGCTGCCTTCGCTGTGCGTTCAGTGTGCCTTCGCTTTGCCTTTACTCGAGGCTGCCCCCTCGCGGGGTTTGCTTTGGTGCGGGTGTGCGGCTCGGCCGATTTTCGATGGTGTTGCTTTTGATGGGCCGCAATCGGGCGGTTCCGTGCCGCTGCGACAAAAAGTAATCGGGGGGGTGTTTTTTTTGGCAACTGGCTTCGAGCGGGGCCCGATGAAACGGGTGATTGACTTGAAGTAGCAGTGCCACAGGGATGGCCCTTGGTTGCGGCGACTTTCAGTTGATTGATTTCACGAGTTTCTAAGGAAAACACAAGGAGGCCGCATGCCGGCAATGCGAATGCCAACGAGTGGCTCTACACCACGAAGTGCGCCGCGGGTTCGTCCTCGGTGAAGATCGTGGTCGACGTTGCCGATCTCGCTGGGCAGGTCGCCGAAGTTACCCAGCACACGTAAGACTTAATCTTCTTAGCTTAGTTGGTCAGTCGTTGGTTCTTTCCTTTGTGTGAAATACACATTGCCAAGACCCGCCAGGCAGAGTCGGGATCGCTCTGCCTGGCGGTCGGTTTTTTTGTCACCGCCGCAGCACCTGCAGCGGCAACGGCGGCAGCAGCAGCCACAGCACCTGCTGCGGCCACAGCTGCGGCACCGGCATCCGCGGCGGCAGGATTCGCATCGCCATCGCTTGGGGGTACTTCACGCAACAGCAGGCGGAGGCGGTGCTTGCGGCCATGGATGCCCTCGGTGGGAGGGTTTATGGGTTGGCGAGGAGGTAGGGGGATTTCTCGCCGCCGTGGTCGGCAAGGCTTTTGTTGTCGATTTTGGGGACGGCCATGCAAAACGGCAGCGTTTTGGGCCAACCTAATATTTCGAGGATATGGGACAAACCTGCCAAAGGTCATGTGATCGAGACGCCGCGGATTCGATGGACCGTCTCCGATCGAATCCAGAAACTTGAGAACAATTTCAAGGAAAGGCATTCGGATGGGCGCGCGAGCAGTACTAATGTACGTGACGAGTGACGATCAAATCTCGTAGAGTTTGATTGCAGATTCAACGACGAAATCAAAGCAGGACTGAACCTCTTCCTTGGTCATGTCATTGAAGGACTGCCGCGAGAGACTTGGCTCACTATCCTTAAAGTCAGACACGCGGAACAAGGTATTGAAACCTGGAGTATCTGCGGTAATCAAGTCCGAACGAAAGTACTTTGAGCGCGCCTCGAATGGCTTCAATTGAGTCCTTGACGTTGTCCACAAAGTCACTCATGGTGCGTTGTAGCTGTTCGTTGTCGCTGCCGAAACTGCCGCTGCTGCGCCGAAACATCATGAAGCTGCTCGAAAGGCTGTTCCCGAATTCGAAAGGTGAACGGCCTGATCGTTTGCGTTCGTGTTCTTCATAGTCACGTAACATCAAGTCAAACGCCAGGCGCATGTTCAGGAGCGCTGTGTCTAGCTTGTCGTCTTTGATTGCATTCTCAGCGGTTTTGAGCTTTTCAGAGGCCTCGACAGGTCGAACGAAGTCAGCCAGCGAAATCGAATTGAAGTCCACGCCAAAGATCGTTGGAGTGTTGTCCTCAAAGAATAAGGTAGCGGTCGTTCGAAACGCTTCAATATCGAGCTGGGAAGGGAATGTCCCGTGATGCTTGAGAGCAACGCGGCTCTTGTTGAGCCTCTGCATCGCCTGGCTCTGCGTGAGATTCGGTATCAGTTTCCAATATTCCATGAACCCCGGTTCCTTTGCCGGAAGAATGTTCAAGTGCTCGGTAGCCAACCGCAGGAATAGTTCTGCCGCATCATGGAATGACAATATTGAGACCGGCGACAGTGGTTCTGGCATTCGCGACTGCTGAACTCCGACCCCGTACATGTAACGAATGAATGCGAGACGACGGACTTTATCTGGATTCATAGGTGTGCTCATCAGTAAGCTGCATGCCATGGGTCTGTGTAGCGGGCCAGTGGCATACTTAGGCTCGAAAGGAATCCGTCAATTGGGCGTTGATGACCCTAACGGTTCGTCCGTCTGCAGCGGCTGAACAGCGATGATCCAATGCGTCGGTACTCGCGTAAGGAGTCCTGTGTCTTGCGATTGAACTACGGTACCAGATACTTTTCGAGTATTTCGGAGAGAACATCGTCGGTCAATTCGACCACGCTCGGGCGTCGCGGACTCTCATCGGCGAGAACGAGAATCCACGAATCGGGAGAGTTGTGCTTGGCAGACATGAATATCCCATCCTTGGGGAATGGGTTTGCTGCATTGGTTATTACATCTACCTTGCCGTGAACACCCATGAATCCTATTCCAGCCCCTCTGAACGAAATCTGGCGCTGCAAGAACGATATTGTCCATTGTGGCACGTTGACTGTGCCAACCGTGACTTCCCGCAAGTTATGTTGTCTTGGATCGGTGCTCCAGGTTCCAACGCTGTGAGTTAGTGCCTGTGGCACCCGCTGTTCAGCAAAAGTCAATCCGGTAACGCCGTCTAAAATATTGTGGGTTCTGCTCAGCAAGCTATTCAGAAGTCGTGGATATTCGCGAAGCACCGTTTCCTGATATCGAGCTGCTGCAACTTCTTGTTCCGCTGCTTTTGCATTCGCTTGTTGAGCTTTGGCGTTCAATCGATCCTTGAGTGTATCAGCCACGTCAGCCTCCCGTATCCCCGATGTTTGAATTCACTGGACGCGGCGAATCTATGCACGAGCAGGCACAGTGCAATACCTGACCTATAATTGCGTGGGTAACTGTGTGTAACTGTCAGGTATGGTATGTCTCGAGCTATTGGAGCGGCGGACAAAAAGCAAAATGCGCGAGCCGTGAGAGCCCGGTCATCCAAGTTGAATAAGGTCAAAAAAATTACTTGATTATGGTCCATCCGTATCCGTTGGACCCGGTTTCGTGAAGCCATTCGTGACCGCAGACTGTGCATTCGTAGTATTGCTCGTCTGCAGGCCCCGTCATAGAATTGAATTGTTTGAACTCAGTTGGCTTGAGATTGCTATGTCCCGGCGTTCTTCTATCGCCTCCAACAAGCTTCTTGCAGTCATCGCAGAGGTCTTCGTCTTCAGCCATAGCGGCAACCACGCGAACACCATAGCCGCGCCGCGTCAAGACTGAAGCGTCGTTTAGCTGGCCGTGCGCTTGGAGTCTGACGCCTCTATCAGAAACACAATGGTAGCAGCCGTCATGTGCAGAACATATGCGACCAGCTCGCGCGGAACCTCGCGAGGTGTTGACCCTTGACCGTGTCCGCCAAGCTTGTTTCTGGCAGTGGCAATTCCGCTTTCAAGCGTGCCCCTCAGGCTGGCTATATGTGTCTGCCAAAACACGTCAATTAAATTGTTCGTGAAGCATACGTTTACGAGGGCTTTTGCAGTCGCGCCAGATTCATGCGCCCAACCTTTGCAGTCGCAGATAGCCTTCATCGTGCTCTCAAAGGATTTGAGGGCTTCCGTTAACGCTTCCTCGTATCGAGCATGCCGGTAGTGTTCGTAAGCTTTTAGGAATTCCTCGCGTGGGCCGGCATACTGTTTCGTACGAAGAAGCGTAAGCGCAGGTTTGACCGCTTCGGCATGGAGTAAATCTGAATCAAGACGGATGAGTTCCCCTGCCTCGTATTGAAAACCAATGCCGTGCTCACGGAAACGGGCATTGAGTTCAGCAATGCCGTCATCTACGCGCTTATCGAAGTTGTCGCACTGGTACTCATACGTGCGAGTAATTCTGTCAGCGTAACGTGTTGCTAGCTCGATAACGTCGAGCGCGTACTCAACGTTTGGCGTCCCCATGAAGAAGCTGAATAGCTCTGTCACAAACTCGTTTGTCTGCCCAATTCGTTTAACTAACTCGAACACTCCGTACTCGCGGCGCAGCGCCTCTACGAGAAATTTATAGCCTTCGTACGGACCATCGGGAATAACGCCACCTAAACGGGATTGTTGGATCTCACCCAACATTTCGCGAAGGATAAGAACTACTTGTACCCGAAATGGATCGGGGGAGCTTGTTGTATACGTAGACATCCGGAACTTCGCCACGAAGCTGCCGCTGCCGTTTTGAGAAAAGATCGAAAATCGCCATATCCCAAACGTGCCGTAGTACTTTGCAAAACCTCTTGCCAGTTACTTCAACTCCGGACGTTAGTGGAGAATGGCCTTCTCTCACTTGCCCAGGGAAACGTAGCGAAGCGATTTGGGCTTGGGGCGTATTCGGCCAGCGGACAAAGTGAGCATAATCAAGTCCTTGAGAGCCAAAGTTTGAAGACGATTACAATGCACGATGCCCGAGCCACGACAGCTCGGGCGTCCAAACTTCCGGTCGATTTTCAATCCTACTACCGGGCGCGCAAACCAGCGGCGTATCCGTCAGCATACGCGGTGGCGATGGCCTTACGAAACTCGGTCTCGGTAGCGAATCGTTCCGCCATTGATTCCAAGTTATCTATGTGGCTCTCTGTGACTTGATCGTATTCCATCAAGTGGGCTCGATTCGTACGCCGCTTTTTCGAGACAATTGAAACTTGCTCGGGAGTAACAGTAACTCCCCGTTTTGCAAGGGACGTCGGACTCGTTTCAGCTTATCCCGCGTTCCGATGCGTCCCGTTCCGTCGTCTCGCGTCGCAGTCGTGGGCTCCGCGTTTCATCAGGTACGCGACGAATGCGGCCGATTGTGTGTGTTTTTGCTTTAGAACCTAGCGCCTCCGAAAGGAGTCGAACTCGCGACCATCGGCTCTGCAAGTTGGGTAGTCCGGCATGCCCCGAAGAAGCCTCCCGGGTAAAAGACTGTCTCCAGAGCCAATCGCCCCCCAATTCCAACTCACCTGCCCCCCCCATCCCGCCCACAGGCTGCCTTCGCTGTGCGTTCAGCGTGCCTTCGCTCTGCCTTTACTCGAGGCTAGCCCCTCGCGGGGTTTGCTTTGGTGCGGGCGTCCGCCTCGGCCGATTTTTCGACGGTGCCGAGTTCCCGACAGATTGCTCCGTTGTGAACTTTCTGCCGCAGCGAATATCTTCGCCTGCCTATGAAAGGGCCTCGATGTCTTCTTCCGTCAACGGCTCATCGTCACGCAGGGCACGGTTTTCTCTAGGACAGCGTAACGCTTGATATTTTTCTCGTGCACGCCCATGGAGGCACGTGGCGTGTTTGCGTCATTTCCGCGCAATTGCCGCGGGTCGCCGATTTCTCAGATTCAGGCCCAAGCTCGGAAGCCCGGGTGATTGGCGAGGGCCTCGTCGAACGTTGCAACCGCGTCAATGACACCGTCTTGCTGAAGCGCGAGCAACGTCGCATCGTGGAAGTTCAGCGCACCATTGGACTCGTGAATCACATCGAGCACCCGGCCGAATCGACCTTCGATGTTCTCGGTGACGAAATCGATACGACCCTGGTCGAAAATTGCCTTCACGTCCGCAACGATCCCTCTCAGATCGGGCGGATTGCTCTTACGCTGTTGCGTGCGGCGACAGATTACCGAGACGGCCTCGGCAACCAGGAAGTCAAGCATGATGGGTGTATCGCCCGTCTCCTTGATCTTCTTCATTACTTCTAACGATTGCCGATGCAGTGTGTCGTTCTGATCGAAATATCCGACCAGAACGTTCGCATCGAGTACGACGTCAGCCATCGTAGAGTGCTTTGCAATCCTCGACGGCGTTGCCTCCGAGGGACACGATGCCCTTCAGTTTCTCGAGCTGTTCCCACGAAACCCCGCGCAGCTTTCTGCGTGGGGAGTTCGCTTGAACCGCCTGAATGATGAGATCGCGGTCACTCGGGTCGAGCTCGGCCAATTGCCGAGCAAGCGGTTCCAGCCTTTCCGGGAGTTGCAAGGCGGTGTTCATTTTCGGAGGGTTCACAGCCCACATCATAGCACCCCTCCGATGTGGCGTTGAACCGCTCATCCCGCCCGCGGGCTGCCTTCGCTGTGCCTTTACTCGAGGCTGCCCCCTCGCGGGGTTTGCTTTGGTGCGGGTGTGCGGCTCGGCCGATTTTCGATGGTGTTGGTTTTGATGGGCCGCAATCGGGCGGTTCCGTGCCGCTGCGACAAAAAGTAATCGGGGGGGTGTTTTTTTTGGCAACTGGCTTCGAGCGGGGCCCGATGAAACGGGTGATTGACTTGAAGTAGCAGTGCCACAGGGATGGCCCTTGGTTGCGGCGACTTTCAGTTGATTGATTTCACGAGTTTCTAAGGAAAACACAAGGAGGCCGCATGCCGGCAATGCGAATGCCAACGAGTGGCTCTACACCACGAAGTGCGCCGCGGGCTCGTCTTCGGTGAAGATCGTGGTCGACGTTGCCGATCTCGCTGGGCAGGTCGCCGAAGTTACCCAGCACACGTAAGACTTAATCTTCTTAGCTTAGTTGGTCAGTCGTTGGTTCTTTCCTTTGTATGAAATACACATTGCCAAGACCCGCCAGGCAGAGTCGGGATCGCTCTGCCTGGCGGTCGGTTTTTTGTCACCGCCGCCAAGGCTGCTCAAAATTCCGCTTTGGGTGCACTCCCTTGTTCGTGGTTTGGGCGTTATGTCACCTGGTGCGTGTCTCTGTGGCGCGGGTTGGCAGGACGAAAGTCTTTGCGTTACCTAGACCCCTGAGTTCAAAAACCGTAATCGTCGTGCCCTGTTTCAATGAGGCTGCGCGACTTAATTGCGCCGCGTTTGAAAATGCGCTGAAGGTTGACCCGATGCTTGAGTTCATATTCGTCAACGACGGCAGTACTGACAACACGATTGACGTACTCAATCAGTTAGAGCGGCAAGTTGGCGATCGGGCGCGCGTGCTAGAACTGGAACGTAATTCAGGTAAGGCAGAAGCCGTGCGCGCCGGCGTGCTGCGGGCCTTTGAGCAGGACGCAAAATACATTGGATATTGGGACGCGGATTTGGCCACGCCACTTACCTCAATCGAGCTATTTGCCAAAGAACTCGAAGTCCGCGAGGTATCTTTGGTATTGGGCTCGCGCGTGCGCCTCATGGGTTGACACATATCAAGAAGTCCGATAAGACACTATATTGGCCGCGGCTTTGCAACGCTGGCCGCGGTTGCCCTGGGCTTTCCGGTTTATGACACGCAGTGCGGTGCCAAACTGTTTCGAGCGAGTCCGGTTTTCCGCGAGGCTTTTTCCAAGGCTGCTCAAAATTCCGCTTTGGGTGCACTCCCTTGTTCGTGGTTTGGGTGATTACGTCAACTGACGCGTGACTGAGGTGGGCGCCGCGGGGTGTGCCGTTTTGGAGTAGCACCCGAACTGGCAGCGGCGGAGGGCGTTGTGGGTACGGGCAGTGCCGCCACTTCGAATGTGCGCGGGCGACGCTAGTCACGTTAACCTGGCCGCTTCGGCAAGAGAAACGTCCAGCATCGGCGCGAATCGAGAATGGCGTACGCGCCGCGGCAGGCGCTGCCGAGGAAGTACAGCGAGCATCGAGGCTCCTCGCCGGGCCTAGGCCTGCGCCGGTACTTTCGCCGAAACCGCGTCATGCACCTTCGGGTTACCACCCAGGGGCTCCAGTCGCCGAGGCGTTTTTGGAGCTCCGCGAACCGGACGCTGTCAAACGCAACGACTTCGAGAGGGTATTCGTCGAACCCACGACGTCGCTGCTCTTCGCGACGTCGGCGGGCTTGCTCGCGGCGGCGAGCGGCTTCAAGACCAGGTTTCAGCATGAGGGAGTGTGGGTGGCGCCGGCTGGTTCAAGTGCTTCAACAAACTCGGCCAGAAAACTGCTTCCGATGCCCTCACGGCGGTACCATCTCGAGGAGAATGGCACAGCCGCGCCGTCTCTGTCTTCGAGCGTCTCCGACCGCGTCAGGTCAATGACGACACGAACTTCCTCGTCGCCGTTTTCATTGTTTCGTCGCTCAAGGTTCATTCCGAAGAAGTACAAGGGCCCGCGGCGTTCTGAAACGCACTTCTCGCAATAACACGCCGCGCTCTCGCCGCAGATTCGGCACGTGGGTGAGTTATGGCGACGAAGCAGCGGTTGGAGTCGAGCGTTAATCTGTTCGGCCAGTTCGCGACCCGATTTTGCGCGAACGCCTCTTGAGTATATTGCGAGGTCTTGCGCTTCCTGCTCGTACACGACAAATCCACCCTTGAGATGCGCCCACTGCTCCTGCAACGACTCAACGATGTCCGGCGGAAGTTTCAGGCGCTTGACAATCTCGATGGGATGTACCTTCTCGTCAAGCAACGTAAAGACCTCGGCGGCGGTTTCTCCTAGTGCGGGCCCAATGCTGCCGACCGCCTGCCGGCGCCGAATGGTCACTTGGGATGATCGAACCTCGGCCTCGTCGAACAGGTGAACCCCACCGGGGCCTAAGCGGGGATTGATGAGTTCGCCCTCGCGTCGCCTAAGGGTACTAACGGAAACGCCCAACATTCGGGCTGCTTCCGTGCGCTTGAGCATTTTTCCCTGGTTACTGTTGGGGGCAGTCACGATTTCGACTCGGGGAATGTTTTGGTCAGGTCGGCGGGACATCATAGAGAGTCCTTTCGCATTTGGGGCTCGGTTCGTTTTGGCAGCGCCGCTTGCCCGATAGGCGTCTTTGGCTGACAACCTGCGCAGCAAGCTTTTGCGGAACAACAAAATCAATACAAATTCAACTACTTCGACAAGATTACCGGTGTGCCGTCGCGCCAGTTGGTATACTGACGCTGTCAGTTGACCGCTGAAAGCGGAGCAATGAGTTAGTCGAGTTACCTCCGGCGCTTGGGGGATTCGTGTACGAGTGGACTTTAGTGCGATACAAATGGCGAATGGTTGCAAGATACGGCTGCTATCTGGCAGCAGCCGGCGACAACGGCAGCTAAGAATCGAGCCAATTGGTTTGAAACCATGAACAATACCAAGTAGTTAGTGGGCAAAGACAAACTTGGCCCGGGGGCGCCATCCGCATGGCGCTGCCAAGCTGGCAAGTTCTCCGACGGCGTCGGTGGTCATAGGGCAAGCAGGGTAGATGCAACTTCTCTTGTTGACTGTGGGCGGAAAAGTGCCGTGAAGAGCGGATGCAGCAAAGTCGCACTTCCCTCGCCGTCACGGCGGACCAGGTGTCACGATGGTCTCAACGTACACCCCGTGATAGGTC
Source organism: uncultured delta proteobacterium (assembly GCA_963835565.1). Lineage (GTDB taxonomy): Bacteria > Myxococcota_A > Polyangia > Polyangiales > Polyangiaceae > FEN-1139. The sequence continues at coordinate 15,282 of CAWIGY010000077.1, forward strand.
GTTGCCTGACAGTTGTCACTGACAGGATGACATCAGCGTGGCAGGACTTGAATTACTGTGACCATTCCAATAGTTGGGGCATCTTGCGGACGTAAACCCCTCGCGTCGTTCGTGCTGACACCGTCAGATGGCATTCGAAGGGTCAGGCATGAGCGTCATCCAAGGATGTCGTAGTCGGTGACTACAGTCACCGTCCAAACTACAGTTGGGCCATTCGACGCCGAGTGTTCAATGATTGGCACAGTCCAACGGCCCTTCAGGCAGCATCGTTCATGGTGGCGCCGCCAGAGGGGTGTCCTAAGCTTGCATGAATGACAGACGACGCGACCTCGGCGAGTGTGAACGCCATTGGCAACAAGAAAGACTTTGATGAGGGGTTCGACGTGGACGCAGCTGTTTACAACCTGCACGCAGCCGCGATTGAGGCAGGTGCCCTTTCCGGAGATCCGGGAGCCGCAAGCCCGTTACATACCTCGATGGCGCACGATCACAGCAATAATCTGTGCAAGTGCACGAAAAATCCGTGTCGAGTACAGGCGTTGTGTTTTGCGTTGGCCGAGGTGGTTCGGTACCGCGAAGAATCAAAAGTCCTTGCGCCCTTCATAGACGCGGCAGACAAAACGGAGGATATGAGAAGGGATTTGCAAAAGCTGATGTCGCGTTATGTGCCCGTGCTTGATTGGTTTGATCAGCAAAGTATTGAAGAGCACCGCCCGGAGCGTGACTTGGGCCCTCGATTGCAGCGTCACTTTCACGAGGTTCTGTGTGTCCTTCCAAAGGAGATTCGCGAATCGCTGGGCGCGCTGCAGGTACTGTTCGATCAGCTTGAACAGCTAGAGGGCAAGTTGCGTGGCATCCCTTGGAGTTTTGCATTGCAGCAATCAAACCATGCAAAGCGAGCCAAATTACTTCTGACAGCTGTTTATCAGCATCTGAGACTGGGTGGACTGAAGTACTCAGAAATTGCCGCGTTGGTCCCAGACGATCTTGGCCCTGAAGGTGCCGAGGAAAGGGTTCGAGATCGATGCAGGCAGCCAAACGCCTGTTCCGTTTTGCCCATGGAGATGGTCGGAGAGACTCGGAAACACGGGAGCCGTGAGCAAAGCGAAAAGGCCGAATAACTTGTCGGCATGCCATCGCTCTGATCAACATGGCTTGTAGATAGGTCAGCTAGTCGAATTGCGGATGTAACTCCACACCAAGTTTCCTCCTGGTGACAGGCTACCGCTACGGGGTCAGTTGCATGGGTATGGCGCCCGTGCCCCGCCCAACGACCTTGCCTGAGCTTCTGACACCCGACGAAGTCGCCACATTGGCTGCACACAACCGTTCAAGCCGTCTACGCCAAGGCGGAACGTGGTACTTTGCCGGGCGCAACGCGCGTCGGTCGGCGGCTCTACTTTCTGCGCGCCGAGCTGCTAGGTTGGTTGAGCAAGGTCGCGTGCCGCACCTGGGAGGCCCCCGTGGTGGCACGTAAGATCGACGGAAAATGGTACGCGGATTTTCGATTTCAACACGCGGATGGCACGGTGGAGCGGGTGCGCAAGCGCTCGCCGATTCAGTCCAAAGCAGGTGCCGACGAGTTCGAGCACCAGCTTCGGACCGAGCTTTTGACGCCAACCCGCACAGCCAAGGAGGTGCCGAAGTTCTCGGCCTATGCGACCGAGTTCATGGAAACATACGTGATCGCGAACAACAAACCATCAGAGCGTTCGATGAAAGCCAGCATTCTGAAGCACCACTTGCTTCCGGCTTTCGCGGACATGCAACTCGACGACATCAAGATGCATCCGATCGAGGTCTTCAAGGCGAGTTTGCTCGCCAAGGGGCTCAGTCGGAAGCGGGTGAACAACATCCTTGCCTGCCTCGGCAAAATGCTGCGCTACGCGCACGAAGTCGAACTCATCGAAGTCGTGCCACGGGTGAAGCTTTTGAAGATCCCACAGCAAAAGTTCGACTTTCTCACATTCGACGAGCTGTCACGGCTCACCGAGGCAGTAAAGGCCGATCCAGAACGCTGGGCGCTTGTGCTCCTGGGTGCGGAAGCTGGCCTGCGACAGGGCGAACTCATCGCTCTGAAGTGGAGCGACGTCGATTTGGTAGCAGGAACGCTGACTGTGCGGCGCTCATCCTGGAAAGGCGTCATTGGCACGCCGAAAAGCGGTCGAGAGCGCAAAGTACCGCTCACGGCACGCCTCAAAGCCGCTCTCAAGGCGCATCGACACCTGAAATCCGAGCTGGTCTTCTGCCACTCGGATGGGAGCCCATTCACGCAGTCTGCCATCGAGGCGGCTCTTCGCTTCGGGTGCAGGCGTGCCGGGCTCCGAGTCATCGGATCGCATGTGCTTCGGCACACGTTCTGCTCGCATCTCGCCATGCGCGGTGCGGCACCAAAGGCAATTCAGGAGCTCGTGGGCCACTCGACGCTCAGCATGACACTTCGGTACATGCATTTGGCGCCGAGTGCGCTGCGCGAGGCGATCGGGCTTCTCGACTTTGGGCAGCCGGTGGGCAGTGCCATTAGTGCGGCGGTTTGAAGTAGCGAGAAGGAATCAGGATTATCAGCGGAGAGGGAGGGATTCGAACCCTCGGTACAGTTTCCCGTACACACGATTTCCAGTCATGCACCTTCGGCCTCTCGGTCACCTCTCCAGGCCGGATGAGGGCGCAACCCTACCCGCCGCAATGGCGGCGTCAAGGGCAACTTCGACGCAGCGATGTCTCTGCCCCCGGGCGAAGGCGGGGCACTCGGCGGTGCCGCGGGGCAAATGGGGTACGATCGCCGGGCGTGACGAGTCCCATCGAAATTGCATCCTTGGCTGCGCGCGAGCGTGCAAAAGGTCTGCTTGCCGAGCGCCTGGGTCTGTCGCGGCTGCTCACCGAGCCGACCGATTGCGCAGCGTATTGCCATGATGAGTCCGAAGCTGAAGGGACGATTCCTGACGCCGTAGTCCTAGCGCAAAGTGAATCAGATATTGAGGTAACCCTTCGTGTTGCACGCGAAACCGGCGTACCGGTAACACCGCGGGCTGCAGGCAGGGCAAAGCCGGTGGCTGCATTCCTTTAGCGCAAGGATTGGTGCTGGACATCTCCGCGATGACCAAGATCAAGGACATCGACGTGACCGAAGGCATTGCCGTTGTGCAGCCCGGTGTGAAACTCGCTGAGTTACACTCCGCGGTGGAGGCTGCGGGTTGGTTTTATCCGCCGGATCCCAACAGTCTTCAAGATTGCGCAATTGGCGGTAACGTGGCCACCAATGCTGCGGGGCCACGCGCTTTCAAGTACGGACCAACTCGAGATTATGTTGTTGGACTCAATGCCTGCTTAGTGGGTGGCGAAACTCTGACGCTAGGTCATCGAACCCGCAAGGGAGTCACGGGCTATGATGTCACTTCGCTGGTGGTCGGGAGCGAAGGAACGCTAGCCGTCGTCTCGGAAATTCCACTAAATTGCTGCCAAAACCCCAGGATACGCTGGCATTATTGGCTCTATTTTCTACAATTCTCGATGCAGCAAAGGCCGTCGGCAACGTCACCACCAGCGGCGTGTTGTCGCGCTGTATTGAGCTGTTCGATGCCACAACCTTGGCGGCCATGCGTGAGGCCGGCAATTCCTTGAACGAGCGCGCCGAAGCGATGTTGTTGATTGAAGTGGATGGTGATTCCGAGCATTGCTTGACACAAGCCGAACGAATCGCAGAGGCTTGCGATCGCGCGGGTTCAATTGAGGTAGTGGTGGCGCAAAGTGCATCGCAACGAGACAGAGTCTGGGCCGCTCGGCGTACGATGAGTCCTGCCATTCGCAAGCTTACAAACTACAAGCTTAGCGAAGACATCGTGGTCGGCTCACGGAGCATTCCAGAACTGCTTGCCAGGGTGGAACGTTACACCGTACAGCAAAATATCCGGTGGCTTGTCTATGGACACGCGGGTGACGGCGATCTGCACGTTAATTACTTATGGGACGATCCGAACGACAAAGCGAAAATTGATGCGGCCGTGGCCCAGTTATTTCGGGACACCATCAGCCTACGTGGCACGTTGAGCGGCGAGCACGGCGTTGGAATTCTGAAGGCTCCCTATCTGCACCTTGAGCAAAGCTCAAGGTAATCGATTTGCAGCGGCGCCTCAAGCAAGTGTTCGACCCTCAGGGTATACTTAAATCCGGGTAAATACTTCCCGCGGATTGGGTCATGGAAATTGCTAGGATTCCCCCGCATTCAACCCATCAATGCCGTTCAGTCGCTCGGAGCGAGCTGGGCGCGGGCCCGATTTTGGGATTTGAAATCCCGCCCAGCGGGCGGGATTGCGGGTAAAAGATCGACTTCGATAAAACTGCAATTCCGCTATTGATTGACGAATATCGAAAAGCGCATCGTGCGCACCGGCTTCGGGCTTCTTGAACTCTGCATCTGAGCCGTGCCAAAGCTGCATCAGCACCTTGAGTGAGGACACGTCAACCATTCGATAGTGCAAGTATCCGGCAAGCGCAGGCATGTAGCGCTCGATAAAACGCCGATCTTGCCCAATGCTCCTGCCGCCGGAAAATCACCGCCGGAAATGTGCACCAACCGCTAATGCGTTCGAGCAGGCCGCGCTCGGCATCTCGACATTCCACACGCGATGCGCGCGACCGACGCAGCAGCCCACTGTTCTCGTGCATATCTCGAACGAAGGGAGACATTGTCAAAAGATTCTGTTCCGGGTGCCGGAGGTCGAAAGAGGCTTCTTCCAAGCTCTTCAACTCAGAGTTCGTCACTACGAGTGCCGCCTGTAAAATTACGTTTTGGTCCGGATTCAAGCCGGTCATTTCAGATCAATCCCAGGCAAGATTCGTGAGCTGTTGGAGGCGTTGCATCGATGGTTCTATCCTACTTGGTCTGCTTCTTGGTCTTGAATCCACTTGGACTCGAGCGATTGCTTCCCGGTTTGCGTCCACTTGGAACGGAACCATTGCGTTTGCGAGCCTTCTTTGGCGCGACTTCGACGGTTGCACTTCGAGTGGCGCCGGGTCCCGGCAATTCAATGCGCGGATCCTTCGGCCGAGCACGATACAGTAAAAGG
>CAWIGY010000078.1:0-64179 GCA_963835565.1 uncultured delta proteobacterium
AGGTCACCCCTGGCACCTCAGATCGACTGGAGGTCAGAGCCGCTTCGGGGCAGGTGCAGGCGTTGCCCGCCCTGCCAAGGACGGATTGCGTAGCGAGCCGCTCACGCGAACCGGCTCGAACTTCAATTGCTCAGAATCCAGTCACCGTGACGGGCACGCAGCCGTCCGTCACGGTACCGTTGCCGAGCTGGCCAAGAGACACGCGGCAGTGGACAAAGCGGAATTTAGCCTTGGCACGACACTCATCACTGGCCGTCACGGCGATGCAGTTATCCTGCATTGCCTGCCACCAAGCGTCGCCGATTATAGTAGCGCCTGTGGCATCGGGATGGGTGTTGTCACTTGCAACGGATCTTCCCTCGGTCCATGGACCTGAAAATGGCTAAGTGATCGAAATACAAAAGGAATGTCAGATTTCGCTGTCGAGACGTAGCCACTACGCATGACAAGATTTTCTTGCATGATTTTTCGAGCCGTGGTCTAAGCGATTTCGGCATAAAAACCGAGGTAGCCACTAGAAAAGCACCCCGCAAATTGCAATCCCGCATCATTCATGCTGAATAGTCGCAGTTACGACCGCGGGGCTGAGGGAAGATCCGTTGCAAAATGCTGGCCTTGAGGTGTGCCGCTTCGCATCGCACCAAAAAAGGTGACGATGAATTTGAACATGATGGAAAAGGACTGGCCCCATTGTATTCAACGCTTGGACCGGTTGGGAGAAGGAGTGCGTACATACATGGGGCCATGAAAGGTCGCTCGTCAAGTCAAGTGAATACGAATCGCGCTATGGCAGCTGGAACGTTGTCCGATCTTCATCGTGTCCTACGGCAGTGCCTCCTTCTGGAACATGGTCCAAGCCGTGTCAACGATATGCGCCGTCGCGTAACTACCGCAGTGGGCACTGCTATTCGCCGTGCACAGGCCAACCTCGGTATTGCCGCTGCATGACGTGTACACTTGACATATCGTGTTGGTCGGGTCCGTGTTCGCAGAGCCCGTGCAGCTGTCAAAGTGCGCCCAAGTGTCAACATTTAATTGGGCGCTCGGGAAGTAGAATGCGCTGCCGCTGGCGCTTCCAGGGGGTTGGTCCGCGGGGACTACCGTGTTGCCTCCGTTGTAGGGAACTATGCTGTTATCCTGGCCCTCGTCGAACGCCAGCACCGAGATCGGCCGCGGCAGTGTGCACGTGCACGCGGTGTTGTTCGTGGCCGTTAGCGAGGAAGGGTTCGTGGGCTGTGTGCCGGTGATGCACCGGAAGTCCACGGGCGCCACGGCCGCAATCACGTCGGCGGCATTGCAGGCAAGCATGTAAGACATACCGCCGCCATTCGAGCAACCGCTCGCATAAATGCGTTTGGGATCGACACACGCGTTGGCCTGCAGCCACTTAATCATATCCCGCGTGAACTGGACGTCGTCAACCTTGTTCGCTTGGGCGCCGTCGCAGCAGTAGCCCACGTCCCACCCGTTGCTGCCGTTCGACGCCGAGTTGGGAAAAACGGCGATGCAGCCGACGCTATCGCACTTGGTGTTCCAACCGCTCGAGCCTTCCTGACTCGACCCGGTGCCGCCGAGCGGATGAAAATCGAATATGACCGGCAGCGGCGTCTGCCCCGTGTAGCCCGTCGGGATATGCACGATGAACGATCGGGACGCGCCGCTCGACGTGATGGTCTCGGTCGTATCGCCGGCTTTAACCGTGGAAGCCGGGCATTGCGAGGCTCCGGTTCCGGTGCTGCCTCCGGTCGCAGCTCCGCCGGTGCCAAGCGCACTGGCTCCGCCCGTGGCTGCTCCACCCGTGCCCTTACCGCCGGTATTGGCGCCGCCCGCATTCAACGTGCCGCTGCTCCCCAAAATCGAGCCGCCCGTGGCTGGCATGCCACCCGCAGGAGGCGCGCCTCCCGACGCTTTCCCACCGGCTGCGACAACGCCGCCCGTGGCCACTATTCCACCCGTGCCGAGGACCCCGCCGGTCGCGAGTGCACCCCCGGTTGCAGGCGACCCACCCTGAGCCGCCTTGCCGCCAGTGGCAACGGCACCGCCCGTTGGAACTCCGCCGCCGGAAGTAGTTCCCCCGCTGGCCTTCGAGCCACCGGTGCCAGTGGTTCCGATGCTCGGCACACCACCCGTCGCCCCCCCCCCGATGGAAGTGTCGCCCCCACTGCCGGGAGCCGAATTATCGGTGCCAGAACAGGCTAGGCACGTGACGATCGTCAAACTTGCGCCGAGAGCGCTTCGTCCAAGAGTTGTTAGTCGCTTGAGCATGTGAATCCTCCACACCCGCCGCTGCCCGTAGAGCCGGCCGTCAAGCGCCGGCACGGATAGGTCTGCCAGGCGGATCAGCAAACAAACCGCGGGTTATGACTCGCCAATTCATCATCGGCGAGATTCTCTTTGTAGTACGACGACGGCCTATATGCGCGAACTGCACCGAAGTGATCACGCAAAGATCAAAATCGTGCGTGCGGCGAGTGCACATCACTTTTGACCGTCGCTCGGCGTTTTTCTTTGATCAAACCAGCGGCCGAGCCGCATAGATAGTCATCCCCGGAAATACGTCGATGGCAGGAAACCTCGCAATGACAACGTCTGATGATCCGGCGGTGCGCTCCGCGGCCGATCGCGCTCGCCTGGCACGGATGTTCGTGGCGTACCATGCGACGGTCTGGCGCACGTTGCGACGTCGGGGTCTAAGCCCGGATGCGGCCGCCGACGTCACGCAGGAGACTTTCTTAATTGCGGCTGAGCGCATGGGTGACATTCATCCTCAGGCCGAGAGGTCATTTCTGCTCGCTACCGCGTTGCGGGCGGCGCATACGCATCGCAGAAAGGCGGTTCGCTGGCAGCTGGATGGCGCCATGCACCTGCGTGAATCGGACACGCGCGATGCGCGCGACGCACGCGCCGACATTCATCTTTGCGACATGGTGCTGTCCAAGATAAACCCTGAGCTAGCGGAGGTGTTCGTGCTATATGAAGCCGAAGGTTTGTCCTCGCGGGAGATCGCAGAGCTGCTGGGGATCCCCCGCGGCAGCGTCGCGTCGCGGCTGCGGCGAGCGCGCGACCAATTCCGCTCCGTGGTTCTGGGCATCAAGCAAGCCTTACGACGGGAGGAACGTTCATGAGCCCCCGAGAGCTACCTGATAGACTGCTTACGACGGCTGCCGACGACCTCGAGCGGCGCCTGGTCGCGGCCATCGCGGATGAACGGCCATCCCCGGAGCTGAGCGAGCGCATGGCCCAAGCGATCGGCGTACCCTTGACCGCACTCGACGCAGCTGCGAGTGCAGCCGCGAAACAGACCGGCGCAGCAGCGACGAAAGCAACTGCAGGCGCCGGCGCTAGCTCGGGATCCATGGCCCTTCTGCCGTGGATTTCGGTCGGAGCATTGGTCCTCGCGGTGGCCGGCGGTGTCGTTGGCGCGCGCAAATGGAAGACGCCTGCACGCCAGGAACGTCCCGCGCTCGCAGCCAGCATCGCGGATGTGCCCGTTGCCGCACTGCCTCCGGCGCCGGCCGGAGTCGCGTCGGCGAATATGGTTGAAACGCCGAGCAGCTCAACAGCCCCGCCCCCGCAGAGCCGAGTCAGGGCTCGTGCGCCGACGGACGATATTCGAGGCCAGATCGCGCTCATCGACGCGGCACGCGCCGCAGTGTCGGCCTCCTCGGGCGATCGCGCGCTGGATCTGTTGCGCCAGTACCAAGATAAGTACCCCGCGGGCACGTTCCGTCCGGAGGCAGCCGCGCTCAAAGTCGAGGCGCTGGTAAAGCTAGGGCGAATCTCGGAAGCGCGGGCCTTAGCACAGCGATTCGTGGCGGACTACGGCGAGAGCCCTCAAAGCGACCGTGTGTTGCGCATCGCGAATCCGCCTCCTTAACCCGGCGGCTGCGAGCGATTGCGTCCTCGTGGAGAAATACCCCGGAGTCACCGCAAGCGAACGCCAAGGCCGAGGCTCGCGTCGATCGTCAAAGGATCTGCGCGATGAAAGACGTTCGGGCCAAACATGTACCAGTCGCGTATCAAGGTTACGCCCGCCCCGAGTCGCGGCGACAGCTCGAATATCGAACCGATATGAACGGTGAGAACGGCAGCAGCTCCGGCGACGGCAAAAGTCCGTGCAAAGGACCTAGGATTCGAGGTATCCGAGCCACTAGTGGACAGACGCCCGATGAGCGCCGAGGCGCAACCCCTGCCCTCGAAAAGCGACAGTCGCGCGCGGACTGCACAGGCATCGAGACTGGCGGCATCGAGCGCAAACGACGCAGTCCCGCCATCTTGCACGAACACACTCCGCCAGGCATGCATGGCTCCAATCACGAACGCCGGTGACCACAGGGCTTCGCGATCGAGCGCGGCCATGGCGTAGATCCCGATCCCGGGCATGACTGCTGGAGCGGGACCGACGATCATCAGACCCGCCAAACCAACGCTGGCACGGGGGGTGGCCACCGGTGGAACCGGCAGCGAGTAGGCAACCGGAGTGGCCACAACCGGTGTTGGAGGAAGTTTTGTCGGACCCGGCTTTTGCTCAACCGAGCGCGCGTTCTCCTCGGGAGCGGGCCCAGGCGACGATCCCGAGCTCGGCGACGTATTGTCGGGTAGAGCTGCGGGCGGCGCGACTGACTCCGGTTCCGGCGTGGGACCGCGACCATCCTTGAACGAAGTGGGATCCAGCGTGACGACGATGATGAGCGCGACAGCGTCAGCAGCCTCCGTGCAGGATCTTGCCAGGACTCGACGCGAGAGAGCTTTCTGGCTGGGTCCTGAAACCACGAGCTCACCGGTTACGCCACCCGATCGATCCTCCGCAAACTTAGCTTCAACAGAGGTGGCGGCATTGTCGTCGACGAAATGGATTCGCGACGAGCGCGACGCGACAAGGGCAACGATATCACTTCGTGACGTGCAGCCAGGGGCGGCCTGGACGTCGAGGCGTACAGTCGTTCCCGTCGCCTCCAATCCCGCCGCGAGCGCTCCAACTTGGATGGGTAAGTAGAGTACAGGCAGTAGGCCGGTGCCCAAAGTCATCGCGAGCATGCTACACTGCGGCATGGGTTGACTGACACCTGTAGCGCAGGTCGCCCGGCGGATGCTCGTTTTGGCAGCCATTAGTGGCTGTAGTGGGAGGGCGATTCAGCTGGGGGACGGACCAGCCGGGGACGCTTGTCCCCATGCCCAGGTCAAGGCAACCGAAGTGCTCTGGATCGGCGATTCGTGGGTGACGACATCCGAAGCCCAGCGTGTAAGGGACCTCGCGCGCGCCGCTGGTGCAATCGGGCCAAATGATGACTACGCAGTCTCGGCAGCGCCAGGCACGACAATGGTCCAGATTGCCGAGCAGTACAACGCGTACGAGTCGGGCTCGAACCGGGTGGAGGTTCTGATCATGGACGGGGGCGGGTGGGACACCATCACCTCGGCCCTCTCGAACACACCCTTGGATACTACCGTTGCAACCGTTGGGCAAACCTTCACCCAGCATCTGGCGAAAGTAGTGAGCGATAAGACCGTGCAGCAGGTCATTTACTTTTTGTATCCCGAACTCTCGACGATTCCCGGAGTGGCCGCACTGCACCCGGTGATGCAGCAAGCGTGCGCGCAAAGCACGGTGCCTTGTTACTTCCTCGACCTCAACCCACTGTGGTCGGGCCATCCCGAATACACGGATAGCACCACCAACCTTCTGCCCTCCGATGCTGGCGCGCAAGTCATCGGCGACAGCATCTGGGATATCATGCAGCGCTATTGCATAGCCCAATGACGTTCTCGCGCGCAACTCGACGGCGTAACAGCGCGGAACTGAAGGAGTATTGAATATTGGAATCAAATCGACCGCCGGGCTAAACTCCGGGCAACCATGTTTAAAAGAAACGAGCGTCGCCGAATTGATTGGCGGGTCACGATGGCCAATGACCCGCCAAGGCGGCAATTATTCGGGGAAGCATCGAGTCCAGGCGGGTCGCAGGCAGTGAACCGAGGGCTGAGCACTTGAGGCATTCAGAACCGGAATTGCCCGAAACTGGTTTCGCTCGCTGCGGCGGCGCGGTCAGCGTAGGCGAATCAACTGGAACCGAATGACGACTATGTCTTGAGCGACATAGCCGGCACTATCTACCCTTCCTGACTATGTCTCGTACTTCTTCGGCAGTCTGGTTTTGCCGGCAGATGCGCACAGCTGGATAGACATAGTCTTGACTCCTTCCATCAAACCCCGAGTTGGGGAAGGAGTCCGCCGTGAAGTACATCATTGATAATCGAGTGGTTTTGTTGCACGCGCCGGAAGGTCCACTTGCGGCGCATATTGGGTCATTTGCGAAATCGGTGAGGAAACAGGGATATGCCGTGTTTTCGATTCACCGGATGGTTCTACTCGCTGCTTGTTTTAGCCGATGGCTTAAGCAACAGGGCGTCAGACTGCGCAGCATCACTGCCGGCCATGCAACACGGTATTTGCGATATCGCGCTCGACGCGTGCGACCTTGCTCGGGAGATGCTGCTGCACTCAAGCATCTCATCGATCATCTGCGCGGCGAAGGCATGATTCCCGTAGAAAAAAGGCCAATATTCCGAGTGAGCCCGGCAGTTCGGTGCGCGCAGGGCTACGAGCAGTACTTGCGTGAAGCGCGGGCATTGTCGGAAGCAACAGTCATCAACTACGTGCCATTCATCCGTGACTTTCTTAAAGGTCGTTTTGGCAATGGACAGGTCATTCTTTCGCGCCTGAGAGCCTGCGACGTCGTTAGATTTGTTCAGCGCCAAGCACCGCGTTTGCATCTGAAGCGAGCGAAGCTCATGACCAGTGCGTTGCGCTCATTTCTGCAGTACGCCTGCCTTCGCGGTGAGGTGACACTGGATCTGGCCGCCGCTGTTCCAACCGTGGCTAACTGGTCGATGCCGTCGATTCCCCGTGCGATTGCCTCGGATCAAGTCCGTCAGTTGCTGGCCAGTATCGATCGATGCACCGCAATCGGGCGACGCGACTACGCCATTCTGCTGCTGCTCGCTCGGCTGGGTTTGCGTTCAGGTGAAGTGGCGTTTCTCGAGCTCGATGACCTTGACTGGAATGCAGGACAATTACGCGTGCGTGGCAAGAGTGGCCAGCGCAGCGGGCTGCCCGCACTGTCCAGAAACTCATGGCGCCGAATTGTCGCATGCTTTGCGATGGAAATGCAGGCTTGAAAAGGCGCTACGACCTGCGGCAGTCTGCGCCCGATGCTTCCGGTGACGTTCCAGTTCATTATCGCGATGGTGGCGTACGCCATTAACGAGCAGCTGGCGCGGAGGATCGAGTACCTCCTGGAGGAGGTTCGCGTACTCCGGGAAGTCTACACCGAGACTACCGGCCGGAAACGCATTCCGTTTACCGACGAGCAACGGCGCCGGCTGGCGATCAAGGGCAAGGCGCTGACGCCCGAGGAACGCGAGGCCTGTTGCCAGATCGTCCGCCCCTCCACCATCCTGACGTGGTTTCGACAGCTCGCTGCTCAGAAGTACGATAGCTCGACGCAACGCAGGAAGCCCGGCAGGCCTCGCAAGGCGACCGAGATCCGCGAACTCGTCATCAGGCTTGCCAGCGAGAACATCGGCTGGGGTTACACGAAGATCCGTGACGCTCTGCGCGGGCTCAAGATCGAGATCGGTCGCACGACAGTGGCGAACATGCTGGCCGAGGCGGGAATCGAACCTGCGCCAGAACGAAAGCGCAAGCGGACCTGGAAGCAGTTTCTCAAGAGCCACTGGGAGACGCTGTACGCTTGCGACTTCTTCAGCGTCGAAGTCCTTGGCATGTTCGGAACCGTCCGCTACATGGTGTTCTTCGTCATTGAGGTCAAGTCACGGGCAGTGCAGGTAGCTGGAATCCGCATCGCACCAGACGGGGCCTGGATGCTGCAGATGGCCCGGAATCTCCTCGATCCGGAGGACGGATTCCTGCGCAACGCGAGCCACCTGATCCACGACCGAGACCCGTTGTATACGGAGGCATGGACGGCGCTGCTCAAGTCCAGCGGAGTCAAGTGCGTGCCCATTCCGGCACAAAGTCCCAACTGCAACCCCCACGCGGAGCGCTTCGTAAAAACAATACGAAATGAATGTCTGGACCACTTCGTGATCTTCGGGGAGCGGCATCTGCGTTACCTTATCAATCAGTTTATCGAGCATTATCTAACCGAACGCTTTCATCAGGGCATCGGTAGCCAGATCATCATGCCCAAGACAATATCGAGCAACGACAACGCAGCGCTTGGCCCGATAGGATGCCGGTCGCGTCTCGGTGGGCTGCTCAACTACTACCATCGGAAGGCGGCGTGAGGACTTGCGATGAGTTTGCGGACACTACGGGTCACGGACGGTAAACCGATGGCTGCTTGGTAGCCTGGCGCGTTGATGCCGGGCTTTGAAACTCCTAGGGTCCGGCAAGGAACCGTCGGGTCACCTACCAAAACCTACCCGTAGAATCAGAAACAACTACCGATATTTCCTGTCAACGGAGGCTCCGTGAGACAAGTGATGGCAGTGCTGCCGTCGTGGCGTTTTCGATGCTCGTGTCCACGTGTCGTCGCATCCAACAATCAAAGGCAAATATGGGCCACCTTGGAAACTGCTGAAGGCATTCTCCCCGGATCGAATGTCCATTTTTGTCATGAATCGGCACTGTACTCGGCGTATCATTCGCATACTATGCGTATATGTCTGAGGCGGATGTTCGCCACGCTTGTTTGGGTTGCCACTGTGCTCGGTTGTTCGGGAAGTAATCCCGCAACGTCTGGCTCAACGACGGGTGGTGCGGGGGGCATGTCGAACGCTAATGTCGGCGGCAATGCAGCCGGCGCAGGCGGCACGAGTGCCGCGGGTAGCAGTAGTCTCGGCGGAGCCGCGGTGGGGGGTGCGTCTACGGGAGGCGCCAGTTCGGGAGGCACTTCCTGTTGGCGGCCCTTCAACGACCAAAGCCCGTGGAACACTCCGATTGCCACCAATGCGGCCGTTGATACCGATTCGGCGACCCTGATTGCAGACTTCTCAAATATCTCAGGGCAGACACAGTTTTGGATCAATATTCAAGACTACAGCGTTCCCGTTTACTGGGTAGACTCCACGACTACGCCAATGGTTACTGTCAGCGCAAGCCTGGGTGGAACTGGTTTTAGGACAGGCGCCGCCGATGATTCCGTCGCGGCCGGCAGCGGGCAAGCCCCGATACCGAGCGGCGCCACAGCTGCGGCAGGTACGGATCAGCACCTTTGCATTATCGATCGCAACGCGCATACGGAATGGGGATTTTGGGACGCATCCGGTGACGCAACGGGTTGGACGGCTGGCGAGGCATCGACTTTGGACCTTTCCACCAATGGCGTGCGACCTCCAGAACGCAATACTCCCTGGTGGGCGGGCCATGGGCCCCGCGCCTGCGGCTTTGGGCTAATCAATGGCTTGATCACGGCTGACGATCTCCGCTGCGGCTCGATTAATCATGCTCTCGTCGTAGCTTACCCGCACATTCGATCACAATACTATACGCCGCCAGCTAGCACTGCCCAAGGCACGACCAGCGACGCCATAGCAACGCGCGGTATACTGTGTGGCGGCCATATTCAGCTGGATCCATCGCTGGATATAACAACCCTTGGGCTTTCCGCCTCAGGCTTGATGATCGCTCGGGCATTGCAAACCTATGGTGCCTTTGTGGGCGACTATTCCGGAGCCGTTTCTCTATACGCCGATGCCTCCGCAAGCGCCCAAGCAACCTATGCTAACGGCGTGCTCGACAATGGAACGGCTCAGCCCATTGCGCTGAACCGATTCCGCGTGCTGCAGATAGGAACGACGTACGACAACGGAAATTGATTGCGGTTAGGTCGAGGACTGGCGTGTCCGAGGCAATGTCCGCCAATCACCCGCCGCGATGGCCAAAAAACGCTATCGCTGAAATGGCCACCTAGCGGTTGATCAAGTCAGACTATTTCTATGGATTTGACTCGGCTAAGCTGCCGAAAACAGCGCTGCGGGACCCAACACCGCCGATAGGATAGACTGCATCACGTGGCACGTGGGAATTCCCATGTCTCAAGAGGGACACGCTCGCGGCCTAAAAAGGTCTCGACTCATAATTCTACTGATGCCAAATTGAATTTTTACGTTCAACAATACCCTTGACGCAATGGCACATTGGGGCGTACGAATTGGGAAAATTCACCGTGTTAGGGAGGGTAATGTCCGAACCAAACATATTTCTCATTCCGGAAACGGTAATTGATGGCCGTTTCGCGGTCGAGCGCGTAATCGGGGTCGGAGGGACGGCAATCGTAGTCGCCGCGCGGCATGTCAAACTGAGAACGCGTGTCGCCATAAAAATGCTGCGCGCCGAGTACGCTGACAACACCGAGGTCGTCACGCGATTCATCCGGGAAGCTCGTGCTGCTGCGCGCATCAAGAGCCCGCATGCAGTTTCAATCGTCGATGTCGGCATGCTCCCGAATTCCAAGCCCTTCATTGTGATGGAATACTTGGCGGGCCACAGTTTAGCGCAACTACTTGAGGAACTGGGCAGTTTGCCGATCCCCAAGGCCATTGACTACATACTTCAAACGATGGTCGCTATTTCTGACGCACACCGCTTAGGCATTGTTCACCGAGACATAAAGCCCGGGAACATCGTGCTGACCGGTCCCGAGAGTGACTTTCCCACTATCAAAGTAATTGACTTTGGTATTTCAAAACTCATTGAATCCGATTCCACCACTATTCAAAATATTACCGTAATGGGTTCGGTTCTGGGTTCACTTGCGTACATGTCGCCTGAGCAATTTCGCGACCCCAGCCAGGTAAGTTACCAAACGGATATTTGGTCCATCGGCGTTACACTCTACGAGCTCCTAGCAAACAGATTGCCGTTCGAGGCGGACACCGGGCCGGCATTTCTCTCGATGATTTGCCACGAATCGCCCAATATGGACGCTCTCAGAGAGGTAGGGTGCTCTGAACAACTAGTCGCGATTGTCGAAAGGTGCCTGGCAAAGGATCTCAACGACCGGTTCGGTTCAATTCAAGAATTGGCGCGTTCGCTACTCCCATTTGCGCACTTCACTTCGTCGCAGCATTCGATTGAACAAATCCTACGAGTTTCAAGTAGCATACCACCGGCAATATTGGACATCTCGCCCGAGGGTATGAGTGAGCAAATGCCCGGTGATACATTACAGTCATCATTGCCGCCAATAGCGGCAATTACGGCAACCACGACTCGCAGAAGAGCGTTGTTGACGGCAATACTCGGGTGCACCCTTGTCTGCCTGCTACTTTGCTGGGTGACGCTCGTGCCAAGTCCGAATGCACCTCGTGGCATTTCGGGTGTGAACGCGAGTGTCGGACGCAATGCCGAGCTCTCGGATTCTCAATTGCTAGTGAGAACTCCTCGGAATCCCGCTATGGCTGAGCCCGAACCGAACAGCAATGATTTGGATGCGAGCTTGTCAACACTCTTGCAAGCGAGGCCGGCAGTGTCGTCGATGCCCGCTTCATCGGGATCGCATGATCAAAGTTCCGCGCTAAATCATTGGAGAGATAAAAAAGTACCAAATCAATACCAGAAGACGCGGGTAATCGATTCGATGAACCCCTTTGAAGACCGTTAAGACGCCAAGGCTGCCAGGCCTGCTCCAATCCGGCAACGGGGCAGCGTCTGAGTGAGCGATGGTGAACTTGGGCGGTGATGGTGGTGTAGTTTTGGCAGGACGACTTGTTTGTGCCCTTTCTAGGCTCTTCTCGCTGTTGCTTCACTGAATCGGCGGTTCCGGCATGATCTCCGTCGCAGCGCGAAACATGTGGCGTATGCTACCGGCATGTCCGACGTTGGTGAGAGCAATGTTGAAACATATCGATTGAAAGATGGCAGAATGCTCACTTTTGCTCAATATGGAATTGTCGGAGGCAGACCGGTGGTGTTCTTCCAAGGAACGCCGAGCAGTCGGCTCATGCATCCGCCTGACCAGATCACCCGGGAAGTCGGTGCGCATCTAATTGTTGTTGATCGTCCCGGTTTTGGAAGATCGGATTCGTGTCCAGGGCGAACCTTTCGTGACTGGCCAAACGACGTTGCGGCACTGCTCGATCACTTGGGCATCGATGATTTCGTCACCACTGGGGTATCGGGTGGTGGTCCTTATGTTCTCGCCTGTGCCTGTTATCTGGGCAATCGTGTACGTGCAGCAAGCGTGTGCGGGTCTTCTGGCCCTTTGGATGCACCTGGAGCTTTGAAAGGGGCGGCACCTATGCGTCGCATTGGGTACCTGCTTGCGCGGTTCTTCCCCGGCGTGTTTCGCTGGACGCTGCGGCGCACGACCGACCCCCGCAAGGACGCGGATAAGTTCGTCAGGCGGTTTACCAGTCACAACCCACCTGCCGATCAGGCGATCATTGCTCAACAGGAGTTTCACGAAATGTATCTTGCTAACTTCGTTGAGGCCTTTCGCCAAGGATTTGATGCATTTGCGGACGAAGTCATTCTTGCGTCCCGGCCCTCGTGGGGCTTCCGGTTGGAGGATATCGACATACCGGTTCGAATCTGGCATGGTGACCTGGATAACAGCACGCCGCTCGCTATGGTTAGAGCAATTGCCGAGCGCATACCCTCTTCAACGCTCACCGTTTTGCCCGGACAGGGCCACATGTTTACGTATGGTCCACTCTGGCGCTTGATTCTCAACGACCTGCTCACGGCAGGCTGGAAGCAGCCTGAACAGCAAACCGAAACAGGGTGAATATGAATTCAAGGTAGCAATGAGTAGGTGAACTGCTGCTCCCACTTGGCACCCGAAGCAGCAGCTGAGTGAGCGACGGTGAACTTCGGCGGTGATTGCAGAGTGATTTGGCATGATGGGGGTCTTTGAAGCACCTTCTATGAGCTCAACCGGGCGCTTGGGTGACAGACATGGATAATCCGTTTCCAACTGATGTTGGTGCGACACGCTCCGTTCGATGAGCGGTTGCTCATTGTAGTGGACGCGGGTCTGCTCGTTGTATCATGCGCCACGCTACAAAATAGCTCGCGAGCCCGATCGAAGCGAATGGTATCCAAGTGCCAATCAAGCTGCGAAACATCGCGTAGCTGTACTCGAACAGCGGTGCAACCACGAACGCATCGAGCGCAACCACGATGCTGAGCATGGCGAGCGCGGTTTGCATCGGTCTCGCTCGTGGATGGCGCCTGACGAAGTTCCACGTGAGCAATCCAAACGCGAGCGGCGCGACGAGCGCATGCACGATCAGCGTCACATGCATCGACGCAATCGTGCGACCGATGCCGATCGTGGCGCCGCAGATCGCCCAACCCGAAATTGCGTGAACGACGAGGCTTGCTCTCAGGTGCGCCATATTCAGCTCGGCCAGTCTAAGCGAAAACTGCAGACGCGGCCGGCTTACATTGCCCAGAGAACTCGAGCCGGCTGTTCGTGCTCTGTGTTCCGAGCGGTCAGAACAGGATGGATGCAGCAGCGCAATTGGGCTAAAAACTGCGCATTTAGAGTAAATCCCTTATGGAACCGCCACGGACATCGCTAAATCTACTGGTGCCGCGAGCGTGCTGCCGACCAAGGCGCCATCCGCGAAGTAAGTTCCGGAATCTGACGCCGGCAGGATATCGTATGTGAAGTCGTATCCGTAGGGTATGATTTCGACCTTAGCGATCCGAATGCCGCCAAGCTGACTTCCCGCACGCAAATCACCGAATCGGCGACCATCGCCGGTCGGGTGCGGTGCGCTGATCTCTAGTACCGCACCGTTTTCGAGCGCCACTCGGACCACAACGTGACGATTACTGACAGCAATTCGCTTGGTCTTCAGCACTGGCACTGCAACGACTTGCCCGTGATCAACGCTGAATACAAAGTCTCCTTCGCGTAACGAGACGATGGGGCGCGCACCGCCAGGCGTCGCGATCAGCGTGTCAGGGGAGGCGCAGACGCAGGCCGTGCAACCCATTGGGCAGGTACCACTGACCGGCGTCACGCACTGTGGTACTGCACTAACCACCGGCCCCGGAACGTTGCAGCAGAGCTGCCCTGTCGCGCAGCAAGCATCGCCACAACAGAACTGACTTGAAGCGCAGGCAGCGCCAGTGCAGGACGGTGTACCACAGGTTCCGTTGTCGCAGAAAGGGTGCGGCCCGCTGCAAGCGACTCCGCAAGTGCCGCAGTTGTTGATGTCGTTATTCAGGTTGACGCAAGAATCATTGCAGCAGCCGAACCCGGGTTGGCAATTGCCACAGCCTCCCACGCCACCCGTGCCAAGGCTTCCGCCAGTGCCTCCCTCGCCGCCAGTGACTGTACCGCCCGTGCCGGAGTTGCCACCGGCGGTGGACTTAGTTCCACCAGTAGCTACCGACCCGCCATTGCCGGTGGTGCCGCCCGAGGCAATCTTGCCCCCCGTTGATGTCGCTCCACCCGTTGTTGGCACTGTGCCACCAGCTTGGATGCTAACGCCACCGGTCGAAACTGTTCCCCCTGCTCCCGCCGAAGCCTTGGTCCCACCAGTAGCTGCATTTCCACCCACCGGCGATACGCCCCCGGATGAAATGCCTCCGCCCATTGACGAGCTACCTGCCTTGGTACTTGTTCCACCAAGGGTTGACGAGCTGCCAGCAGTCTTCGTGCCGCCTGTACTCATTGTTCCACCGGCACTGATCAATCCACCCGTATTTGTGTTGGTCGTGTTGCTCGTACCGCTACACCCTACGGCGACAAGAGAAACCAGAAGAATTGATGCAATCGTTGTGCGGTTCATGGTGAAGGCCTCCCACTTCCAGTGGTTTTCACTCCAGCTGCCAATGCATCGCTCGCCAACAGCTCGGGTGCGGTGCCAGCGCGCGGTCCAATTATACGGAGTCCATCCACTTGGCGTGAATCATCTCAACAGTTGAATTCTACCTGCTTGCTGGATTAGTGACCAGCAAGCTGTGATTTGTGCACAGGGCGGTCACCACGTGCTGGCATCAGGCAATGGCGAAGTGTTTCGAATCTCCTAGCGGCCAGGGGGCAAGCCGCCAAACCGATCGACCTGTCGATGTTGGCACACTACCAGGCCGGTCTCTGGCACAGTTCACAGTGCCGCCGAAGCACGAAACAGCTAAAACGGCAGGTGGCACGCAAGCTGCTATTGTGTTGGCAGATGGCAGATGCCTCGCCAGATTAGCGATCACGGTATTCTTCGGCGCTCTGCCCCGGGGGGCCTGACGAGCTTGGTGGCCCCTTTGCTAATTGGTTGGGTCGCGGCCTGCGGCGGCTCCGTGAAGAACAACGGGGACCCGGCCGAGGTATCTTCCGGGGGCGCTGGAGGCTTGGGAACTGGTGGCGCCATGGGGACGGGCGGTGCACTGGGCGACTCGGGCGTCACCGTTGCCTGCAGCGATGATGGCGGGCTGAGCCCTCCCGCGCTCGCACGACAATGCACGCAGGATTCGGACTGCTCGATCCAGATTGCGCCGAGATGCTGCGGTGCGAATGGCGCACTTGGAGTAGCGAAATCCGAGGCGAGTGTCTATTCAGGATGTTTCGCAATGTCGCCTTCAGCACGCAGCGGCCTTGGGTGCGCGACATACTTTGGCTACGTAACGGATACGGGTCGCACCACACCTTGGTCGCAATCAGTGACGCAACCGATCGATCTGGTGTCGTACGGTGCGCAGGTCACCTGTGCACCACCGATGTCTTGCCGACGGATGGCGGGCAGGATGCCGCCTATGCTGCCGATGCGGCGCTGGACGCTGGCGAACAGTCCTGCGGCAGCGGGACATGCCATTCCGGTCAAGCTTGCGTGCTACGTTCGGGGGGGCCTGCTCTCTTGTGCCAAGCACCCGGGGATGGAGGCTGTCCACCCGGGCTGATGCCATCGACCTCGTGCTACGATCCATCTACGGGACTTCAGCGGAACCCCGGCTGCACCACGCCCGTACCAGCCCCAGCTTGTGTGAATGTCCCCAACGGTTGCAGTGATTTATGCGCTTGCGTCTGCCCCACTGGTGGGGGTGGTACTTGTAGCTTGACCCCCGCCTATCTCCTGTGTGCACTTCCGTAGTTGCCCGAAGAAGCCGTCCTCATCACGCTTGGCGAATTCGTTGCGTGATTCTCTTCTGTCGCATCGGCACAGGACCATCACGAACAAAATTAACGACCCCAAGTGATCAACGCCACCCACTAAGGGAGAAGGGCGACGCACCTACTTGGGGCCAAAGGATTATCCGGAATCAGAGCGACACCATGACCGGAATTGGGACAACGTATCGCGTTGTTCGGCAAGGTCAAGCAAATAGGACCTAGTCGGACGCCAAAACTCAACCTGGCCAAATCGCCCTCGATTCTTGCCATTTGGATGGGAGCAACGAGTTCATAATTCGACCCGGCATGTCGTTGTACTCGGCCTGATGAACGGCATATTGCTACCAGTTTATCGTCAACATCTGCGTCAGCGGAAGTCAGTGAACTTCGGGTCCAGACGGGTCACGAACGGCGGATTCGATGGGTACGTGCTGGCATTAAGCAAAGGCAACATGCTTTGCGCATATTCTTATGGGTTCCCGGCACCTCGCGAGAAATCGAATCCTGGCGCTATCCCTTCAGCGTCGCGTCGAACGGCGCGATCATCGTCTGCCAATGACGTTCAGCGGCTACGGCATCGTAGACCGGTGTGTCGCGGAAGACCCAGCCATGCTTGGCCTGGTAGGTCTCGATCGTGTGATCTACGCCGGCCTTGGTCAAAGCGTTTTCCAGCCGCGCCTTCATGTCGTCGGGAAACGATGCGTCATCAATCGCGCCTGCTACGTAAACGCGTGACTTGATCTTCGGCGCGAGAAAGTGTGGACTCTCGGGCGCGTCGGTCGCGAGCCGGCCGCCGTGATACGAAGCGGTTGCGACAATGCGATCCGGATATGTCCCCGACGCGGTGAGCGTCATCAAGCCGCCCATGCAGTAGCCGGTAGTCCCGATCCCACCTGGCTTCACCTCCGGCTGCGCTGCAATAGTCGAGGAACGCGCGTGTGTCTGCTCGAACTGTGGCATCGCGACATGTATGAATCGGGTAATTAACATGACAGGACTTGCACCTGCTGGATTGTGGCCTTGTCGGCCGCTATCCGGAAACCGAAACATCCGAACAAGATCCAGCCTGGGGAAGAGACAGTGGCACACGAGGTCCGGATACAGCCGACGCAGCATGGTTGAGAATACAATGTACCGCTACAAGTCCATCATCGGTCCGACAATGCGGGCACGGTCGCTACAAGGACAGAGGGTGGAAGCCAGAGCTGCAGGTAGGATTCTGAACAGGATGGCCGCACTGGGAATGCCAGAGAGCCACCGGATAGACTGAACCTGAAACTGGAAATGGGATCCGAATAGCCGGAATCCGAGTCATGCACCAACTATTAGTCGCGCCGCTGCCTGTGTGTGTACGGTGAACTTTCGAGGCCCAAGGCAGCGACAGGTCGGTGACCTTCGGGTCCAGACGGGCCAAGACCGTTGATCCGATGGGCTGCTTGCTGGCTTCAGGCAACGGCGTGCATTGTGGTCACCTTCCAAGTACGAGCTGGTTACGTCGTAAAGAAACAACGACGGAAGTTGCTCGGCGTAGCGCCGACGGAAAAGCCCTAGCTCAATTTGTTCTTGGTGCTGGGCGAGCCAGGCAAGATTCTTGTACAAGTCGTCTTCATCGAGCCGGTCGATGCCCAGAAGCTCGCAACCCAAGTGGCTCTGTGCCAACCGAACCGCACTCAAACGAGAGCCTTGGCCAATCAGGCGTGCGAACACTTGCCAGAGAGCCAACTTGCCATTGATGTCATCACCCAGCGTGGCGCAGAGCTTGAGTCGCTCAGCAATCTGATACAGACACCACACCGCACCAAAGCGTTTCTCGTCCTTGACCTTGACATCACCAGCCAAGCCCAATTCAGGCAACCGGTCCTTGTTCTTCAAAATCAAACGCACCGCTTCGATTTCGGCATCTGAATAGTGCGAGAGATTGGCAATCGTCTTGTGCTTGACCTTCCCATCTTCGCGAAACGAAGTGCGCAGCAGATGGCGGGTATAGGTTTTGCCGTTTGAGCGGATGGTAGAGGAGTCGATGTGCAAGTGGCCACACTAAATCACAAATCAATCCTGTTAGCAAGAATAATCTAGCATCATTAGTGGCTACATTTGCAGACACAAACCTACACTTTCCCTGCGATTCCCGATAGTTGCCCGCAATCCACCGGTCACGTCAGGGGAAGATCCGATTAACCGATCGCATCACGGGAACCTCGGGTGATATGGCCCGAGGTTGTGGATCCAGGTTCTCGCCCAGCAACATCGGACCAAGAGTCCGTTTTCTCGAACGCCGCGCAAATCTCAGCACCTCACCGAGAGGGTGCGGTCTGCCTCATCGAGCGAGCATTGGAGGATGATTGGGGCGCTACGGTATTCTTTGAACCATCATTTCCCCCCGGTAATATTCGTCAACGCCCGAGCCGCGATTAAATTCGATTGATTACGACCTGCCGCATCCCCCACAGACGCTGCAGGGCCGATTTCAGATCACACGACCATATGGCTCGACGGGAGGCGGGAATGTGGAAACTGATTTCAGACTCGCTGATTAGGGAAATTCGAGTTGCCGTTGGAATCAAGCCGATTTCAAATTTTGTAGATCGGTTCAAATTTCTCAGGGAATCAATAATTCCTGGGGGGACACATCGGCGGCGGTCGTGGTCACGCCCGAGGCGTAGCAAGTCACGATCATTCATCGACCAAACGACCAGCTTGGCCAATTTCCACATTGATTTCAAGCGGGTCGAATCATCGCGCAGAAAAGTGCATGAGGTCTTGACGCTCAGCAGTGCAAAAGGTCACCGAAGCCAAGCTTAACGATGAACTGCGCGAACTGATCGCGCCGCTAGTGAGAACACTCGAGGGGCTCGATCGCGAGATCGCAGAAGTTGACGAGGCTCTCTCGAAGATGGCCAATGAGGACTCCACGATCAGATTGTGTGCCACTGCGCCCGGCGTGGGACTCATCGTTGCTGCGACGTTCGTTTCTGTGATTCACGAGGCAAAGCGTTTTCGCAACTCGCACGGAGTGGCAGCGTACTTGGGACTCGTTCCAGGGGAAGCCACAACTGGAGGACCCTCGAAACGCCGATTGGGTGGCATCACGAAGCAGGGCAACAGTTACGCTCGTACGCTGCTCATCCAGTCAGCGTGGTCGATCCTGCGACTGCGACAGACCGAAGATCCCTTGCGCAAGTGGGCGGACCACATAGCAGCGACACGCGGCAAGAAGATCGCTGCCGTCGCATTGGCACGCAAGCTCGCAGGTGTGCTGTGGGCAATGCTGCATGATGGCACTCCGTATGACAGCGCCATCGAGGCCGAGCAGAGTGCGGTCGGCGTGAGGGAGCAGGCCGCGCTCGTCGCGAAACGAGCCCGCAGTATCGAACTGGCCGCGAAGAAACTTCGGCGTTCCGCCCCACCAGCGGACACCAAGGCTGTACGTCCCCCGGCCAAAGCGGGACGAACCCAACGGAGGAGAAAGACGGCGTAAACCGCGTCCGACATCTCCACCGTCCGGAGCGCCTTCGAGCGCGCTTGAGAAAGAGCACCCAATTGGAAACGATGAACGCGTCCGTAGTGTCGAGCAATCCGCGACCCTGGCGTCGCTTGATCACCTCGTCTGGAAAATTGCGTCTCGTTCCGTGTCTCGAATCCCCATCTGCGTCTCGGGCCTGGCAAGCCGCATTGGCTGCCCGATGAACGCGTAGAGTCAATCGAGCGGTAGCTCGCACCCCGAGCGCCTCGACCGCATCCGGTCGGCCTAGTCCCCACGACGGCTCCAGGAACGAGCCGAACAGGAGAGATGCATCATGAGAAAAGCAACAACAATCGTCCCCACCGCAGAGCACGTTTCCAAAACAGGAAAGAAGCAAAAATTCCCTTGCATACGCCACCGGTACAGAGTCATTACGGGTTTCAGGGACAACCGATGAGTTGTATTTGGCTTTTCCCTTATTCTGCGCCCAAGCAGTGGCTCGTGATCTACCTAGGCCGGAAAAATTCACACCCTCCGACCATACCGTGATACGTTTGGCGCATCGTGCTCAAGTCATCAGCGCCCCTCGATGCCTAAGACACAGATTCCTGCCGCAAGCTTTGGTCAATGCCCGCCACTCTGTTTCACAAGATCACCGAGAGCTTCGCCGGAACTCTGTTCGTGGGCCATAGCGAGGGCGAGCTGCTGTTTCTCGAGCAAGTGGCGCTTCGTTCTACGACTTCCGCGCCGCTCATTGATGCGATAGTTCGGGCGCTCGCGGACATGCGGCAATTGTCCGGCAAGGCGGTCTCGGCGCCCAGCCACATCGTGCGTTTCATGGGCCAAATTGGCATCGTTGCGCCCTACTTCGAGGCGGTGCCGCTTCGTTTGCTGCAAGTCGCATCCCGCGAAAAGAAAATGGTATTTCC
Organism: uncultured delta proteobacterium; assembly: GCA_963835565.1. GTDB lineage: Bacteria > Myxococcota_A > Polyangia > Polyangiales > Polyangiaceae > FEN-1139. Next base: position 20,478 of record CAWIGY010000078.1, read on the forward strand.
CGTCGATGTGGCGATAAAAATCGCTCTCGATGTGTTCGATGGAACTGTGTTTGTACCACGCACTCGACGCCAAATTGTGTGGCGGTATTTGTCCCGATCAGCTCCTGGTCGGAACGGACGGCGACACTCGGGTCGGAAATGTCCCAGTTCCCGCCATTTCGCCCAAAGAGTCGCCTTGGCGCGGCAAAGTCGAACGACTCGCGTACTTGGCGCCGGAGCAACTTACGGCCGCCAAGACATTCGACACCAGAACCGACGTCTACGCAATGGGCGTCATTCTATGGGAGATGATTGCCAATCAGCCGAGACTCGTCGGGTCGCCGGGGCATATTCTCGAGTCGCTTCGAACTGCGAAAGGTTCGCCAGTACTGGCTCCGCTCGACGATTCTAAGGTCTCCAAAGGTCTCCTCAATGCTCTAAGCCGAGCGTTGCACCCCAATCCCGCGGAGCGACAGCCTTCGATCGGCGCCTTTGCGCGCGACCTGCTTGAGGCGGACGAAACGCCCGCTGACGCCAAGGCTGTTGGAGCTTTCGTAGAACGAGTTGCCAGTCAATCATTGGAGCCATTGCGCACAGCGATTGCACTGCAGCAAATTCAGGCAATTCGGCAGAGTCGCTCCTCGAAGACCGACGTGCCGTCCACAACCCAATCTGCAACAAAGGCCAGCGGGGAGAAAAAGCCGGTGTCTTCCAACGCAGCTATTGAGGCGAACCTGCCTCCAAATAGCGACCATACGGCGGTCTTCAAGGTCACCGCCGAGCTATTGCAAAAGGCAAGGCGAGGACCAGCGCCGAGCGACTCGCGGCAACGGGTTGCTACGCCGGCTGCCGTAGAACTTCCGGTTGAAAGTGATCAAACCGTGACGTTCGAGGTGCCGGAGAATCTGCTCGAGGAAGCGCGGCGACTCTTCGAGGCCGCCGATCAGTCCGCAAGTGACACCGAACCCGAATCGAGCGCTTCGTCGAGCAGCGTCCAATCGAAAGGCCTAACGTCCGACACAGCGCTGAGCCCCGTGGCTTCCGCCACGTTGTCGAATAGCCCCGCGCCTGCACGTGCCGCCTCGATTGGTTCGACGTCGGAATCGATTGCTCAAAAAGGCTCGACACCCGCACCCTTTACCTCGAAGAGGCCGCCGTTCGCACTCAAAAAGGGCCCCATGGCCGTGCCCCGTCCGTCGAAGAGCCCAGGGCGCCTGCGCCTTCGAGGAGGGCATTGTCTGCGCCCGCAACGGGCCCAACCTCAGTGCCCGCGTCTCTGAAGAGCTCGCCGACGACACCCGCCCATCTGAAATGTACCAAAATCGGCAGCCAATGCTGCGATGGTTCCGATGTCGGCACTGGATACATCCGCGGCCCCACAATCTGCGCCCCCAGCATCGAAGAGCCCAACGTCTGCGCCCGCGACTGCGGCGGGCCCAACGTTGCCTCCCGCACCGCCCCAAGCTCAGAAGGCGGGCAAGCGCACGCTCGATCAGATGCAAGCAGAAGAACTCTTGAAGAAATTGCGCGGCGATGGCTCCTTGTCAGCGCGCCCCGTCAAGCCTCCAGAACCGAAACTCGACGACGACGCCACCACGATTTGGCGACCGCAGCACCATTCGGAGAACGCCAGAGAACCAAGTCAACAATCCGGCGCACAGGGCGGAACGCCGTCCAAAGAAATACAAGCGGTGCCCGTGCCAAGCCAAAAACCGGCTTCGTCAGTTTCGCAACAAACGGTTCCGAACCGACGGCTTGCGCCCCGGTCCGTCGCATTGAACCGCCGCAACGCCGCGCCCAACAACCTCGTGTATTGGCTGGTGGGTCTCGTCGTCAGCGTCGTCGTTGGGGTGCTAACCATATTGGCCAGCAAGATCCTTGGTCACTAACTCAGTCTCAACCTTTTGGACTCGCGCATCCGCCCAACGGCAACGGTCACGTCGTTGACGTTGGCGTTGAGAGACTTGAAATGCTTCATGGCGATGCCGATCGCTTGCCCCGCGCCCGCAGCAGTCTCGATCGCCCTCTTTGAGAGGCTCCAGCTGAACGATGATTTCATCGACGCTCGGCGACTTGGGTAGCAAATCAGCCAGTGTGCGGTTCTCGAGTTCGAGCGTGGATTTCTGTGCCTCCCAGACGACGCTCATAACGGGCGATATGGGGCGAGCGCAAGGCAGCTCAAATTTGAGCGAGCTCGGAATTCGCCGCTACTCACTCAGCTACGTCAGGCCGGGCCGCGTAAATCCAAGCAAGATGCTGGGCTTTGCTTTCCTTTGAGGCGCGCGAAGTATCCGTTCGGTCGAGTACCGCTTTTGACATAAAAATCGCAGCTGGCCGCGGCAGGGGGATCGGGGCCATTCTCCAACTACTTGTCGCTATGACGACCTGACAGATCTTCGAGTTCGCCGGGAGCATAGGAGAACCGCTGCGTACGGTCATCACCGCGAACAGTCCCCGCTTGGACCAAGAGCGCAGTGGCGCTGCGTTCGCCATCATTCTCCGCGCGCTGCAGGTATGCGATGGCGGTCCCGAGATCCGCACCCGCTTGGCGATCACGATGAGCTCGCAGGGAAGCTGCGCAGCTTTCCAGCAGTAGCGCCACTTCGTTTCTCCAAGCGTTTTGGCTCATGGATTGAGTGTAGCGGAAGTCGACGAGCCTGCACAGCCCAGCTACGACTTCGGACATTTCGGACTTTTCGGTGTGCAATTGCAGCACGCCCGAAACTACTAGACTTTTCGCCAGCCATTGGTCTAGCGTGAATGATCTGGGCTCAGGCGAATAGCTTTACAGGATAGAAGGCTCGTCAGTTCACTTCGTGGGTCGTTCGCCTTGCGGCACGACACATGGTTACGGGCGGTCGTGCTCGCGCCCGAGGCATAGCAATTCACTGTCAGTCATCGACTAAACGACCAGCTTGGCCAATTTCCACTTTGATTTCAAGTTTGTCGAATTATCGCTCCGAAAAATGCTGAAGGTCGTGACTCACAGCACCGCATGATTTCAGCTCGTCCCTATTCTGGCACCACACGGGGTGCCGGGGCACGGAACCGTTGGTGGGAATGACGAAAGAGACATCGGGCTCTGTAAGCATCTCAACGCAACTTGAACGGACAGCAAAAATGGCAAAGTCGATACCAGGGGCGGCGTTGAGTAGCTATTTCCGAAGATCTACTTGGAAGAGGCCCTCGTCTTTTTTCGAACATCTTCAAGGCGAGGCTTCGTTATCAGGTCATAGAGGTGCTTACGATCCATACGAGCGCTTCGGGCTGCAATTGAGAGGTTGCCGTGATGGTTCTCAAGAAGACGATTGACATAAATGCGCTCGAACTCAGACATGAGTGAAGCTTTCATTTCGCGGTAGCTAAGATCGGGATCAAGTTGCTTCAAGAACACTTGCAGACAGGAATTACCGGATATCATGATTCTTGAGCTTCACTATGCCCGTGACTAAGATTCAAAGCAACGATGCGGATAACTGATTCATTGGCCCGTCTGCGTCGCAAATCGCCCATGGCTGCCGATAATTAAACGCCACATTTCGTTGATGCAGCAGCTGAACAGCTCGAATGATGAATTCCGCGCTCTATTTGCACATTCTATGCTGCATTGTGGCCGAAACGGGACGATTGAATTGATCGAGCAATTGCGCGATAAGTATCGAATTCCATCTTTCAAAATCATGCAAGCCATGCCGGAAAAGATCTTGCAAACCAGTCAACAGTTTGAAAATCCACCCGAATTGAGCGCGTCGGCGAATTCGACGACCCAGCCGGGACAGTCGGGGATTCGTTTGAATGATCGGCCCATCCCGACGAGTGTACGTGACTCAGACGCCAGCTCTGACGTATTCATGAATGAGAGTATTGAACGACGCGCTCCGGATCCCCCCGACCGATCGTCGGATTCGGCGCTGACGCGCTACTTTCAGGATTTGGCGACTCAACATGTAATGGGCCAGGATGAAGAACTGCAATGCGCCCAGGCGTTGGAGGAAGCCGAAATTGAGCACTGGGTCGCGCTCCTTTCTTACGTGCCAGTGGCCGGACTAATCCTCGAATGTCTGGAGCGAGATGCTATTGAGGCAGACGAACTCAATCTACATTATTTGCTGCATGCAGAAGGGATTGCAGAAGCTAATCCGCACGTATCGAAAGCAACGATCGAAGTTGAACGCCGAACAAAGGCAGCACTGGAATGAATTATCAATTGAACTTGCACGGTGCATTCGACTACGCGATCCGGACCGACTGTGGATGACTCACGCAATCCGGGTGGCCGAGGATGCCATAAAGCCCACCCAGGTTAACAATGGGCATTCGGTAGTCGGAGCAGCACTGGCGTACTTGCGGTACGTTGATCGAGTCCAACAAACGGACTTATGGCAACGTGAAGCCAAGAATCGTTTCGTCAAGGCGAACTTGCGTCTCGTGGTCAGTATTGCTCGTCGCTACAATCGTGGCCGCTTGCCGCTAGTTGACCTTATACAAGAAGGCAATATTGGCCTCATCAAAGCCATCGAGCGATTCGATCATACTCGTGGCTATCGTTTTTCCACCTACGCCACTTGGTGGATTCGCCATAGCATCAGACGCGCGTTGGCTGATAAGGGTCGCTACTGTCCGTGTTCCTGTCCACATGCAAGACATCTTCAGATGCATATCTCGAGCAACACTGTCGATTCTCGCTCGAACCGGGCGCGAACCCACACTGGACGAACTTGAGACGGATACGGGGATTTCCAAAGAAAAGCTCGTCCAAGCGCGGGAATTCTCCGCAAGCACAACGATGTCCCTTGACCGTCCCATCGGTGACGAAGAGGGTCGCCGATTTATCGACTTACTGGTCGAAGAGAAATCCCTGTCCCCGTTTGATTGTATGGCAAATCAGGCATGGTCAAGAGAATTGCAGCGACTGCTGGGTACTCTGACACCGATTGAAACGAGAATCATCCGGTGGCGATTATGGCCTCGATGACGACGTTGAACTTACGCTGAGAGAAATTGGCGACAAGTATGGCTTATCGCGCGAGCGCATTCGCCAAATCCAGGAGCAGGCTCTCGGCAAGATGCGCAAGCAGGTGAGTGACATCTGGCTGTGAGCCTTCGCGAGGAGATATTCGTAGGCGTACGGTGACGTTTAGGATCATCGAATGCGGGCTGTCGTGACTCCCTGTGGCATCTGTCCAGAAACCACGGTGCCGCTCGGCATTACTTGGTCGTCGATAACCAACAATGACGCGGTCAACGACGCGGTGGCTACTGCGTCAAAGAGTGAGTCAATTTGAATGGCCGGTTGGTGGCAATTGCTGCAAAATCAGGCGTGCATTGATGCGGATGTTCCAAGCAACTAGCCCATACCTAGAATCGCGTGATTTATCGTCGTTTGAGTTCTTGCACTCGACGGGGTATCAACGCTGCGCTCAGTATAAATGGAGGAAGACATGAAGTTCAGAGCAGCATTAGCGTTCGCAATCGTAATCGCATCTCTATGCGTCTATTCGGTCGCACGTTGCGAGGAGACCCGGAGAACTCAACAAGGCCAACAACACAGCCAGCCACAATCGCAGCCCCGTCAATATAAAGCACCAGTGCCGCAACGGCAGCAGCCCGCGCAGTTTCAACCGCACCCCGCGGGCGCGCACCCGCACGGGGCCATTGTTCGGCCGCACGCAACAAGAGTCGTAAGCCCGCGCACTGTCCCATACGGCTCGCACCAGTGGAACCACTGGAACCATCCGGAGTTTTCGCGTCCGGCCTATTATTGGGACTGGGGCAATGTCCACAACGTCAGTTGCATAGCGGAAGACTCGTACGGCGATCAGTATCCTGTAACCGAAGCGACCACTCCAGGCTTTGGCTTGAACAATATGACTCAGGTCGAGGACGACGCGCTCGACCGTTGTGCGTCCGAATCGGGTGGCGATCAGACCTGTTATCTGGTCACTTGCTCGCACTTTTGAGCGAGCTTTGGCCAAGAATAAAGTTCTCGCCAGTGCGCCCAGGTTCAGGCGAGAATCCACTAATGGCAGGGGCCGGGAGTTCCCAAGGTGAGGCGCGTAGTTGAGTAATTAGTGACTACTCTTCTGGAACGTCAACGTAGCAATAAGTCGGTAATCCGGGGGGGGCCTACAACAAACAAGAATTGCGCCAATGGCCGTAAGCTAACTTGTGCATTCGGTACCGGGTTTAGCTTTTCTAGACACAGCCAGTGGTAGCCGGTTTCATCACTGGCCTATTTCTTTTTCAATCTTGCTTAGCTCCTGGGCGGCGCTCGATTTTGACGTAACGGCCGCTTTCGCCTTCTTCTCGTAATCTTCCTGGGTTGGAATTTGGCTCGCTGTTGGCGCCGCTTGCGAATCGCTTGCGGCGGCCGCTGACGGCGTAGCGCTGGCTGATGGGATGGGCGCCGCGCTAGCCACTGCGGCATTGGAATGCAGAAGGAGCCGCGCTTGCGGCTGCAGGGGAGTCAGACTTGTTGCGGTTACATCCGCATGCAACCAAGCTCACCAGAATGAAACAAGGAACCAGAGTTTATTCATAGCGCACCCCCGGCTTCGATCCTAGCCATCGCTCGCGCATTGCGGGCAATTTCACGCTGAATGACACGCCTGCAGTGGGCGGCGAGAGCGTCGTCACGCGAATCGAGAGCAATATCGAGGATTCGGTTCAGGTGGGCCATTCGTTCCGCATGAACTTGCAGCTCAGCCCTGGCTTCCGCGCGGATCGCAATGGCTGCCCAACGTTCCGCGATTTCGCGCCGGTGTGCCGCGGCCCTGGCTTCCTGGCTCGCTTCCCATTGTGCTTCGTTTCGGATCTTATCTCGGCGTTCCCGCTCACGCTGATCTTCTAATGCCTGCATTCGTGCTGCGACGACGGCGGGATCGGCGTGCGGCCCCCTTCCTGGGCCCAGGTGGTGGCATTCCTTGTGGACCATGAGGAGGCGGCATGGGCGCTCCAGGTCGGCGTTCCGGGGCAGGCGGAACGGGTGCTCCGGGTGGCGGACTAGGCCGACGTTCCTGGGGCTGTGCCAATGCCAGTGTGCACAGACTACCTCCCGCTAACAATGCGACAAGTAATCCTAATCTGGTGCGATGTCTCGAGTTCATGAGCTACACCTCTAACCCTTTATACGGCAATGACTGCCATTTTGGCGTTCCGTCCTAGGTCCGCCCAATCGGAGCAAGCGCATTCCAAGTCGCAGCACCGACTTCAGTCAACATAAAAGACACCGTGCTCATACGTCCACAATCCTGAAATTCGCCGCGATGACTCGACAAGGGCAAAATCAATGGACAAATCAGCCGGAGTGGCCGTTCGTTCGAAGTGGATGGTCACGGCAGTTTCATACCTGAACCGTCCGTTAAAAGGTTAGACTAGTTGCCGGCGAACCACGGGTTTGGGTCGGACTTTGCGGTTTGGGATTCGACCCTGCACGCCGCAATTTGTTGAGCATTTTTATGGACTCAGGGTTTTTCCGCAAACTGAGCCGCAGAAAACTGGATTCGGATATCTCGGCAAGCGCAGGCCCGGCGTCGCTTGCATCGGCGAGGAATTCGACGCATGTCTGGGACACGAAAGGAATAACTGATGGCTTCAATAGCGCGCAGGATGGGGATCGTTGTAGCGGTGCTCATTGGGACCTGGGGGACAGTCGGTTGCGGCGGGAGTTCTGCGAACACTCCGCCACCAGCCACGGCTGCGAAGGCTGCTGAGGACGATGATGTGACAGCGGGTTTGGTGGAGCACCATCGCTATCATCATCATGGCGGCGTGACTCTCCTCATCGCGATGAGTCTCGATACGCTAGGCGTTTCGCCCGAACAGAAGGCGGCTGTAGAGAAAATCCGGAGTGATCTGCACAGTCGGATGGAACCGGCGCGTAGCGCGGAGCAGAAACTGGTGGCTGCGCTGGCGGACGGGCTCACTGCAGGGAATCTTGACACGGCAAGCGTGGACACCGCAGTTGCGCAGGTGATTGCCGCGGCCGCGACAGTGCACGATGCGTCTGCGGATGCGCTAAACGAACTTCATGCAGTACTTACTCCACCCGAACGAGCCGCGCTCGTCGATAAGGTCGAGGCGCACTGGGCGGTCTGGCAAAAGGCGAATTCTCAGAAGGCTGATCCGGTAAAACAGGAGCATGGTCATATCGCAACGCTCGCGAAGTAACTGGGCCTGACACAAGACCAAGTGGACAAGGTTCGTGCGAGCCTGGATGAAGGGATGAAGGCCGTGCCGCAGACTTGACCCGCAGGAGATCGCAACACACCTTCGCGCATTCGGCGATGCGTTCCGAAGCGAGAAGTTTGATGCAAAAGTGCTCACCACAGCTAGCGGTGCGAATTCACACCTGGCTGGTTGGGGTGCGGCGCGTTTGGCACATTTCGTCGAAGCCGTGAGCCCCGTGCTTACTCCGGACCAGCGCACCAAGTTTGCAGCAGAGGCTTCGTGAGCATGTCGGCCTACAACCCGAACGATCGAGGAGAGTCATGACCTCGTCATTCGGACAAGCAAGCTTCGCAGGACTGCATGCGCCCTCGCCATCGTGACGGCGGCTTGGCCACAGCGGGATGCGGTGTGGAAATGGGAGCCTCTTCTCCCGGAGTCGCTGTGAACAGTTATCCGTCCGACGGGTACGTCGCCACAACCGAGCCCGTGTACTACGAGGGGCGCGCAACATACTGGTACGGCGGTAGTTGGTAGTATCGAGATGGGAATCGGTGGAGCCACTATGACAGGGAACCCCCCGCCCTCCAACAGCGTCGCATGCAGGCTGCGCCCGTCCGGCGCTCATACGCCCCGTCCGGGGCGCGTCGAGTGGCTAACCCTGTTGGGCATCCACAGGAACGAGCCAGGTGAACGCTGGTTAAGGGCGAGTGAAAGACCATCGCAGCGAATCCCTTAACGAGGCGAGCGAGACCGAAGCGAACGTTGACAATCATCCTCGGAGCGAAGAAGACTTTAGACGCTGCAATCCCGATCAGGTTTATGCGGCACAGTCTGGCTCCAACGTTGGCTCCCTTGTGACGATCGAGCACAGTCGATTCTTGGTCGCCCTCGAGTAAGTACCTACAACGCCTACTTTGAATTCACTGGGGTCTATTGGCGTTCCCAGCATCGACTACAATCATTTCACGAACCTAAGGTCGGAAGTGAATGTCTGAATTTTGTACTTAGGACCTTCACGCGAATTGCTGAGTGTATGAATGCGCCCTTCCAAGACGTGGCCAACTATCTCAGAAACTGGTGGATTTCACATATCAATGATATCGACGCGGTGTATTCGACTTATCTGAACTGTCCAACAACATTGCGGTCTGATGTGACGGCCGAAGTTCAACTATCCAGCCGGTCCTTCCTCGAAATAGGGGCAGGAACACCTACCGTCGAATCCGCAACCATCGACATGTCTCACACGACAGCCGGCCCGCTCCATTTCCCTATTATTTGCAGGCGACGAACCTCGTGTAGGACAGTACCGGAGTTTAGTGATTGAAGCAGCCGGCACATCCCCAATGGCTCATCACCGGGAGCGCCACCCGTGTTCGGAGTCGAAACGAGCATCGTATAGTAGTAGTCACAGGTTGATGGCGTTGGATTCACGAACAAGGTTCAGGGTTCACGCAATGGCGTCCATTTCAATACGGTCAAAATGGGATTTGCGTAACCGCATCACCAGTGTACTTCGGGGAATGCCGGTCCCGGTCGCGCGAACAGATACCCTTGAACCAAATCGCAACCCAGCTCGATAACGGTGTCGCATTCGGCGTGTGTTTCAACGCCTTCGGCAATGACATGCAGGCCCATGTCCCCACATAACGAGGCTAGGGATTTACCAGCTTTTGTTTCACCGTGGACGTATCCACGACTCGAATGAGTGAAATGTCCAGTTTGACGAACTCTGGTTCGAGCAGCGCAAAGCTGCTGAGACCTGCGTACCCGGCACCTAAATCGTCTACGGTAATGCGAAAGCCCTGTTTGCGTAGGCCAATGACTAGGGCCCTGGCGTTTTCGATATCCGTTATGGCCGCACGTTCGGTAATTTCGAGCACGACACGTCCGGCAATAGAGTTGAGTGCGGCACGTCTGTCGTGTAAGTCAGGGTCGAGCAAATCCCGAGGATGCAGATTGACAAAGAGTATGTGGGAATGATGAGCCTTGGACATTGAATGTGCGGCGCGCTCACGCACCGCGCGCCCTAATCTATCGAGGACCCCCAAGCGTTCTGCGGCGTGCAAGATGGTACCGGGCCTTGACATCCAAGGCTCGTCGCTTCGAAGCAGGGCTTGGTAGCCGTAGATGGTGTGATCGGAAGTGCTTCGAAACGACAGTCGAAATTACCGCCTTCACTACTTGGTAGATTGTGGATCACACGTGAATCGATGATGGTCGCATGAATTCAATGCTGTGACTCAATCGCGTTGAAACAACCGAACGAGGTATAAGAAATGCATCGCTGATTCCAAAGCGCTGAAAACCAGTTGAGGTAAATACTTCGCCGAAGGAAATGAGTCATGCTTAATTCAAATCTCGTCGCCTACTCCAGCGAGGTAACCAATCCTCCCACCCCGCCGGATGATTTGGGCCCCTCGCCGGCAACAAGTCCGTCAGCGGTTTTGCTGGTCGCCCGAGATTATTCATTGGATGAGTCCCGTCGGAGTACGTTGTCGGATGCGGGCATTGAAGTCGTGATGTCCGTTTCGAACAACACGCGAGCCCTGGAGCTACTGGGCATCGGCAATCTGTTCGACGCTGTGGTGATCGGTGTTGGTCCGGGCGACGAGGAGGCTATCAAATTGGCACAACACATCCGTCGTCACCGCTCAGATACGCCCACTTTCGTGGTGTCGCCCGTTAGAAATCTCGAGATACCGCACGCAATCTCAGCGCGTGACGCGTTCGGCGGCATATGCGGTACCAATGGAACAGATTTGGTCCGATCGACTCTCCGCGATGCCATTGCCCAGCGCCGCTGCGCGCGCCTTAGGCGCCCGCCTTGAGTGAAGCTCCGGTGAATTGAGTGATTCAGTCACGGGTAGCCTGATGTGAACTCCTACCAAGGTCACGCATACTCGTAAGTCTTGGTAGGAATCGAGCACCAGGCATGCCGCGCGGTGAGCCCCAAGGTATGTAGCGAGGCCATTGCAGAACGCTGAACGGATTGTTCTTGATTTCGAATGCCGATTCAGCATATTGGAAATACCCGCTTAGGCCTCCAGGTGAGCGGACGATTTAGCCCAACCCCTGCGATCGTCCAGCTGGCAACACCTGGAGGTCAAGTTTTCTTTTTTTCCCCTGAAACTGTTGAAGCGCTTTGGCAAATTTCGAGGGGGCCGCGCTAAAAAGCGTCTAGATCGCGGCTACAATTGCCGGTAAGCCTGGCGTATTCGAATGTGAAGCCCGAAGATGCCGGTACTTCTTCTTCAAAAATGCAGGTGCCGACGAGTTTGTGAGAAGGACAGCACCGTAGATTTGATGTTTCACGGGAGGCATCGGACAGCGAGATATTGGGCTCACATCCGGCGACCACATTGGCAAGTTTCAAGTTATGACGACTTTCTCGCCCCCAAGGCGACAAAAAGTCGGCGAGGCTACGGGTACGACGGACGCGGAGAGTTGAACCGACGGTTACTTGCTAATCCTACGCCTTGGTGCTGTGCTTTGCGCCTTGGCTCGCAACCCGAGTTGCGTCCGATGCAGCTCCAGCGGAAATTGCGGAAGCTCACATTCCTGACCGCTCCCTTCTCCCCGACACCTGGGTTACAATTTCTGGACGATGTCAGCTACCGCCGACAAGGCCAGGACCCAGAGGCTTCAACGTCTTCAGTCGAGTCTGAGCCATTGCCTCGAACACCCCGAGGCCGCCCTTGAGACGCTCATGTTGGAGCTGCAGATCGGCGAGCTGCAGCCCGAGTCCTGGGAGGGGCTGCACGCCGCTGCCGCCCGCGATGGCAAAGAGCCCGAGCTTGCCGCGGCCTACGGAAAAGTAACCGTAAACCGCCGTTTGAAGCAACTCACGCCGCCAGAACGCACTAGCGTGCTCTTGCACGCCGCAGATTTCTTTCAGGGTATTCGCGGTGACGGTGCCGGGGCTGAGGGCTTTCTCTGGCGCATCCTCGAGTCGGTTCCCGACCATGCTGATGCCTTCGCCCGCCTAGAGCGCAGATTCAGTGCAACAAATGACAGAGTCCGACTTGCCGAGTTGTATGCGTTGGTCGCTGCCAAGCCGCCGAGAACACCGGGGAAACTCGCAACAGCCGCCCTGGACATCATCTCCATCCTGCCGAGTCAATCGCCTCTTTCGGACGAGGCTTGCCGAAAGCTGCTCGTGCTGTTGCCCGAGAGCCAGACTTTATTGGAGGTGCTCGAAAAACACTGCCGAAACACTGGCCGCTTCGAGCTCGCCTGCGAGCTGCTCGAAGCGTCGCTCGAAGTTAACCCTGTTTCGAAGGTCAAGATGATTGAGCGGCGCCGCCATCTCATCGAGCTGTACATGGGCGACGCTAAGACCCCGGAGAAGGCCATCTCACACATCGAGCATGTGCTGGATCAAGACCCCTCCGACGCCCAGGCCCGGGCTGCAGCGGAGCACTTGCTGAGCGACCACCAGGTTGCCTCTCGGGCAGCGGCAGCGCTGCAGGCAGCCCGACGACAACTCCGCAAGCGGGCGTGAGCATCCGAACGTCCCACCCAAAGCCGATGGCTTCGCCGACACCTCATTTTCTGGCGCGAGGCCCGAGCCCGTACGGGAGACACGCCAACGTCCGGACGCTAGCGCTCAAACGTTGGCGGCTAATCCCATTTGACAATCAGATAAGTAACCGAGCCTTTTCCGCCCAAGCGCGGGAGGTTGGGCGGCTTCCAACCCTTAACGGCTCCCAAAAGGACCTCGGCTTCGGTCTTATCGTCGAACACCGTCGCCGTTCCGCCTCGGGCAGCGGACTGGAGACTCACAATCTCGCACCCAAACCCCTCTGCCCGAATCGCTTCGACAATTTCCGTAATTACGGGGTGGCGCGCTGCGTCGGAGATTACCTGCGCGAGCACTAGGAATCTGATACCTGTCCGAGTTGCGGCTGCCAGCACACCATCGTACCAATTCGCTTTGATGCTACGGCGAGAGCTTGCTGTTGCTGTTGCACATGTTTGTCACGTTGCGATTGTGCCTCTTGCTTAGCCCGAGCCTCTGCTTCTCGCTCAGCCGTCTCGCGCTGTTCCTGCTCGTTCCTTAGCTCCGCAGCGGATAGGCGTTTTTTCTCTTCGGCCATTCGAGACTCCCTTTCCAGGATTCCACCACCAAAGGTCCGCATACCACCTTTGGATGGTCAACTTGGAATGGACCCATAAATGCCGTATTTTTCTCATTCCGCGCATTAGACAGCCGGTCCATGATGCCCGCCGGTAAGCCCCGGCGGTCCTCACCCAAGCTCTAGGCGCTGCTGCCCTTCTGAGCGCCGTTATTCGCCTGGCTCAAACCTTGGGCACCGGGTCCAATCCTTTGACGTCACCATCGGGCAACACACACCGATGTCCATTAGACGTCCGCCACTATAGTCTTTGAAAGCAATACGAAGGTCGGCGGTTTCGCGCGAGTGTCCAAAAAGAAGCAGACAATGTTGCTCCTGCTTAGGAGCCTTCTTTAGCGTTCGGATGGACGAATCGCCTTCAAACAGATGTTTACACCGCATATCGTCGGGAACGCTACCACAGACCGGCCGGGTAGTACCCGGAATGGGAAAACGCCAAGGATTATAGGGGTCACATCCGTTGTGACCCCTCCCGACGGCCGCCGGCAAGGTGCGACCCTGACCGCCACCCTCAGAGGTTGGTAGAAGAAATGCATGAGGCGCATAGATGAAGAATCGAGCATGTCTGACAATTGGACTTCTGCTGTCAACCTCGTGCGGCGAGGGTACGTGGTTGCCACAATTGCAAGCGCGCGCTGCATTGGATTTTGACTGTCTGGCGAGTAAAATATCAGCACCACGAAATCGATGATAGAACCGTGAACGCCGGTGGTTGCGGAAAGCGCGCCATCTACGTCTAAACCTGCTCGGGCCGGTATGGAGACAATTGCGTGTGGCTGCTCAATTCGGCGGTCAGGTCCGCGGACAATCCGGCCAAGCAGGGCATGGTTCAGCCCGCACCCAGTCCGAGTTGAAAGATTCATCGGGCAACCCTGGGACATTTTGCCTCCCGGAGACACTTTGCCTCAATGCGCCGATTGGGAATTACCGCCAACTGGCTATTCAAATTGACGGAATCTTTGACGCAGTAGCCACCGTGTCACCGATTGCGTCAATTGATGCTGCCAAATCGCAGAAATGTCGAGAGCCGGGTTGGTTTCTGCACGGATGTGGCAGGCTGCCGGGACAGGGACCGGGACAGGGTCTGATGGGGAACGTCGTTGCCGTCGTCTTGTTCAAGAAATCAGCACGCTATTCCCTAAAGTGCGGTCATCCGATAGTAGCCAACGGCGATAGTCTTTCACCCAATTGCTCATTGCCCAGCGGAAATGCTGCCGTAGCAGAGAGCGTTCGCTGCTACTTCAACAGCCGACAAATCCTTATGGCGAAATATCCAGTGCGTCATGGCGTAGCGCATGAATAGCGCCTGACTTTCATGGTCAACGCACACACCCGCAGGGGCGGGCCCCGCGTCCAAACCAATCAGAGTTGAGGTTCCGGTACCCGTCATAGTTGCGGTTAGCACGCCTACTTGCTCAAGGAGTCTTTTCAACAATTCTGGCAATACATCTGCCGGCTGGACCGGCAAGTTCTTCGATCTATGGGTCAAGGATGCCGTCTGGAGCAGGCTCAAACCCTTTGCGAAGCTAGCAGGTACCCTGCGGGACCATCGCAACCTGTTGCTCAACTGGTTCAAGGCCCGTGAAGCGTTCGCAGCGGGGGCCGTCGAGGGATTCAATCTCAAAGTCAGAGTGACCACCAGAATGGCCTACGGATTCGCAGCTACGACCACGCAGAATTCGCCCTGTACCACCGCCTCGGAAACCTACCCGAGCCCGACTGGCTCACCCACAGATTCACGTGACGAGGCTGCCTATTAAGCAGATTCAATTCTTAATCCCAGCGCCTATCGTCGTTGTCGATAACTTTTCTAACTTGTGCCATCGCTTCTTCGGTTAGTTCAATTGCCCGGAGACGATGTCCGCCTTTTTCGAGCGTTGCGTTTTCTAGGGCGTTTTTTGCATGTTCGAGATGATTGAGTGCGGCCCTCATCTGCGGTTGGGGCTCTGCTGATGCCGTATTGATGGCGCCCCGGCCAACGACACAAGCCAAAGCAGCAAAAAGCAAGAGGGTTGATGATCTCCAGAGATTCATGATTGCTCCTTTACGGTGGTGCACTGGCAAGAAGAAACGGGACGCGCCAATTGTTAATTACGTTCCGGACCTTGTGTTTCTTAATGCGAGTTAGCAATTCCTGTCCGAATACTCGCTGGCTGCTGATGCCCGATGTGCAAGTCGTGGATGCAGGAGCGGTAGTAGCTTATGTGGGAACCGCACATGCAACGACATATACAATGCCGGTGGCGCAGTTTTGGCTGTTTGGAACGCTGCTCACTAATCCGGCGCAACCGCAATCTTGTGCGTCGAGCACGGTCTGAATGCAAGTATTGGTGAAATTGGTCACGCAAGTCTTCGCAGTTACTAACTCGAAAGCGTAGACGACTTTGAAATTCCGTGCATGTCATCCATACTCAGCCGCTACTCACACCCCTGGCGGCATCGTCCTCCACGCCCGGTGCGCCCCCGGGAACCCATATCCCCTGTTGATTTACAGATTGCTACCTGCGTTTACTCTGACATTTTTATCTTCGACACCACCCAACGCGACTTGCCACTCGAGTTAACGCGGACCCATAGTCGGATTAGCCACACGTGGTACCCGAAACGAACGCTGCCGGGCGCTGTGACTCAAACGAGCCAAAATCCTCTAATTTCGCCCCGTAATACACTGCCGTCAATTCCTTCTGAGCGATGCTCAGAATGGGCGTGCGCATCTGACATTGTCAATCCAGGTGAGAGAAGTAGGAACTTGTTACGGCGTGAATGCAATTTGAAAACTCGCGTAAGGCATTTATGATCAAGTTTTTCGTTGCAAGGCTCATGTGAGTTCGGCGACTCTGCACAAGTACCGAATCATGGGTGGACCGAGCTGAGCCGAAGAGCATTCGAAGGAGATGGGCATGAACCGAGTCATTCAAACAACCATAGGACCTTGGAGTTTGGCCATAATGGCGGGGCTTTGGCTTTCCGCTTGCGGCAGCAGCAACGGCGGAGGCGGTACTGCGACGGGAGGCGAGTCCAGCGATGCGGGCGCAACCGGTGGAAGATCAAGCACTGGAGGTTCTAAAGCGGCGGCGGGTTCTTTGTCCACTGGCGGGAGCAGCGCCAAAGGAGGCACTGCTGCAACAACCGGAGGCGCGTCCAATGCCGGTGGAAGCTCGGCCAATGGCGGCGCTACCAGCTCCGCAGGAGGTTCATCGGCGAGCGGTGGTTCATCCACAATGGGTGGCTCTACTGCAACTGGGGGCAGTGTGACTCTGGGCGGAGCTACGACCGTCGGCGGCATGACAAGCACGGGTGGCGTTTCAACAACTTTGGGCGGTTCATCCGCTTCCGGCGGTAGCTCTGCCAATACTGGTGGGACGTCAACAGCCGGCGGAGCCGTTTCGACAGGCGGAGCCCCTGCCACCGGGGGAACCACCACTGCGGGTGGTACCCTAAGCACTGGCGGAACCAGTACCTCGGGCGGCACTATCGCGTCAGGCGGTACACAAAGTACAGGCGGAACCTCTGGCATTTGCAGTGTCGATGGCAGCGCCTGCACGCTCACTGCCGGTGGATTGGGTCTATGCCAAAGCAGCGCGTGTGTGGCTTGTTCGGGAACACAAGCCAATGCGGCTTGCTCGAACGCTTATGGTGCGGGCACCGGTTACGTCTGCGCTCAAGGGGCCTGCGTAGCCGGTAATTGCGTTACAACTGCCGATTGTACCGCCGGAACCATTTGCGGTTTGTCCACGCCCAACGTATGCGGCACCTGCACCAGTGACGGCCAGTGCCGCGCCGCTGGCGCCTACGGTTCGGGTTACTTGTGTATCAGCGGCAGCTGTGTGCCCGGCAACTGCAGGATCGATACGGACTGCACAACCGGGCAAATCTGCGGCGTCCTGACAGCGAATACTTGCTCGGGGTGTAGCTCCGACGGTCAATGTCAGAGCGATCCGACGTACGGTACCGCAACTATGTGCAATACCACAAGCAGTACGTGCGTATCCTCGGCATGCACGACGAATAGTTCGGTTTGTTCCGCGAACTTTTCCGATTTCTGCTGTGCCGGCACTTGTACGGTGGGTAACTGTTGTACCTCGGCGGATTGCGGGACGCTGGGTAACAACTACACGTGCACCAATCACACGTGTACCCTTTGTCCTCAGGCGACTGGTAATACTTACTATGTCGATCCGGTCAATGGAAGCGACACGACAGGTACAGGCAGCAACGCATCCGCCGGTTGTGCGTTCAAGACCGTCACGCGTGCATTAGCGTTTATCGGCACGACCCCAAATTCAGGTACCCTGGTGAACATTTTGCCGACGGGCTCGGTGAGCTCAACTACGGGAGAGGTGTTCCCCATCCATGTGCCTACCAATACGACGGTTAGCGGCAGTGGCGCAGTAGTAACCGTCGAAGTCCCTGCGGCAAGCACAGGGTTCGTGCTGAGCCAGACAAGTTCGGGACTGACGTCACTTGCCATTGATGGCCAAACGAACACGGCCAACTATGGGATACAAGTGACCGGGGGCACCGCGACCCTGTCAAATATTTCCGTTGCAAACATGCTGCATGATGGAATCCATGTGACCAACGCGGCATCGGTAAGCATTGGAGCAGGCGTCAGCTCGACGCAAAATGGAACAGCAACGACGGGAGCTGACGGACTGCACGTGAGCAACACGAGCACCGTCACGATCGACGTGACGAGCGGCACCGCGACGCACTTTGATAGCAATTCCGCTCATGGGATTTACGTTAACGGCACGGCGTCTATAGCACTTACGGCCACTCCTGGAGCTAACGGGACGGGCACCGTCACGACGAACGCCAACACGGCTGCCGGTGTATGGATACAGCAAACACCTGGCGCCACATTACCCGTGAACACGATATCGGGCCTGGTTGCTTGGGCCAACCAAGGCAACGGAATTCGCATCGTGGCGGGTTCAGCCGCGCAATTGCGAAACAGCATTGTTTTGGCCAACGCCGACAATGGGGTCATCGTGTCTACCAATACCGCCAGTGCACCCCCGTCCGATGACACGTCCAAGATTGACCTCGGGACGACAACGGGTCCAAGTTACGGCAAAAATACCCTGCAAGCGAATCTAGGCAGCAATCCAAACGGGAGTGCGGGCATTTGCCTGCAGCTAACACATAACGCTGGTTCGACACTAAACGCCGCGGGCAATACCTTTTCTGGACCGGTTGACTGCTCCACCAGTACCGCGACACTCAAACGGAGCAATACTTGCGGCGGCCGAGTCAACATCGCGATAAGTGCCACTGGTAATACAACCAATTCGATTGTTGTTTCACAGTGTAACTAGGATAAGGCACTGACAAGGGGCCCGAAGAAACTTATCGGGCCCCTCGTGTCTTGCTCAAAGCTGCGGGACCGTCAGTTAATGATGGTGGGACATCCATAGGTGATATCCACCGATTGCGCGCCCTGGGTCTCCATGTATTGGCAGGTTGTTCCCTTAAGGACTACTGTGGGTGGCGTTGTTGACGTGTCGATGTCCCAACCATTACTGCTTGACTGCGCAATTGTTTGACCGTTGACGACTACGTTCAATAGGCCATCGTCGGGTGGTGTCGATGTGAGCTGGAGCTTGCAGCTCACTATTAGTTGGGTCGTAATGCTCTCGAGCGCAGCTACGACTCAGAACATTCTGGACTTTTCGGTGTGCAATTGCAACACGCCCGAAATTACTGGATTTTTCGCACGCTATTGGCCTAACGTGAACAGTTTCTGAGCTCAGCTGAATCACCGTCCAGAGACATTTCAGAGACAGAAGGCCGGTGAGCTCACCACCTCGTGTGTCGTTCCAGTTGCGGTGAGCCACAGGGACTATGTTGATCGAGGTCACGCCCGAGGCGTAGCAAGTCGGGGTCAACCGTCGATCGAACGACCATATTGACCAATTTCTGCTTTGATTTCAAGCGTGTCGAATCATCGCGTAGAAAAGTCCATAAGGTCCTGACTCACAGCACGGATGCAAGTCGAGCCGAGTCGAGGTAGCCTTTAGACCAAATCCGCTATGCGCCCTCGAAACTTACTCTTGATTGTTCCAATCCTATTTTTGGCGGACTGCGGCGCGCGAACGGGTCTGGAGGCAGGTGTCGGTGGCGAAATGTCCATCGGCGCCGCAACTGCCACGGGCGGAGCCGCTGTAACGGGTGGCGCGCCTGGTACTGGCGGAGCTTCGGCGGTTAACTGCGGGCTCGCCGGGGCCGCGGGAGCTAGTTCGACCTTCGTTGGAGTCGTTACGATATTGAGCGCTATTCCCACCTGCCAGTGCCCCAATAATTCTCAATGCCTAGTGGGGGGCCATGGACAAAGCGATGGGTGTTATCCCACGCCATGTGACGCTGCGCAGTATGGCCTCCAGTATTGCGTCAAAGGCGAACCCCTCGACTATCCGGATCATTTTTGCATCCCTGGTAACCTATACGTCTGCTGGGTTTGCTGACCCGGTATCGCCCAAGGCTGCCCCAACCCAGCAGCGGTGTTGGCTGAGTGAGCGACGGTGAACTTGTGCGGCGGATTGCAGCGTGGGTTGGCGGGACGATGTATTCGGGATTCATGAGCCCCGACGGTACCCATGAAACGGAGCAACTTCGGACCAATAATCCAATTTCTCGAATACCGCGCGAATCAAGGCACCTCGTCGAGAGGCTCGATCTAGCCTATCGAGGGAGTGGGCGAATGCTTCCAAAAAAGATAGCTACTCCCCATTGCCTATCACCATCGCGCCAGTCCTCGAGCCTATCGGGGTGGCTATGCATGAGCGACAGCGTCGCCAAGCGACTTCTGGGGTATCGCTTGATTTGGGACTAGTCCATAAAAGTTAGGGCATTGTTGGCCGTTTCGGCACGGAACCACACGAGGCGTTTTGGTAGCCGACTATGCCGGCGGCGCGGCAACATGACCCAGAAGATTCGAGGTTCTCTCGGCTCGTGGAACCCACTAGTTTCGCGACGATTGTGACATGAACAACCGCAGCACGTACCAGAACATCAACGCAACGGACGCAAACAACTGCAGCGCAGCCGCAACGTATCGATCCTCAGGAAATGACCGAATCACGTTGGATGTATCGTAAAGGATAGCGGCACCCGCGAGAACAATCATGCCGACACTAAAGAAGTAGTAAAGACAACGGCAGTTAAACCACCAAAACCAACCAGCGTGACCGCGGCCGCACTGCGGATCATCGAAGGCGCGTACTGCTCTGCCACGTACAGCAACGGCACAAAAATGATGGCCTCCGCCGCGACATACCCAGCTAGCGCCGCGTATTGTGCAGTCAATGAGCGCGCGGAATACGCGGTGCGACTGGCGAGCCACCCCACTAACATGAATCCGCCCATCACCAGCAACCAACCCTGCTGAGCGACACGACATTCGGCACTTTTCGGAGCGATACTTCGACAAGCTTGAAATCAAAGTGTAAATTGACCAAGCTGGTCGTTTGGTCGATGAACGACCGTGACTTGCTACGCCTCGGGCGTGACCCCCGCTAACCGCGACCATATGTCATGCCGCAAGGCGTATGACCTCGTCAGCTTACGTACCGTGTGCTTCTGGACAAGATGTCCAACGACGCAGCTGTGCTTCGCCACCGCGCGCTATGGAATCGGTGGTCCGTCAACGCGCGCCGATGAACTTTCGCATCAGAAGAGCCTCTGAGCCGTCGTCATAGAAACTGGGGATCGTGCTCACGGGCAGGAATCCCATCCGCCTCCAGAATGAGGCGCCTGTTTCGTTAGTCTTTCTGACTTCGAGCTCGATCTTTGCGATCCCCCAGTCGTTCAGGCGATTCACCGTATAGCGAAATAGGGCCTCTCCGACATCTCTTCTTCGATAGGCAGGCGCGACGGCGACAGAGAAAATATTTCCTCTATCGGGGAGACGACGGGTCATCATGTAGCCCGCGATCTGGCCTTTAATCTCGGCGACTACGGAGAGCTCCGAGCACTTGAGATACACCTGGCGGAAGTCTTCGATCTGGTAAGCATCCGTCGCAAAAGAAGCATTTTCAATCTTGATGAGCTGTTCCAGCTCAGAATCGGTCAGCGAAAATGGTCTGATGGTGATTTCCTCCGGCACCGACACATCGCTATCGCGGCCCGCATGGTCCAAAAGCACGCGCATCAGCTCCTGCTCATGCCACCCAACTGAGTACGCTTGGCGTAGCAATTCCGTATCCAGCGGACTGGGTGAAACGTCAATGCTGACCAAAGTCGGCGTATCCGCCCAGACGAAGTCGAAGTGGACCAGTCCCCTGGCTTCGATGAGCTGGTACGTTTTCTTGACGAGCGAACAGACTTCGTATTCCGGGGGGCAAAAAATGGGTTCTTGGTCCAAAGCGAATAGCGACACCTTGCGGCCCTTGACTTGCTCGACCAGCAGCAGCTTTTCATGGGGGCCAGCCAAGCGAAGAAGGTCGGACAGCGCTTTGCCGTCAGCAACGACGGAGCCAGAGCACCCATGGTCTCGATAGAGCATCAGGGGATACCGCAAATCATGCTGACTGTCGGTTTGCTCGACGATCCGGAAAGGCGGGAGCGGGATACCTGCTGAAAAGAGCAACGGGAATAACCGGGCATATCTTGTCCCAAGTGATAGCGCCAGAACCCCTGAGCCCGTGTAGCGAAGCCCGGCCATTTCGATAATGGCCGGGATCAGATGTCCTTCCCCAACGCCGTAGATGCTTGGAAGATTGAAGACGACGTCGGGATGCTGTTTACGCAGCTCCGCATAGAGCATCGCGCTGCACGAAATTTCAACCACCTGATGCCCAAGCTGCTCTAGCAAGCGCCGTATCTGCGCCTGCCTATTTTCGGCTCCGCCTTTGGCACGAAAATCCCTTGGTTCGAGGAGGCAGATTTTCACTTTGACCTACGCATCGCATTTCGAAGTATGGCATCGATCATGCGGGTATAGTCGAGGCCATACCGGTCGCATGAACGCACATAGCCACAATTCTCTTCCCCAATGCTGGGATTCTGATTGATCTCGAGAACGTAAGGGATGCCGTCTTTGAAGCGCACGTCTACCCTTACATAAGAATCCAACCCGAGAACCTTGTAACATTTGAGAGCGGTCTCGGCGATAATTCCCTGTTCTGCGTCAGATAAGACGGCAGGACATCGAGGAACTGTCTTTTGGCATTGCTCTGACTCTTCGAGCCATTTCGAGCTGTAATCCAGATACCTGCGGTCGGGAGGCAAATCGCCAAAGTCAATCTCCGCGATGGGAAGAACAATTGGGGTGTCCCCAGGAAGGATCGCAACGTTGATCTCACGACCATCGATGTATTGCTCCACCAGTGCAGGGCTATTTAGTTCGCCCAGAACCTGTTTGATCTGCCTTGTGAGCTGGTTTACGTTATGGACAAGAGAGTGCTCGTCAATTCCGATGCTGTTTTCCGAATTAGCCGATTTGACAAAGAGAGGAAAGCTCATATCAGGGCGCAGCGCCTCTCTTTCGCTTCGAAAGATCTGATAGTTCGGCGTGGCAATCTTGTGGAATGACAAAATCGCTTTGATGCGGGCCTTGTCCACTCCTAACAGAATCAGCCAGGACGTCGTACGCGTATGAGGAATACCGAGGTACTCTAGAAGGGCCGCCGCGTAAGCCTCCCCCCGCGGATCATCATTGACGCGTTCGCAAATATCGAATGCAACGTCAATCCCGCTTCTGCATAGATCCTCGACGCTAGTGGGGCTGTCCATATCGAAGAATTGCACCTCATCGCCGAGCATCCGCAAATGTTTGCCTGCCCCAAGCGCCGTTGATTTCATTTCACATTCTTCCGGGCTCATGCTCTTGTGCGAGAAACTATTGTAGATAACGCCGACTTTCATCGGACAGCGAGGTAAGCCTGCACGGATGGCAAGCGACTCAGAGCCGCGCGGCGGCTTCATTGACGATTCCTTCGATGAGCGCCTGGTAACCAAGGCCCGATTGGCGAACGAGAATGGCAAGATCCGAAATTACCGGGTTGAGCCCGGCAAGGGGGTTGACCTCGATGAAGGAGGGTCTACCCTGGTCATCCAAGCGGATGTCTACGCGACCGGCATCTCGACATCCAAGCGCGCGCCAGGCCGAAAGGGCCACAGCTTCCACTGCGGCGACTGTGGGGTCATTCGCGGACTCGATCCAGCGGTACTCGACCTTGCCCACGAACTCCTTCTTGTTCCGGTAAGTGTAGACCCCGATATCTGCGTCACCGACCATATAGACCTCGAGGCTTCCGAGTGATCGCGCGTTCGAGCCAGTGCCCAATACTCCAACCGTGAATTCCCGACCTGGCAGGTACGATTCGAGTAACACGGGCTGTTTGTATCGATTGAACAGCTCAGTGCATAGGGTTCGAAGCTGGCAATCCGTGCGTATCACCGAGTTGGCTGTGATGCCCCTACTGGTTCCCTCGGCAGCTGGCTTGGCAAATAAGGGAAAGCCCAGTTCGACCTGCCTGAGATCGTCCGGCGTAACGATCAATTGATAGTCAGCCGTGCGGACGCCAGCGGCACGAACGAGAGTCTTGGCGTGACCCTTGTGCAGGGCAATCGCGAGTACCAGAGGGTCCGAGAATGTGTAAGGGATCTGATACGCATCGAGCAACGCCGGAACCTGCGATTCACGCGCTGCGCCGTAACAGCCTTCCGCAATGTTGAACACTAAATCCCATCGACGGCCAGCTACCAGCTGAGCCGCCAGATTTCGGATACCTCCAATCCGCTCCGGGATGTGACCCATCGCCCGTAGTGACTGTTCAATGCCCTCAATGGTATCTTCGCGGTCGAATTCCGCGATGTCTTCCTCACTGGCGCCGAGTGAACGGTAGTCGCTGGCCAGATCATAGGTTAGCCCCACGCGAATTGTGGTTCTTTCCCGATTCGGCATATCTACATAGCTCCGGGAGTTTTGTGCATCAACTATGAAACCGTACGAAGGCGACGGCGCGACTTGTTATTGGGCGGGTCGCATGCGGGCAACTCCGGGCGGTCGGTGTACCGGTAGAGCCGTCCTTGGAAATTGCGCAAGATAACGTCCCCGTTGTCGCGGCCGACGAGGTATTCGGGTTGCAGAGGGATTTTCCCGCCTCCACCGGGAGCATCAATCACGTACGTGGGGACGGCATAGCCAGTAGTATGGCCGCGCAGACCATCAATGAGCAAAACACCCTGCTCGACACTCGTGCGAAAGTGGTGTGACCCCGTGATTGGATCACATTGATACAAATAGTAGGGACGCACGCGCATCATCAATAGGCGGTGCATCAAGAGCTTGAGCGTCCCCAGGTCGTCGTTGATGCCCTTAAGGAGCACGGATTGGCTGCCCAAGGGAATCCCCGCGTCAGCTAGACGAGCACAGGCAAGGGTTACCTCTGGCGTACACTCCTCGGGGTGGATGAAGTGAAGGCTCATCCAGAGGGGATGATGCTTTTTGAGAATCCTAACGAGATTCGGCGTGATGCGCTGTGGCAAGACCGCCGGCATCTTGGTGCCAATGCGTAGAAACTCAACATGACGAATCTTTCTGAGCTGGCCGAGAAGCCAGTCCAGTCGGTCGTCGTTAACGCTGAGTGGGTCACCGCCGGAAAGCAGTACGTCGCGAATCGCCGTATGGCTTCGGATGTACTCGAGTGCCTGCTCCCAGCGCTCCGTCTTTGCTGTCAGCTCGTTACTGCCGACCACACGCGAACGGGTGCAGTAGCGACAATAGGTCGTACAGTAGTCAACTGTCAGAAATAGCACGCGATCCGGGTAGCGATGGATGAGGCCCGGAACGACGGCCTGCGAGTCTTCGGCCAAGGGGTCGTCGGATTCACCTGGCATGCGCACGAACTCGTTGACGCTTGGGATTACCGAGCGACGCAAACCTTGCCGACTATCTTCTGGATCCAGCAGCGCGAGATAATAGGGAGTAATGGCAAAGGGTAGAAACGTACCACTACCCCTGAAGGTCTCTCGCTCCTCGGGGACCAACCGTAAGTGTCGTTCCAACTGTTTGAGGTCGTGAATGCGGTTTTGGGCTTGCCAGTGCCAATCATTCCACTCTCTGGTCGAAACCCCCGGAAAATGCAGTTTGTGGAATATCTTTATACGCTCGCTCTGGTGGCGTCGCGTGCCGTCAACGTTAACGAGCTCCATCGCAGCCCCCGCATTTGGGCCTAACGAGGAGGCCTGGAGCGTTACCGTTGGTGAAAGAAACTTAAGAATAGGACCGGTCGAGTGCTCTGAGCCCTTGACCTGTGGCAGTGGAGGTTCGTCTTCTTGATCGGCTAAAGGTGAATCGACAGTACTTGCCCGCGCTTCACTATTCTGTGGGGACATTTGCGATTGCGACACTCCTTCCAGGCGTCAGCGCCCGAGGCCACAATGGTTAGATTTAGAGGGCGCGCTTGTCGAGGTCAAAATGTTGACGCTTCCTCTATTCCGCTTCGCCCGCACATTCTGGAGCAATCCGCCAATTTCATGGTATGAACGCCACGCGTGCTTTGTGGGCGTCATTGGCTCAGCTTGGTTCCTGTTCAAGTCCGGGGCCTCGCGAATCCGGTGAACGATCGCTGCGCGACGGTTCCGTGCCGTCACGACATAAAGTCAGCAATGGGCTTGCCTAAAGCGGCCGCGGATCTCGAGGCTGTTGCAGTTGCGCGCTCGACGTTACAGAATGTGAGCGTCTGGAGTTGCGTTGCCGATTCTCGCGCCAACTTATACAACCGAATATCGCGCCTCTGCGAAGACCGCATTCGAAATGGCTCTGTCAAGGGTGCCGGCCTACAACACCTGGCGCCGCTACGATCTTGGTCCGTCGGCTGACATCTTCGAACGGTACGAGGCGATGCCCGTGTTGACCAAGGCTGGTTTGCGCGAACATCAACTCGCGGGATTCGTCCCCGAAGGTCGAGAACTCGCCTCGGCCCTCGC
Organism: uncultured delta proteobacterium; assembly: GCA_963835565.1. Classification (GTDB taxonomy): domain Bacteria; phylum Myxococcota_A; class Polyangia; order Polyangiales; family Polyangiaceae; genus FEN-1139. The sequence goes on from CAWIGY010000078.1 coordinate 46,700, forward strand.
CAGGGGTGAGGTTAAGCTGGTCAAGACCAGCGGGTCAACCTCCGACGCCGTCACGAATGTTTGGTATCAGAAGTGGTGGGACGCGTCCGAGGCCTCCTCGTGGAAGTTACATGCGGTCACGGCATCGGCGCGATTGGGCGCTCACCGAGAGGCGATCCTTTCGAGCCCGCGGTGCGTGGGGTTCGCAAGCGATGAGGGATATCTGAGCATGGAGCAGCGCACGCTCGGGCACTATCTCTTTCTGACCGAAAAAGACGATCCGGCCGAATGGAGCGAAGCATTCTGCGATCGAATGCTGGACGAGTTGGGCCGGTTCGAGCCGGTAGTGCTCGAAGCCAACCCTTCGTTTCTCAGCGTGCTCTGTCGCCACGCGGTCAAGCACGACCGTCGAGTCTATCAGCCTGCGGTCGTGACGTTGACTTATGAGAACCCGTCACTCATTCATTTGCAGCGTATCCGGAGTGTCTTTCAATGCCCGGCGATCAGTTCCTACGGCTCAACCGAGAGCGGGTATGTGTTCATGCAGTGCGAAGCCGGCCGACTTCATCAAAATGTCGAGCACTGCCACGTCGATTTTCAGCCGCTTGCCCCTCGCCACGGCGGACCTGTGATCGGACGGATCCTGGTCAGCACCTTTCACAACCCCTGGCGAGCGCTGATTCGTTTCGACATGGGGGACTTAGTGAAGCTGGCAACGGAGCCGTGCCCCTGCGGCCGTCACGAGGGACTGACACTCGGGGCGATCGATGGAAGAGTCGCGAATGCAACGCTTTCAGGTGCAGGCAGGCTTATCACTCAGAGCGAGGTCGATTCGGCGATCGCGCAGGTCGAGGGGATCGAGCAGTACGAATTGGTGCAATCCGATCAGACCACGGTTTCGGTATGCTACGTGAGCGATACTCGAGAGCTGGCAGCGCTCGAGCCCGAATTGTGCGCGTCGCTGCGACGGTGCTACGGCGCTTCCATGAAGATCACCCCTCGGCAGGTTCAGGCATTGTCGCCGGTTCTGGGCGTCAAGTATCGGCTGGCCAGTGCCGATTTCAAGATCGATATCGATGATTTTCTTGCGGGGAGTCCATGAGCGGACCAAAACCAATGTTCCTGATAGCCGGTGATCCCCGCAGTAGACACGCCGGAAACGATCCATTGCTTCGAACGGTGTTTGACCATTGCGGCGTCTCTTCTCCTTCTATTGCGTATATCGGCGCCGCAAGTGGCGACGATCGACGTTTCTTTACTATGGTGACCGGCGCTTTCACGAGTTCGGGAGCCGGGGGCGTGACGCTCGCAACGACGGTTCGGCAATTCGAGCGCCGCTCCTTCGAGAAAACCTGCGCAGCTGCGGACGCGGTTTTCTTCAGTGGTGGCGATGTTGATGAGGGAATGGATGTCGTCACCCGACATCGCCTCGCGCCTTTCTTGAGCGAACTGTATCGCGGGGGCAAGCTGCTCTTCGGAATTTCGGCGGGCAGCATTATGCTGGCACGCGCTTGGGTGCGCTTTCGAGATGACGACAATTCCGTTGGCGAACTTTTCTCATGCCTCGGAATCGCCGACATCCTGTGCGACGTGCATGATGAAGAGGAGAACTGGCGGGAACTGAGGGCGCTACTGAAGCTTTCGCCCGACTCGAGCATCGGCTATGGCATTCGGGCGGGTTCAGCGATTGTCGTCGATCCCCACGGCACGGTCGAGCCGATGCGGAAGATCGATACGTTTGCCAAGCAGGGGAACGTAGTAGAGCGAGGCTGACCGTCGCAACCCAGCTACGACTCAACCCATTCTGGACATTTTGGTGTGCAGTTGCAACACGCTAGAAACAACTCGACTTTTCGCCAGTCGTTGGCCTAGCGGGAACGGTTCTGGGCTTAGGTGAATCGCCGTCCAGAGACCGTTGGCACCTTGACCTCGCGAACTCGCGGGTCATACACTTTGCAACAAGACACCTGATCGGAGTTGATTGTGGTCACGCCCGAAGCTTGCCAAGCCGTGGCCAACCATCGACCGAACGACCACGTTGACCAGTTTTCGCTCTGATTTCGAGCGCGTCGAAGTATCGCTCCGAAAAGTGCCGAATGTCGTGTCGCACAGCACATCTGGCACGCCGCGGCGCCGTAGAATCCGTCGTCGGGGAACCCGTGAGTCTGCGCCCAAAGAAAGAGACAAATCGCATTAAGTCAAAAGACTTGGAACCTGTCGTGACCGGACGCCACCGAGCGCCTTTTGCGTTCAGGCGCAACTGGACGAAAGTTCGGCCGTAACCACAGGGCAGCTAGTCAACCCAAACGAGCCAATTTTCAAGGAAGCTGAGCTTCTTTTAGCCCGATCCATCACTGACAAGGCATGGCGTTGCCCAAGGTTTCTTTCCACACGGTCATTCTTTCGCTTGGGGGTGTTACTCTAGCAATCGCGGCCTGTAGCGCAGCCAGTTCAAATTCAACCCAGTCCGCGTCCTCGAAGTCTTCAGGTTCGAATGGCGGTGCTTCCGCGTCGAGCAACGGAGGCACGAGCGCGGGCATTGGCTTTGCTTACACGGACGCTTCCACTACTCAGGGAGGCACTGCTTCCCGCGATGGTCAGGTTGTCGCGTGCACGAACGGCGATGACTGCGTTTGCCCGACATTGACCGTGGCCGTGATTGGGACGCCAGGAGTTTGGGGTGCCACCACGGGGTCCGATTCGGATACGGCGTTTCAAGATTGGCTCAACTCGAGCAGCGCTGGTACGGCGCGAGTTGACAACTACACCACGAAGCCAACGCTCACGTCCGACTTTCTGACGTCGTACAACGTGATCATCCTGGCTGGTTTGGGCGACAATTCCAACACGGGTCCTTGGTGGACGTTCAGCGCCTCTGAGGTTGCAGCATTTCAAGATTGGGTCGAAAATCAAGGCGGGGGCGTGGTCTCGCTTAGCGGTTACGCTGGTGACGGCAATGAAGTCGTTCCCAAGAACACGCTACTTGCGTTCTCGGGTATTTCGTACAACCAAGATGGCGTTACACCCCCGTGCGCCGACGTAGATGCCAACAACAATCAAATGTGTTGGTGCGCCGGCGGTGGCGTTGGAACGATTACGGATTGGAATCGAACGGATCCGGTGATCGCGAACTTGAGTTTGGACGTCAACATGATCGGGTTGGCCAACGGTCGCTCGATCAACGCGCCGACGGATGCCCACGTGGCCGCGACGACACCGAACGGTTCCACTGTCTATAATCTTTTGGTCGGCAAAATCACTGGCCAGGGTCGAGTGCTGGTCTATAGCGACGAGTGGATTACGTACACGAGCCAGTGGGGCGGCGCAGGGAACCCGAACTCGACGACATCGGTGTGCCAAGGCTATTTGCCGCAGGACAAATTCCAGACCGCTCAGTTCTGGTACAACATGATCCGCTGGACGCAGCCGAACGCCACTTGCTTCAAGATCGTCGACCAGCAACAGACCGTGACGGTTTGGTAGAATGCTGGTCAAGAAACCGATTTCTCAAATACCGCGCAAATGACTGCACCTCGTCGAGAGGGTCGATCTGCCTGTGGTTACCGATAACCCCATCCGGACATAAATTGCGCGGCTTTTCTCGCGTAGCGACAGGGAGGGCGGCCGGGCACGCCACCTGGCGGACTACGGGCTGGAAATGGGACCCGACTGCGTTCGGTCACCGCGCCGGCGCCGCTCGTTCTTGGATGCTCCGTTTCAGGAATTCGACCATGTTGGCGTAAGGCGAGTTCACGATTGCCAAATCGCGAAGGGACCGGAAGAACGAGCTTGCGGCCATGGAGGAGGCACCACCAATGGCCGAACGTGATGCTTGGAGCTCACCGCGCGACCTCGAATTCTTCAAGGATTTCGTCCTGGATCAGTTTTTGGCAAGGACAGGCTTGCTGGTCTGCCTACCGTAACCCGAACGAATAATTGCACATCACGGCGGGTACCCACGCGCCAACCGCGTCCAAGTGCCGCCCAAAACATCAGCCACTAACGATGATCATTGCACGGCATCAGCCGTGGCGATAGGCAAAAGGCGCCGCTCTGCCTCCGCAAGAACACCGTAGATAGCTGCCCTGTCCGGCGCGGCAAGAATGGCCCGAACTCGTTCGGGCTGGATGAGGATCTGCGAAAGCTTCTGAAGCCAAGGCAGATGCAATTCGTTGAATTTGAGGCCAAGAACAAAGAATAGGTGCGTCGGCGCGTTGTCCAGCGCGTCAAAATCGACACCCACCGTCGAACGACCGAGGACCATGAACGGACGTGATACCTGCTCGGGACTACGATGCAGCGTGTGCAAAAACGCAATACCGTTTCCAATGGCGCTCGGCATCACGTTTTCTCGCTCGATAAGCGCACCCACGAACCACGTTTTGTCACGTACCAGGCCGAGATCGTAGGCTCTGATCACCAGCTCTTCGACGACACCGTTCTTGGACCTAGCCGACAGCTCCGCGATGATGTGCTCCGGCCGAAAGCAGCTCGCCAGTTCGAGCAAGTGGCGCGGCGGGCCGTTCATGTTCGGTGTATCGACATAGCGCGGCGTGACACCGATCATCTGATCGTCGAGCCATTTGGGCGTATCGACATAGCGCGGCGTGACGCCGATCATCTGATCGTCGAGCCACGCGTCGATCATGACTTTGCGGAATCGCCACTGGTTGCCAACCTTGACGCCCGGCAGCGTGCCTTCGCCCACTAGCTTGAGGACAGTGCGCTCGTTGACGCTCAGATACGCCGCAAGTTGCTTGGCGGTCATTAGCGGGTCGTCGTGCTGTTCCAACCCGAACTTAGACTTCCGTCCCTTATTCACTTGACAACGCAGGCCTTCATACGTAAGTGGTTGCGCGTCGTCAATTGATTACGTCCAATTACGTTAAAATACTTATTATTGCGCGCGCAAGGCCGTCAAGAATCCCGTGTCAATGCCAAGTTTCGAGCCGAGCACAAATCCAGGCGAGGCATGCGTTGGGCTAATGGCCGGCTTCACAATGTCCGTCGGTCCGGGGTTTGCGACCTCACAGATTTCCCTATTTGCTTGCTGTGCAATTCCGCCAGACACCTTTGGCGCGGTCGGAGCTGTGACTCATCCCACCTCAATCAAGACCTCGAAATCGCTTCCCCGGCGAAAGGCAAAGCCAGTCTTTACAGCCGTCAATGGATCCAACCTGTTTCGGATGTTGGCAAACTGACGGACTTTTCCAGACACAATCAGGCCTACATGCCTCTAGTTCCCACTTACGGAGATATGGTCCATGGAGCTTCGAGTCCGAGACGCGGCAATCATCCTCAACCAATCGGAGGAAACAATTACTCGCTGGGCGCAGCGTGGCGTCCTACCTGTCCACCGCATTCAGAATCAGTATTTGTTCAACCGCGCCGAGCTTCAGGAATGGGCAGCGCTGCACAGCCACCAAGTCGTGCCGGAACTCGTCGCTCCTAGCGGCGTGAACGGAGAGTTCCCCAGCCTTACCGCAGCCATCGACCGAGGCGGCATCTGCTATAGGGTACCCGGGGGATCCCGAGACGCGGTTCTCGAGGCTGTAACTCACCTGCCCGGCATTCCACCCGGCGTCAACCGCCCGAATCTGCATCAGCTGCTGGTCCACCGCGAAGCCCTGGCGTCAACAGGAATGGGCAACGGCATCGCCATCCCGCATCCTCGCGACCCACTGGTGGTGCGAATCCAACAGCCGTGTGTGATGCTGTGCTTTCTCGCGCAGGCCGTGGACTTCTGCGCCATAGACGGGCAGCCGGTGCGGGTACTCTTTATGGTTCTGTCTCCGTCGGTCCGAGTTCACTTGCAGATACTCGCAAGGCTCGCGTTCGTCCTGCACGATGATGTGCTCAAGGAGTTGCTTGGGGAGGTGGCCTCGCGAGAGGCAATCCTCGAACGAATCCGGGCAATCGAGGCATCGTCCGCCGCTGCTACCTCAGTTCAAGTGGGCGCACCGCCAGAGATGCCCGACGCTAACGAGATTCGTTGATGCTATCCTTCGTTTTGGTAGCGCTTGCTGGCCTCTTGCTCACGGCCTTGATTGCGACTATCGGAAGTCGCGCGGATCGGATTGCTCTCTGGGTCGGGACTACTGGCGGCGTCAGCGCGTGCGCAATCGGAGCCGTCACCTCCTTGATCGGAACTCTTAGGGGCGCCGTGGAGTCAAAGAGATCCGCATGGCCAATGCCTCTCGGCGAGATCCACATCGCCGTTGATGCCCTCTCGTCTTTCTTTCTGCTCTGCATCTTCGTCGTGGCAGGGCTGGCGACGATTTACGCCTCCGGTTATCTCCAGGCGTACATAGGCAAGCGGCGCCTGGCCCCCGCCGTGGCCTTTTACCATCTTCTCATCGCTGCCATGGTTGGGGTGGTTATTGCGCGAGACGGTGTGCTTTTCCTGCTCGCTTGGGAGATGATGTTCGTCTCCTCCTACTTTTTGGTCACGTACGAAAACGATCGGGAAGAGGTGCGGCGGGCGGGGATCACCTATCTCATTGCCTCGCATGTCGGTGTCGTTTTTCTCACCATTCTGTTCGCCTTGCTTGCCCGCACCTACGGGAGCTTCGACTTCGACGCATTTGGCAGAACTGGCGTCGCGCCCTCAGGATTGGCCAACGGCTGTTTCCTGCTCGCTTTGGTCGGCTTCGGTACCAAGGCAGGCTTCTGGCCGGTGCACATCTGGTTGCCTGACGCGCACCCCGCGGCACCGAGCCACGTTTCCGCATTGATGTCCGGCGTCATGATCAAGATGGGCATTTACGGGCTTCTTCGAACCTTGACGTTTCTCGGACATCCTCCGGCGTGGTGGGGTGTTTGTTTTGTCTCCATCGGCGCAGTTTCGGGGATTGCTGGGGTCCTCCACGCCCTGGCTCAACACGACCTCAAGCGTCTCCTCGCATATCACAGCGTGGAGAACATCGGCATCATCGCCCTCGGTATCGGGATTGGCCTCCTCGGCCAAGCCGATGGGAACCCCAGAATCGCTTTCCTGGGCTACGCGGGGGCACTGCTGCACGTTCTCAATCACGGCCTGTTCAAAGGCCTGCTGTTCCAAGGCGCTGGAAGCGTATTGCACGGGAGCGGCAGCCGAGACGTCAACATATTGGGGGGCCTATTGCGGCGCATGCCCGTCACGGGATGGACGTTCTTGCTCGGATCGATGGCCATTTGTGGTCTGCCGCCTCTCAATGGGTTCGTCAGCGAGTGGCTGATCTACCTAGGGGCTTTTCGAGGGTGTGGCGCGTTCAGAACCTCCGACGGAATGGTGGCTGGCGTCAGCATCGTGGCGCTCGCCCTCATCGGTGGCCTCGCAGCAGCATGTTTCGTAAAAGCCTTTGGAGTTGTCTTCTTGGGAGAGCCCCGCTCCCCCGCCGCGCAGGCGGCGCACGATGTTGGCCCCGCGATGAACACAGCCATGATCATGTGCGCCACTCTCTGCCTAGTCATCGGTGTTTGGCCAATCGGCGCGGTCGCTTTGGTCGGACATGCGGCAACTGTGATCGGCGAGACGGGTCCTGCTCCGGCGGACGCACTTGGCGCCTTACCCGCCATTAGCGCATTCGCCGCGGCACTGGTCGGGACGATTCTGGCGCTGGCTGTTGTGCGAACCGCACTACTACGTGGTCGCGATCTGGCCGTGTCTGCCACCTGGGGATGCGGATACTCAGCGCCCACTCCTCGGATGCAATACACGGCAAACTCCTTCGCCGAACCGCTGCTCACTCCGTTCGCTACCGCCCTGCACGTCGAGATCCACAGTGAGGGCACCACCGGCTATTTTCCGGTCGGCGGACGCCACGAGGTGCATCTGCAGGACATCGTGGGTGAGCGGATCCTGGCACCGGCGATTAAACGCTTCCTTCGCGCAGTGTCCTACCTAGAGATCCTACAACGTGGACGCATTCAGCTCTACCTGGTGTACGTCATCGCGACACTGATAGCACTTCTTGTCTGGCAATTCGCCGGCCCATTCGGGAGCTGAGATGGTCGAGCTAGGGATCCACGTTGCCTTGCTGGTGCTGCTCCCACCATTGGTCCTGGGAATCATCGTCAAAACCAAGTCATGGTTTGCAGGACGCCAGGGTGCTCCTGTTCTACAGCTCTATTTCGACATTTGGAAGCTCCTGCGGAAGGGCGCCGTGTACAGCCGGACTACCACGTTGGTTTTCCGCGCGGGCCCGATGGTATCTTTAGCGGCTGTGCTTTGCGCCGGCGTCATCTTGCCGCTCGCTGGCAAGAGTTCGCCGTTCGGATTTACGGGCGACGTGATTTTGTTTGTTTACCTTTTGGCGCTGGCCCGCTTCGCCACTATGGCGGCAGCGCTGGACACCGGTTCGAGTTTCGAGGCAATGGGCGCCAGCCGGGAGGCGGCGTTTTCAGCACTGGTCGAACCGGCGCTATTCTTAGTGCTTGCGATCATATGCCTTCCAACGCAAGGCATTTCATTCTCCGCCGCATGGAACTCGCTGCCTTGGCAGCAGTGGGGGTTCGTCAACCCAAGTTTGTTGGCCGCTACGCTATCTCTATTCGTCGTGCTGCTGGCAGAGAACTCGCGGATCCCAGTGGATGACCCGAACACCCATCTGGAGCTCACCATGGTTCACGAAGTCATGGTGCTCGATCATGGTAGCGTAGACTTGGCATTCATCCTGTATGGCAGTTCTGTCAAGCTCTTCCTATTCGGTAGCCTGCTCGTGCACCTCGTACTGCCCATTCCAGCAGGTCTGAGTTGGCAGGGCGTGGCTCTCTTTTGCGGTGGAGAATTCGGTGTGGCGATTCTCATCGGCATGGTCGAGTCTTCGATGGCACGCCTCCGTCTGCCGCGCGTGCCCCAACTGCTCATCGTGGCCTCAGTCATCGCTGCGATTGGTCTTGGAATGTTGTTCTATCGAGGCAGGTCATGACCCAATACTCCGATTTCCTCCTGTTGATCGTCATAGTGCTGGATCTCTACGTAGTTTCCACCACTCGCTTGGCGGCATGCGTCAAAGCGTTAGGCCTGCAAGGTGCAGCTCTCGCCATGCTCCCACTGGTACTCTGGTGGAACGGTTCCAGGACACAGATGGTGCATGTCGTCCTCATGTGCTGTGGCACCCTGGCCCTCAAGGCGATCGCGATCCCACTCATGCTTTCCCGCGCCATTCGTGACGTCAACGTCCGGCGAGAAGTAGAGCCCTTCGTGAGTCTGCACTTGTCATTGCTCCTGGCGACGATCCTCGTTGGTGTCTCTTTCTGGCTCGCCAGCGCGCTTAAGCTGCCGCAGCCGGTGCCGGCGTCCGTCCTCGTGCCTGCCTCATTCGCTACGCTCCTGATCGGTTTCCTGGTCCTGGTCAGTCGCAAGACGGCGATCACTCAAGTGATCGGTTATCTGATGCTCGAGAATGGCGTCTTCGTTTTCAGCCAGAGCCTGGCCGCCAAGTTACCGTTCGTCGTTGAGCTCGGCGTACTACTGGACCTCATCGTGGCGATCTTCGTGATGAGCATCGTGATTCATCAGATCAGCCGCGAGTTCGATCACATCAACGTCAACAAACTCGACCTGTTGAAGGGATGAATGTGGGTCACGAAGAAGCTCTGCTGTGGGCATTGCTCATTTTCCCGGTCACCGGCTGCGGCCTGTGTCCGCTGCTGCGCACGCCAAACCAAGTTCTGCGTTTGCTCTCTGGAGGCGTCTTGGCTATCGCCATTGTGGCGGTCTGGCTCGCATGGAGCGTATTCTCCGGTAAGGAGGTGTTGGCAGCAGAGGGCTGGCTCGCGCTGGATCCCCTGTCAGGCTATCACCTCTTGGTGCTGGTGCTCGTCTTCGGTCTGAGCACCTTGTTTGCGACGCGGTATTTTCGCGATGTCATTCAAGCGCAGAGCTTCGACCAGAAGACCTCACGTCGGTTCGGCGAGCTGTGGTTCGGCTCCCTCGGCGCGATGATCCTGGTGCTGGTCTCCAATCACCTGGGCCTAATGTGGGTCGGCCTCGAGTCAACGACGCTCGTTACCACGTTTCTAATCTGCATCCACCGCTCTCGAGAATCTCTTGAAGCCACCTGGAAGTACCTGCTGATCTGCTCGGTCGGCATCGCGATCTCATTCATGGGCACGCTGCTCGTGGGTGCCTCGGCCAGTCGCGCAACGGGCATCTCGAATCCGATGCTGTGGACCAATTTGCGCGAGGTTGCTGGAACATTGGAGCCGACCACCATAAAGATGGGATTCATTTCCTTTTGGTGGGCTTCGGGACCAAGGCCGGCCTCGCTCCCCTGCATACCTGGCTGCCAGACGCCCACAGCCAAGCGCCCGCCCCTGTCTCGGCCATCTTCTCCGGCATCATGCTCAACACCGCTCTTTACTGTATCATGCGCTACATCCCCATCGTCGAGGCGGCGACCGGCAATGCAAAGTGGAGCCTCCGCTTGGTTACGCTCTTCGGCATCGTCTCGATGCTGGTGGCGGCGGCGTTCATCCTTTTCCAACGCGATGTGAAAAGGCTCTTAGCCTACCATAGCGTGGAGCACATCGGGATCATCGCCGTGGGGGTTGGACTCGGAGGGCTGGGAGCCTTCGCCGCGATGTTCCACACTCTGAATCACTCGGTTTGCAAGAGTCTCGGCTTCTTCTGCGCCGGTCGGCTTGGGCAGATGTACGATACCCACGACATGCATCGGATGCAGGGTACACTGCGCACCTCTCCGATATGGGGGACTGGACTCCTATTGAGTCTCTTGGCACTGATCGGCGTAGCCCCATTTGCCGTGTTCATGAGCGAGCTGCAGATCATCAAGGCGGCTGCGGACCGTGGGGCAATTACGGTGCTCGTGCTGTTCCTGGCAGGCACGGGAATAGTTTTCGTCGGGGCTCTTTGTCATGCGACTTCGATGGCATGGGGCACTGCGCCAGACGGTGTCCGAAAAGAAAAGGCTGGACTATTGGACGCAGCGCTAACCGTAGCGCCCCTGGCACTGCTCTTGATGCTGGGACTTTGGATGCCAGCGTGGCTACGGACACTGCTGCAGCAGGCCGCGAACGTGGTTGCGCCGGTACGCTGAATCCCGAGGAGCATGGCAATTTTGACAGACCAAGAACCATCTCTGCTCAAGCAATCCGATATGTTTGCGGCGGCCAATCTGAGGCAGAGCGGCAACGGCCTCGCGCTGTTGCTTGAGGATGTCCCGATCGTGTCGCCATCGGCTTTCCGGCAGACGGTCCTGGATGGCTGCGCCGCTGGCGCCAGGTTGGTGGCACTGCTGCCGCTCCCCGAGCGGCCTGACACAAGCGCGGGCAAAGTGCTGCTCGCAGTTCTGGCGGACGACGGCGGAAACCGCCTCGGTTTGGTCGGCTCTGAACTGCCGGTAGAACTCCGCTATTGCGCACTGACAAAGGATCTGCCGCAGGCGCAGGCCTTCGAGCGAGAACTCTTCGAGGATCACGGAATCTTGCCCGAGGGACACCCGTGGCTCAAGCCGCTCCGGCGTCATTCTGACCTGCTGACTCCAGCAACCGCAAACGCGCCCAAGCCGGCGCCGCATCCCTTCTTCCGCATCGAGGGGGAAGGCGTTCACGAAGTCGCCGTCGGGCCGGTCCACGCCGGGGTTATCGAACCGGGGCATTTCCGCTTTCAGTGCTACGGCGAGACGGTGCTGAACCTCGAGATTCAACTGGGCTACCAACACCGCGGCGTCGAAGCCTTATTGCTCTCATCGACTCCAAAACGACAATTGGTCATTGCTGAGTCAATTGCCGGAGACACCGTAATCGGTCATGGCCTCGCATACTGTTTGGCGGTAGAAGGCTTGGCGAATTTGGAGGTGCCGCTGGCTGCTGACGCTTTGCGTGGGATAGCGCTCGAGTTAGAGCGAACAGCCAATCATGTCGGCGATTTGGGCGCGCTTTGCAGCGACGTCGGCTACCAGCCAGGAGCGTCCTGGTTCGGTCGTATGCGGGGCGAATTCCTGAACCTGCTCATGGAGCTCACTGGGAACCGCTTCGGGCGCAGCCTAGTTAAGCCAGGCGGCGTGCGGTTTGAGGTTTCTACCGCGCAACGCAAGGACTTCCTCGCGCGCCTGGCCAAGGCTGAGCGCGACTTGAAAACAATTGCCGAACTTACCTTCGATACACCATCGGTTGCATCTCGTTTCGAAAGAACAGGGATTCTAACCAGAGAAACGGCCGACGCACTCGGCCTGGTTGGACCGGTGGCGCGCGCCTGTGGCTGCGATCGGGATGTGCGTCGCGATCACCCTTGCGGAGTGTTTCGTTTCGCATATATCCCTACTGCGCTGGCCGAGTCTGGTGATGTTATGGCTCGCGCGCTGGTGCGCTGGATAGAGTCGGAACGTTCGCTTGGATTCGTACAGGAACAGCTAGCCGGGTTTCCCGAGGGCTCCCTGGCGATCCCGCTGCCTGCTCTTCAACCCAAGAGCTTGGTGGTGTCGCTGGTCGAGGGCTGGCGCGGCGAGATCGTGCACGTGGCGGTCACCTCGGCCGACGGCACGCTGGCGGCCTACAAGATCATAGATCCGTCCTTCCACAATTGGTTTGGGCTGGCTATGGCTTTGCGCGGGGATCAGATTTCTGATTTTCCACTCTCCAATAAAAGCTTCAACCTCTCCTATGCTGGACATGATCTCTGAAGCGCCGGACCTACAAGCGCGATTGGGATGAACGAAAAACAGGACGTCATGCTAAAGACCGCGTTGACACGCCTAAAGCAAGGGCAAAGAACCTCTGGTTTCCCGAAAGAACCGGTCAACCTGCCCGAGCGCTTCCGGGGACGCCCCCTGATCGATGCTTCGAAGTGTCAAGCTGACTGCCATGCCTGTGCTGATGCCTGTCCAACCCAGGCTGTATCCAACAACCCGCTGCGAATAGATCTCGGCCAATGCCTCTTTTGCCACAACTGCCAGGAGGTATGCACCAATCGAGCTGTCGCTTTCACAGGAGACTACCGGCTCGCCTCGATTTCGCGAGATGACCTGGTCCTGCACGGTGGCGAGCAGACAGCCGCCCGTCCGCTCCCGACCAAGCTGCGACGGCTCTTTTGTCGCTCATTCAAGCTCCGGCAGGTCTCGGCGGGCGGTTGCAACGGGTGCGAAGCAGAATTGGTAGCGCTGAGCAACGTGGTCTTTGACATGGGACGCTTCGGTATCCAGTTCGTGGCGTCGCCGCGGCACGCTGATGCGGTGGTGGTCACTGGCCCGGTTCCAACCAATATGCAGCTTGCGCTGCAAGCAACCTGCGAAGCCGTGCCATCGCCGAAAGTCGTGGTAGCCGTCGGAGCGTGTGCCGTCAGTGGCGGCGCTTTCGCCGGAAGTGACGCCCTGGCCAGCGGAATCCCGCGCGACACACCAATCGATCTCTTTATCCCCGGTTGCCCGCCACACCCGTTCACAATCCTCGACGGGCTACTGCGTCTGCTCGGGCGCATCGAGAATTGAGAGTGGTTTATCGTGTGCCGCGCGCAAAGTTGATGACCAGTGTCCCGACGGTTGCCTTCGATTTTGGAATTCCGACGAATCGATGCCCGACGATTTCGGCTACACAACGCGCAGCCTGCTCTGTAACGACACGGCGCCGAGAGACCGAAGCGTCGCGCGTAAGGCCACGCGAGTTGACGTGGAAACGGATCCAACCTCCCCATCTTCACGGCGGAGTCCACCGTGAACGAGCCAACGAGCTTCGATAGTCGAGAGGCCATAGATGCAGCAGATTTTGCTTCGCGGGAGACGAAATGCTTTCGCCTTCGAAAACAATACTATTGACGACGGCCACGATCGCCGCTGATTTTTCGGATTTGACCGTGCTGGCATCGCCCGCGTTGATCCCCGTCTCCCCTTTGACGGACTTAGCTAACATACGTGCCTCGTCCGGAGTCAGACATCGAACCAGTTTACCGCGCCCATCGCCAAGCCGGCCCCAAGGGAACATCCAACCGTCACGTTCCCTCGGGGCCGACTTGGCGATGGTCACGGCAAACTGGTTCGTTGTCTGACTGCGGACGAGGCACGTACTTTGGCCAAGTCTGCCAAAGGGGAGATGGCGATTGACGCGGGCGATGCAGCCGTCAAATCGGAAAAATCAGCGGCAATCGTGGCCGTCGTCAAAAGTATTGTTTTCGAAGGCGAAAGCATTTCGTCCGCTAAGCAAAATCTAGCTGCATCAGCTCCCGACTATCAAACCTGTATCGCTCGTCACGGTGGACTCCGCCATGAAGAGGGAGAGGTTCGGATCCGTTTCCACGTTGACTCGCGCGGCCTTACGCGCGACGCTTCGGTCTCGGCGTCCGTCGTTACAGTGCAGGCTGCGCGTCGTGTAGCCGAAATTGTCGGGCATCTATTCGTCGGAATTCCAAAATCGAAGGCAACCGTCGGGACACTGGTCATTAACTTTGCGCGCGGCACACGATAAACCGCATCTCAATTCCATGCGCCCGAGCAGACGCAGTAGCCCGTCGAGGATTGTGAACGGGTGTGGCGGGCAACCGGGGATAAAGAGATCGATCGGTGTGTCGCGCGGATTCCGCTGGCCGGGGCGCCACTTCCGGCGAAAGCGCCGCCACTGATGGCACACGCTCCGACGGCTACCACGACTTTCGGCGATGGCACGGCTTCGCAGGTTGCTCGCAGCGCAAGCTGCATATTGGTTGGAACCGGGCGAGTGACCACCACCGCATCAGCGTGCCTTGGCGACGCCACGAACTGGATGCCGAAGCGTCCCATGTCAAAGACCACGTTGCTCAGCGCTACCAATTCTGCTTCGCACCCGTTGCAGCCACCGGCCGAAATCTGCCGGAGCTTGAATGAGCGAAAAAGAGCCGTCGCAGCTTGGTCGGGAGCGGACGGGCGGCTGTCTGCTCGCCACCGTGCAGGACCAGGTCATCTCGGGAAATCGAGGCGAGCCGGTGGTCTCCTGTGAAAACGACAGCTCGATTGGTGCATGCCTCCTGGCAGTTGTGGCAAAAGAGGCATTGGCCGAGATCTATTCGCAGCGGGTTGTTGGATACAGCCTGGGTCGGACAGGCATCAGCACAGGCATGGCAGCCAGCTTGACACTTCGAAGCATCGATCAGGGGGCGTCCCCGGAAGCGCACGGGCAGCTTGACCGGTTCTTTCGGGAAACCAGAGGTTCTTTGCCCTTGCTTTAGGCGTGTCAACGCGGTCTTTAGCATGACGTCCTGTTTTTCGTTTATCCCAATCGCACTTGTAGGTTCGGCGCTTCAGAGATCATGTCCAGCATAGGAGAGGTTGAAACTCTTATTGGAGAGCGGGAAATCAGAAATCTGATCCCCGCGCATAGCCATAGCCAGCCCAAACCAATTGTGGAAGGACGGATCTATGATCTTGTAGCCGCCAGCGTGCCGTCGGCCGAGGTGACCGCCACGTGCACGATCTCGCCACGCCAACCCTCGACCAGCGACACCACCAAGCTCTTGGGTTGAAGAGCAGGCAGCGGGATCGCCAGGGAGCCCTCGGGCAACCCGGCTAGCTGTTCCTGTACGAATCCAAGCGAACGTTCCGACTCTATCCAGCGCACCAGCGCGCGAGCCATGACATCACCAGATTCGGCCAGCGCAGTTGGGATATATGCGAAACGGAACACCCCGCAAGGGTGATCGCGACGCACATCCCGATCGCAGCCGCAGGCACGCGCGACCGGTCCAACCAGGCCGAGTGCGTCGGCTTTTTTCGGGTTAAAGACCCCGTTCTTTCGAAACGAGATGCAACCGATGGTGTATCGAAGGTAAGTTTGGCAATTGTTTTCAAGTCGCGCTCAGCCTTGGCTAGGCGCGCGAGGAAGTCCTTGCGTTGCGCGCTAGGTAGGTCAAACCGCACGCCGCCTGGCTTAACTAGGCTGCGCCCGAAGCGGTTCCCAGTAAGATCCATAAGCAAATTCAGGAAGTCGCCCCTCATACGACCGAACCAGGACGCTCCTGGCTGGTAGCCGACGTCGCTGCAAAGCGCGCCCAAATCGCCGAGATGATTGGCTGTTCGCTCTAACTCGAGCGCTATCCCACGCAAAGCGTCAGCAGCCAGCGGCACCTCCAAATTCGCCAAGCCTTCTACTGCCAAACAGTATGCGAGGCCATGACCGATTACAGTGTCTCCGGCAATTGACTCAGCAATGACCAATTGTCGTTTTGGAGTCGATGAGAGCAATAAGGCTTCGGCGCCGCGCTGCTGGTAGCCCAGCTGAATCTCGAGGTTCAGCACCGTCTCGCCGTAGCACTGAAAGCGGAAATGCCCCGGTTCGATAACCCCGGCGTGGACCGGACCGACTGCGACTTCGTGAACGCCTTCCCCCTCGATGCGGAAGAAGGTATGCGGCGCCGGCTTGGGCGCGTTTGCGGTTGCTGGAGTCAGCAGATCAGAATGACGTCGGAGCGGCTTGAGCCACGGGTGTCCCTCGGGCAAGATTCCGTGATCCTCGAAGAGTTCTCGCTCGAAGGCCTGCGCCTGCGGCAGATCCCTTGTAAGTGCGCAATAGCGGAGCTCCACCGGCAATTCAGCGCCGACCAAACCGAGGCGGTTTCCGCCGTCGTCCGCCAGAACTGCGAGCAGCACTTTGCCCGCGCTTGTGACAGGCCGCTCGGGGAGCGGCAGCAGTGCCACCAACCTGGCGCCAGCGGCGCAGCCATCCAGGACCGTCTGCCGGAAAGCCGATGGCGACAGGATCGGGACATCCTCAAGCAACAGCGCGAGGCCGTTGCCGCTCTGCCTCAGATTGGCCACCGCGAACATGTCGGAATGGTTGAGCGGAGATGTTTCTTGGTCTGTTGAAATTGCCATGCTCCCTCGGGACTCAGCGTACCGGCGCAACCACATCCGCGGCCTGTTGCAGCAGTGTCCGTAGCCACGCTGGCATCCAAAGTCCCAGCATCAAGAGCAAGGCCAGGGGCGCTGCGGTTAGCGCTGTGTCCAATAGTCCAGACTTTTCTTTTAGGACACCGTCTGGCGCAGTGCCCCAGGCCATCGAAGTCGCATGACAAAGAGCACCGACGAAAACTATCCCCGTGCCTGCCAGGAACAGCACGAGCACTGTGATAGCCCCACGGTCCGCAGCCGCCTTGATGATCTGCAGCTCGCTCATGAACACGGCAAATGGGGCTACGCCGATGAGTGCCAAGAGACTGAACAGCAGGCCAGTCCCCCATATCGGAGAGGTGCGCAGTGTACCCTGCATCCGATGCATGTCGTGGGTATCAGACTCGCCCTAGCCGACCGGCGCAGAAGAAGCCGAGACTCTTGCAAACCGAGTGATTCAGAGTGTGGAACATCGCGGCGAAGGCTCCCAGCCCTCCGAGTCCAACCCCCACTGCGATGATCCCAATGCCGTCCACGCTATGGTAGGCTAAGAGCCTTTTCACATCGCGTTGGAAAAGGATGAACGCCGCCGCCACCAGCATCGAGACAATGCCGAAGAGCGTGACCAAGCGGAGGCTCCACCTTGCATTGCCGGTCGCCGCCTCGACGATGGGGATGTAGCGCATGATACAGTAAAGAGCGGTGTTG
>CAWIGY010000079.1:0-43894 GCA_963835565.1 uncultured delta proteobacterium
TTGAGATAAGCCGGGGCACAGGGCGTTAAGAGGTCCCCCCATGCGCAACGCACCCCCCAACGTAGCAGTGAGACTTTACCCTCCGGACTTGGAGCTATTGAAGCAACTGGCACAACGCGAGCGAATGACGCGCAGCGAGGTAATTAGGCGGGCGCTTCGGAAGATTGCACGCGAAGCCGGATTGATTCCTCCACAAGAGGCAAGCGTACTCTAAAATGTAAACGGCCTTGGCGAACGTTTGCGCGTCCCCAAGGCCATGGTCGAAAGGCGATTCGACGTGACTAATACTAATAGCGAATCTCAAAATAAAAAGCCCCGATTCAACCGACGCACGGGTTGCCTGCAGTTCAAGACCAAGTCTTGGTATGGTGTCATAACTGCAGAAGTAGATGGCAGGACCACTCGAAAGTGGATTAACCTGGAGACGACGCACAAGGCCATTGCAAGACGCAAACTCGGCCGCCTGCTTGACAATCCTACCGCGGATCCGGCTTCCGTTGCCGCCACAGTCGAGACGTATGCCGAGCTGGCCAAGCGGGTCAATGAAAGCCGATATGCTCCCGAGGATATTGCGGGCGACGCTCGCCCCGAGCGGTACCGGGAGCGCCTTTGGATACTGCCCGAGATCGGCAATCTACCAATCACTGCCATCAAGCCAATCGATATTCGCGGCATCTATGACAACGCCAAAGCCAAGGGCAAATCGCGGTCGCACGAGCATTTGCGTTCGATTCTTCGAAGCCGTTTCTCGGTGGCGCTCATGGAAGAAATCATCGAGTCAAGCCCGGTCGACAAGGCCGAATTGCCCAAGGTCGAAGTGGACGATCGCGAGCGCGCCGTATTGAGTGACGACGAATTGGCCATATATTTGTCATGGCAGCACCCGGTCGAATATCACCGGCTCGCGGTGCTTGAACGCCAGACCATGAGCGTACTAGCCCGTGTTTTCGGTGGGCTTCGCACCGGGGATTTGCATGCAATGCAATGGTCACATTTTGACGTGCCAGATTTCACCATGGGGACGGCGCTCCGGAGTAAGACGCGCAAGAAGCAACGGCTTGAGGTGCCCGAGCCCCTACGCCCGGCGCTAAAGGCCTGGTGGTTTGAGACGGGCAAACCACTGTCGGGGCCCGTGTTCCCGCTTATCCGTGGCAAACGTGCCGGAGAGCAGAAGCCCAAAGTCAGTCACGCGGCAGGCCTGCGCCGTGACTTGCGCCGAGCCTTTGGACTTGAGGAGTGGAACCCGAGGACCAATCAATTCGAGCCGACGCCCGGTCGCATAATGACACCGCGGGAGCGCGAACTATTAGAAGAAACGGATCTGACATTGCCGGTGGACTTCCATAGCTGGCGCCGAGCATTCATTCAGGCGCTTAGCGATATTGGGGTCACGGCTCAACAGGCGCAGAAACTAGCCGGGCATGCTGATCTTGCTGCGCATGGTCGGTACCTTCGAACGTCACGGGATGTTCTCGTGATACCGCCGGCCGCTATCCCTTCTACTCTGAAGTTGACGGGTTCTACTTTGGAAAATCCGGACCCCACGTTTTCATCGAGAATTCTGTGTGATTTCAGCCCAGAATTACTGGCCACTGCAGGCTGCGATCAGCGAGGCACTAGAAACGAGAGCGGCAGAGTAACGGCGAACCTTCGGCATAGGTGACCTCAACTTCTTCTCGGCGAACGCTGCGTATTTTCGGGGATTGAAACCTATTTGCCCAGGTTTTGCTGTGCGGGTCAAGTCGGCGCGTCACTGAGAAAAGGCCGGTTGGTTCCCCGTTGAACACGCGATATCGATTATGTTCAGCCTGCAGTGTTCGGAGGCAATGTGTGGAGGTGCGTGCTTTGAGTGTTACAGGTATGTGTCGCGGAATTCATGATAATACTAACGGGACTTCTGCCAGCCAATTCCCAAAGGTCGAACAGTTGACCGCCCGAAGTCGTGACCTTAGCCCGGAACAACGAGCCAACAGTTGACGCACTAGCTGACATAGAATAGCGTGTCAAAGTGTGTTGGCATGTGCCGGTGGAAAAAAATGAGAAGAAAAGTGAGACCTCTGCCGTAAGACGGGACTGCCGTCTTTCGTTTGCTTTGCAATGATTGGGACGCGGCTTCCGACAAGTTGGCCGGATAAGGAGAAATACTGATGAACACAAGTGGCTCTGTTTTCGATAATTGGGTGGGCACTCGCGCGCGAATTCTTGGAGGCCTGCTGTGTCTCGCTCCGCTGGCACTTCCCGTGCTTGCAACCGGGTGTTCCACGAGCGTCAGCGCTTCGGCTACGACTGGCACTTGCACCGCAGCTACCATCGCCACCTGTTCGGATACAGGCTATACGTGCACTGGCACCGCGGAACCTGCCGTGTCGGGTATGCTATGCTCCGGCGATGGTTCAGGTAATTTCTGCTGCGTTGCAACTACAGGTACTGTCACCGGCTCATGCACAAATGTTTTAAGCGACGTCTGCACCAACGGTGGCGGCACAGCCTATAGGTGCGACGGCGCCGCTCGGCCGGAACAGACGTATACGGGCATAATATGCAACACTAATGGCGCCGGTGACTACTGCTGCGTCACAAGCTCAACATGCTCTTTTGATGCCAATGTCAGTGGCTGCGTGTCTGGCTCCTACGGCTACAGTTGTGCAGTAGGCGACGCGCCGCCGGACGCGGCCGATCCTACACTCGTATGTAGCGAGCCGACGACGCAGAACGGCCAAGATGAATACTGTTGCTATACAAATACGACAACCGCGCCCGCTACGGCCACGTGCCAACAAGACGCGAGCGTAACGGGCTGTGCAGCGGATTCCTATGGATTTTCCTGCACTGGAACCGATCACCCAGAGGTAGATTTTTCGGGCATCACTTGCAGCACCACGGGCACGCCCGGAACCGACCTTAACGGCAATGCCGCCACGCTCTTTTGCTGCACGTATTCGTCGTGATTCCTTCGGGAATTCGAGCGCCCCGGTCCACTCCAAACGCAGTTGCTAAAACAACTGGCCCGCTCGCGAGTTTTGGGCGAGGGTGTGTTTGACAGCCATCGAACGTGAGGCGAAAGTGCTGGGTGCGCCGCCATGAAAGCCAATTCGGAACGATTACTGGGCAGCATCGGCACTTTGATGCTCCTCAGTTGCACTTCGGGACATGCGGCTTCGCCTCCGTCCAATGCCTGGAATTCGTCGAGTGGCGCCTGGAGCCAACCCGGGTTGCCTCCGCCACCCAGGCCCATGGCTCCGCCGCCCATCCCACCGTCACTCCCTGCTCCTCCGCCGCGCAGCGCTGCGGCGACGCCGTCATCCGTGCCCAATGGCTGGGTCAACTACGGCGGACTAGTGCTGCCGAGCATTCCTGGTCTAACCGTACCTTGGTCGAATCCTGCGAATACCCCAGCCACATCTGCGTTGGTTGCGCCACCGAACGCAGCGAATTTGAATTCGGCCGTTCCGGATGGCTGGGTTAATTGGAATGGAATCCTGGTACCAGCGATACCGGGTCTCACAGCACCATTATCCAATCCAGCCGCAGCTGGCTCGGGAGTTATGGCAAGTTCAGCAGCGAATCTGCCTTCACATCCCTCCGGATCATGCGGCAAAGTGCGGGTGCGAAATCGGGCGTTCGCACTTGACTGCATGACGCCCCGCTACGCAGAGATCCCCTGGGCGTCATGGCTCGCACTGGACCGCAGTCTGTTCAATTCGAGCTTGGGGCTGGCCGGAGCCACCCCATTGCCGACGACGGTTGACCACCGCCAAGATGGAACCGAAGGCCCGGTTCGGGATCAGGGTGAAGTGGGTGCTTGCACTGCATTTTCCTTCGTATCTGCCGTGGATCACGCCCTAGCCAGAGCAACTGGAATTGCAGTCCCCCAATCGGTCATGCATGTTTGGTCTCGATACCATCAACCATTGATAGAAGCAGCAGCGTCTAACAATCTGAACAAGAACCTGACCATTGAATCTAACTGGCCATTCGATGAGGCGGCTGCCTGTGCCTGGGATTGCCAAGACCGCGGGGCGAACAGTAACGCCTGTGCCGACATTAATGTCGCTTGTGCCTCGCCGAACCCCGTTCAGGTGAGTTTTGCTGAAGGAAAGCCCAATGCCAAGGTCGTCAACGTTACTCGCCTCAATATGTCTGATTTCGAGGGCATTAAGGCGGTATTGGCCAAGGGCCAGGACGTGTGGTTTGCCATGCACGTTGACCAGGAACAGTTCTCGCAAATTCCGTCGAGTCCCAACGTGGTTCTTCCCGACGGCGACTTTCGAAGCGGGGCCGGTCATGCAATGCTGCTCGCGGGTTACACCGTTCAACCCACAGGAACGTTCTATCTGATACACAATAGTTGGAGCAAGGACTGGGGGGACAACGGCTACGCATGGGTCGCTCAAAACACACTGCAGAAGAACATCGTGGCCGCCTACGTAGTGGAGGCGGTACCCGCAACCGCAACGCCCGGGCCGTCGCCCGCCGCGCCCGCACCGCAGCAACCGGTTTGCCCGAACGGCCTCAAACCTGACACGGTCAATGGGACTTGTGCCAAAGCTTGTGCTGATGGGAGTCCGCGGCACGGAAACACGTGTCCCGTCCCGAATCAATGTCCCGCAGGGTACGTCAATCTGAGCGGAGCGTGCGTCTTTGCGGCGCCCAATGTTTCAGGACAAGATCCGAAAACAGGCATCATGTATAACTGCAGCTCCGGCGGGTGTGTCTACGTGATCCCCCGCGGGCAAGCCGGATGCAATCTCCAGATCTGTGGAAAGTCTTGCCCGGCACCCAAGTACCACTTGGCCGTTGCTCAAAGCGGGTTGAGCTGCGTCGAATAGTACGCCAACGGGCCTTTTCCCAGCGGGTTGCACCAACCGACTAATCCAACCTGAAAAGTCGGCGAGCCGTGCCTTAGATTTTCACTCCTAACCACTGAGACAGGACCCCACATCCGTCACTGCTCGAGCCGGGAAGTCACAGGTCCATCTCTGGGTCCTCGTTTCTGGGCTTTGCCGGGCCGCTGGAGGTCTTCAAAGAGCAGATGTAGGTGGCCGACGTTAAGGTTTTGCCCATGGGCCAAGCTCGCTGACCGGCAGTTGATTCGCCTCGGTCCGCGGGACCATCTCGAAATCTGCGCCAAGGCAATCCAAGTTATGTTACCCGTAGGCTGCTGGCAGTCGTTTATGGCGAGAGTCCACCCGTGGGGGCGTTTTTGGATGCGGATCGGCCTCATACAGCCCGACTGCATCGAAGTCCGGAATGCAGCCCCAGCCTATTAATGAATAAATTATCACAAATGGTGACATTTAAGTCCCTCATTCGTCCAAAACCAAGGTAAGGGTAAAAATCTATGAAACACCGAATTGTTCCATTGACCGTCGTAGCAATGTGTCTGGGGCTGCCAACGCTCGCATTGGCCCAGCCCGGTGTGCGAGGCGAGCCGGGTCGCCCGCTCGAACACAGAGACGTACCGCCGCCAGGCGCCCGACCACTTCCCCCGATGGGCCACGAAGGTGCGGTGCGATACGAGGAGCATCTGAGGCTGGAACAAGAAGCTGCTCGTGCGCATCGTCGGGAATTGCTGAAGGATGATAGGCGTTGGGAAGAGGAACGGGACGCACGGGCACTAGCGCACCGTCGGGCTATCGCCATGCAGTGGGCCCACATAGCGGATATGCGCGGAGCTAGTGCCGAACTCTCTATTCACGCTGATCGCATGGCTCGGCTTAATCGAGCCCTGGACTTAGCAGAGGAAGCGACAGATGCCATGATGATCGATCGGATCCATGAACTGATTCGTCGTGAAAATGGCGCGGCATGCACGGATTATGGCGGCTATGCAGGCGGGTGCACTATGAATCGATCAATACTTGTAGGTTGCCTCTTCGTTGCATCATTGATGGGTTGCCACAAAAAAGCGGATGAGCAGATTCCTCCGCCCGTCGCGTCCGCAGTACCACCTGTCGTTGCGAGTGCCGCACCCAGCGCGGTACCAGCCGCGGCAGTTAGCGTGGCGCCCGATCCGGCAGCAGCAGCTGCCCCCAGCGCCGTGAGCTCTGCCGCGGTGCCCGTTGAGGAGGATTTCGAGAAGAAAGCGAAGGTAGCGGTCACAAAACCCACGCTAAAGCAAGAGGTTGACAAGCTGGAAAAGGAAATTGGTAAGTAGAGAAGTGTATCGAAGCGGTCGAATCCGCCCATGAGCATGCCAACCATCATGGTGATGAGCGCGCCTGACTCGAAGAAATGGGAGCAATCCCCTTAACCAAAGGTCATATTGTGATTATCGCAAATCGATTCGTCGCTACGTTGCCTCTGCTTTCCGCTCTACTGGTGAGCGGTTGCTATGTTGAATCGGGTCCGCCGCCAGCGACTGCTGAGCCCGTCTATGTGCAGGCTCCACCGCCTGCACCAGCTCCACCACCCCCAGAGGTCGCTCCTCCCCCGCCTGGCCCCGATCATGTTTGGATAGTCGGCTACCACCGTTGGAACGGTCGTGCCTACGAATGGCAAAACGGACATTATGAGCGCAGGCCCCACCCGAATGCCCAATATGTCCCAGGTCATTGGGATAGGCGTGATCGCGGTCACGTGTGGGTGGAGGGACATTGGCAATAGGTGCAAGGTCGAGTTGAAACTGTGAGCCCGTTCCACTGCACAGCGCATCTGATTTAGCTTGAGCCGGCAGCAATCCACCCCCATTTGGGGGCCGCTGCCGGCCGGGGCCTTCACCCAATCCCACTCGCTCACGGGTTTTTGGGCTCCAATCGCTGCTGTTCGGTGCAGGCACCTTTATTGCCTAAGGCACAGGCTTTTTTGAATAGTTCGATCGCGCGTTTTTCGTCCTTCTTCTCAACGCCGGTGCCGTTCAGATACAGGCTCCCGAGATTGCTGCACCCGATCATTTCACCACCCGAGCACGCCTTCTGAAATAACTCGACCGCTCGCTTCTGGTCCTTCTTTTCGACCCCGTTGCCTTTCAGATACATCTCCGCGAGATTGTTGCAGCCAACCATTTCGCCACCCTCGCAGGCCTTTTGGTACAATTCGACCGCGCGTTTCTCGTCCTTTTTGTCAACGCCGGCTCCAATCTTATACATGCCCGCGAGGTGCGTGCAGCCATTCAGCTCGCCACCATCACAGGCGGTTCGGTACAGCTCTGCCGCACGTCGCTCGTCAATTTTCTCGCCGCTTGCTCCGGTTTCGTACTTCCACCCAAGGTCGTTGCATAGGGCCATGTCGCCAGCCCCACAGGCTTTTTGGTACAACTCGATGACACGTTTACTATCGATCTTATCGATGCCGTTACCATTCGCAACCATGCGAGCGAGCCTGCTGCAGCCGCTCAATTCACCGCTGTCACAGGCTTTTTGATACAGTTGTTCCGCGCGGTTCTCGTCTTTTTTCTCGACGCCGGTGCCATGCTCAAATAGGCTGCCAAGATTGCTGCAGCCCCTCATCTCGCCACTGTCGCAGGCCATTTGGTGCAACTCGACCGCGCGCTTATCGTTCTTTGGCACCCATTTCCCAGCCGAATACATATTTTCCAGATTCTTGCAGCCGGGTAGATTACCGGCGCTGCAGGCCTGTTCGTACAAATCAGCGGCGCGCTTTTCATCCTTCATCTTCACGCCCTGGCCTGCTTCGTAAATCTTTCCGAGATCATTGCAACCGAGGCTGCGACCCGCTTCGCAAGCATCTTGGCAAGCAGTAACTTTCTCTTGACCTAATGGCAGCGCCTCGCAATTCTGCTCAGACTGCTGTGCTAGATAACCAGTGACTGGCCAATACAGCGCAAATGCGAGCACTACGGCAACCGCGGCGCCCAATAGCAACTTCGTTCTCCGGCTGCGAGGTTTAGAGGCCGATGGAACTTTAGTCACACTGGCAACAATCGCCGGCCCCGGCGTAAACGGCTGGGTTGTCCTTTCGGTGAACTGCATTCCCGGATTCAGTGCAAATAAATTAGGCGCCTGCACTGTTTGCATGACAGTCATTTCTGGCTGCGCGCGTGCAATTGGCGCGGACTCCAGAATGCGTGCCAATTCAGCAACGGCCTGGGCAAAGGTTTCCCAGCGCGCAGTTGCGTCCTTTTGCAGGCTGCGCTCAAACCAGGTATCAAAACCTTGCGGTAACCGCGCGGCGCGCTCACCGGCGCGGAGTGATGGCGGCTCCAAGGGATTTAACACAACGCGCAAGAACCAATCTGCCGAAACCTCGCCGGTCCAATATTGCGCCGCAGCAAGCCCGGTGAGCATCTCATAAGCGACTAAACCCAAGCCCCAGATGTCTGTACCCGCAGAGACGCCGGTCGCAATGTGAATTCCTTCTCTTTCAGCCAATGTCCGCAGGCCTGCTCCCATTTGTTCAGGCGCCAAATACAAGGGTGTCCCTATTTGGGTTGCGGTACGCTGCGCCTCCCCACCGAGCGCTTTTGCAATCCCAAAATCCATCACTTTGAGTGTCTGTGGAGCATCGCGATTACTCACTAGAAATAGATTGGATACCTTCAAGTCGCGGTGAATCACGCCTCGCTCATGAGCTTGGGTGAATGCGATGGCCAGCTGACGAAATAGTCGAGCTGCCTCCGGATGCTCGAACGGTCCTTGCCTATTTAGCCGCTGCTCAACCGTTTCTCCCTCCAGCAGCTCCATCGCCAAAAACGGTATCCCTCGGGTCGCATCGAAGTCTGCGTCGATCACGTCTACGATATGCGGGTTTCGGCCAATCGCGCTACCTATCTTAGCTTCTTTGAGAAAAAGCGATGTCAACTCCGGGTTTCGCGCCAAATGCGCATGGATCATCTTCAGCGCACAGCGGCGTCCCAGTAACTGGTGCTCGGCCTCGTACACCACCGCCATGCCGCCGCTGCCAAGCACCCGAATAATGCGATAACGATTCGCAATGATGTCACCTGCACCGATGGGGCACAGTTCAGTCAAGTTCCGGGCCCCTTCGCCGGACCACGCGAATCATGGGCCCGCGTGAGTGGGCATGGCACGATTGTGCGCAAGAATGTCGAGGAATGAACATCTGGGCTTATTTTCCATATCAGGCACTGGGCACAATTCCAAGCAGCAACCTCCTCGGCATGCCCCGTGCTCCAGGGACCCGACCCTGCGCGCGGTCTTTTGTTGAGTATATTTCGAGACATT
Organism: uncultured delta proteobacterium; assembly: GCA_963835565.1. Classification (GTDB taxonomy): domain Bacteria; phylum Myxococcota_A; class Polyangia; order Polyangiales; family Polyangiaceae; genus FEN-1139. The sequence continues at coordinate 9,144 of CAWIGY010000079.1, forward strand.
TTGAGTTTTTCGCCGGAAACCATCCAGCAAGCTCTAACGGGGCTCCTCCCAGCCGGTGACTCCCTGTATGCTATTTCTATTTGAAATGCCGGCACGCCGTGCGCTTGGTTTTCATGGGTGACCCGCAGGTTCGTTGCGACGTTTTTATGGTGTTAGTTGCTGTCTGGGTCGGGTCCCAGGCGCTCGCTTCAAGCTTGGGGCAAATCGCCTTTTGCCGTGCCGTCACGACAACATCAATTCAAAAGTGCTATGAGGGCGAAGGTTATTCGCACTATTTAGTTCCGGAGGATTGAAATGGGTACTCGAGCTCGCGAAATTGTTGGAATGGACGTCAATGAATTGTTGCTCTTGCTCAATCAGGCTTACGCAAGCGAGTGGCTCGCGTATTACCAGTACTGGCTGGGTGCCAAGCTCATCAAGGGTCCCATGAAGGATGCCGTGGCCGCCGAGCTCACTTTGCACGCTACCGAAGAGCTCAATCATGCAGCGCTGGTGTCGAACCGCATTATACAACTGGGAGGAACGCCGGTTACGGACCCGAAGGACTGGTTCTCGATAAGTCCCTGCAAGTACGATGCTCCGAGCGACCCCTACGTTGCAGTGCTACTCGACCAGAATATTGCGGGCGAGCAATGCGCCATCTCGACTTATCAAGCGTTGATGAATGCCACCAAAGATAAAGATATGGTCACATACAACCTGGCCCTGACGATTCTCGAGCAGGAAGAGCATGAAGAGGATCTGCAGAGTCTCAAGGAAGACTTGGACCTCATGGTGACTCGCGCAGTCGTAGTACATATCTCTTGAACGATAACGGAGCGATGGGTGCGACCCTAAATTAGGGTGCGCATTCGCGCACGTCCCCATCTCAAATCGACTAGTGGCGCGATTCCATCGAACCGATGGGGTTTTGGGGACCTCGGCCCGTGAATTCGGTCTGATTGGAAATCCCTCGGGTCACGGCTGCCTGGGTTGGGCTGGCTGGCAGCGGAAACTTCCAAGTCACAGACAATTGCCGTCGGACTTCGGTCTCTGAAGCGGGGCCTTGCGAGATCCCAAGGAGCGTTTGCGGGAATCTACGGCAGGCGCGAGCAATTTGGAGTAACGTTAACTATGTCCTCATTGAGCCAAGAGGATTTGGACGCGGGCTGGGATGACACCGACGATGGATCAGTTGCGCCAAAAGCTGAATCACCGGGCGCTGTCCCCCAAGCAAGTACCCCTCCAAATTCGATTACGATAGAGAAATCTCCGGCGCCGCTCGAGTCATTATAGTGCGGTCAGCGCCGCCGGATAGTTCCGAAACGACTGATTTGAACACGACGGCCTCGCCCTCGTTGCAGGCATCAGAGGACGCGGGTGATGAAATCGGACGGCATGAGTCTTCCCGTCCCGACCTCTAATGAAATCGCCCCCCAGCAGGAGGGGCTGCCTCGCCTGATGGGCCAGCGGAGCCAGAGCCGCCAGGGGCTGCCTCGCCTGATGAGCCATCACCAACGGCGTCAGAGCCGCCAGCAAGAGCTGCCGCGCCTGATGGGCTAGCGGAGCCGGGGCCGCCAGCAGAGGCTGCCGTGCGTGATGGGTCCTCGCCAACGGAGCCGCCGCCTGCCAGCGAAAACCGAGCTCGCTCGGCGGAGGTTATTGGCGCCGACGAAGCGCCGGAACAGGCGACCGAAGCCACGCCACCCGCCTCGGGCCGAGTCTCAAGCGTTAAGCCGACGGCTGGGCAACCGGTTCCAGCATCGGAGCCAGATTCGACCGAAATGGCACCGGTGAATCTCCTCGATACACAACCAGCGTCTTTCGCGGTTGTTACCGAGAAACCGCAATTGCTGGCAGAGAAAGGCGTTGATACGCGGGTCGAAACTCTGGAGGTTCCGACCGATAAAGAATTAGTTGCAGCCGCTGCTCAGGCTGAGCCAAAGCCGCAAGCGGGTTCTACTGTTTCCGAGGAGCCGGTTGTTCAAAGCGAGACAGATGAAAGCGTTGGCCATGACTCATCGGTCATGCCAGACGCTTCCATTGACGTATCAGTTGACGAGCCTCTGGCGGTCGAGATGGCCCCGAAGCTGTCTTCCGAAAAGACCGTCATCCGCCATTGGCGAATTTTCGCACTTGCTGCGGGGGCTCTGACGTTATTGATTGTAGGCTTTCTGGCAATTCATTCAAGACGTCCCATTAAAAAGCCCGATCAAGCCTCAGCGATGTCAAATATAGGTCTAAATCAGGCTGAGCACGCGGTGCCAATTGCAGTGACCAATCAAGCAACGCCGGCTCAAGCAGCGGCAGCAACAGCCTCTGCAGCCACGTCGGCTGAAATTGGAGCTTCGGAACCGGTGCATCCGGCGGCAGCTGCGGGTGTTGGAGCCCAAGCTGAGTCTTTCTCGGACGCGTTTGCCAAGCATGCGGCCACGGTCAATTCGAGTTGGGCCGAGGTGAAGAAACGACCTAAATTAGTTGAATCGTCGGGTCAACCGATCAAGCCCAATACTGCTAGCAACGCCAAAGCGGATGACAATCCTTTGGATCTGTTGGACAAGCTGGAAAAGGCGCGCAAAGCCAAAAAGCAGAACGGGAATAAGGCAGGATCCCCCTGAAGCGCGGGGACCTATCAGCCGCATTGCTTAACGCCGCTCGATACCACGAAATTACAGGTGCAACTTTCGCCGGTAGCTTCCCCGCCAATTCCATTGCAGGTGACGCCTAACACGTTGCCACTGGAGTCGAGCAACTCGTCGCAATGAATGGTCGAGCCTTGGTCCCAAGCCGTCGTCCACCCGATAGCAGCCGGGTAGTCCTCGCATTTATTCTTACCGTCGTGAAAGCAGCCCCCCGTCATGCACAGGCTGGTTGCGCCGCAGGTCATGCCGCATTGACTTCCCGCGCAGCCGCCCGCTGTGACCAGCAGTGAGGCAGGCGGATACAGCATCACAGTGAGCGCCCAGCTCAGCTTGCTGAGGAACCTTGGAATGGGTCTAAATGAGAGCTTACGGCGATTGTTGGCTTGCATGAGTGATTGGTTGACGCTTTTTTGAATTGCCGGCCCAGCACCGGCCCATGACGCTTGCGCGACGCTGCTGCCGGCAGCGCCGGTGAGTCCCGTCAATTAATTAAGAGGGATAGGTCGGCAACCGAATCGAACTTGAAGACTCCCGTTGGTCAAGTTTGCGCAAGAACAGGGGCAAAGCGTGATTTTCGTTGGAGCGGTCGCATTATCATAATACCAACCGCCGTTCGGGCCTCCACAGGTGGCATCCGACTGAGTCTCCGGAATCTCCTGATCGTTGCCCCCAAACGGCTGGTAAATAATCTGTACCATGGTTGGGTCAATAACTAACCCAGGGGGTGGGAAGGGAAGCCCAATGTCACATGACAAGTAGGCAGTGTTACTCAGTAAGATGTCGTTTTGCAGTGCAGCCGCAAATTCATCGGGAGCGGTTAGGCCGTCTACAATGGTCGACTGAAGGGTTCCGCCGGCCTGAGCAACTGCGTCCAGATTGAACTGACCGACAGCTATGCCTATGACAAAAGTGTAAATCGATGGCCCGCCTGCAAATACGCCCTGCGCTTGAAAAGCGTTGCTTACCAGCGTCGTAATATCGGTCATATCCGTGTCGCATTCTGTCGCGTAACCATCCGTTACAAAAATGAAAACAGTCCGGTGCGATGGGTTCGCCGTCTGCCATTGCTGAGTAAATTGAAGACCTCCCTGCAGAGCTGGAAACCAAGGCGCTTGTCCACCTAGAATAGCGCGCTCGGCTGTGACACTTTGCACGAGTGCGGCTGAATTATTGCTCAAGTAATCAATGGGCACCACGGGTTGAGCGTACGTGTTGGGATCGCATTCGGCCGGGTCATTCGGATTACCGGTTTTGCCGAAATAACCGAGGCCCACGCCAGTCATGTTGGCTGCCGAATTGGTTATAAATGTCTGGAGCCCTTGCTCAATGGCGTCCCATCGATCGATTGAAGAACCCTGCAATATGTTGGTCATCGACTGGGATCGGTCCAGCATGATGAAGAGATCGACGGGAACCGCCTCCGACTCACTCGCCACGCCCATGCATTGCGGGAACGAAGATTGAGGACCCCCGTCGGGGGACGTCGCAGAAATGTCTAGTCCCGGGCAAGCGGGAACAATCGCCCGCACCCCGCCGGTCGATGGCGAGCCTCCCACTGCCCCTGCGCCGCCAGTGGACGCAGCCGCGCCAACACTCACGGAGCCGCCAACGCCTGAGAGGCACGCTATCTGCGTACAGCCGACGGTTCCGGTCCAATCACAACCACAGGAATTGCACCCATCCGTTGCCCTAAAGCTCATCCCCGCAGAGTAGACCGAGCCATTGTAAAAACAGACAGCGGTGGTGCCTGCGTCCATGGGCGAGACGCAACCTGATTGCGCGCAGAGCCCGGCCGCGGCTCCGTAATTGCCCATGGCTCCGCCCGCGCCTGACGACCCTCCTGCGGTGGTCAGGGCAGTCAAATCGACCTCACCACCACAGCCTATCAATCCTAAAAGGCCGTACAGTAAGCAAGTCTCAACGGAATGGGCGGTTCGCAAAGTTCGCATTGACATGGGAAGGATTTCTCCAAAGTTTCAGTAAGCGGCACCGGAAGACCAAAAATGAGTTCGAAGTATCCCGGAGCGTTAAAGTTTAGCCCAGGGACTCCTTCGCGACTAGCCCGTTGCGGTCCAAAGTCTCCGAATCGCTGCAAAAGCCGGCCTAAGGTGCCGTTGAGAGTTGCGCTCTGCCCTCGGTTGGGACAATAGACGGATCCGACGATGCGCCCGCCAGATTTTCGCGCTCTATCGAAACGGCTTGCCAAAGTCGCACTCGATTTGCAAAAGAGGGCAAGCCGCCAACACCTGGTCCAAGTAACGAACGAGCGGTTTCGCGCTTTGCTGGAGGGCCGGCGCTGGCCGGTTCCCCGGCGAAAGAATGAAACAGCTCTCGAGCTGTACGTGGCCCAAGCGCACATCGCAACGGGTCACGCAGTGGGGGATCATCTTGCCAGTTTGGTGCAAAAGCGCCTGATACGTCTCGCCCAAACCAAGAATTTCGAAACAGCCAAGGACCCCGTGGAAGCCTTGCATGACTTCCGTGTCGCCTCGCGTAGGCTCCGGGCGTTTATCGATGTCTTTGAGCCTTTGCTCGACCCGGTCATGGGGCGTCGCGCCAAAAAACCCCTGCGAAAGATTACCCGCGCCGTGACAAGCTTGCGTGATTGGGACGTTCAGATGAGTCACTTGCGCGAGCGACTGCAGCGGGCAACCGCCGAGATCGAACAGATTGCGCTAGAGGATCTGCTGGCGGTAGCCGCCGCCCAGCAAAAACAGGAAGCCCGAGTTTCACACAAGCGGCTCCGCCGGGTCAACTTCAACGAGATTCATTTTGCCGTGTGTGCAACGCTCGGCGCAACGGTCACCCGCTTGCCTGCACCGGGGTCCGCGACGGCGCAATTCTTGTGGGAATTACTCGAGCCCTTCGCTCGCGCAACCTCAACGGATCGCCCAGCAGACGACGGTCTTGAGCATGCGGATTGGCTACACCAGCTTCGTATCCGACTCAAGAAACTCCGGTATGCACTGGAGCTTTTCGAGCCGGTGCTCGGAGACGCGTTCAGTGAGCTATACACGCCTGTCGAGCAGCTACAAGAGCTACTTGGGCAGCACCATGATCTCGTTGTGCTAGATGAGCTGATAGAGCGCCACCGCCGCAATCTCGAGCAGGAGCATCGCGGAACGCTGGCACATGCGCTCGCTGCATTGAGAGACCAGCTATACGAAGAGCGACAATCCTTGGTTATGCGATTTCAAGACCAAGGCTTCAATCTCGAATCTTGGCGCCAAACACTGCGCAGCCAGCTAGCGCTCGGGGCTAATTAGTTTTTAGTGAAAAATGCGTTTCGCCGAGAATTTACCGGTTCTCCGCTGATTTAATGTTGTTCTATTTCTCACGGTACCATCGAGTTAATCGCTTGCAGAAACGCACAAGCCTCTGCTCCTTTTCGAGAATGTTTTGTCGCGTGACGCGCAGGGGCCCGACCCTGCGCGTGGCTTTTGGGCTACGGTTCTTCGAGATTTGCGAGCGGTGCAACCGACCCGGTCAAGGCACCGGTCCAAGGCTTTACGTGGCTTTTTCCCGGTTCAAGCGGTCATTGGCAACTACTACTCGAGGGCACCTGGCAAGTTCCCGTTACACCGGCGTCAGTCACTGTTCCTACGCAACGAGCGGGCACCATGCATCCGATATCGGTCGCCGTGTCACAGCTCTGATTGTCTGCGGCCGGCCCCGCGCAGTTGCCGGCTAAACCACCATCGGGAATATTGCACGTTGATGCAGACGAGCATTCGGCGTAGCTGCCGGCATCGGCACCAGCTGCCGTCAAATTGCCGCAACCCTGACCCGGGCTCACTACTGAGGCGACTATGCATTGACCTTTGACGCATGCCAGACCCTCTGAATTGTCGCATGGCAATTCGGGATCCGTTTTGCCACCACAGGCCGCCCCTAATTTTGCCCAGGACTGACAAGTTCCAGTGGTTTGGCTGGCTGAGGCCGCGCATCCAAATCCGTAAGCGCAGGTACCGGCACCTTTGACACAACTGTCCCCCAAGGCACCATACTTCATGCACACCTGGGTCGCGCTCGAGCAAACTAGGTTATACCCGCAGCTGGTAACGGTGGCGCAAGAGTCACCCTCTTTAGGAGCGGCGGCACATTGACCGCAATTCGACCCTTGGGGAACGGCACAAAATGCGGATTGGCACTGGGCGTTAAATGCACAAGCCTGCCCGTTTGCTAAACTTCCCGTTCGAGACTGACAGGCCGCCGGAGGGTTCGCATTGACGTAATCTGCGCAGTCGTAAATAACGGCTGCATCGGGCAATAAATCGGCCACGCAGGCCTCGATTGTGGTCGGCGTAGCGCCGGTACCGGTAGCCGACAAACTGTTCGTACAGCTGAGCTTTTGACGCGTTAGGCAGGTCGTGTTGTCGCCGTAACGCGCCTGAACCCCATTCTTCTCGCAGTCTGCAAGCTTGGCACATTGCGCGCTCGCCAAATCAGTGCAGGCTTTATCGCTGGTCAGCCCCGTTGCTCCTTGGAATGTATTATTGCTGCAGCCGCCTGAAAGACTCGCAATCGCGAGCGCTGCAAGCCAATTGCAGATAGCTTTGTTCGTCATGGTTCCCCGGTGTGCGGACTAACATCGAAATAATTATGAGCCGTCACCCCCAAGATCGTTGAAGATGGCAATTTAACACCTGTAGACGGAAGGTTTCCCAAAAACATCTCCTTACCTATTTCAGTGTCAATGCAGTTAGTCTAACAAGTGAACGCGAAACCCGCGAGTAATCAACATGGGATGCGAATTATGCTCATATATTCATCAGCGGTTCGCCGACTGGGTACTCTCGGCCGCTGTTGCCCCATCGCGGCCCCAATTCTGTGCCTGAATTCTAGGGCTTCAAGTCACGTATAGGTAATTCTATGCGTAACCAAGGGATGCCAACGCGAGACCAATTGTATCGCGCATTGGGTACGCCACGTAGATGGTTGGTAATCGCGTGTAGGGCAATCGGCTTGAGTATGACTTTCGCCGCAGCCGGAATGGCTGCTGTTCCAAGCGGCTCCCCAAGTGGAACCAATACGGCACATACCAGCCTGATTGCGCGTTGGGTAAAGAATCTACCGCGGGCGACGGGCCCCAAACGTGATGGGCTGGCTCTTCGTTGTTTCGAGACGCTCCGGCATTCTGAAGTCATTGGAGTCGCTCATGGCGTGGTCATTCATGCCCCCGCCGCAAAGCTGATATCGATTCTCGAGGACTATCCGCATTACCAGGACTTGTTCGAGGATACCATCAAGGTGAGCGCCCGCTCCGTGTCAAACGGTCTACTTGTGTCGTGGGAACAGAAGGCACCTGTCGTGTTCCTGCCAAACACCCAATTTGTCACAAGTACGCTTATCCTCGACGATATGCCCCAGCGCAAGATTTGGCATTCTCGTTTGGTTTCAAGCAATCAATTGCTGGGTAACGATGCATTCGTCGCCGTCTACCCGTTGAATAATGAGCAATCCTATTATTGGGAGGTGGATTTTATCAACGCCAAGTGGGGAATTCTATCGACGTTTGCGATGGGTCGTATTTGGACTGACGCTGTTGCGGCTATTGCTTTGGCCGACTTAGACGTAAAGATTCGTGCGGAAAACGCCGCATGGACTTATGCGCAAACCCGCGAATTTGCCAAACGGCGACTCGATGTCTCCCAGATTGACCGGTGCGTAAAGCATCGCGTCGCGTTGGATTTAAGCAAACAGCCACCCTTGAGTGATTTGTGAATCCACGACTTTTCCTGCTTTTTGTGCGCGAGCCTTTCGGACATTCTCACTTCCCCCTACATGTTTGCACGGTTCGGCGTTCAATACCCACGATTATGAACTGTAATTAAGAATTTAAATCACCCGGGGTTCGATCTTTTCAGGCACCCTTGGGCGAATTAGCCAATCAATGTGAACGAACCTGATTCAATCAATGCAAGCGCCGCAGATTACAGATTACAACCCGACCAGGGAACATTCCCTCGGAACGCACAGCGACGCTCGCACCAAGGCCGAGCTTCCAACTTCTCACCGCCGCGCAACGTCCGCGAGTTGACTTGCCATATTCTCGGATTCTAATGGCTACACTGACGGTGTCTCAAGTTGGTGTGAACGCTTCGTACGACAAGCACGGTACCACGGCTATGCGGTTTCAGTACCCAATTGTCACCGCCGAGAGTCCCGGTTAAACACCTGCCAAGATTTTCTGGCACCGCTGGCTTCATTTACTCTGCCGCTTTACTCACACATGAAGCTTCACGTGCCCGCACCCTCGAAGGTCGTGAGCTGGACACGGGAGTCTCAAATATCGCACGTGGAATTGGCGACACCGGGGACGATGGGTCTTGTCGGGCTGTACGCCGCCAAACGTCTGAATCTGCCCGTAACTGCAACCTATCACACACATGTCCCGGGCTTGATCTCTTGCCTGCGGGGCGGGCGGCCATTGCTGCACGCTACTCGAAAGTATCTTCGATGGTTCTACGAAAACACGGACCAGGTTTTCGTTCTTTCGCCCGGGGCTCGACGAATTCTGCGTGATATCGGGGTATCTTCACATCGAATTAAAGTAATCCCTGTAGTGGTTGACCCGGAGGAATTCTCACCCAAGCATCGGGACCGACAGGTGTTCGCAGAGCTAGGCCTAGGTGTGGGGTCCCAACCTGTGATTCTCAGTGTGGGTCGCATTTCCACCGAAAAGAACATCCCCCTAATGGTTGACGCCGTCTTGCAGCTTCAAGATGCTTTGCATTCGCCTCAGCTAGTTGTTGTTGGCGACGGTCCGGCCCATGAAGAATTGTTACACAACTATCGACATTTGCCCTTCGTTCACTTTGTGGGCATGCGATACGGGCGCGAGCTGAGCCGTCTGTATGCGTCTGCTGATGCCTTCATATTTGCGAGTCGCGTAGATACCTTGGGACTTGTCATATTCGAAGCAATGGCGAGCGGAACTCCCGTGCTAATGCCTAAGGACGCGTGTGCTTCAGAGTGTGCTAAGGATGGCGTGAATGCACAGTACTACTCCGCCAATGTCGATGGGTTGACTATCGCATTGCGCCACATCATGTCGGTTCCAGGCTGTTCCCAATTCTTGGCGCATAATGGTCGTCAGCATGCGTTGCGGCAATGGCACCAGTTCCCGTTTTCTATGATTTGGGACTGCTATTTGCGCGGCAATCGACCGTAATGTTGGGCTATGCAATGCAGAACCGTCCGATCGTGCAATGCAGATCTGCGCTCTTGGTCAGTCTTCATGATGTTTCGCCAATAACGCTTGCCGCTTGTAAACAAGCAGTCGGTTTGCTTAGAAAGGCCGCCTTTCCACTTGAATCGCTGACGGTGCTGGCCATCCCATTTCACGAAGGTCAAGTCAAATTATGCGATCATGCCGGCACAATTCAATTTTTGAAGCAATTGCAGGACGGTGGTGCAACGTTGATTATGCACGGGCTGACGCACCGGATGCCGAAACACAAGTTCAATTTATGCGCGTGGCCCATGGCCTATGGATTCGCTCGAGGCCAAAGCGAGTTCTATTATTCGACGGAGTCACAGGCAAAAACAAGCCTGGCAGCCTCACAGTCAATTATGGAAAAGGCGGGCTTCTCCAGCGCTGCCAAACGGTTCATCCCCCCCGCCTGGCTGCTGTCGAGGGCCTGTCTAGTTGCCGTCCGGCAAGCAGATTATGAATTCTACGAGTTGCTAGACGGCATTCACTGGCATGATCGCGTTTTGGCACCACGATTGATTGGGTGGGGTTCGCTCACTGCGATTGAATCACACTTGACCTCCACGTGGGCCCATTTAAATTCAGTTCGATCTCCCCACGACACGCGGCTTGTGATTCACCCAGTCGATATGTCTCGACCAGTTTCAAGAAGATCTTTGGTGCAAGTGTTGTCTCGAATGTGTGAAAAGCTTGTTCCTGTCAGTTACAGCCGTTATCTGAACGAACCGCGTTGATTCCGTGCCGCAAAAAACCAAGAGCATTTCGAACTTGGGTCACATCGTCACGGTAAAGGGGGTTCAAGTACCGTTAGTACGCTAATTGCATCGCGCCGCTGGCGTCGGTCATGTTACCAGCTGGCAAATAATTGCAAACCCAGACCTGCGGAAAGTTGCCGCCACAACCGGTGGCAACACCACAACCGACCTGGGTAGTGGCGCGCCAGACGATTTGTGTGTAGTGCCCGCACTGCGGACAAGTGCTGCAGCCGAACGTCGCCGACGTATAAGCGACTCCGCCGCAGGTGTTGGCGGGGTAAGCGTAGTTAGCTTGCTCCGAAGCCCAGCTTTGCACGACCTCTGCCGGAGTGGACAAGGTGGACCCACTAGTGAAGAACATATTCTCGCCAGCGGTCTGCCCCTCAACGGTACGATTGGGATTGTGCCCAGTCGGACAAGTGCTGGCAAAAGTTTGGGCAAAAGCCGCCAGGGTAGCGTCCCATGTCAAGGGCGCAAGTGCTGGGTTGGCGCTCGGTGCGGCCGCACGAATGGCATTGTGCTCAGCCAACATGCCACACATCGCCGAGACACCCTCCGGACAGTTTCCGCCAGCGCTCGCGCCTCCAGCGCCAGCTTTGGTGCCGTCATTCGTGCTGCAGCCAAGAGCCGTTACGATGGCTATCGCGACAAGGGTGTCCAGATTCTTATTGGTGGTCACTTAAAGTCTCCCAATAGCCAAGAACTTAAGGCCCTTCATGTTCTACTTCTTGAGCGCATCGGCCAGCAGGGCGTCCATGTGGTCCCTGGGGACGCGCGCGTCCCTCAGCGTGTCTTCGTCTTGAGTGGTCGGAGCAAGCTCGTCAGCGTTGTCATGCCCTTCTAATTTCAAAGACTTCATTTTGAGGGCCTGTCGAAGTAGTTGTTCAACTACCGTGTCCATATTGACGTAGCCCTCCTTGTCGGCGTGCTCATTCAGGGCAAAAACTAGCTCGCTAGTTAGATCAACTGTAATTCGAAATGAGTCCATGTCTTAGGTTCTCGCGATGAATGCCCTGATGGGTGACATTCTATACCGGCTTTTCAGCCGGCTCAATCTTCGCAAAACGGCAGGGGCCTGGGATGACCTCGCCAGTGTACTAAAGGCGCGAGACCGTTGCGAATGAGTCAACTTTTCAGTTTGCCGTAGGCTGGGTCGGGGCCCCGTCAGCTTTTGATTGGAAGGTGCAGATAAAATGTCGTCCCTGTTTCCGGGGAGCTTGAGAACTCCACTTGCCCGTGAAGGAGCTTTTCACCGAACAGTTTCATCACGTAAGTGCCCTGGCCGCGGCCTAGCCCAAGCTTAGTCGAAAAATAGCGCTGAAAGATCCGCTCGGCCACAGTTTCGGGCAAGCATCCCGAGTTCCAGACCGCGAAATGCACGTCGCTGGTAGTTGATTCGACGCTCAGGCGCACCTCATGACCCGCCGTCGTCGCCTCGAACGCATTGAGTAGCATGTTGATTAGCACGCGCTCAAGCAATGAAGGATCGGTATGGCATTGTTCAGCAACTAAAGACTTATGAACAACTAGTCGCTTGGAAAGAGTCACCGGGTGACTCGAGAACATTGTTTCGAGAAATGACACGACGTCGGTCAAGCGCACCGACTGCAATCTTTTTCGATACTTGGTGGGTTCGTCGCTCAAAAGCAGCCGCTGCACCATGACTTCACGCGATAGTCGCTGCGTGAACTCGTAGATGTCAGCCGCAATGGCGGTAAATCTCCGAGTTTTTGGCGGTCAAGAGCATCTCACTGCTGGCACAGAGCGCCGTCACTAGCGTTGCTCACATCATGCAAGAATGCTTGCTGCAGGTTCGACTGCAACTTTTGTAGACTGATATCGCACAAACTGAAAACCGTGAACGGCCTGCTGGCAAGATCAAACGGCGATGCGCGTACCGTGAATGCTAAGTCGCGCGTTTCACCGTTACGCTCCCGAATCGATAGTTCACATTCACGCTGCACGGCTTTACCGGTGTGCTGGCTCGCCACAATCGCGATGGCCGCTCCACAATTGCGACAATGCCGACTAGTCCCGCAGCCACCTGGATTATCACGGCAATGAGTGCAGTTGATCGCCTCACCTGGCCTCAGTCCCAACATGTCATCCGCATTCGCCGCATTGAGTCCGTCAAGATACGCCGCATTGAGCGTCACAATTTGGCGGTGCTCGTTCAGGACGCACATCATGGCCGTAGCACTTCGCAGGAGCGCGGCTGTGACCGGGTTTTGCGTAATCAATTGAATCGAGCGTTGCAGCTCATCTTTGGACGCGCGCGCAGCCGGGGCAAAGCAACTGTCCACCGGTGGCGGACCGATTGCTTTGGTGCGTCGCACTGATGGCTTCAGTGTGGACTCGGTCGACACTGGAATCGTCGCCGAGTCTGGCAAGTTTGTCCTTTTACAGTGGTTCAGGCGTCGCGATTCGTTCAGTCAAACCCTGGTTTTTCCCCTCGTTGGTCATCGATTGGCGACCTTATGTAATTGTCCACTGCATAAATCGTGATTTTACAACCAGTTTGGCAACCGACGCAATAGGTCCGGAATCTTTGATCAACGAGTTTCGAGCCTTGAGGTCGCTAACCGGGATCCGGCCATCCGACAACGTCGAGAACTGTGAAACATTGGGCCACATGGGGTTTCCCATTCCGGTCAAGGCAGCTCTGGCGCGTCAATCGTTGCGGTAGCCAACCGCAGGTTCGGTCTTAGACTCTGACGCGATGAGTCACGCCGAGGCCACCTTTGCTACGACTAGAGGCTGCCACATTGTCTCATGGCGGGCAGCGTTTAGTGGGTCCAATTAGCCTTGAAGTCGCTGTGGGTGATCGGCTTTGCCTATTGGGTCGGTCCGGCACGGGAAAGTCCCTGTTGCTTGAGTTAATGGCGGGGAGACACGCATTGAGTTCCGGTCGCCGCAGTTATCCGGCCTTCATTCCTTGGCATGCCGATTCGGCCTTGGGCATCGCCCCGCGTTTTGCAATTCAATTGGTGTCGACTGAAGAGCAGCGTCGGGTAATAACGCGGGTTGCCACGTTTCACCAAGCTCGCTTTCATGCCGAATTTACCGAGCCGGATACCGTCCAAGCATTGCTTAGGTGTCACCGAGTGTACGGCCTCAATGACTTTGAAGTGCCGCCGAACGGGCTAATTGCGCCCGATCATGATGAACGTTGACTAGAAATCCTCCGCCACTTGGAGATAGCGCATTTGCTGTCTCGGCGGGTCGCCGCGTTATCCAACGGCGAGTTGAGAAAACTACTGCTGGCGCGCGCAATGCTGGCCCGGCCGCGGCTGCTGTTGCTCGATGATCCGCTGGGCGGGCTCGATCCCCAGGCGCGGCCCCGGGTGACCGAGGCATTGGTTCGCTGCTGCGATTCAATGCCCGAAACGCGCCGACCCGAATCCGCGGCGCATGCTTGGCGTGAAACGGGCGATGCGCTGACAATCGTCGTTACCACACCGCGACCCGAGGAATTGGAGCCGCTGATTCTGCGAACCGTGAAACTTGATAGAAGCCTCGTTTCAGTGCCGCGAAAAAACCAAGCGTCAAGACTTGAATCAGCATCGACGCTAAACGCAGCTGGCAAAGTCCAATCGAGCTCGAACCTGGATTCGCTTCTGAAGGCGCACAGCAAACCGTCAACGGCTAGGCCCGAAATGGGTTCAGGATCGCAAGACCTCGTCGACTGTTTTGAAATTGACTCACGCTTCGGTACACGCGGGCGAGCTCACGATTCTAGACTCCGTGTCGCTGCAGGTGCAAAAGGGTGAGCATTGGCTGATTACTGGACCCAATGGATCGGGAAAGTTGACACTACTCGCGCTACTGCTGGGCGATCATCCGCAAAGTTACGTGGTTGATCTTGAAGTGCTGGGCCTGCGCGCTCAGCCGGGCGTGCCACTCTTTGAACGTCAACGGCAGATTGGTCATATGGCTCCAGAATTGGCGCTGCACTACCCGCCCGTTTGGACCCTGCGCGACGTGGTCCTCTCCGGTTTCGCGGCGAGCATCGGCCATTTTTCCGAGGCTAGCCCAGAAGACCAGCGGTATGCGGACCATTGGCTAAAAGTGCTCAATTTGTCAGATCGAGCTCATGTTCCCTTCGGCAATTTGACGGAGGCTGAGCAACGCCGAGTGCTCTTGGCGCGAGCAATCGTCCGACGGCCCTCGTTATTGTTGCTCGATGAGCCCACTCAAGGGCTGGCACAGGTCGAGAGAAGCTGGCTTTATGCACTACTCGATGAGGTCGTCGCAGGCGGTGAATTGACCTTGTTGCTAATCAGTCATCATCCCGAAGAGCGACCGCGCTGTATCACGCATCATCTGATGCTGCAGGCTGGCCGCGTCGTTGCGCAAGGCCCGCTTTAGATTACTTGAGCGCCGCGCGAAGCAAGGCGGCGGACGTGTAAAGTACGATGGCAACCACCAGCCACTGCACGATCGCCAACGGAAGCGACTTGACGAAATAGGCCGCGACAACAACTGCGGGTACGCCGCCCAAGGTCAGCCCCAAGGAAGCGCGAAAATCATAGCGCGCCGCTCGAATGAACCTGAGTGATGCAACCGGCATGAGAAAGGCGCACGAGCCCATCATGATGGGAAAGGCCCCCTGGGGATTCATTCCGAGCAGGCTCACTAGGATCATACACGGTGCGTAAAGTCCAATGCCGAGGGTCATCAACGCGCCCAATACAAAATTGCCACGCGATGGCGATGGCCAATAGTCCACCTTGAAGGCCTAGGGCTATTCCGGTATCCGGAACCATGCGCAATTGGCGTATCACGATGATGAGCGCAGCCGCAATCATTAGCAGGCCCATACTCAGTTGGATGTTGCGGCGCGGCCAGCGTACAACGATGCCGGCACCCAAAAACGCGCCGGCAACGGCCGCCGCAATCATTAGACCGAGCGTTCTCATATCCACCTGAACAATGGCAATGTATATGAACGCTTGAGCCAATGTGGGCAGTGCGTGGCCTACGTTCAACGTGCCGGGGATATTTTCGTCATGCACCCTGTTGCCCAGCCGGAACAGCGACGTCGTGGTGGCAAATGAGCCGACGCCCAACGTATCGAAAAAATCAGTCAGAATGCCGATCGCAATTCGACCCGACCATGAGCCCTGCTTTCCACCCGGTTCCGGCGTTCGCGCTCTGCGCGCATAGATAATCCAATAACCGACGAATAGCAGACCCATTACCGCGAGCAGCAACAGCAGTATGGTTTTTGCGCCCGTCATGAGGCGCTTCCTTTAGCATCACAAGAGCCCGATGTCCGCGAGATCCCCGCGAAGCTACTCTGCCTCTGGCGGCTGGAGGCGGTCCAGAGCGATCGAAAATCTGAACCATCTCCGTATTCCGAATGGACGAATCAGTGAAATGTAAAAGCTTCTTTACGCACCGTGTACGAGCTGCTCCGAGCTCACAGGTAGTCTGCAAACAGCTGGATGAAATCCGTGAGTCGATTTCTTGACTGGGTCGCGGGCGCACGGAAAAGTCTAGGTGCACCGACGAACGTCCCCGGGCAAGTCACGCAAGACACACGCAGCCGCGCGGGGCGCTAGGAAAGGACTTGCGGAATTCAGATCGGTCCAATGGCCTAACGGCCGTGAAATTCGGCTTCCGTTCGGCAGATCTCGAATTCTTTGGCCCCGTCGGCGCGTGACACTCGTGGGGCGCCGCGCCTTGCGCAAAGGACGGTGACTCAGAGTTTGCAGTAACAAGAGCGGTCGCATAAGAAGAGACACATGGCGGCCACACACAGCATCGAACGCATCTTCATCAAGAAGGTTCGTCATCCAACGGACAGCTGTAGCCGGTAGCTCAAGAGCGGGTCGTCGTGGTACGGGCTGCTGCGCGACGGCCCTTTGTGGACTCCGCCGTCTTCTTGGCGCGCTTCTTTTCTGGTTTGAACACCTTCTGCAACTGCCTATTGACGGCATCTCGATTGAACTTTTCCGGGTCGAATTTGTCGCCCATCCATTCGATAACGTCCTGGTAATCTTCATGATCGGGGTCAGCAAGAACTTTCAGATTATTCTGGTAGCCCCAGGGGCCGCCGCTGTCTTCGGGCGGGCATGCTCGAGCACCGTCTAGACAATACGGCGTGACTTGCGATTCGTCGTCCGTAATCTTTTCGATTTTGATTTGGTGCCTCCAGTCGTCACCGAAGTCATAGTTGTAGATTATTTTGCTACGTGAATCCGCAACGTCGAACGAGACGTGCCCGAGTCTCATCGAGGAAATCGCCAAAATCATCGGAACTTGGCACCGAATAGCACTTTTTTCCAATATTGAAGGCATGGAGATGACAATTCTCCCAATCCATTGCGATTTGAATAATAGTGTGAAGATCGAAGAGCGTGGCCGTACTAGGTATTAGCAGGCGCCGCCAAATCGCCGGAGAGATATCTTGGAGGGTGACTTTGATTTGGAAGGGCATGGCGCCGCTAATATAGCGCGCACGGTGATCAGTTGTCGAAGGAATTACAACTGGCTCGAAGCCCCGTTTGGCGAGGCCATGGTGGGAAGTGGAGGCGCCGGGCCAAGTTCAATGATACAAGTTCCCAGCGCATGGTATCCGGACAGCGGTCTCGAAGTTTCCAGACCTGGATCGATCCGGGTCGTCAATGGTCCAATAGCTCCCCATTCGGAGGCTTGCCGTTATGACTGATTCCCCGGTTCTCGAAGAACTCCTGGGTCCGCTGCGGGCTGAGTTTCACGCGCGCCGCCGCTCGGCTTTAGCGCGTACTGACGGGCTTGTTCAAGCGCTGGAGCGCTACACTCGCGCCCTTGAATTCGACGTGGCTCGCCAACTTGCGGCCGCCCACGGGCTAAGACACCTGCGCGAAAAATCCGAGGCAGGCGACGCGGCCCGGGCACTTTTGCTCGCCGTGCGAGCATTGCCGGAGCTTGCCGAACAAGCGGAGCCGAGTGAAGCGCAATCCGAGCCGAGCGTGGCGCCACCCGACGGCGCGCATGCCGTAAAGCCATCAGAGTCTGCAATGCCCGCGCTCGCGCAGGCTATTTTACACAGCCCACTGGTAATTGTCGGCGGGGCGCCGCACCCCGATCGGCTGCGCCAATTATCCGACGACGTTCTGAAACACGTCGAATGGGTGGACACGCGGCAAAAGGGCACGCACGCCATAGGAAATCTCGAACGACGCATTCGCGAACATCGCATTACTGCGCTAATCTTGCTTGAGGGTCTGGTTCAACACCGTCACACCGATCCGCTAGTGAGTGCTGCACGCCTCGCTAGCGTACCCTTTGCTTATGCGGGTAAAGGCGGCACGCTGGCAATTCGGTCGGCTCTGGACGAAATCGAGAAAGTTCTAATGAAAATCTCGTGACATCCCGCGCAATACCTGGGGTAAGCGATCGAGTCGTTCAATGGCTTCTACCTTCAGGTGAACCACCGGGATTTCCGTCGAGCGCTGGGTGCGCGAGCGCTCGACTTTGCCGAAGGCTAAGATAATGCCCACTTGACGCAACAAGAGGCCGTACTTTTCCTGAACATCCGGCGTGACGACAAGATTTGCTACGCCGACCTCATCTTCAACGGTCATAAACAGGATCCCCTTGGCAGTGTAGGGCTTTTGCCGGCACAGCACCAGGCCTGCCACAGCCGCCTTTTCATGATGCCTGAGCGAGAATAAATCAGTAGTCGTTACGACTTTACGTGTCCTGAGCCAAGCTCGCAGGTATCTAAGCGGGTGGTCATTGACGGACAGTTGCTTCGTCGCGTAATCGAAACGCAAAGCATCTACCGGCGCTAGCTCGGGCAACTCTGGCCGATTTTCCTTTGACTGAGTAGCTTCAAAGAGCCCAAAGCTTCGGGGCCGACGCACCGCCCACAGGGCATTGCGTCGCCCTTTGATCAAAGCCTCTAGCGCACCGGCCTGAGCCAATAGTTCGATCTTGCTTCGCTCCAGGTGCGTGCGCTGGATAAGATCATCCACATTGGCAAACGGCCTTTGCCGGCGAGTTTCTTCGACAACCCGGCTCGCTTCTTTGCCAAACCCACTGAGCTGATGCAGCCCGAGGCGCAGCGCTCGATTGCCCAGGCCTGAAGTAACCTCGGCTTTGGCCCATTCCAGCGTACTTTGCCAATCGCTTTGCGTTACATCCACGTCGCGCACGCACACACCGTGACGCTGTGCATCGCGAATCAGTGAATGCGGCAAATAAAAGCCCATCGGCTGCGCATTGAGCAGCGCGCAGGTAAAATGCGTGGGCACCTTTTGCTTTAGCCATGCCGAAGAATACACGAGCAAAGCAAACGATGCGGCATGCGACTCGGGGAAACCGTACTCTCCAAAGCCTTTGATTTGGTTAAACAGCGACTCGCCGAATTCATCGGAGATGCCTTTCTTTCTAAACCCTTCGAGCAACCGTTCGCGGTGGCGCAATAAGCGGCCATGCTTTTTCCAAGCCGCCATGTCACGCCGCAATTGATCGGCATCTCCGGGGCTGTAACCGGCCCCAATAATGGCAATTTGCATGACTTGTTCTTGAAACAGCGGCACGCCTAAGGTGCGCTCCAGCACGGCTTTCAGCTCCGGGTGGGGAACCCTAACCGGAGCCTCCTTATTGCGACGGCGCAAATAGGGATGCACCATTTTGCCTTGAATCGGACCGGGGCGCACAATCGCCACTTCAATCACCAGGTCGTAAAAGCATTGGGGTCGCAGCCGCGGCAACATGACCATCTGTGCGCGGCTTTCGATTTCGAAAGACTCCCACCGTATCGGCGCGCGAGACCATTTGATACACACGGGGGTCCTCCGCGGGAATGCGCGCTAAAACATCGATGGGGTCGAACGCTTCGTCCGCGCGGCGCCGTAGCAATCCATCTTCGAAGCCAAGCGCGAGCGCTTTGCGAATTGCCGTGAGCATTCCCAGGCCGAGCACATCGACTTTGAAAAAGCCGAGCGCGTCGATATCGTCTTTGTCCCAGGGGATGACGGTGCGCCCCGGCATGCGTGCGGGCTCGACCGGAGCCACTTCATCAAGGGGCCGCGCCGAAAGCACGAAGCCGCCCACATGAATCGACAAATGCCGCGGAAAGCCGTGAAGCTCGGAGGCCAGTTCGAGCACTTGCTGCAGTTCTCGACTGGCCTGATCCAGGCCCACTTCCGCCAAATGCTCCTTTACGCCGTTGGCCGCGTCCCAGCCGGTAATTGTCATGGCTAGGCGATCGACTTGGTCGAGAGACAGCCCGAAGGCTTTGCCCACTTCGCGTAGCGCGCTTTTACCCCGATAGCAAATGACCTCGGAAACCATGGCCGCGTGAGCTCGCCCGTAGCGCTCATAGATGGCTTAAATCACCTCTTCGCGCCGCTCATGCTCGAAATCGACGTCGATGTCAGGGGGTTCGTGACGCTCCGGGCTCATGAAGCGCTCAAAGAGCAGGCTACTGCGTGCCGGATCAACCGCGGTGATTCCGAGCACATAACAGACGGCACTGTTGGCGGCACTGCCGCGACCTTGGCATAAGATTCGCCGCTCCCGCGCCAATTCCACGATTTCCCACGTGCTCAAAAAATACGAAGCCATGCCCATTTGCGCAATCAATGCCAGCTCACGCCGCAGCTGGGCCTCAACATTTTGCGGAACGCCCTCGGGATAGCGACGCTCTGCCCCTTGCCAGGTGAGCCGCCCGAGCTTTTCATCGGCGGTTTCATCCGGCTGGAGCGCGCAGGGGAAATAATACTTGAGCGATCCTAAATCAAACTGAATGCTTTGAGCTACTTCAATGGTTTGATCGACCCAATCGGGGTGATCCCTAAAGCGCAGCCGCATGTCCGCGTCCGACAAAAGTCGAGCCTCGGCATTTGGCAATAGCTGCGTGCCCGCCGCTTGCAAGGTGGTGCCCCGGCGAATGCATTCGAGGACATCCGCCAAGGATTTGCGCTCGATTATGTGCATGCGGGGCCTAGCACTGGCTACGACTTTGATGCCGTAGCGGCACTGGTTATTGATTACAACCTCTTCACGCAGGACATCCAGGGCGTCGCGATACCGATAGGCGGCCAAGTAAAGCCGCTCTCCTAACACTTCACGGAGATATTGCAGTAAATGAAACGGTCGCGGCGGCTCGGCGTAAGTGCCGCACGGTTCATAACGAGGCTTGACGAGCAGCGAATCCGCCGGTAAGAGCGCAAAAAGTCCGGTAAAGTCGCCATAGCCGAGCCTATCCAAGCGCAAGAGCGCTTCACCTTTGGGCGACTCGCGATGAGCCAACGTGATCAGACGGCACAGGTTTCGATAGCCCTGAGTATCTTCAACCAAGAAAGCAACTGTAGGACTCGCTGCAGCCTCGCCGCCTTGCCCCAGTTGAACCTCGAGCTCAGCGCCGACGATAAGCTTTACACCCAGTTCCCGCGCTCGAGCCCAGGCCCGAACCGTGCCGTAAAGACCATGCCTATCACAGATGCCAATCGCCGAAAGCCCGAGTTCGTTTGCCTTATCGACCATCTCCTCGGGATGCGAAGCGCCCCTGAGAAAGGAGAAATTACTACAGGCAAATAGCTCGGCGAACATTGTTCTATTTCTTGTTTAGACCCAGTCGTTGTCGCGACGTTGAAAGGTCAACGCGAGCTTTGAGGAAGATCCTGGTTGAGTTTGTTGTGTTGGTTGCCGGGGCCCCGACCCCGGCAACGGTACTCCGTCGCTGAGGGCGAGCGAGACAAGCGGCCCGACAACGGCACTAAGCGTTGCAGCAAAAGCGGCAATCATACTGAACGTATTATCAGTATTTTTGGCCTAGGTCTCCAATTTCACGTAACTATTCAAAATTACTTTGAAAATTACGGGCCATTGCCTGACCAAACGACCTTCCTTGCCGTGGCAAGTGCAAGGGTCGGGTGGCAGCGTCACCAACCGCAGCAATTCCTGGCTATGGGGTACAAATGCCTGCGTCGCAGCCGGTGCTGCAAGGCGTCGTAGTGTCGCTCCACTGGCCCGAAACGCAAGTCTGCACGACAGTGCCGTCGCCTTTACACTGTGTGGTGCCGGAATCGCATGCATTGCAAGTGTTTGAGGCGCAGCCGAAGGTGCACGTCTGATTGCCGCTCCATTGACCCGTTGCATCGCAAGTCTCCAGCAAACTGCCAGTGCTGTCACACTGCATAGCGCCTGGAGTGCACACTCCCGTGCAAGTTCCGGCGCTGCATACATAATTGCAAACCGAGCTCTCCCACGTCCCGGTCGAATCGCAAGTTTGCAGCGTGACGTTGTCGCTCTCGCATTGCGAGGCACCGGGCGAACAGACGCCGGTGCAACTCCCCGTTGTCGAGCTACAAACGTATTGACAAGCCGTACCGGTTACCCAAGCGCCGCCTGCGTTGCAAGTCTCGGGCACTAGACCACTACACTGAACCGCGTTCGGCGTGCAACTTCCGGCACAGGCACCCGCGCTGCATACGTACGTGCATGCCGTCCCGCTCTGCCACACGCCCGACGCACTACACGTTTGCGGGACAGTACCGCTACACCCGAGTGTTCCTGGAACGCAACTACCGGTGCAGCTTCCGGACATGCAAACGTAAGGGCATGCCGTGCCGGCTGGCCATTGACCCGTTGAATCGCAGATCTGCAGCGTGACATTGTCGCTTTCACATTGCGGGGTACCAGGCGAACAGACGCCGGTGCAACTCCCCGTTGCCGAGCTACAAACGTACTGACAGGTCGTGTCGCCTTCCCAGCTGCCGGTGGAGTTGCAGGTCTGAGAATCTAGGCCGATGCATTGCTTGGCTCCGGGAGTGCAAACGCCGGTACAGGCGCCCGCGCTGCAAACATATTGACAAGCGGTTGCGCTCTGCCATTGACCCGTCGCATCACAGGTTTGCGGCGTATTGCCGTTGCACTGCTTGGCGCCCGGCGTACAGACGCCGGTGCAGGCGCCGGCACTGCAAACGTATTGACAAGCGGAGTTCGCTAAGTTCCAAGTGCCCGACGAGGTGCAAGTCTCAACCGTATTATTGGAGCATTGGGTCGTGTTCGGCACGCAGACACCCGTGCAGGCACCCGCGCTGCACACGTTGGGACAAGCGGTTCCATTGACCCAAGCACCGCTCGAGTTGCAAGACTGTGGGATGTTACCGCTACACCCGAGTGCTCCCGGTACGCAGCTGCCCGCGCATGCCCCAGACGAACAAACATAGGGACAAGCCGCTTCACTGATCCAAGTACCCGTGGCGTCGCAGGTCTGCGGCACATTGCCGAAACATTGCTTGGCACCCGGCGTACAGTCGCCGATGCAACTTCCCGCACTGCAAACGAAGGGGCAAGCGGTTCCATTGACCCAAGCACCACTCGCATTGCAAGACTGCGGAACGTTCCCATTGCATTGCACCGAACCGGGAGTGCAGACACCTATGCAGGAACCCGCACTGCAAACGAAGGGGCAAGCGGTCCCGCTCTGCCATTGACCCGATGCGCCACATGTTTGCGGGACATTGCCGCTGCACTGACTGGTGTTCGGTGAGCAGACGCCCGTGCAAGCACCCGCGCTACACACGTGCGGGCAGGCGGTGCCCGCGACCCACGCGCCCGCAGAATTGCAGGTTTGAGGCACATTGCCACTGCATTCTGCCGTGCCTGGTGCACAACTTCCAGTACATTCCCCGGACGTGCACGTGTAGGGACAGGCCGTGCCGTTCACCCAACTGCCCGCAGCATTGCAAGTTTGCGGTACGTTGCCGGTACATTGCTGCGACGTTGGCACGCAGGTACCCGCACAAGACCCGGCACTGCATACGTAGGGACAGGCCGCCGCGCTTACCCACTGACCCGCCGCGCTACAGGATTGCGGGACATTGCCGCTGCACTGACTGGTGTTCGGTGAGCAGACGCCCGTGCAAGCACCCGCGCTACACACGTGCGGGCAGGCGGTGCCCGCGACCCAGGCACCCGTCGAATCACAAGTTTGAGGTACCAATCCTACGCATTGTTGGGCGCCAGGCGTGCAAACTCCGCCGCAATTGCCTGCGTTGCATACGTATTTGCAAGCGGTTCCATTCTGCCATTGACCGTTTGCATCACAGGTTTCGGGCACGTTACCGGTAGCACTGCATTGTTTCGAGTTCGGCGTGCAGACACCGGTGCAAGCTCCAGCACTGCAAACGAAGGGGCAAGCGGTACCATTTGCCCACTTGCCTGTGGAATCGCAAGTTTGGGGCACATTGCCACTGCATTGTTTGGCATCGGGCGTACAGGCGCCGGTGCAAACACCTGCGCTACAGATATTGGGACAGGCCGCCGCGCTCACCCACTGACCCGCCGCACTACAGCTTTGGGGCACATTGCCATTGCATTGCGCGGCGCCCGGTGTGCAGACACCCGTGCAAGCTCCAGCACTGCAGACGTAAGCACAAGCAGCAGCGCTTACCCACTGACCCGATGCGCTACAGGTTTGCGGCGTATTGCCGCTGCATTGCTTGGCGGCCGGTGTGCAGACACCACCGCAGGTCCCTGCGGTGCAGACATAGGTGCAAGCTGCCGCGCTCACCCATTGACCTGCCGCACTACAGCTCTGGGGCACATTTCCATTGCATTGCACGGCGCCCGGTGTGCAGACACCCGTGCAAGCCCCAGCACTGCAGACGTAGGGACACGCAAACGAACTGACCCACGTGCCTGTCGCGCTGCAAGTCTGAGGCACATTGCCGACGCACTGCTTGGCGTTCGGCGTGCAGGCGCCGGTGCAGATGCCTGCGCTACAGGTAAAGGGACAAGCCGCCGCGCTCACCCACTGACCTGCCGTACTACAGCTTTGGGGCACGTTACCATTGCATTGCAGGGCGCTCGGTGTGCAGACACCCGAGCAAACTCCAGCACTGCAAACGTAGGGACATGCAAACGAACTGACCCACGCGCCTGCCGCGCTGCAAGTCTGAGGCACATTGCCGACGCACTGCTTGGCGCCCGACGTGCAGACGGGTGCAATAGACGAACTGCCGCCGGTAGACTTCGAGCCGCCCGTCGTGGGATTTCCCCCGGTGGAGTTGCCACTTTGGACGGAGTTTCCACCCGTAGCAGATCCGCCTAGGGTCGGGGTTCCGCCATTATTACCGGCTCCGCCCGCTGTGTGGCCACCCGTTGCGGTTGAGGCCCCTCCGACGTTAGTTGTGCCACCAGCGGCTGTCGTGCCGGCGATATTAGCCGATCCGGCGGTGCTCGGTTTACCTCCCGTAGTCGCAGAACCCCCAACGGTGCTGCCACCTCCGACCGAGCTGCCAGCCCCGACCGCCGACTTCGATCCGCCGGTTGCCGTGCTGCCTCCGACGCTGCCGCTCGTCGTTCCGACACTGCTGTTGTTACTTGAACACGCGGCAATTACTAGCATTAAGCCGAAAAATGACGGTTTGATGATTTGCATGGCAGCCTCAACTTAGGGCATTTTGCGCTTGGCACTACGCATTTGCAACGCACGCAAAGTCCCTGGACGTTTCGAGTAACTTAGCCCACATTGGTGGTTGGTTGCGACATTAATCGCGCATATTCGTGTCGCTCAAAAGTTAGCCTAAACTTTCCGGCTCCCACGCAATTTGCCGCGCCGAATTAGAACCAGGCGGCTGCATAGCTTAGTTTCCAGCGAAATATTCTGAAGCTTCGAGAAACACTCGACAAAAGGCTACGCGCAGGGACGGGACCCCCGGCGCATCGCGGGATAAAGCACTCCCGGAAAGGCACGGGGATTGATGCGTTTCTGCAAAGGATTAACCCAACGGCAACGTGAGAAATAGAACAAAAAAAGCTGGCGAAAGGCCCAAAATTCCTGCAAAGAACGCATTATTTGCCAACAACTTGATGGGAAAGAGCAGGATGCAGTGGGGCTTGATTCGGGAAGAGAAGAAGCCTGCCTTTGACTTGCCGGGGGCTACCGAGCGCAGTATAAGACATTACGTTTCGAATTTGCTCATTCGGGCGAGGATATCCGGAATTCTTGTGATGACAAGGGGTCGTAAGCTCATGCGCGCGGCGCTAGTATTGAAAGTCACACCAAGCGTACCGACCCGGTCGGGCGAACATTCCGGTTGCCAAGTGTTGTCCTCGGACTTGACGGTTAGGCATCCATCCAATAATTGCCATGCACCCGGAAGTCTTCGGGTTCAAGGAGACTTCTAATGTCGTTTCGCAACAAGCACGCTCAGCTATCCACCGTTTCGTTGTTGGCCACTTTGGGACTTGCTTGCGCGTGCCAAGTTGTTTTCGGTGACTATACGCTGTCGAACGATGTCGGAGTCGGCGGCTCATCAGGAAGCAACTCCACGGGTACCGGCGGAACCAAAGCCGCCGCTGGTGCAAGTGGGAGCGGCGGAGCGAACACAACGGCTGGCACGACTTCCACTGAGACCAGCCCCAATACCGGGGGCCGATCTGGTGTCGCCGGTGCTTCCGCCACCGGGGGCTCGATTGGAACAGGCGGCTCGAAATCAGCTGGCGGAACAGTGACTAACGGCGGTGCTTCGGCAACCGGCGGATCGAGGGCAACTGGAGGCTCCGCGGTCAACGGCGGTGCGACTGCGACAGGCGGGACGAGGGCCACTGGCGGCGCTATGGCCAGCGGCGGTTCAGTCGCAACCGGCGGTGTTCCTGCCACGGGAGGCTCTAAAGCAACCGGTGGAACTAGAGCGACCGGTGGAACTAGAGCAACCGGTGGCACTAAGGCGACCGGCGGTGCTCCACCCACCGGCGGTGCTCCGCAACCGGGGTCAACCGGTGGATCCAGTTCCATCTCGTGCGCGGGTGCCGCTTACAACGGAATCTGTTGGTACCTGGGTGCAGCGGGCAACAATTGCACGACGACTTGCTCCACTCACGGCGGAGCCTCGCCCAATGCTGCACTTTACGTAGGTCCAACTGATCCAAACGGGAGCGCAGATTGCCAGCAGATCCTCGGACTCCTGGGACAAACTGGGACCGTGCAGAGTGTGAGTGACCCCCAGTTTGGAGTCGGCTGCATGCAGTATACCCAATCATCGCCAGCAGATATCGCTACTGGTCTGTATTGGATTACGGACGCTACCTACGACGTTGGGGCAAGTCTGCCCACCGCGCAGCGAGCCTGCGGCTGCTTACAATAGCAACGCTCAGCACACAATTCGATATCCATCTGGATGTGTATCGAGCCACGTCGAGCGGGTGGATTGTGTCACGCCGGCACGTGGACACGCCTGCAGTCGTGTTGACCTAACGAGTTGTCAAATGCAGCGGGGACCTCGTGCGAAGACGGAAATAAGTGCACACAGTAACAGGAAACATTTTCCATGCCGCAATGCCCGAAAGGCTCTAACTGCGATGACGGAAATCTCTGCAACGGTATTGCGACCTGACTCGGCGTAATGCAAAGGCCGCCCCAAGGTCGGCCTTTCGCTTATTTGGGGCGGTTTTCACAATCAGGGAACGCTCATCGCGAAAACCGCTATACGGAATCCGTGCCAGCGGATTCTGGGGTGAATCGACGAACGCAGTGAGGAGAAAGGAGCGAATGCGAAATGACTGAACGACTGGTTGCTGCTCGGAAGAAGTCTCTGAAACAGCCGGTCGAGCCAATTTCTGTCGGTGATTTGCTTCGATCGACATTGATCGTGGTAAGGTGCCATTACCTTCGATTCTTCTTGCTGGCGCTGCCCTTTGGCTTGGTCTCCGTGCTACTAGAACAGTCTATTGTCACGGTTCACCCCACTACCCAGCAAGACTCACGGATCTTTGCAATTCTATCGTTTTACGGCACGTGCGTCCTTGGTTATCTCGCGGACGCGATTATTTCGGTCTTCGCAATTCAATACGTCGATAATAGGCGTGGCGCCAAACGGGGTATAGCCAGTTTGAAATGGCAGCGGTTGGGTTCGATACTCGTAATAGCAATTCTTGCCCCACTTGGAACCATTGCCGGGTTGGCTGTCGCCGTGGTTCCGGGTGTCATTCTGTGGCTGAGTTGGTCGGTTGCTGCACCAGCGGCTGCAATTGCCGGCGAAGGCCCGTTTGAAGCAATCCGGCATAGTGCGCGGTTGACTTGGGGCTCGCGGCGAGCATTGTTGTATACATTCACGGTGATGTACGTGTGTACCGAAGGCGCGCTTTTCTCAATCGGTGTTGCCATGGGCCAGTCGGTGACGTCGCTATTGCAAGATTCCAGGCCACTATCGCCGGCGGAAATCCTCGTCTATATTGTGGTCGATACCATTCAGATCGCACTTGGCGGTGCTCTTTGTTGCGTCGCTTACGCCAAATTGCTGGTTGCACGAGGGGAAATTGCGCGCGCAGCGAACAACCCATAGCCGAACTACTTCCAAATGATTACGAATGCCAAAATCAATGCGACACAATGAATACCGCCCGGACATGATTTAGAAATAATCCGGAAAACGAAGTCGCGTATTTAAGAAACCCGCTCGAACCGAGTACGAGGCTGTCGCCTATTGACTCGCCCTTCGCAAAAAGGAATAACCCCGTGAATCTGACCGATTCTTTGCACCTAAAGCTCGTTTCAATCGCGACGGCTGCCGTCGCATTTGTATTTCCGGCAGTCGCCCAAGCTCAAGCGCCAGCGGCTTCCGGCTCTCCGTCCGTCGCAGATCTGGCTGCTCGTGTCGCCGATTTGGAGGCCTACGTAACCAACGGCGCCCCTAAGGCGTTAATCTCGCCAGGACCGGGTCATAACGCTTGGATGATGACCTCGACGGCGTTGGTGCTATTCATGACGTTGCCAGGTCTAGCCCTTTTCTACGGTGGCTTGGTGCGCAAAAAGAATGTGCTGAGCGTAATGGCCCAGTGCCTTGGTTGCGCAGGAATAGTCACCATTCTTTGGTGGGCGGTCGGTTACAGTTTTGTGTTTGCCCCAGGTTCGCCCACGCTCGGTGGGACAAAGTTTGCATTGCTCGCTGGCGTCACTTCGACCCCCAACGCCGACTACGGAGCTTGGGTGTCGCATAACGTGTTTGCAATGTATCAGCTGATGTTCGCAATCATTACGCCGGCGCTCATTATTGGGGCCATCGCCGAGCGCATGAAATACCCGGCAATCATGGCGTTTATTGTCGCCTGGATGTTTGTCATCTACTTTCCCCTGGCGCATATGGTTTGGGGCGTTGACGGAATGATGAACGGGGTTTGGAATGCCAAGGCAAGTATTAAGGCTATCGACTTTGCCGGAGGTACGGTAGTTCACATGTCGTCGGGCTGGTCAGCGCTCGTGCTGTGCCTGATACTTGGCAAACGAAAGGGATTTGGACACAGGCCGTTTATTCCTCACAGTCTGGTATTGACCATGGTTGGTACGGGCATGCTCTGGGTTGGCTGGTACGGATTCAATGCGGGCAGCGCGGTTGCCGCGGATGGGATTGCCGCTGGCGCGTTCACGGCTACGACTCTGGCAACGGCGGTTGCTTGTGTCGTTTGGCCGGCACTCGAATGGCTAACGCGTGGCAAGCCAACCGTCCTCGGGTTTTGCTCGGGCGCCGTGGCTGGTCTCGTGGTTATCACCCCCGCTGCAGGTTTTGTTTTGCCGACTGGCGCGGTGATCATCGGCGTGTTCGCAGGCGCCGTACCTTTCTTGGCTTGTACGACACTGAAGAATTTCTTCAAGTACGACGACGCACTCGACACATTTGGCGTTCATGGTGTTGGCGGCACGATGGGCGCATTGCTTACGGGATTTTTCGCGACGACGAGCGCCAACGCCAATCTGAGCACTAATCTTGGTTCAATCGTGGGCAAGACGTTGTGGTTGGAGCAGCTCAAAGCCATTGGGCGTTACCCTAACCTATGGCTGTCGTCGGCACGGCTGTTCTGGCCTACGCCATCAAGGCAGTTCTCGGCTTGCGACCAGACAGTGAGGAGGAAGAAAGCGGGCTTGACGCAGCCGATCACGGAGAGTCCGGATACCATTACGACGAGGCTAGCGCGTGATTAGCGACTTGCATAGCCGTGCAACGCGAGCGCCCAGCCGCCGACTACTAGAAATTCCGCACCAGCGTCGGCCAGGGCAGCCATAGCATGATTTAGCAAGATTAGGGACTTCTCAATCCCGCATTCCCTGCACAAACACCCGCCCCGATTCTCGATCGACGTAAGCGAAGGCTTCGAATTTACCCGCGGCACCCGCGAGTGACAGCCAGAGATAGTCGCGCGACACTGGGCGTTCTCCCCACCATTCGACGTTTTTTAGCCGATGCTCGAAGCGCAGCCGCTCGATAACGTAGATTTCGTGGTCGAGGATGAGGCTTGCTCCAATTTTTAGCGGGGTCTCGATGGGCAAGGGACGCCTGAGCAACCGGGTGGGAATGCGTGCATGTCCGCGGGCTTTGCGCAGACGGTTTGTTTGATTGGCCTTTGTTGCACCTAGAAAAGAGGCTTCTTCCATTCCAACCTGAAAAGTCGGTAACCTGTGCCTTAGTGTTTCCTGCGCTACCTGTTCGTCCGTTCCGATGTTTGATTGTGTTAGTTGTCTGGGGCCCGGCCCAGACAACGGCCTTTTAGAAAGTTGACTCAAGTTCGACGAGTTTGGTGAGCGATGTTTCGCTGAGGCGCGACGTTCACGGGCCTCAGCACGCCGCACAGCTCCCGATTGTGTCTCAGTGGGTGTAATACAAACCAAACAACCCTGTTTTTCCGGCAAGAAGCTGTCGCCCAAGGACAGAACGCCTACATTAGCCGGACCCACGTCGGCGGTGAGCTCCGAGAGCAGCACGTCCAAGCCGAGCTCGGCGGGCGCTTGGCTGCCGAAACCGGCAACCAGACGCGACAGTTCCAACTGCTTACCGACCGCGGCGGTAAAACTGGTGATCGACAATTCGAGCCCAATGCTCGGAGCACCGAACGGCGTGCGCTCCAGGCGCGCCGTGATGACTTTGCGCAGTTCGTCTTCATGCCAAAGTGGAACGGCCAGTTTGAAGTGGAGCTCCGTCACCGGAGCGACCCCGCGATGTCGGGCTGTGGCTCTATCATGTTTTACAACCACATGGACATGTTGCGCGGCAACTCCTCGCCCCGACAGGCGCGCTTCGACGCGCACGGTAAGACGACGCAAAGCGAAGAGGAGTGCCTCGAGCGCGCTCGTCGGTTCTTCCCAATCGAAGGCTTCCGTCACCACCGGCACCGGCGGGTGCAGTGTCAACGGCTCAGGGTCGGTGCCGCTAGCGAGTTCGAGCCAACGCTCGGCGGATGCTCCCAAGCGCGCGAGTAATTCTGTGCGCGGCAATCGGCGCAAATCGCCCAGAGTGAGCACACCGAGGCGTGTGAGCCAAGTGATGGCGTCGCGCTCGAGCGGTAAAGCCACCGTCGGCAAATGCGCGAGATCGGCCTCCGCTCGCTCGGGTGTCACCACCAACGTTGATTGACCGCCAAAAGAGGCAGCGCGCGCGAATAGCTGCGCCAAGCGCGGCCCTGCTGCAATTGCAACGCGTGCACGGTGCCCGAGCAGCCTGACCCTTTGCACCAATTCACGCGCCAGAGCCGGCTCACCGCCCAGCAAATGGGCAACACCCGTGATGTCGATCCAGACGGTGTTCGGTGCCTCACAGGCGATGGTGAGCTCGAAGTCGCGTAGGCTGTCCATGATGCGCTCGAGCCCAAGCCTGAGCAGCGAATGGGGCAACTCGCGCACGACGAAGGCCGCGTGAATGGCGCGCGCTTCCTCTAGCGTTTGCCCTTCTAAAATCCCAAGGTGCCGCGCCGATTCACTGACGGACATCAACCGCTGATTGGGATCGGTAACGGCATTCGGCTCGACGAGTACGACGCCGAAGGAGACTTGAGCCAAGGAAACCTTCGTATCGGGACGCTTGGCTACTGCTGCTAGTTCGCACGGCAATTGGGGTAAGTAGATTGCGGCGATTCGACGCGTGTCAAGTGGCATACTTGAGCTCTTGCTTTTCGACGAATGCGGGCCTTGGTGCGGCATTTGAAAGGTTATTGAATTCGTCAAGCAGCGAGATGCGGCGCCAGCTGGTGATTCTTCCCCAGCGATCTTTGGCGACGCGCAGTTCGAGTTGACCTAAATGACTGCGCCGTAGCTCGATGCGTTGCGCCACGGGCAGCGGTAGCGGCGCCTGACTGCTGGCGTCCGTTAACAAAAGCACCACCGTATGCTGCCCTTCGAGGGACAGCGCCATCTGTCGAATGATGCGCACCCAAGCGCCCAGCGAGCGCACAGAGCTATTCCCCAACCCTCCGGCAACGTCGATAACCACGACGGCAAAAACAGAAGAACGCACCACCCGCAGCGCTACATTCGCTAGCGCGGCTGGCTCCGGATTGACCACCAGTAACCGATCCAGTCGCAAACCGAACTCTGCCACGCCCGGCGCATGCAAAGACTTCGACGGATCAATAAAGGCACACCAAGGCTCCTCAGTGCCCACCGCATGCCCCTGCTGTTGCGCCTGCGCGCAAGCCTTGAGCGCCAGCGTCGTCGCCAACGCCCCTGGATGCAGCGCCACCAGCTGCACCACATGCCCCCGCGCAAACCCCGCATCCGGCAAACCAGCCTCAAGCTCTGGCCAACCGAGCGCTAGCCCCGCGGGCAACTGTGTAAAAGCGTTGGCCGCACCCAGGCGAACCTGCCCCCCGAGCCTCGATTTTGCACCGAGACCCAGTGAATCAGGGAGGCGTTCGAGCAAGTCCGCCGGGCGAGCCATGATACTGAACACTATATCAGTATTTGAGCAAATCGCCAGTCCATGGGCCGCTAATTATGCTGGCGAGCAGGGCCCCGACCCCGCTCGCTAGGACATAGTTTGGCAGAGCCTAACGGCCGATTAGGAACGTAAGTGGTTGAATTAACGAGAGCGAGAAAACACACTTTTCGGCCGTACTAAAACAATCGAAAATTGATTTTTTCTTGGGCGTAACGGCACGTGGACAAGGGCTGCGGCAACAAAACGTCGCCACCGATTGCAAACCGAGAACAACCGTAAAATCGAGATCATCTGCGTGCCGCGTATGCCTACACAGACAGTGCGTCGCGAATCAATGGCCTAAGCTCGGAGCATAGCTGCAATCGCCGCAGCAATTCCGCGAATGACTTACCGACAGCGAGTACTTCTTTGCACGGTACATGTTCGGCTAGCTCGAAATTGTGCTTGTTGTTCAGGCAAGTTTCGTCCTTCGGTTTAACAACTTCGTCAAGCGCACCGCGGTCACTCGACCATTGCTCAAACTTATCGACATCTCGACCGGAACTGTTTCGGCAAATCCCTATTGCCTGTTCCGCGGCCTGGTACGTCCAAGCCTCGATACTGTAATGAGGCGTTACTTGGATGAGCCGCGCCATTCGGCTTTCAACAACATTCGAATCCGGATCTTTAAAGTAGCTGTCGCAAAGGTACTCCCAATTCCCGCTCGAATTGTCGCGGCGTGATGAAATCAGAGTGGTTGGCCCAAGGGGTATCGCCGTCGTAGTGAAACACCACAACGCTCCCAACTGCAAGCTTGTCGCGATTGTCCTACGAAGGCTCACCTTCTTCTGATAATCATCCTTAGACGAACTCTTCCAGAGATTCGCATGCGCAGCTTCCCAAACCATTCGGTCTTCCGCGGGAATCAGCTTCAATAGGGGCTCCCCAGTAGAACCATGAGTTCTCAACAATCGCTTGAGAATGGCGGCAATTGTCTCAAACCCCTGCCCACGGTCTTCGCTCAAGACCAATATCTCTACCCCCACGGAATTTCACCAAAGCCCTTCCGACCTAAGAATCTCACTGACCTGCTGAATACCCACGGTACAGGCATCATCCAAACGCTGTTGCTCCTCATCTGAAAAATTCCGCCATGCCATAGAACCATGACCGTTGGTCGAATCCGTCGAGCAATGAATCAACGTCGTATCCGGCGTGCCCGCGGGAAGATAGTCGAGCAGCAGCGGGTTCTGAGTCGCGAGAAAGCTTTGCCGCTCCGTGAGCTCAGTCACACAGGCTTCGATCCATTCGTGGTGCAAGCCGTTGGCGAGCTCATCTGCCACGATTGGCAGATCTCCGCGAACCGCGAGATACCAATAGAACGAAAGTAAACGCTTCTGGCCGAAACTGAGGAGATCCGCACGGATGAGATCGCCCGACGCGCGTCCGAATACAAGATTCACTCCCTCGAATTCGTACGTTGTGCCGCCATTTGACGTACGTTTCTCGAGCTGCGGACGAAGCTCAGCTTTTGCAAAGCCTAAAAGCGGAAGCAACCGGGCCAATTCTGGGACATCACCAAAATCAAATGGTCTCGCGTAGTCCTCCGAATCCTTCTTTAGACGCTCGTTAAGCATCATCGTTATTACGCGAGGAAAAAAGAAGGAACCCGGCGACCCGCCAATGCGGGGACCGGCGACATTCAAGCGTTCAAAAGCTCCAAGCGCTTCATCAAATCGCGGCGCCCAATTATGTACCACACCAAGTACCCTGGGTAACCAAAGAGGCCTAACCACACTCTTCTCATCATCCGAAGTAGCTTGTTCCGATCCCATTAGGAACGCACTGGCCATGTTCCAACTTGATGTGTCATCAACCGTAAATGCACGTTCCTCTCCTTCGCCGAAGCGAAACCTGCCGGAATTGCCTTGTATGGCACAAGCGAATATCGGTCTGTTTTGTTTGTCGGTAACAGCAACAGACCACGTTCGGGTCTTGGGACGACGGTCAACAATTCCTAAGTTCGGCAGTATTTCGTCTGTGGTGGACGACGCCTCATCCGCAACGACTGCTGTTGCGACGCAAAACGTATAGTCCGCCGATGATTGTCTATATTCCAATTCAAAATCCTGAGCGTCTTCGGCTCCATGTTGCCAAACACTGTCATTAAGGATTGCAACTATTAATTCCAATAGCGTCGTCTTGCCGCTAGCATTCTTACCCAGAAGCACATTGAACTTTGGCCCAAAGTGGAGTTCCGTTCCGGGTTTCACGTTCCGAAACTTGTGAATCTTGAGCCAGGTCAGCTGCAGCATGGTTGCTCTTGGGCGGGATTGTGCCTGAAGCAGGCAAGGGAAGCCACTTTGCTGAAATTGTCGGGATATTGGCGGTTCGGTGAGAGGCGCGGCCGCTCGGTCAGCGTAATTTCGCGCTACGCAGAGCCAAGTGCTTCCGCGACATCCTCAAAACAGATCACGCGATCGCATTTCGAGAGGCTCCACTATTTTTTGTTTAACTCCATTGGCGAAGA
>CAWIGY010000080.1:0-6688 GCA_963835565.1 uncultured delta proteobacterium
TTGAGCGGTTTGGCGGTGGAGTTGTGAATTGGAAGCGGAACGGAGGTAGTCGGCAGCGGTCAGCTGGAACAATAGCTGGCGATTGGGTAAGCGAGCCAGCAAACGCGGCTGTTGAATCGCGCAAACAATCTCGTTTCGAACATTCCCTGGCATTACCCAGCCCGCCCAAAGACGTCGGTTAAGGGGGCGCGCCGGGCGAACCTAATTCAGCTCCTCGTACTGGCGCCGCAGCACCTGGGTTTTGAAAAACGGAGGGTCCCTGGCAGGTGAGCGTTTGGGTGGTTCGAGAGGTTCCCCGAGATAACGCAGCAAGCGCTCGATATTGTGAGCTTCGATGACGAGCGCACGCGACTGGAGTCGGCCACCGCAGTTGGGGCAAAATGTCAACGTCAGCGCGGTCCCTATCGACCGGTCTGTTCAACACGTGTGTGGCTTTGGAAAGTGGTCGAGTCTATTGCTGGGGCGACAACCAATACGGCCAATTGGGCAACAACGACATCGCCGATAGCACCGTTCCCGTTCAAGTTTCCAACGTTGAAATGCCAGCCTGGTGCGCATCGGCAGCGCCCACGCGTGCGCGCTGCTGACCAATCAAACGGTGCCAATGCTGGGGATACAACGCGTCTGGCCAACTCGGTAACGGAACTACGGTCGGCAGCCGCATCCCCGTGAGCGTCGTCAATTTGCCCTAGGTACACCCCAGCTGCGGCTCACTTAACGCCGGCCGAGCCGAACCCGGCGCACTCCGCGACCACGCAACTGAGCCCGCTGTCGTGGTTCAGGGAATTCAACCTGGAAGAGAATCGGCGGCGGCACCGAGACACGACTGAGAGGCGCGCCCTACAGAATGGCAAGGAGTCCCACCCGTCATGGTTGCGCAGTGATGTATCCCATGGCCTGCTGTCCAACGACAAGGTCCCGAGTGGGATCCAATAGCACGACAACCTCGAGTATCTTCGTGTCATTGCGTTCGACCGGGTCGTCGCTGCGAATGTTCTTTCTTCCCATGCGTCGCCAATTTCTACGATCTTACCCGTGAAGTCGCGACCGGCAAAGGCCGGCACACGAATGATGCTCGGGGCGCTCAGCCTGAGTTTTGCGATATCTCGTTCATCCACATCGACGCGGGCACGCAATTGTCGAGTGTCCCCCATATGACTAGGGGTTCGGAGCCGCCAGGTTGATAGTATTCCCCGACGCGAAATTTCAATTGCAAGATTTCACCGGAAATGGGCGCCTGACGAGTGACTCATCCACCGCCACCAGCATCTGGTCTCGCCTGGCCTTCGCGGAATTGAAGCGGGCGCGCGCCGCCAGCACATCCTCCAAACGCGAGCCCGCGACTGAGGCGCGTCGGCGCGCATCGGCCATGGCTGCATTGGCTTTGTCCGCCTGAGCCTGACGGACGGCGCGATCGACTTCGTCCGGCGTGGCGCCACCGCCACGCGAGGCCTCTGAAAGACGCTGCGCGACACCGGTGGACAACTCCGCCCTGGCCGATGCCGCTTCGGCGTCGGCGATGGCGGCTTGCACGTCCTCTCGACGGTTGCCATGTAGCGTCCGCAGCAAGTCCGCATCCGCGGCCTTGACGTCGGCCTCTGCCGCCAATAGCTGCGCATCTTGAGCCGCGTGATCGAGCTCCAAAAGGAGTGTGCCCTGCTCGACGAATTGACCCTCCTTGACCAAAATCTTGGCAATTTTTCCGCTAATCAAAGCAGCCACATGGGTTTCTCGATCGGCGGGCTCAATGATCGCATTGCCTCCTATGAAGTTGCCCCGTGGGATTGCCATGCGTTCGTCAGGGCCTCCTACGGCAGGCACGACGCGCGTGGCTGTCTGACGGTCCTTGAGATTGGCGTCGGTGGGCGCGCGGGCGAAAACGGAACTCACGATGTTGACGCCCAGGAACAAGCCGGCACCTACCAACAAGACTCGACCCGCCCAAGTGCGCGCACTCATGACGGCACCTCCTTTGCTGGGCAAATGAGCCCGTCTTCGATGTAAACGATACGATCCGCCAAGTGAAAGATGCGACTGTCATGTGTGACCACAATTACCGTGCTTTGATTTTCGCGACACAGATCTTTCAATAGCCCGGTCGCATGTAGGCCCGCTTGGGCGTCGAGCGATGCCGTCGGTTCATCGGCGAGTATCAACGGTGGGTTGCCGGCTAGTGCTCGGGCGACCGCGACGCGTTGACGTTGACCGCCGGACAGCTCATAGGGCTTGCTCTTCAGTTTGTCCGTCAAGTCAACGCGATCGAGCAAACTCGCTGCCTGTCCGAAGCTTTCTCGCATCGGCCAACCGCGCATTTGCAGCGGCAGAGCCACGTTCTCGAGCGCCGTCAGTGACGCAAGTAGGTTATGACCCTGGAATATGAAGCCGATATTGCTCAGTCGCAGCAGAGGCAGCTCGGTTTCCGAACGGTGTGTAATGCGCTGACCGAAAAGTGTAACCTCGCCGCCGCTTGCCGTCAATACGCAGCCTAGAATCGATAGCAGTGTGGTCTTGCCACTACCCGAAGGCCCCGCGAGCATCACGAACTCGCCGGGCTTGACCTGGAAATCGATACCGCGTAGCGCATGACAAGCTAGAGTTCCTTCGCCAAATACCTTTTTCACGCCCCGCGCTTCCACCGCAAAGCGGGCACTTTGCACACGGCTTGTGTCCTTGACTAAATTAGTTTGTGTCATCGAAATACCGTCGCTGGTTCGAGTTTGCGAATCCGCTGCAGCGCCAGGAGTGACGCCAAAATACACAAGACAAGCATCACGATCGGCACCACCCCCAGCACGACATCAGGAATGATGGGCACGAGTTGGGGTTGCGGATACCTGCGGCAACACGGGTGACCAAGCCGAGTCCCACGAACGATCCAATCACTGCGTAAGCAATGGATTGTACTAGCAAGAGCAACGTGAGATCGCCGTTGGTGCAACCAATCGCTTTGAGCGTGCCGAACTCGCGCAGGCTGTCTAGAACCGACGAAAACATCGAGAGCGCCACGATGATGAAACCAATCGCCAGCCCAAAAGAAGTCGATATGCCAAAGGATAGACCCAGCTGCTGCTTGAGCAAATTGACGACAATCGATTTTTCGAACGCGTCGCGTTGCAATACCAGACCTTCGGGTACGCGTGCCTGCACCGCAGCCTGAAGCTCTGCCAAGTTTTGCCCGGGTCGTGCCTTAATGAGCACGAAATTCATGCGATTCACCGGCGTCCCGGTCATGGCGCGCACCAGATCGATATCGCCGAAGCAATAGGCGGGCCCAAACGGTAACAGTCCCCACGTAAAACCGCCGGCGCGGATCTGATAGCCGTTGAGCTCGCGCATGCTGTTCAGGTTCAGGCCATTGTATTTTTCCCGCTCGGAGTCCTCGAATATCATCGTGTTCGGTTGGGCGAGTGCGCCCGATCTCCGGAAACCAGATTCCACGGTCCGCCGAGCAACACGGGCAACTGGGTTCCAATCAGCGTAACCGGTTCGGCGCCTCCATTGGGTTTCTTGACAGTCCCGGCCGTAAACATCAGCGGCTCGGCGGCTTCGACACCCGGCGTCGTGCGCGCGCGCATCAATAACTGCTCGCCGAGTTTTTCGCCCGGTTGCAGCAGTTGCGTGTTCGGCGGAGCAATCCACAGGTCTGCGCCCGCATGTTCCACGAACATCGTGTTCTTCTCGAGAAGACCGAGCAGGATTGCGAATTGTTGCACCGCGAGTAACACTGCAAATACGACGCCACTCATGGTGCCCACGAATTTCAACCGATCGTGGAACATCATGCGAAAGCCCACGCGCGCCATCGCCTTGAGGCGCAACGACAGCGGTGCTTGACGCTGGGGCATGGCCCTTGTCATGAATCCCCTCCCACGATACGTCCAGCGCGCAGCCGAAGAAGAAAGCGCGCCAATTCCAGATCGGCACTGGCCTGCACCGACGCCACTTGCGCGGCAAAGGCGTCGCGCTCGGCTTGGAGCAACTCGAGGTGAGTGGCGGTCCCCGCATTGTATCGGACCCGCGCAACGTCGGCAGCTGACTGACTTGCCTGTTGTTGTGCGAGAGCCGCTGACAGGCGAACAAGTTGACTTTGAACTTGGTCATAGGTGTCTTCGATTCCGTCGCGCACGACGCGACGCACACGATCGAGCTCGGCACGCGCGCCGCTCAGCGACTGCTGCGCAGCTCGAATGGCCGCTTCATCGGAGGCGCTCAGATGCCAGGTTGCCGTCAGCCCCGCCGCCCAATATGGACTTTGACCAAACCCGACCGCGTTGGTGATTCGCTCACGTGCCGAGGCAGCAATGGTCGGGAGCAAGGGCGCATACGCC
This sequence comes from uncultured delta proteobacterium, assembly GCA_963835565.1. Taxonomy (GTDB): domain Bacteria; phylum Myxococcota_A; class Polyangia; order Polyangiales; family Polyangiaceae; genus FEN-1139. Next base: position 4,329 of record CAWIGY010000080.1, read on the forward strand.
GCGTCCGCTAACATCCGTGCCGTATTTACTTTTGCCGCGGCGGCGCGCACAATCGGGATGCTCTCGACGTTGGCAGTCCATTGAGACAGAGCCCCCTCCGAGCTCGCGGAGGGCGCGAGTTTCGGGATGCTGCCCGCGGGCTCGACTCCCGTGTAACGACGCAGCACTCGGCGCGCTTGCTGCCCGAGTAACTTCGCTTCCTCAATCGATTGACGATCGCGCTCGATTTCCGCACGCGCCCGGTCCGCGTCGAGGTCCGAAGCGAGCCCACTTTGGAGGCGCGTTTGCACCATCTGCAGATTCTGTTCAGCCGTCGTGAGCGCTTGTTGTGCAGAAGCTTGCAGGGCATCAGCACCCACTAGTTGGTAGTAAGCCGTGCCCACCAGGGTCGCGATATCTTGCTCCGTGTTTGCCGCATCGGCGAGCGCCGACTGCCGACTGCTCCGAGCGGCCTTGAGTTGAAGGAAGTTACGAGCATCTACAATCGGAACATCCAGCGTAATCGTGGCGTCCCATTGATTCGTCGCAGTAATGGTGGCCGACCTCAGAGAATTCGGGCCATTCGGGATTTGAGCGATGACTTCGTATTGATTGCGCGTATAGCCAGCTGTTGCCGAGAGTGATGGGAATAGCACCAAAAGCGCTTGATCGGCTTCGGCCCCCCGCTGCTGCGCCACAGCCACCGCGCTGCGGTTCTCCGCACTGTAGCTCTTCGCTCGCTCCAGAAATAGCTCAATTTCGGCAGCGTCGTTTCTGGTGGGGATTGTTCCCGCCGAGGCCACGACTCGTTGACGTCCTTGGGTAGGTGTCCGGACGGACTCGACACTTGAGCCGCAGCTGGGGACGCGACCAACGTCTGTGCGGGGCCTTGCGCACTCGCGAATAAATCGTACAAACCAGAGCGGTGCGTAGCGGATCAGCGTACACGGTCAGTATTCCATCTTCAGCGTTATTTGGCTCGGAGCGCCGGCGAATCGGAACTTAGCGGCGTCGAATTTAGGTGGCCCCATAAACCCCTTGGCTTGGTTTGATACGACTACCCCTTCGGTGGGAATCCCAAAGAGTCCCGAGTCCAATTTGCCATTCGCGTTTTCGTCGTGAAAGCAGGCAACAGCGTAGGTACCCGCAAGGAGCGAATCGAAGCGACAACTCGACTTTTGGGATGCAATCGGGCACCATAGTCGCCGCAGCGCAACGGTGGCATCCGAGGAAATCCCTTTGCTTTATCGTAAATGGTCCACCCTACTCGGCCCTTGTTAGAGCGCAAGTTGACGATGTTCACGGACAATGGTGCGCGATGATCCGTATCACTCTCACGGCTCGGTGTGTCCGCAAAGACCGGCGTTGAACCGAAGGCCGTGACGCAAAAGACCAGAGCAATTCTAAAGACGCGCCACAAAGGCGGACGCCGCGGCTGCGACTTGGCCGAACACAAGCGGTTTTCGTGCCCTCGGTCAGGCACCCGGACCTTGAGCCACGGAACTCAACGCGGCAGCGCTGGCTCTACTACATTCCAGCGTCAGAGGAGGAATTCTGGCAAAGGCTGTGGACATCATGCCTCCATGGATCAATCAACTGATTGATTCATGGTTTTGCCGAAAGAATTCGTCAAGTCCCCTTGCCGAAGAGCATAGACTGGCTCTAGTTTCCATTGGTGCCCAAAAAGAAAGTCGCTGCCGAAATCAAGCAGACTCAAGTCAAACCAACCGACGAGACAACGCGCGAAAACAGTCAGCAGGCGTTGCTCGAAGCAGCTTTCTCACTCGTGGCCGAGCATGGGTTCGAGGGGCTGCGCACCCGGGACATTGCGAAACGGGCGGACGTAAATATCTCGACACTCCACTACTATTTCGGCACGAAGGAGGAGCTCTTGGTTGCCCTGCTGGGCTACCAACCGGAAAATTCACTGCCCCCGAGCGAACCAATCCGCGTTCAGAAGGCGTTCGAGGGCACTTCGAAAACTCCTGGGAAACGTTCAAGAAGACGCCTCATCTGATCACCGTACTGCTTGAACTCGTGGTGCGGGCCCACCGCGAGCCCGTGGCACGCGCGGCCTTTCGTCAGCTATATAAATATTGGAACGCAGAGCTTGAGCGGGTACTCACTGGTCTCGCCAAGAAGGGCCGGGTACGCTCGGACCTCGATCCAAGACTCGCCGCGTTCGTCATGACTTCAACAATTATGGGGGCGTCAATCCAGCTCGGAGTAAATCCAAAGGCGTTTGATTTTCGTCAATTGGCACAGGAAGTCGAACGCTGGACCGTTTAGAGGCAACCGTCAACCCCAGTTGATTAGACTCCGGCTCGTCTTGCTGTCAGGCTGACCACTCAGATTTGATAAGTGCCGAACGAGCAAAAGGC
>CAWIGY010000081.1:0-20465 GCA_963835565.1 uncultured delta proteobacterium
CAGAGGCCCGTACCGGATTCGGGTTGAAGATGCTCAGCAGCCTGATCGCTGCTGCGAACCACTCTTCTTTGTCCTTCGTTTGACCATCGAACACACATGAGTTGCTCGTCCTTGTGAGCTGCGAGTCACCCTCAATGTAACGCACATATGTTGCTGTCTGCACAACACCAGCGATGCGCGGGTACCCGCGAAATCCTTCTAGGATGGGTCGTCCATGAGCTTCCATATCCGCACGTTTTGCATCTAGCCACGCATCGTACGCCGCACCTTCGTCGAAACGACCGCCATCGCCAAGTTCGAACATATCCTCTACTCCAATCACAAAGATTCCGATTCGCCCTTGTTCACTGAGGCGGCGGTTAAATTCTTGAAGGCGCCGTTCCGGACGCGCCGTCGAAGTTGGATGCTTAAGCTGAAAAGGAAAGCCCCGCCTCAAACTCGTACAGTGGGTCATTGGGGGTTGGTGCGAGTTCCACCCTAACGCCTTTGTTCAGAAGCGTTGCCATAATGAAGACTTCGTACTCGAAGTCCTTGAAGAAAATCGTGCGATTGTCCTGCGATTGCGTCCCGAAGTCAGTACTTCCAGTGGCGATATTTGCTAGATGTGCCCGAAGTTCAAGCCCTGCTTCGACACAAGTCTTTACATTATCGGAAAGCATCCAGATGACATGAGCATTATGAGCGCTACGCGCGGCGTTGTCGTCCGTCGCCGCAAGTGGCGACTTGACGCCGTTCGCTAGCGCCTCTGCCTCGTCGAGAGCAAGTGCGAGTCCCTGCCCAGGCCGAAGCTGAATGTGGAGACGGCGGTACAGGTCTCGCAGGTACTGCACCTTTTGCCGAAGTTCATGCCAATCCATCCGGACACGATGCCAAAGGCGCAACAGAATGCAAGTTCATCTGAGAATTGAGTCCGCTTGGAGCCCCCAATCTCAAGTTAGCTCCGCTCGCCAACAAGCCTGCGCTCTCAGCTTCTAGTCGTGGGCGCCGGAATCTCCGTCGCACCAACGTAGCGTAACGTGCTAACCATTCCCCGCCCTAGCCAAACGTGCGGCCTCCGCACGCGTAAGGCCCATCGCCAACGTTAGCTCAACCACAGCAGCCTCTCCCTTCACTGCCTGCAGAGCATCAACGATGAGTTCTGAACGTGTCTGAGCATCAAGATCGGACCACTCGTCCCAAGTAACGGTCACGTGAATGATGCGATCGCGTGCGTCCTTCTCTTCAAGAATATCTGGCAGAGGTGGCGCACCCGGACGTCCTGCCCACTCATCGATAAGTCGGGCTTTGAGCTTCTGGTACCGGTCATCATTGGCACGTCGATCGAAAATATTCTGTGTTCGCACGGGCATGATTACCTCCAAAGCTCGTCGGATCTGGCTGGAAATCTTCCGGCCTCTCGAAGAAACGCCTCAGCATCCGGAACCGAAACCATGGCAGATCGATAACGAAGCGCCACCTGCCAGCATTCGTTCAGCCGGCACGCCGTTCGAATTGTGAGGGATATGTTGGCAGGTACGGCACCACGCCGGTGGCGATGAGTCTCCCGCAATAGGAGTGCCCAGAACTCGAGGCTGTGATAGCCGTCATGGTTGACGGGGCCAAGCCACACGTTTAGCCTACCGCGCGCCGGTGCAAGCGCGTCACGAACATAGGCGAACGGTGGCAACCCTTCAGCGCGAAACGCGGCGTGCTTCAATACCATCTCGATCGAGTAGCCAGCGAGGTACACAGTCCCCGTCGGGCTTCCGCTCGTCAGTGCAGCCTGGGCATCTCCGAGGCGCTCGCGCGCCGCCGGAACGAGATCTTGAACCATTTCCGGTTGCAAACGTAAGGCTGAACGGATCCAATGCACGAGTGGAGCTTACATCCGAAGTGCCGCGGGGTTGACCGACAACAGTTGACACTGTGGCCCTGACAACCTGAATGCCACTTTGCCAGCCAATTCGCTTGGGCAAAGTCTCGCCACGGACAGTACACCGCACGGTGGTCTTCTCCGGGTTTCGCCGGCGGAAAGCAGAGGCCATCGATGATCGCGACCGAACCAAATAGGACACGCGCCGTGCCCCAATGGGAGGCACGAACGCGGCGTTGAATCCTTGTGGTTTTCCAAACTGGACGCAACTTGTCAAGCGTGCCCAACCAAAGTCAAAACCTGGCCCAGCCCAATAAGGCACCTTCCGCGTTACCAATATGTTACCAGTCGCACGCTGCTTTTGAGTGCCATGAAGTGCCATATCGGGCACCCCGTCGAAGGTCGAACTTGTTTCTTTCTCGCGGAAAACACTGGATGTGCCGTTGGTTTTTGTTGAGTAGGTATTCCTGTTCCTAAGACAAGACCTCGGCCCGTGAATCGTCACAAAAATACGAGCACTCTTGAATGGTTAGCGACGAGTAATCATCTCAATTCGGCAGTGCACTCAATCGCCGTTACCATTATGTTACCAATTCGAATTCAAAGGTTCGTATAGCCTGTTCGTGACGCGTGTGCGGAATTCGCGGCATTTATTGATGGTTCGCGGGGAGGTCATCGGTTACAAAAACCGCAGGTCTTGACAGCGAGACGTTATGTTCGCCCGCGAGCGGCTTCGAGTAGAGACTGAATATGCTCGTGTACCCGAGGTCCATCAAAGTGGGGGGCGACAGGAACCTCGGGAGCATCCCGGAGCTGGGCAGCAATGGAATCCGCATTGGTGGCGACGAGCAAATCACAAGTTTCATAGAGCCCGCCCGGGCACTCTTCGATCGCGTTGTGCCTCTCGAGTAGCTCCCGAATCGTGCCCACGATCTCGAGCGTTGGCGTTGGAACCAGCAGCGCCGCAAGCACGGCATGGTCCCGCCGAAGCTGGACCGCAAGCGGCAACGGAGCTCCATCACGTGTCCGCCGAGCCGCGGGCAAAAGTATCTTCTCCTCCAAACCAATGTGGCGAAGAAGGCCAGCTCGGAAGGCCGCATACGAGGACATCTCGATTTCCCCCGGACGCGCAATGGATCGGTTAAGTAGGGCGTCAAGCCTGGCGTGGTCACGCGAAAGGTAATCGCAAATTGGGCCAGTCATCTTCTGACAGATTTGTTTGCAATTCATCGGTGTTTTCTTCCTCTCAATTTTGGTTGACCCACGATCTCTTCCAGCGATTGCAGCAATACGGGTGCCGCAGAGCGCAGCTCCCTACGGTGCGCAAGACTCAGGCGCCGCAGTAACCGCTCGCCTGACGGCGTAATGTGGAGCAGCACTTCGCGTCGATCGGTTTTGTTGGCGCGACCTTCGAGCAAGCCATGCTCGATTGATCGCTTGGCCAGCTCGACGGCGCTGTGGTGTTGCAACTGTAAACGTTCGGCTGCGACTCGGATGGTCGGGTGCAAGTCCGGCGGTAGCCCCTTGACCGCCAACAGAAGTTGATGTTGCTGTGGCTCGATGCCCGCGGCTCGCGCAGCCTCGGAGCTAAAGCTGAGAAATTTCCGAATGACATAACGTAGCTCGGCCAGCGCACGGTATTCCCGTGCTGAGAGTTGTGAGGGCTTCGGCATAATTATATCGTCTAACGATATAACTCGCGCGTGTCGCAGCGTCGAGCTACGGACCTGTATTACCGAACTCGCCGCTGACGCAATTGATGAATGTCACGTCGACATGCACCAGCTTTGCGCGTACTGTGTTGACTCATGATTGGGGCGTAAACACCCCGGGAAACGCTGCCATCGGTTTGATCTTTAGCAAGGACGTCTCACATCTGGTTGCCGTTGAATCGGCGAGGGCAATGACAATGAATCCAAAGTCTCTCGAAAACGATCGGCTTTCTCCCTGGTGGCAAAAGGCCGTGATTCTGGTCATGGTGTTTGGCTTCACTTTACTCACGATCGTAACGGTAAAGACCTATAACGGCGCCCCACCCATTCCCGCGCGGGTGGTGAATTCGGCGGGTCAGGTTCTGTTTCACGGAGGACGACGTAAATAAAGGCCAAGAAGTATTCTTCAAGTACGGCTTGATGGAGCACGGGACGCTTTGGGGCCACGGTGCCTATCTCGGACCCGATTACACTGCAGAGTATTTGCATCGCCTCGCGGAAATCGCGCGGGACACAGAGGCCATGGCCAAGTACGGCAAGTCATTCGCGGAGCTCTCACCGGATCAGGCGCACGTCGGTGGGTGAAGCGGTGAAGAATTCGTTGAAACAGAACCGCTACGACGCAGCTCCAATACGTTGACGTTTACTCCAGCCGAGCAAGCATCGTTCGTCGTCCAGCAACAAGAATGGAGAACGTATTTCTCGGGTGAGCATCCTGCTCCAGGTCTTGCGGCGAATTTCATTCAAGATGACCAGGATATCTTGCCCTTGAATGCCTATTTTGCCTGGGCGACCTGGGCCACAGTGGCGCTTCGACCGGGCACGCACGACTCGTACACCAACAATTGGCCGTACGAGCCGCTTGCCGGCAACACGCCGACTTCGTCTACGTACCTCTGGAGCGCGCTGAGTCTTGTGATGCTTGTTCGGTGGGCTAGGGCTTGTGTTGTTTGTGTTCGGAAAATTCGACTACCTCGGTTGGGGTGGCGCTTCCGGACACAAGCATGCTCACGAAGGACCCCTTCACAAATGGACGATGACGCCAAGCCAAAAAGCCCTCGGACTCTACTTTGCAGTGGTCGCTCTGCTTTTCTTGGCGCAAACGGCCATGGGAGGCGTTCTGGCCCACTATCGGGTCGAGCCCGGCGCATTCTACGGATTCGATCTGGCCAAGTTCTTGCCCTACAATTTGGCGCGCACCTGGCATCTGCAGCTCGCAATCTTCTGGATTGCCACCTCATGGGTTGCGGGCGGCCTATTTCTTGGCGCCGATTGTTGGTGGCGCCGAACCGAAAGGGCAGAAACTCGGCGTCTTGGTACTTCTCGGCGCCCTGGCCGTGGTGGTGTTCGGAAGTCTTTTTGGCGAGGCCCTGGGAATCAACAACAAGCTGGGCAATCTTGTGGTTCTGGTTGGGCCATCAGGGCAGCGAATACTTGGACTTGGGCCGCTTCTGGCAGCTGCTATTGGCGGTTGGTTTGGTGTTCTGGCTTTTCTTGATGTTCCGAGCGCTACGCCCTGCGATGAAATCGGGCGAAAAGGGCGAATTGCCATCGCTATTTCTATACGCAGCCGTCGCCATTCCGCTCTTCTATGTGCCTGCTCTGTTCTACGGTCCGCACACCAACTTTGCGATCATCGACAATTGGCGCTTTTGGATCATTCACCTTTGGGTCGAAGGTTTCTTCGAGCTCTTCGCTACCGTGCTGGTGGCGGTCATGTTCGTGCAGATGGGCCTCGTAACTACCAAGGCTGCCACGCGTCTGGTGTATCTCGATGCAATCTTGTATCTCGCGGGTGGCATCGTGGGTACCGGTCACCATTGGTACTTCACGGGTCAGGGTACGCTCAACATGGGGCTGGCCGCTTGCTTTAGCGCACTTGAGGTGATCCCACTGACATTGTTGACGCTCGATGCCTGGGACTTCATTCGCCTCAAGGACCAGAATTGCCAAGAATGCCATAAGCCACTCGCCGCAGAGCAGAAGTGGGCTATCTACTTTCTAATTGCAGTTGGCGTCTGGAATTTCGTTGGCGCAGGGGTCTTCGGATTTCTAATCAACCTGCCTATCGTTTCATACTTCGAGATCGGCACCAGTCTGACTGCCAATCACGGTCACGCTGCCATGTTCGGTGTCTTTGGCATGTTGGCCCTTGGAGTCGTCTTCTTTTGTTTGCGTGCGATTCGTGGCAATGCGCAGTTTGGAACCGTGCTGAGAAATTCATCAAGATCGGTTTTTGGGGCCTCAATATCGGTCTCGGATTGATGATTGTGCTCGACTTGTTTCCCGGCGGCGTCATTCAGCTCTGGGACGTAATTGAAAATGGCTATTGGCACGCCCGGCGATTGAGTTTTCTCATGGGTGGCCTCTTCCATACGCTGGAGTGGATCCGTATCGTTGCGGATATGACCTTTCTGCTAGTGGGCGCCGTTCCCTTGTCGTTAGCGATTCTTCTGCTGGTTTTGAATCGAAAGGCCCCGGAGAATTGAGATAGGTGCCGCGCGCCATGTCGATGAAGCTGACGCGGCACGTCGTCGTCGTCGGTGGAGGTTTTGGTGGGCTCGCAGTGACCAAAGCCCTCGCACGAGCGCCGGTGCGTATCACTCTCCTGGATCGGTCGAACCATCATCTCTTTCAGCCGCTATTGTATCAGGTGGCAATGGCCGGGCTTGCGCCCGCGGAAATCGCGGTACCGATCCGGAGCGTGCTGCGTCGGCAAGATAACGCTAGGGTCTTGCTCGCCGAAGTCACAGGGGTTGACCTGACTATGCGGCAGGTCTTAACTCGCGAATGCCCACCGCTCGAATACGACTACCTTGTGCTGGCTCCGGGTGCGCGAAACGATTACTTTGGCCATGACAAATGGGCGAGCGTGGCGCCCGGGTTGAAGGATCTCGATGATGCAGTGGAGATCCGTCGGCGCGTGCTGTTGGCGTTCGAGGCAGCAGAACGCGAAACCGACCCAGCACTGCGGCGAAGGCATCTGACGTTCGTAGTGATCGGCGGAGGGCCAACAGGGGTTGAGTTGGCGGGGGCTATCGCCGAGTTGGCGACGTTCGTTTTGGCTCGGGATTTTCGTGCGATTAGTCCAGACGCAACGCGAGTTCTGTTGGTCGAAGCAGGCAACCGGGTCCTACCGACATTTGCACCAGACCTTTCCGAGCGGGCAAAGAAGAGTTTACTCGAAATGGGGATCGAGGTACGCGTCAATACGCTCGTGTCAACCATCGACAATTTGGGGATTGAAACCTTGAATGAACGCATCGAAGCATCGACGGTGCTCTGGGCGGCGGGTGTGCGCGCTTCTGAGCTCGGTGAACATCTTGGACTGGTCATCGATCGCCGAGGTCGTGTTAAGGTGCTAGCAGACTGCTCGATTCCAGAGCATTCTGAAGTATTTTGTATCGGTGACGCTGCAGCATATCTTGTCGAAAGCGCTGAACGCTTGCTGCCCGGGACGAGTCCCGTCGCAATGCAACAAGGACGCTTTGTTGCACGCCAGATTATCCGATCAATAGAAGGGCTTTCGCGCACGAACTTCCGGTATCGGGACAAGGGTACGATGGCGACGATTGGTCGCAAACGTGCCGTGGCGGAAGTGGGAAGCATGCGTCTGTCAGGCTTTATTGCCTGGATCACCTGGCTGCTCGTGCATATCTTTTACCTGATTGATTTTCATAATCGCGTCATCGTAATGATCAACTGGGGGTGGTCCTATTTGACCTATCGACGCGGCTCCCGACTGATTACGGGACACCGACTCGAGGCTGGAACGCCGGCACGTCTTGAGCCTCCCGCGACGAAAAGGTAAGCATAATGGCCGCACGTTACATCCAGAATAAACGTCATGCGGCTTCTGATGGCTACCCCCGATCCGGATTGACCACGGCAATGAGCTCGTATCCTCGGGTAGCCACAACCTGGCATGCGAGTGCTGAGCGTGGTATTCGGCCGGATATCGTAGCGTAGGCGAACTCGATGAGAAATTCACGAACACACGACTGGGACCCGAGAGCACCTTCAGTGCTTCAGGACCAGAGCGCAGCCTATGACGAACTTCGGTCAAAATGTCCCGTCGCGCACAGTGACTTCCTGCAATGGTCTCTCTTTCGACACCAAGACGTCGTTCGAGTGATCGAAGATCATGAAACGTTTAGCAACGTAACCTCAACGCATCTGTCCGTGCCAAATGGGATGGATCCTCCAGAGCACACAGAGTACCGCCGCGCGATTGAGCCCTGCTTCGACGGCGAACTTGTCCGGGCATTCAAGCCCGTTTGTAGGCATATTGCCGTTGAATTGCTTGAAGTTGCACTGACCCATCAATCGTTCGATTACATTGAGGCGTTCGCGTTGCCGTTTTCGCTGCGAGCCCAGTGCGCGTTTCTCGGGTGGCCGGATGATTGTACCGATCTCATTCGTGCTTGGACGAAGAAAAATCAAGACTCGACGCTAGCTGGCGACCGCGCCGTGATGGCGGACATTGCAAGGGAGTTCACTTCCCACATTCACAAACTACTGAATACACGCGGCTCAGAATCGAACAATCAAGTGAACGACGTGACCGCGCGTTTGATGAATGCTCAAGTGAATGGCAGACTCCTGAACGACGAAGAAATCGTTAGCGTGCTACGCAACTGGACGGTGGGCGAGGTGGCAAGTCTTTCGTCGGCGATTGGGACTGTCGCGCATCATCTCGCGGTGGATCCGGGACTACAAAGACGGCTGCGTTCCGATCCATCACTGATACCAGTGGCTATCGACGAGATCCTTAGAATCTGCAGCCCATTGGTTGCAAACAAACGTGTTGCCATTCGCGACGTGGAGATCGGTAATCGGAAAATCGTAGCCGGTGAACGCATTTCGGTTATCTGGGTTTCTGCAAATCGCGACGAGCAGGTATTCGAGGCGGCAGAGGAAGTTCGATTTGATCGGGATCCGAGCCTGAATCTGGTGTTTGGTGCCGGTATTCACGCGTGCCCCGGTGCACAGTTGGCACGGCTAGAGATACGTGTGGCACTTGAGGAACTGCTTAGGCGTACGAGCCGTATCGAGCTGGACTCAGAAATACTGCCACAAAGAGCTGTCTTTCCGGCCAACGGCTTCGCTTCGTTGCCGCTTCTTTCATATCGGTGATGAATGAAGCATGACACCTCCAGAGTGCCATGCAGAACAGATGTAAGACTTGACCTGAATTGAGGACAGCGTGACCGGTACTAGAAGCGAAACCTTGAGTAAAGTTCCAGCGGTTACGCTGCTTTTCTGGATTATCAAAGTTGCTGCCACCACGCTTGGGGAGACCGGTGGGGATGCCGTGTCCATGTCAATGAAACTGGGCTATCTCATCGGCACTGAGATTTTCGCTGCCATCTTCATTGTCGTTGCTTTTGCTCAGGTTTCCGCCAAGCGCTTTCATCCGATTCTCTACTGGTCAACAATTATCGCAACGACAACCGTGGGTACAACGCTGGCAGACTTTGCTGACCGCTCCTTGGGCATTGGTTATGCCGGTGGTACGTCGCTCCTTTTCGCGCTGCTGATGGGGTCACTGCTTATTTGGTATCAAACTTTGGGTTCTGTGTCGGTTGAAACGATAAGTTCTTCAAAGAGCGAAATGTTCTATTGGGTAACGATTATGTTTTCCCAAACTCTGGGGACCGCACTTGGAGATTGGACAGCCGACACGGCTGGTCTTGGCTATCGTGGAGGTGCCATAGTGTTTAGTGCTTTGCTGGCACTTGTTGCGGCGGCTTATTACTGGACCAGACTATCCCGTACGATGCTTTTCTGGGCGGCATTTATTCTCACGCGACCACTGGGAGCCGTGGTCGGCGACCTTCTCGACAAGCCCCTCAAGGCCGGTGGGCTGGCTCTAAGTCGCTACTCCGCGTCGTTCGTGCTTATGGTCTTTATTGCTGGCTGCATTTTGATCTTCCCGCAAAGGGCGGCAACCCGCAGCCACTGAGATTGTATGCCACCCAGACCCTCATTGCTCCGACTCATGGCGGACGAGCCCGACCTGATGGATCAGGCGTGCTCGATTGCCTACCAAGCGTGGCACCGCCCGAATGCGCAAGATCGGCAGGCAGACGCCCGCCCGACACGGACGTAATTGCCATGAATATTCAGCAGATTTGCGCGGTGCATGGTGATGCGCGTGCGACGACGCAGTGGGCGAGCTATGATGACTCCATGATTCCGCTCGAGAAAGTCACAGAGCTCGTCAGCGCCCATTCGAGGTTGGAGGAGCCGACTACCGGTGCCATTTGGATCAATAAGGACGCTACCGAGGTCTGGCTCGTCGAGGTAATTCCGACGATGACCGACGATGAAATGGCCGACGAACCCACATTCTTCAGCCCCGGTGTTGGGTTCCGTTTTCCGCTCGCGTTGATCGCAGGAAATCGGCGCAGTCTCGAGGCGGCGCTACGCCGGAAGCCGGAATTGGCTCGTGCTATCGTTGACGGAACTGTAGTTTTGGATAGCATCGACGTACAACCGCTTGTTGAACTTGCCCGTGAAGTCGCTCGAGCGGCCTGAACCATGGCAGATGAACGACTTAAGGCATGGCTCCGACAGGCGCGAGCAGATCTTGAGGCGGCGCGCGGTAACGGTGGCGAAGAGTGTCACCGTCGCTACTGGATTCAACAGGCGTGCGAAAAGGGTATCAAGGCGCTCGGTTTGGTGCTTTGGAACGGTCCGCCGGCGCATGACGGTGTATTCCGAGGATACTTTCTCCACAAACACTCGCCGTTGAAGGAACTTGCGACGGAGCTCAACAAGGACCTGGCGCTCCCTAAGTCGCTTCGACTTCTGCTTCGTCAGCTCGAAGTGGAGCTGAACCAATTGGACGGCGCGGGGCTGTTACGGAAGGTCGAGAATACGACAACGACGACCAAACTATCGGACGTAAGCTATCGCTATCCGTTTCTTGATGCCGGTGGGAAAGACGTGGCACCAAGAGACTGGACCACGACGGATTGGGACGCGTACCAGGGCAACGCCGCTGGCGTCATCGCTGCTATCGAGCGCTTCCTTCGGGCGGTCGAAAATCGGCGACAACGTTCGCGTTCACCGGTGTGAATGCAGTCCTGTGCGCACGCTCCATACTTCCGAGCCGTCAAAGGCACGAGGCGGAGTGGTCAGCCGGATGCCGAGCCCATAGTCGTTGCACTTACTGTGGTCTTGCGGATCCAACATACAGACCCAAGAATGGATCTGAAAGTGGAGAAGTCAGCCAATCAATATGATGCAAAGTTGACCGCATTCCGCCCAAGCGGCCGCCTTGCGCGTTACCAAATGTTACCAGCCGTAGACAGCTTTGCCGTGTTTTATAGTGCTTTAGAGTGCCATCCGACAAGAGCCGATCGTGACCTAATCTAGCGGAAAGTACTGGAAATTGCTGTTGTTTTGGTTGAGTTGTGTAATGTTTTCCTAAACCGAAGGTCAGAGGTTCGACTCCTCTCGGGGGCGCTTGAAATCATTAGAGAATCCGTCATTGTTCCCGCGCGCTTCCCGCGCTCCGCGGGAAACTCCGCGGGAAGTTGACCGATGATTTGACTGTCATCGGTTGCGGCAACCGATGTTGAATCGGTGTCCGGTCGGGTGTCGTCAACGATTGAATCATCGCCGACCGCGACGGCTACAGGGAGCGAGACCACCTCGCGAAGCGGCACGTTCAGCTCAATTTTGGCGACAGCCTTGGCCATCACCTCAAGATCATGGGCCGTGTAGTGCCGTGCACGAACACCTCTGCCAGCGTGCCCCGCAAGCATGTCGATGATGTCGCCAGGAACCTCCGCGTTGGTCAGCCAAGTCAAGAAACTGCGGCGGCACGCGTGAGCGTCGATATCGGTATTACCAACTTTGGTGGGTTGCTTGGCCAGGGCAAGGTCTTCTCGAATTAGCTCGGCGCTTCGAGGGCGACAATACTTGCCTTTTTCGTCGGGGAACACCGGGTCAATCTGTCTCGGCTTGTGGCCTGCATACTGCTCCCACCCCTTGGCCTTCCAGGCTCGAAGGGCGCGCACAGCAAGCGCGTGGAGCGGTAGCGTGCGCTTGCTACTTCTGGTCTTGGGCTCGCCGGTAGTCGTAGAGCCATTTTTCCCACGGAGCTGCAATGCTTTCGTGATTTCAGCGCGGGGTATCTTTGCGTCCAAGTCAACGTCAGACCAAAGCAGTCCAGCCAGCTCGCCTTCCCGCATCCCTGAGGTCAGTTCCAACAAGTAGCGAAGTTTGCGATGCTCGAAAACCTTCTCACAACGAAGCAAGGCTTCAGCAACGGGCCGAGTAAGGCAGACGCGATCAGCGCCACTCGTAGGAATGACCTCGGGCAGCTCCTTTCGAACGCCTGGATGCATCATGGGGTTTGCGCTAAGTGCAATCCACTCCTCGGTCATGGCATCGTCGAACATGACGCTCAGCGTGGTGGCAATGTTGTTCACGGTTCTCGGCTCGCGAATAGTCTTTAGATGTCTCACCCATCGGCGCAGTGTTCCGGAGCCGAGTTCGTCAACGCGCAGGTCCCCGAGCATGGGGTCAGCCGCATTCGGGTTTCTCAGCTTCGGAGCAATGTGCGTGTAGATGTTGGACTTGCCCTGATCTTTCGTGGCCTGCGCTAATTCCTCTTTGTCCTTGCGAAGCTCCAACCACCGTTCGGCCACTTCCGCTACGGTGGGCCGCTTCACAGCGAGCGTCGGGTCTGGCGGCATAATCTCAGGTTTGCCGCCCGTGCGCAGCAATTCTTCCAGATACCCGCGGGCGTATTCCTCAGCGTCCCGCTGCGCACGAACGTGCCTGGGACATCGAGTTTCGCGCCAGTCGTCGCCAACCTTGTACCCAAAGACAAATTGTCCCGAATCGTTGCGCCGATAGAAGTAGACTTCACGTTCGCCGAATTGGATGCGGTGCTTGGTGCTCTTCATTTCGGTGCCTCTTGCGCGCTTGGCCACATATCAATTTGTCGGATTACTTATGGGGTTTGGGTTTCGGCTTAGGCTTGGGCGATCCGAACCGTTCCAAGAAAGCGCGCCTGATCAGCATTCGGACTTCGTCGGTCATGCTGATCCCGTCGGACTCAGCCAGCGCACGAAGCAAAGTAACTTCTTCATTGGTCAGCCGTGCGTGAAATCGTTGATCGTGTTCAACCATACCACGACACTGTACGCCTAATTTGCGTACACGTCAAACGAAAAGGTGTTGAACGTCAATGCAAGTCCAAGTTTCATGGCGATGTTCGCGGGTGCTTTCCAGTTTTGCCTCCTGAAATCGCCCTGAGTGCCGCTCGCCGTGCCGCGGCGACACCAGCAACGGCAGCAGCACCTTTGCCACCGCCCGCAGCCAGCCATTGTTGCGCATCCGCAACGATGACCCGTCGAAACCGCCCAACCTTCAAGGATGGCAGACCCGCCGCAATCCACTTGCGCACCAGACGCCTTGAAACTTTCACGCGTTCTGCAAACTCGGCCACGGTGTCGTGGGTTCTTTCTGGAGGTCGTGGTTCACCTTGCTGCAGCCGGTGCAGCTCCGCTGCGATTTCCCTGGCAAGGGCTTTCGTATCAATCGTGATCACGGCCTGCCTCCAACAATGCGGCGCGGAAGCTCCGCCGGTCGGTCATCGTACACCTTTGCGGCCAATACTTCCGACGCCCAGTGACTGAGAACACCTGTAGCAATCCGCGTTGGCGGTTGCGCAACAAGGGCACCGCCGACGTCAGAACACGGCCAGCCATCGTAATCGTCTGGGCATTCGCGGCGGCAAATGCCCATGCGCTCGGGACTCGCGCATCGGCCTTGCCACGACGGCGGGGTGGCGAGTGTCATTCCGACGGGTACGCAAAGATAGAGAATCTCAGAGATCCAGTCCGTTTCGTTGTCACTTTTGCCGCATGTGCCCATCAACGTTCGCACGCGAATGCCTAGCAAGGTGCAAACGACAGGATTGCGCCTGAGCCAGGGGCACGCTTCGCCGCAATAACGCCCGCAAGTTCGAACAAGTCGCAACGCCGCGCGGGAAACGCTCAAGGACACCGTCATTGCAAACACCATGAGGGGAAAAGTTCCGGGTCTTGTGACAGCATCGGTTCGTCGTGTTCACCGGCATCTGCGAGCTGGCCACAGTGAAGCCGGCGTAGCCGGCTCTGCAAATCTGCAATCAGCTCACGACGGCGCTCTGCGCTCAAGCTTTCGCGCGTGCGCATTGATGGGGCTTGCCCCGTAAGGGTCTTGTGTCGAGCGCCGCCACTCAGAAGGCGTTCTTCCGTTGGAGTCGGGCCATCGTAGATTGGCACAGCGCTAAGCGCCTGTTCATCACCATGAACAAGCGCCCGACGAAGATCGGTGACGAAATATTGATTGGCCGCCTTTAGGTGATCCCAGTCCTTGCCCTTTATGCGAATTGTTCGGATACGTTCGCTTTCCGGGGTATCGTCCTCCGCGACAAGTTGCTCATCGCTGACGTCGTCAATGTGAAAGAATGCGCGGGCACCTTTCGACCACTGCAGGACATGCATTCCAAACGTCGCCCGTAGGTACGACATCCAAAGCCGTTCCGCGTTAGCGCGACCACCAAGCTGTTCAGCGATGTCCGGCGCGAGACCAGCGGCAGCATTGGCAAGTTGCCACGTCGTGAAATGACCTTCGAGTTTGCACTGTTTGCTGGTGATGTCGCTAACTTCGAGTGCGAGCTTCGCAGCGTACGTTGCGTCGTGTACCTGGCTCAGCACGCACCCATGTTCGTCATCAGGCACGTATTCGTCGCCGAGCTCATCACAAACCGCTTTTTTCCAGGCTCCACTAAGCTCTGCGATTTTGTCGCCGCAAAGCTCACGCTCGAGGAACAGCACAACGTGCAGATGCGGATGAAAGCCGTTCGTGATGCCGTATGTCGT
This sequence comes from uncultured delta proteobacterium, assembly GCA_963835565.1. Taxonomy (GTDB): domain Bacteria; phylum Myxococcota_A; class Polyangia; order Polyangiales; family Polyangiaceae; genus FEN-1139. Next base: position 14,454 of record CAWIGY010000081.1, read on the forward strand.
CTCGCTACGGCGGACGAAGTGATGAATTCCGATTCTGTCCCAAACTCGACGTAATGGTCTTGAAGTTTGCAGCTGATGCCATGCTTGCTTTTGTGCCTTGAGTAGCTTTTCCGGATCATCCCCAAAAGAGTGTCGCACAGTCAGCGTGAGCAGCGCGACGGGGTCGCCCATCGCGTCCCGCCAAATGTCTACAGCTTGTTCGATTTCGCTGGCACGCTTCGGCAAGATCTTGGCGGCACACACCGGACAGCCCGTAGCTGAATGGCAATGCCTGCAGCCCGATAGAATGACGTGCCCATCACCACACAAATCCATTTGCACGACGGGCTTGCACCGTGTGCGTCCGCAGTGACCCAGATTCGTCGGCCCAAGACCGCGGGCTCGTCGCCAAGTCTTAGCTGGTTCCTTCGGGCTACCCCCTGAGCCACTGCGCTCTTGCTCGTCCCGAATCTCGGAAGCTAGCTTCCAGGCAATCGGCCCAAGTGCGTCCCGGAGTCGGTAGCGTTCGATTCCGGACTCGCTTTTTGACTTAATGGCCAGGCATGATTCCCGGGGTGGAACACTATTTGGCGATTTCCGAACACTATTTCGGCGATTTCCCTAGAGGCTCGCTATCCGGCGCACCCACCGACGTCAGTGGAGCATCGGTCATGAGCACCCCTCGAGGCGAGTCAGTGAAGTACGATCGCCCCGGATGTTATTTTGAAGGCGGCTCATCAAGCGCGGCCGCCCACGCCGCGGTGCGGCGCGGTACCCGCCGCGAACGGGCGGCTGCGCCGCTAGCCAACCGGGGCGAAACACAAGCGCCCAACCGCTTGCTGGCATGACTCTGAAAGGCCCATCTGGGACACCGAAGCTCGCGGCGGACGTTGCGTCCGCCCCGATTGGCTCACGTGCGTCGTTAGCGCCGCGTGCTTCGAGGTCCAAGATGTGCAAACCTTTACGCATTGGTGCGTCCTGCCGATACAGGTCGTGCCCTTAGAAGGCCCCCGGGTTCGTCTACCCGTGGGCTTTCGCGTAATCAGACTGCCCTAAGCTCAGGAACTTGGCAGCTGACGTTTTTGGGCCTGAAAAACGTCAGTTGACATTATCGACGGCCAGTATTCGCAGCTGCATTCTCAGTCAAGTCCTTGGTCGTCACTATTCACCCCGCACGCAGCATTAAGGACGCGAAAGCTCAAGCGATGAGCTTCAGCTTCTTACTTGCTGGCAACTGATGGCGAAGACTCTGAAGTCTCATCGGTGGGTGACAGGGCACCGTATGCGCGACGTATTGCCTTCACTGTAGCGATATAGCTTTTTGTCTTATCTAGCGCAGCCATGGAGCCCAAACCACCAAAAGCCTCGGCCTTTTTATGCGGATCGACCTCATACACCATTTCGCACAACGCACGGAGATTGGCTACAATCTCTACAGCCGAAGATGGCACCTGTGGCGAATCGAGAACTCCAGCATCGGTGATCTGTCCGAGCGGACCGTAGCCCGCCCATCGCAAGCATAATGATCCCAAAGGGTGTCCTTCGAACAGTTGGTGATTGAGTTCCTCCACACTGCTAGCAATTATTCGCCTGCATTCAAGCTCGGCAGCAGACAACTTGGACTTGCAAATGGCCTCATCCGTGCAGGCAGACTCAAGTCTCCGAAGCGCCTCGTCCAATTCGCATTGCGCTTCCAACTCTCTCTTTCTCTTTGCCCTAAATGCACGGTCAACCTTGTGCATAAGTCGTTCACCACCCTCACGCGTTCCGGCGTCATGGTACTCCACAAAGAACAGCATTGAAGAGAGGTCCTTCCATTCGTATTTGCCGGACCTGTAAAGCGCGTCGGCCCAGTATACCCTCATGTCGTCCCACAACTCCAACCTAGGCTTCGACACCAAGTCGCCAGCGGCAAGAACATCGAGGCCCAAGAACATATGCACCACGTTGAGTACGTGAAACAGCAATTGCCACTTTTCACTGTGTTCGGCGGTTTCCGCCTGCTTGGCGTTGCGCCAGACATGAGAAAATACCTTCCCGTATTCCGCTAGGTCCTTGCCGTACTGCGTAAGCATCTTTTGTAACTTGCGCGACTTGTCCAACAGCGCACTACGCCGATCCACAAGCTCTTCGACTGCTTGATGATTTGCTTCCCAGGCGACAGGTAAATCCTGTTCCATTTGGGATAGCCGCACCGTATAGAGAAGAGCTTCAATTAGAATCTTGGGCGGACCATCAGGTGCCTTGATTTCCTGCAATTGTTGTGCAGCGGTGTATATGTCGCTATCGGCTGACAGGCAGTCACACTTAATGAGTTCATGCATGAGCCTGTTCGCGACTTTCTCCAACTTCGCGACATCATCGCTGGCATTCTTCTTACAGTCCGATACACTGGTTTTTGACATGGTAATTCGACCCCGCCGGTTTCGCAGACTGAGCGGGGTCATCTATTTTCAGGTCTCAGCGCTTCGCGCGCTACCTGGCGGACCGAGGTAGAGGGCCAGATACACCCTCTAGGAAAAGGGTTCGAACTCACTTTTTCAGTTTCGACTCGGCCAAACCCGAACGAAATCAGGATACCGCAGTGCCCGATGTTTGGGGCGACTTATGTCGGGCAAAGTTGCGGGTGACGGCTAGCTGCGCGCTTTGGTTCCGGTTGTCACTTGTTCCGAAAGTACCACCAGCAATGCGCTTCGACCATTTCCGAAATGGTGCGCCGCGCATTGCGTGCCTCTGATCGCAAGCAGTCGGCCATAGTCTCTGTCGTACAGAAGCTCACAGCCTCGCAACCGCCAGACTCACGCAGTCTCTTCAGGGCGGCCCAATCATCGTCCGGAACAGAGCCTTTTCGTGTGCAACCTGTGGCTGCGCGAATAAACGCACCCCTCCGCGTGTCCCCGGGCATCGCGTCAAGCAGTTCCCTGCTCAGATTGACGCACAGGTGCGCGCTGCGGCGCGGACGATCCACACAGATGCGCTCACCGTCGAGAGCCCACCAAATATTGTCGAGAGTAAGCTCCTTGCCCAGTTCGTCATGTGCAACGCGTAGACGTTGCAATTGGGAGAGGGTGCCTCTTGCGCTCGCCCGCCACTCGCGCCTGTGGTCTCGGGGGTACTGCTGTCTTTTTCGCGGTCTGCATTTCCAAACACACTTAGCCACTTCGGGGGGCAGCCTCAGGAATATCTCGATATCCTCTGCGCTGTCATTGAAGGGCCAACGTATATACGGCCATGCGCGGTCATAGTGCCCGGCCAGGGCGAGCATTTTCGGCAAAAGATGCTGGAAGTCGTAGTATTTCGGGGCGGGGGCAATATCGTGGTTCATGAAGTGAGCGAACTTCTCGGCAAATTTGGCCTTGTCCACTCTGTCATAGACTAGATGCGGAAACTTTTCGCTCAGCCAGACCGGCTCGAACAGCGGAGAGGCCCGCAGTGCCTCGAATCGGACCCATCCGTCCAGAATGTGCTCATGCTGGTCACCCTCCCGCATGAAGTCTCTAGGTCTTTTCGTCAGCAGTGCTGGTGACCCGAACCACCCCTTTTGATCCGAAATCAGGACTCTGGCAAGCTCGGGTAATATCGTCATCCGGTCGCGCTAAATATGACATATTTGTAAGGCAAAATAAGCCAGCGGACGTGAGTGCCGGGGAAGATATAATATGGTAGTAGCGCGGGGGCCAGTCGTTTGGCCGGTACGAACCGCATCCACGGAATCGCGGGCACGCCTGAGCTTGTGCAAAATCTACCTTCAGCTGCCCTTCGTCGGCCCTCCCACATGTGATCCATTGCACGTTGAGGGTCGAGTATGTGCGAGCAATCCCCACCAAAGCACGAGCAAGACCACACCTCGGAACCGCAATCTCGCCACAACACGAAAGGGGGCCAAGTCCCGCGTCCAGGTAGTATACTTTGGGACATGTCCCCAAGAACGACTTTGCTCTGCTTCTGGCTCGTGGCGCTTGGCGCTTGCAGCAGCACTACAGTCACAGTCGTAGATACCGATGGCGGAACCATAGACACGGGCTCGACCGGCGGCTCCTCGGCTACAACGCGAGCGACAGGCGGTGGAGGCACGACGACAGCTCGCGCAGGATCTACTGGCGGCGCTGCGGCAGCCAGTGCGGGGCTTGCCGGAATCGGCGGAACGGTTGCGACGGGTGGAGCTCTGGCCGGTACTGGTGGCAACGTTGCAACGGGCGGGCTTTTGGGAATGGGTGGAGCAAGCTCGACCGTGCCGGGTGGCATTACGCTCGTGTCTACCGTGCCCTCGTGCGTGTGCCCTGATGAACCTTGCGATAAGCAAACTGACGCCCATGAGGGGTGTGCTGCATCTCTTTCGGATGCTGCTTCGGAGGCTGCAACCATGCACTATCAATACTGTGCCCTGTCACCTTGCGAAGATTACGACACTGGTAACATAGATGCTTACGTCTGCTGGGGGTGCTGGTGAGCCACTGAGAATCTTGAAGCCCCCCGGAAAGTGTGTCCATGTCCCCAAGAACGACCTTCGTGTGCTTCTGGCTAAGGTTTGCGCTCGTGACTATTTCAGCTGGTGCTTGCAGTAGCACTACAGTCACAGTTGTGGAACTGGATGGCGGAGCCAAAGTCACCGGTGGCGACGCGGGCACTGGCGGCACCACCAAAAGTGCCCCCGTCGTGAAAAGCATCACAGCCGGAGCCCAGCATAATTGCGCTTTGTCGACCAACGGCGGAGTTCAGTGCTGGGGACGAAACTCCGACGGGCGCCTTGGCAACGGCGACACAATGAACGGCTATATCCCCGTTCCAGTTTCCGGTATCACGAGCGCGGTTGCTGTGGCTGCCGGGTACCCATTCACCTGCGCGGTGTTGAGTGATGGGACAGTCCAGTGCTGGGGCGTTTATTACGGGAACATTCCTGTTGACGCCGGCATGACCGTTGCGACACGAGGTATTTGCGCCGGGGCTACGCAGGTCTGCGTCGTGCTCAGCAATGGGAGCCTCCAGTGCCAAGAAGTAGGGGGGCTCTTTGCGCCCGTCGCTGGCATCACAAATGCCGTTGCTATCGGGTGCGGCGGTAACGTGGAGGGCTTTCAGTGTGCGTTACTGAGCGATGGCACAATTCAATGCGGCGCGTTCGCAACAGGGCTTACCGCAGTGTCGGGTATCGTAAACGCCCTGGCCATTGCGACTGCAGAGGAACATGCCTGCGCGTTGCTGGGCGACGGCACAATTCGGTGCTGGGGCTCGAACTCCCATGGCGAGCTCGGCAACGGTTCGACAACTGACAGCTCCGTTCCCGTTGCCGTTTCTGGCATTACCAACGCTGTGGCCATCGCAGCCGGATTCGATGAGGGCGGCGGCGTTGCCGCCGGCAGCGAAGGCGGGCACAGCTGTGCGGTACTGAACGACGGCAAAGTGCAATGCTGGGGAATTAACAACTATGGTCAACTTGGCGATGGCACTACAGCCGACACTTCGGCGCCTGTCGCAGTGCCCGGCATAAGCAATGCCGTTGCAGTCGTGGCCGGTCAGGACGACACATGCGCACTGCTCAGCACTGGTGCGATCGACTGCTGGGGGGAGAATGATTACGGCGAGCTCGGCAACGGGACCACGACAGATAGCTCCGTGCCGGTCGCGGCTACTGGGTTCTGAGTTTGGAAATCTCTGGGAGTATTCATAACAACTGCACGAGGCGTAGCGGTTGACAAGTGTTGTACTTCAGGCCCAGGTTGTCCTACGTCATTCATCGAGAAGCGCCGCAAGTATCGTTTCGGCCGCGCTGGTGTCACCACTCCAAAGCCCGACGAGCGCGGCCATTACTTCGCCGCGGGTCGGACGATGCGACTTGTCCGAGTCTTGCGCGCTTTCCCGCGACAGATCACACGCTCGCGGGATTCCCGCGGACTGTGGTCCAGCTTCCCGCGGAGCGTCATTTTGTGCACCGAAGTTGCATTCTGGTGCACTCTGCTCAGTGTCCTCATCCGCAGAATTGTCGCCCAATGCATCGTAACAACCACTCGGTGTACTCGTTTGAGTACTATTCCTAAA